>NZ_JBHJVY010000002.1:1472045-2112863 GCF_042266325.1 Nocardia sp. NPDC056100
CTTGGTTTTTGTCGTTTCTGGCTTGTTTGGGATGTTTGGGAGGTTGGGTTTCGCTTTGGTTCGGTGTGTGCCTTCGGTGTTTGTCACCTGTTTGGGGGGGGGGGGGGGGGGTGGCCCCGCAAAGGGGGCCCCCCACCACCGGGGCTGTCACTCACCGAAATCGAATTCGCCGGCCCGCACGCCCGAGGTGAACGCACGCCATTCCGAGCTCGTGAACCACAGCGTCGGGCTGTGCCGATCCTTGGAGTCGCGCACCGCGATTCGGCCCTCATGGTATGCGACCTCGACACAGTCGCCGTTGTAGCTGAACGTGCTCTTGGCGAATCTCGGACCGCGCCGCGACCCGCGAATCATGTTGTGATTCATAGCTTTTGTTCCTTCCCCCGGAGGGTCACTCCCCATGACCCTGCTCCTGCAACACTTACGACGAACACACTGCATTCCGAACCACTGTTAACGCAACCGAATTCATCCGGCCCTGCGCGCCGGCACGTCGAAATGCTCATGTAAACGACCTTACGACCACCCACCGACAAATCGGCGCGGCCCAAAAGTCGCAGGTGCGCGACACCCTGTCGTAATCCCGCTCGCTGTCAACCTATTTAGCGATCCGGGCAACGCCGGTGCCGCTCGATTCCTCGTCGCAAGCCCCGAGGCACTAGCCCATGTGCGTCCGCGCAGCGGGTTCCGGGCCCTCCGGCACAGCAGGCTCGGACCGACCTGCGGAGAGGGCGAAATCCCGAACTGCGGCGGCGAATCGCTCGGGTTCCTCCAGATGCCCGAGGTGACCACTGCGCTCCAGGATCACCAGGCGCGAATCGGGGATGAGGGCGGCCAGTTCCCGGCCCCAGCGGGGTCCGCAGATGACATCGAAGCGGCCGACTATGACCAAGGCGGGGATTGTCACCTTCGGCAGATCGGCGCGGTCGTCGATGAGATCGGGCGCGCCGAGTGCGTCCAGGCCCGAGATGTAGCTGGCGCGTAACGCATCCCGTAGCGGAGCCCACCGCTGCTCATCACCCCAGTAGTCGGCGATGTACGAGGGCAGGACGCCGCGGGCGACGGCCAGGGTCTGTTCATCGCTCGAAATGTCTTGCATACCAGCGAATGTCGCAAGAACATCGGCCAGGCCGGGCCGATCGGCGTGTGCGGCGGCGAACTCCTGTAGCCGCCGTGCGGCCTCCGCGCCGTGTTCGGGACCGGTGACCGACGCGCCCTCGTACAGGATGATCCCGGCGAGCCGTTGGGGGCGATGAATGGCGTGATACGCCGCGACGAACGCGCCGTGCGAGTGGCCGAGCAGATACACCTCGGCTACACCGAGATGATCGATGATCCGTTGCAGCGCAACGCTGTAGCGCTCACGGGTATAGCCGTTCGGATGCGTCGGCAGTCGTCCGGAGCCACCGGTGCCGAGTGCCTCGACGTACACCATCGTCAGGTGCTGTTCCAGTTCGGGCATGCGCAGGTACTCCCAGTGGATACCCGGTCCGCCCGGATGCGCCAGGCACACCGGTCCACTGCCGTACACGTGGTACCGCTGTAGGACACCGTCCGAGTCGAAGGCATGCGCGCCGCGATCGAGAGCGCCGGAGTTCTGGTTCGACATCGCGATCACGCTGCTTTCAGAGGTGGGGTGAAGGAGGTGTGTGGCGCGGACTGATCGCGATAGGTCTCGAGCAGGCGCAGCCACACCTCGCTGATGGTCGGGAATGCGGGTACGGCGTGCCAGAGGCGGTCGAGGGGGATCTCACCGGCGATGGCGAGGGTGGCCGAGTGCAGGAGTTCGGCAACACCTGGACCGGCGAAGGTGGCTCCGACGATCACCTGGCGCTCGGGGTCGATGAGGATGCGCGCGCGGCCGCGATAGTCCGGATCGTGCTGGAGTGCACCGGCGACCCGGCCGATGTCGTAGTCGACGATGTCGACCGCGCGGCCCGCCCTGGCGGCGTCCTCGGTGGTGAGGCCGACCGCGGCGATCTCCGGATCGGTGAAGACCACCTGCGGGACGGCTGCGAGATCCGCTGTGCCGGTGTGCTTTCCCCACGCGGTGGTGTCCAGCGGTTGTCCCGCTGCCCGATCGGCGATGACTGTGCCCGCGATGCGCGCCTGGTACTTGCCCTGGTGGGTGAGCAGAGCCCGGTGATTGACATCGCCTACGCCATAGAGCCAGTCGCCGTCGACCGCGGTCACCGCGAAACTGTCATCGGTGGCGAGCCACTCCCCCGGGACCAAACCGACTGTCTCCAAACCGATGTCATCGGTGCGCGGTGCGCGGCCGGTGGCGAGCAGGAGTTCGTCGGCGACGATGCGGGTGCCGTCGACCAGGGTCAGGTGAATACCGTCATCGGGGCCGCCCGCGCGTTCGGCGGTGGCGATGCCCGATTCGAAGCGCAGATCGACGCCCGCCGCCCGGAGCCGATCGCTCACCAGGTCCGCAGCGAAAGGTTCGACGCGGCCGAGCAATCGCGACTCACGGGCGATGAGGGTGACCTCGGAGCCCAAAGCCCGCCAGGCCGTTGCCATTTCGACCGCGACGACCCCGGCACCCAGTATCGCCAGCCGACGCGGCACCTCGCGGGCGCTGGTGGCCTCGCGACTTGTCCACGGGCGCACCGTATCCAGTCCCGGTATGGGTGGCAGCGCCGCACGGGTGCCCGTGCAGACCACCACCGCGTGCCGGGCACGCAATCGCACGGTGCCACCGTCCGGAGTCCGGACGGTCACCTGCCGCACCCCATCGAGACTGCCGTGACCGCGAATGAGCGAAATCCCCTCTGAGTCAAGCCATTCGACTTGATCGCGATCGTTCCAGTCGGCGACCATGCGGTCCCGGTGTTTCAGCACCGAGGCTGCGTCAAGCGGTCCGGTCACCGCGTTCGCGACGCCGGGAAATCGTGCGGCCTCGGCGTACAGCAGCGCGGGACGCAGCAGCGCCTTGCTGGGTTCGCAAGCCCAGTAGGAACATTCGCCGCCGACGAGTTCGGATTCGATGATGACGGTGCTCAGACCGGCGGCGGCAGTGCGGTCGGCGACATTCTCCCCGACCGGTCCGGCTCCGATGACGATGACGTCGTAGGACTGAATATTGTTGTCAGACATGGTATTTTCTCTCAGATCCGTGGTCAGCGGCCGGGTGCGCGCTGCGTGATTTCCTGCAGGAACCAGCTATTGCCGTCCGGATCCGCGAAGGCGGCGAAGGATCCGTAGCTGCGGCGCTCGGGGTGCACACCCGCGATGCGAGCGGTGGTTCCGGCGTGATGGAATACGCCGGTCGCGTCCCGGAACGGCCCGTCCACGGCGACGCCGCGTTCGGCGAGGTCGGCGACGGCTTGCTCGATATCGGTGACGATCAGGTGCAGGCCATCGACCGAACCGGGTTCGGCGGCGGTGACGCCGGTTCCGAAGATGATGGAGCAGGCCGAGCCGGGCGGGGTCACCTGGACGACGCGATAGTCCTGGTCCACGGTGAAGTCGGCATCGAGCCGGAATCCGAGCCGGTCGGCGTAGAACGCCTTCGCGCGATCGACGTCCGCGACGGGCAGCACGATGACTTCGAGTTTCATATCCATGGTCGTGTTCTCCTGTGGTGCTTGGGTTTTCGTGGTCAGCGGGTGGCTTTGGCGGCTTGTTCGATCACGTCGGCGACCACATCGGGATGGGAGACGGCGACCGAATGCGAGGCATCGACCTCGGTGACGTGCGCGTGGGCGCGCTCGGCCATGAAGCGCTGTGCCGCAACCGGAATATTCAGATCCTTGGTGGTGACGATGTCCCAGCTGGGCTTCTCGCTCCAGGCCGCGACCGTGGCCTTCTCCTCGAGCGCGGATTGCGCGATCGGCCGCTGCGACGCCGCCGCCAGAGCGGCGCGATCCTCGGGCACATCGGCCGCGAACTGGTCGCGGAATTTGTCCTGCTGGATGTAGAGGTCGGTACCGGTGCTGCCGTCGGTATTGGTGAACGGCACCGGATTCAAGGTGCCCGGCAGGGTGGAGCCGGGGTATTTATTCGTCAGCTCCAGTGCGGTCTCACCCGGCGCGGGCAGAAACGCCGCAACGTAGACGAGCCCCTTGACCTTGTCGTTTCCGGCCGCAGCCGCGCTGATGACCGAACCGCCGTAGGAATGCCCGACCAGGATGACGGGTCCATCGATGTGGCTGATCACGCTGCGCAGCGCCACGGCATCGGCGGCGGGACCGCGCAGCGGATTGGCCGCGGCCACCACGGGATACCGGTCCCGACGCAGCTTCTCGATCACATCGTTCCAGCTGGATCCGTCGGCGAAGGCGCCGTGCTCGAGCACAATGGTCGGCCGCGGCGCGTCCTCATCGGGACCGGCGTGGGTGACGGTGTTCGCGGAGCAGGCGACCGCGACACCGACGCCGGTGATACCGGCCGCGAGCGCCGCGGCGATCCGGGTAGCGCGTCGCCGGTTGCGGCCATATCCGTTGTCGACCATGGGATTTCGTCCTTCTAGCAGGTGGGAGCGAGTTGTACGATTCCACTGTCGTCGCCGAGGCCCGTGCGGCACATCCGTCAGGTGACGGTGAGCGCTACGTACGTCACCTCGCGCCCCGATGACCTACGTAGCGCGGACCGTCAGTCGACGGATGCGGCGGCATCCGGCCCGGCGTGAGGGTAGTGTCCATGAACACCACAACCGCACTGCCCGTGACCAACTCCGAGCGCTCGTCCCTGATCCGCCTGTACCTGAGCCGTGGCGTACTCGCCATCGCCTGGGCTATAGCCTTCGCCGCGGTCCATAACACCCTCGATGCCATCGCGGTGACACTGCTGGTCCTCTATCCGCTCATCGACGCCGTGTCCTCTCTGATCGACTTTCTCGCGGTCCCGTTAGGCGCCGAACGTCGCGTGACGGCATTCAACGGCGTACTCAGTGCGGTCATCGCCGCTGCGCTCGGTATCGCCGGGACCACCGGTGGCATGGCGGCGGTACTGGGTGTATTCGGTGCCTGGGCAATCCTTTCCGGCGCGGCCCAACTAACCGTCGGCGTATACCGGCGCGGTCCCGTCCTGGGCAAACAGTGGCCGACCCTGATCTCCGGCGGTCTGTCATTCCTGGTCGGCGCGACCTACATCGCCCAGGCCATCGGCGATTCCCCCGCCCTGGATGTCCTGGCCATCTACGCGACCGGCGGCGGTGTCTTCTTCATCGCGCAGGCCGCGCTGCTGGCCTGGAAACAAAGAACCCACTGACCCCCGTAACCAGAATTCGCCGCGCTCTACACAAAGGACAATCGAGATGCCCGCACATGATTCCTACGATTTCGTCATCGTCGGCGGCGGTACCGCGGGCTGCGTGCTCGCGGCCCGCCTCACCGAGGACGAGAACCTCCGGGTGCTGCTGCTGGAGGCCGGTGCCGCGGACCTGCCCGACGCGGTCGCATATCCTCCGGCCTGGCCGACACTCGCCAACTCGCCTGCCGGATGGGGCGATCTCACCGTGCCACAGCGGTTTTCGAACGCACCGGTGCCGCTTCCGCGTGGCAGGGGGCTGGGTGGCTCGTCTGCCATCAATGCGATGGTGTTCGCGCGTGGGCATCACACCTCCTATGACGGCTGGAGCAATCGCGGCGCCAAGGGCTGGACCTACGATGATCTGCTGCCCTACTTCCAGCGCAGCGAGTCCGCCGTGAGCGGCGCGCCCGGTCGCGGCACCGCCGGGCCGCTGACCGTCGGCCCAACCACGCGACCCAACGAGATCCTGCTCGCCTGCCTGGACGGCGCGATCGAAGTCGGATTCCCGCGGGCCATCGACATCAGCGGCGGGCTCGAGGACGGCTTCGGTCCGGTCGACCTCAACATCGTTGCCGGACAACGCCAGAGCGCCGCGGATGCCTATCTCACACCCGCACTCGCACGGCCCAATCTCACCGTGGAGACCGGCGCGCTCGCGCACAGACTGCTGTTCGAGAGTCAGCGCTGCACCGGAGTCGAGTACCGCGTGGACGGCGAAATCCACCGCGCCACTGCCACTTCCGAGGTTGTACTGACCGCCGGAACCATCGGAAGCGCTCAACTGCTGATGCGCTCGGGCATCGGACCGGAGACCGTGCTGCGGGAGGCGCATGTCGAGGTGGTGCATCCGCTGCCCGGGGTGGGTCGCAATCTCCACGACCACCCCCGGATCAACCTGGTGCACAGTTCCCAGCGCCCGGTGCCCACACCGCAGGCCAATCACGGCGAGATCATCGGCCTGCTGCGCAGCGACCCGCACCTGACGGGACCGGATGTGCAGATCATCTTCATCGATATCCCACTGCCCAATCCTGTTGCCGCAGTGTCGAACGGCTTCACCATCGGCGTCTCCCCCATGCTTCCGGTGAGCCGGGGCTCCATGCGCATCACCTCGGCCGACCCCTCCGCGCCACCGGTACTCGACCCCGGATACTTCACCGCCGCCGCTGATGTCGAGGTCGTGGTGGCCGGTATCGAGGCTGCCCGCGAGATCGCGGCTTCGGCGGCGCTGGCCCGCTGGGGCGTAGCCGAAGTCGCGCCCGGCGTCGACTTGACCGACAGGGCGATGCTCGGCGACTACGCACGAAGGAACTTCGGCTCCTACTGCCACCCGGTGGGCACCTGCGCCATGGGTGAGGACGCGTACTCCGTCGTGAATTCCGAACTGCGAGTGCACGGCGTGGAGGGCCTGCGGATTGCGGACGGATCGGTCATTCCAGTCATTCCCTCGGCCAATACGAACGCGACGGTATACGCGATCGCCGAACGCGCCGCGGAGCTGCTGCGACCGTCCTAGCTCGAACCACACCTTCGGAAATCACCGTGAAACGGAGCATCTCATGGCCAAGATCCGCGCGGTTGGCATCCACGCTCCGCGAAGGCATTCGACTGGACCAGCATCGACAAGCTCGCGATGTTCGATGCCTTCGCGGCGCTGCCGCTGATCGGCCAACACCCGCTGCTCATGATCATGGGCACCCGCGCCATCACCGCCTGGATGGGGCCTCGAAGCCTTCCAGAAGGCTTTGGGGCCCACGCGGATTCACTGGATCGAGGGTGCGAGTCATGTCGGCCTCTACGACAGGGATCAGTACGTCGGTCCGGCGGTGGATCAGCTCACCGGCTTCTTCGCCGAGCAGCTCCAGCGGACCGCGTGACGCATCGGATTACGTCGGCCGGGGCGTCAGGTGACTGATGTGGCGGTGCCGGTGCGCTGGCGACAGTAAGTAAGCAGTTCCAACCGAGGAGAGATCTTGAAACGACAAATTCTGGCACTCGCGACCGTGGGCATCACCGTCGCAGGCGCCGCCGCCCTCTACGCAGTGGTGGACAGGTCGAACGATTCCGCGGCCACCCCCGCGAGCGCAAACGCCTTCAACTGCTCCACATTTCAGATCCCGGCGCCGGACGGCGCCACCGTGGAGTCCCTGACCGCCAAAGATGTCCCCGCGGGAGCGTTTCAGGTTCCCGGCAGCCCGCCGCTGGGCGGCTACCCCGTACCAGACGTCCCCGCACACTGCGAAGTAACCATCACGCTCACCCACCCCGGCGCGAACGACCATGCCACGGTGCAGGTTTGGCTACCGGAATCCGGCTGGAACGGGCGCTTCCAGGCGGTCGGTGGCGCCGCCTACGCCGCCGGGAACATCGGCGGCGTGGCCACGGCGGTCAAGCAGGGCTATGCGGCCGCCACCACCGACGCCGGTGTGGACACCACCGGCCTGGACACCAGTTGGGGGTTGAACTCGGCCGGTCAGGTCAACACCGCGCTACTGGAGAACTTCGCTTCCCGCTCGGTGCACGAGTTGGCGATCGTGGGCAAGCAGGTCGTGCACGACGTCTACGATCAAGCCGCGTCCTATGCCTACTGGAACGGCTGCTCGACGGGCGGTCGCCAGGGCTATATGGAGGCCCAGAAATATCCGTCCGACTTCAACGGCATCAATGCCGACGCTCCGGCCATCAACTGGAACCAATTCGAGGTCGCCACGCTCTGGCCGCAAGTGGTGATGAGTGAGGCGCACACCTACCCGACCACGTGCGAGTTCAACGCCTTCAACCAGGCCGCGGTCAAGCAATGCGATCCGCAGGACGGCCTCGCGGATGGCCTGATCAGCGACCCGGGCCGATGCGATTTCGACCCGCGCCGTCTGATCGGCACCAAGGTGCAATGCGACGGAAAGGAATACACGATCAGCGAGACCGTCGCTGATGTGGTCCGCAAGATCTGGGACGGCCCGCGGGATGCGAACGGCAAGCAGCTGCGGTTCGGCCTGCCGACCGGCGCCGACTTCAGCGCACTGACCGCCGGCGCCACCGACGCGAACGGCATCACCACGGGGGCACCGTTCACCGTTCCCGCACAATGGGTTTCGACGTTCGTCCAGAAGCAACGGTCGTTCGATTCCGCGAATCTCACCTACGCGCAGTTCGATCGGATCTTTCAGCAGGCCCGCTCCGAATACGACTCGATCATCGGCACCTCGGACCCGGACCTGTCGGCCTTCCGCGACGCGGGCGGCAAGCTGCTCACCTGGCAGGGCGACGCCGACCAGCTCATCCCGACCGCGGGCACCATCGACTACCGTAAGCGCGTGGACGCGCTGCTGGGCGGTACCACCCGGGTCGACGACTTCTACCGCGTCTTCCTGGCACCGGGAGTCGCACACTGCGCCCTCACCGGCAGCAACGATATGACCGCACTGACGGATTGGGTCGAGCACGGCAAGGCACCGGATGTCCTCCAGGCCACACTGACCACCGCAACCGGCCAGACGGTCTCGCGCGATATCTGCCGCCTGCCATTCGTCTCCCGCTATACGGGCGACGGAGACCCGGCTTCCCCGACCAGCTTCCGCTGTGTCGCGCCCTAGCCCCTGCCCGACCCGGGCCCGCGCCCGACACGAGCTGGCCCAACTCCGGCGAATGTGCTTGCGGCGCGGGACTTGACCACCGAGGCCGGTCTCGAACCCCCGAGGTGACCATCGCCACATCGGCTCGCGCGGTCAGCATCTCGATGCTTACGCTGCCACCAAACGTGGGGCATCTAGGGGGATGGCTAATGCAATCGTGTGTGACACAGTCATGTACTTGAAACTGAGTGGCGTGGAACAGCCAACAGACCTCGAAAGACTCGAAACCGCGTTCGCCGAACTGAGCGAGCGCGGTTTCGGCGCAGACTTCGACGTCGCCTGGCGATGCTTCACCAAAGGCGACGCAGCACACGAAACCCCGCGCGGCCCAAAGGGATTCCTCTACAGCTACGCCCAGGCCTACGCCGACGCCTTCTTCGCCGAAGAGGGCTGGGGCGTAGCCGAACAGCCCGTCCCCGATTCGGTCAGACGCGAAATCGAAGCAATGAAGCCGCAATTGATGGCTGCGGCAGGAATCGACCCGACCGACCACGCCGAGACGCTCGCCGCGATCGAACGCGGAGACCTCGACGCCGAAGACGTACACGACGACTACCGCGCGATCTTCGAAGCCTGGGAGAAGATCGGCAACAACCACTCCACAGCCTGGACCCTCATGCAAAACGAACGCCGCACCCGCTGGCACACCCTCCTGCGCCCCCTCATGATCGGCTGGTACAGCCCCGACCACCTCGACGAGATCATCGAGGTTCTTCAGCAGAACTCGCTGAATGTCACAGCGCCACAAAATGAGCGGAAGGTGATCATCGTCAACCCCTCAGTCACAACGAGCTGACCGATCCAACCCGACGGCGATATCTTCTACTCGGCGCGCGAGCCGCCATCCATCTAGCGGATCGCCGGGTACGAGCCCGAGCGCCAGTCGTCCACTCGACGGCGGATCGCGTCAATCATCGGTAGGGCATCGATCTCACCCGGCTCGAACCACGCTACTTCGTGAGACTCATCCGACACCGCGAGCACCCCTCCGGTTGGCTTGCCGAGCAGACAAATGGAAAACTCCTGCCGCACTTCGCCATCGTCGTAGGCGAAGACATGCCCCGGGTCGGTGTAAGTGCCGACGATACCGGTGACCTCGATGTCTATCCCGGTCTCTTCCTTGGTCTCGCGAACCCCACATCCGGCGAGCGATTCGCCAAGCTCCATCTTCCCGCCCGGCAGCGCCCACATACCGTTGTCGACCCTGCGCTGCAGCAAGATCTGCCCGAGGTCGTTGACGACGACCACGGAGGCCGCGGGAACCAGGCTGTTCGCTTTGGGTGCGTTCGGATCGTTCTGGTAGTCGCGTCTAGGCATGGTGCGGGTCCTCATCCGTATTCTGTACCCGTGGGAGTCGTCTCCATCGAGATTCTGCAGGATGCATTGCGGCGATCGTGGTCCGCTGACACCAGCAAGAGCTCCGGATGGAGTGAGCGGGATCGCGCCAAAGGGCAGTGCGCTGTGACCGCATGCGTGGTTCAGGACTATTTCGGCGGCGAGATCGTCAACACGATTGCCAGACTGCCCACGGGGGCGCAGGTATCGCACTACTTCAACATCATCGATGGTGCGGTAGTCGATCTCACAAAGCAGCAATTTCCTCTCGGAACAGAATTCCTTGAATCTGCACCGAAGACCAACGGGCACAGAACAACCCGTGACTATTGCCTCTCCAGCGAGGACACCAGGAAACGATATCTTCTGCTCAGTGCACGAGTTGTCAACGATATCAACGGGAACGAATGAACCAGTCAACGCGCCATCCATCGCCCTAGGAATTCGCGCACTTCGAGCACCGCAGCGTGCGGTTGCATGTCTACCACCAACTCCGCGACCGCCCGGCTCAACCGCATTGACGCAACGTTGCTGATGTTCTCGAAGTTGTCGTTCAAGAGAAGGCATCCTTCGGCTCGGCCATCCGTTTCTGTCGGTCTGATGCGCCGAGGCCCGGCAGGGACAGTAATGTTGGCCGGTGCCTTCGGTGATTCTGGCTAGTTCAGTGTGGGCAGCCCGACTGGTTGCCGCGACGGTGTTCGGGTGGGCTGGTACCGCAAAGCTGTTGGAGCCCAGCGGGACTCGTGAGGCGGTTGGTCAGTTCGGGGTGTCGGATCGGTGGGTCCCGACCGTGATCTGGACGTTGCCCGCAGCCGAGCTGATGGTGGCGCTCGCATTACTTCCCTCGTGGACTGCGGTACCGGCGGCGATTGTGGCGCTCGGTCTACTGGCGTTGTTCTCACTGTTGGTGGCGCGGCTGCTGCGCCGGGGAGAGCGGCCGTCGTGTTCGTGTTTCGGTTCGTCGAGCACCCAGGCGATCGGGCCGAAAACCTTGGTGCGCAATGCGATACTGGCCGCGTTGGTGCTTGCCGTGCTGGTCGGCTCGGTGGCTGGCGGCGCCGTGCCGCAGACGCTCCCGCTCGGGTATGCGGCCGGGCTGGTGGCGATCGTCGCGCTGGGCACTGTGCAACTGTGGCAGGGCAACACGATCCGGCGAATGCGCACGGAGATTGCTGAAATTCAGGCGGCCAGGGCTCCACGCAGGGGCCTGTCGGCCGGTACCCAGGCCCCGGAATTCGACCTGCCGGATACGGCGGGCGGGCGCGTAGCGCTGCGTGATGTGCTGACCGGCGGGCGGACGGTCGCGCTGCTGTTCCTACACCCGGGCTGCGGGCCGTGCGCGACGGTTGCCGCCGAGCTGGCACGCTGGCGAGCGGAGCTGGCCGATCAGTACAGCATCGTGGTGGTCGGCACCCATGACAGGGTGGCCAACACCGAGTGGGCCCGAATGCACGGTGCCGGAACCATGTTGGTGCAGCAGGAGGGCGAGGTGTACGCCCACTACCGGATACCCGGCACACCCGCGGCCGTGCTGATCGATCCGGACGGGCGGGTGACCGCGCCGCCTGCGGTGGGTAGCCACGCCATCCGCGAGGTCTTCGACGGTGCCGGTCGCCCGCCGCTTGCGCAGCGGGCGACCGGTTGAGCCCGAGATTCGGTCAGTTGCTGAAGCATTCGGTCAGATCCGCCCACATGCACGCATCGGCTCGAACGTTGTAGACCATCCGGCCCACCGGTGTGCAACGGTCCGGTTCGTTCTCACACGACGGGCATTCGTACACGATCGCCTGCTCATCGGGAGTGCATGCGACGAACTTCGTGCAGTCGTCCGGGTGCAGATAGTTCCCGGGCTCCCGGCCCTTGCAGTCCTGCAGTGAGGACAGGTGAACATCGACTCCGTCGGCATTGGTGTAGAGATCCGCTTCCCTGGCCGCCTTATTCCGCTCCCACTCGGACATTTTGCGTTCGATGCGGATCTGGTCGACCGCAGAGTACTGCGTGGTCAGCGTGAGGCCGCTGGAACCGGCTCCCGGACGTACGTCACCATCGCCCGCTGCCGCGTACGCCTGCACCCGCGGGGTTGTGGATGCCTCCGTACCCGTCATGACGAGGATGTCGTAGGTGCCGTGGTTCTCCACCGCCGGGCTCACCACCGTGATCTGAGAATCACTGTCGATCGTATAGCTTTGTGCGCGATAGGTTTTCCCGTTCGGATCACGGAAGACGACGTCGGTGGCCCTACCGAATCCAGATCCTTTGACCAATAGCGTTGTACCGCCATCCGCTGTCGGCACCTCGGTCATACCTTCGATCCCCGTGACAATCGCCATGGCTACTCCTCGGATGAGTTGGCAAAGTGCCAGCCAATTTTATTGGACCGCAGCGTTTTAGGATGCGATCTCGCCGTGTTCCCGCGGCTTGGCAGACCTTCGCGACGCATCCACACGCGCAATCTCTTCCCAGCGTTGGGGATACGCCGCCGTCGGCAAATGCCCGTCCATTGCTACCCTCCGCGAACTTGATCTTGTATTTTGCCGATCGGACGAACATGACCTCGCTGGCCCTGCGCCACCCTCGAATCGAACGCGCTACGCCGTATTCGATTGTTCCGCTGGCCGTGGCCGTCCTGTGGGTGGGTTCGACCTCCATCGCAACGGCGGATGAGGTGCCGGATCGATCGCGGGTGGTGACCACCGAGGACGGGTGGGAACTGCGGGTTACCAAGGCGGCTGAAATCCTTGATCGTGTACCGAATCTCGCTGGTTCGCCGTTCACGCGTGAAGGGTTCGTGACCGTCAAGGGGGTCGCCGATATCGCGGGTGCGGGGCTGGTGGCGGTGGACTCCGGAAGTCTTACTGTCGGTTATCAGATCGGCTGCCAGATCGACGTCGGCAATGGGCTCTCGCTGGGGTCCTCCATGATGATGGGGCCTAATGTTGGAGTATCGGTCGCACCGGTGCCGGGGCTGAATGTCGGAGGCAGCGCGATGGTGCTGCCGAGCATTTCCACGACATTGAAGCCGGGGACGATCACCTCGATCCCCTTCGGCACCAAAACTCTTGCGGGAGCACATGGTTCGATCGAGACCAGCGCAGTGCAGATCAAGATCGATGGATGCCTCGGACCGGTCAGCCTGCGGTCGTACGTCATCGCGAACATATCCACGCGCACCGCGGACAGCTCGGTCGCGGTTTACGGCGACCCGATCCAGCTGTGAATGCCATGCGGCCAACCCACCTGACATCGACAGCTCGCGCCATCGCGACCATCGCATCGTGCGCCGCACTCGGGCTGCCCGTCACAGCACACGCGGAACCGATCGTGTCGCCGCCGGCATGTCAGCCCGTCGACTCGGGCGCACCATGCGAAAACGTCCCCGCACCACCCAGACCCGTGGCACCCCCCGCGAACGCCCCCGCGCCACTGCTGATGCCACCCACTCCACCGCCGAACAAACCCAACACCAATCCCCCGGCCGCAGCACTGATACCCCCGACACCCGGTCCCGCTCGCGGCAACCCCATCGTTCCCGCACAAGGGTGACCACACCTGCCACGGGTAAGCGGCAGCGGCAGAAGTGCTCGCAGGCCGTGGTGACGGGATGGTTCAATCGCTCGATGCGTGGTGACGAGATCATCGGTCAGTGGAGTGTGGATGCTGGATACCACAGCGCGACAGAGGATGAGCAGTTCGTCTTCTGGAATGACGGTGTGGGATTGGTGGAATATGCGCGCCCGGGGACGAGCGCGTGCGTGCTGTTCCGATGGACGCGGACGGCGATTCGGATGCTGCGACTCGAGCCATATCGGTGCATCCGGCACGACGGCGGTGCGGTTGTGGATGGTGACGTGCCCGAGGCGGTCGAGACCAGGTATCGGATCACACGCGAGCAGCGGCCGTTGATCGGTGAGGTGCTGCCGGTGCTGTACCTGCCCGCCCCGTTCGCGACGATTCCGGACCGCGGGTACGGGTTGATCACGCGGGAACCAGCGGTGCATTTCACGAACATGCGACGCGCCAATTCTTGAATCGAGGCATTTCCGTCGACTGTCGAATGACCTCTGCTTGAACCGAATGCCCTTAACCACAACAGTATTCAGTGCTGGCAGCCACTCAGCGCGCCGACCGAAGGAACGACCGCGACCGTCCAAGCCCTAATGCTCGAGATCCGCGATATGCCGACCGGCCCCTCGGCTCCGAAGTGGCCGTCGCAATTTTGATGACCAACGTGAGCCCACCGAGCTAGGGCCGACCGGCGTGGCGAGCCGATTCAGTCGGCTGGTGTCCACGCGCGAATCAGGTTGAGCAGGCCCGGGAAGCGGGCGTCGAGGTCTTCGACGCGTACGCGGCTGCGGCGTTCCAGTCCGTACTGCTGCTGCCGGGTTACGCCTGCCTCGCGGAGTACGCGGAAGTGGTGTGTGAGGGTCGACTTCGGGCGGTCGCTGCCGAACCAGCCGCATGAGCGGTCGGTGTCGGGGGATTCGAGTAGCAGTTTGCGGACCATGGTCAGGCGCAGCGGATCGCTGAGCGCGGCCATGATGTGTTCGAGCCGCAGGTCCGCGCGTGCGGGTTCGGGCAGGTGGGTGGCGGCTTCGGTCGCCGATGGCATGGGGTCTCCCGGGTGTGCGGCACTAGTACGTGTTTTATCGTACTAGGTGCTAGGTTCGAACACTGTCGTACTAGTACGACAATTCTCGAACTAGTGGAGGATGGGATGACGACACTCCTGGCACGATCGGAAACGCGAGACGGCAACGGCATCGTGTGGCTGGCGGCGTGGCCGGTATTCGCGGTCTTCGCGCTGTCGAACGCGGCCACACCGTTGTACGGGATCTGGCAGCGCGAGATGGGATTCTCCGCGGGCACCCTGACCGCGATCTTCGCCTGCTACATCGTCGGATTGCTCGGTGCACTGCTGGTCGCGGGCGTGGTCTCGGATCGAGTCGGCCGCAAGCCGGTGCTGCTCCCCGCCATCGCGCTGGCCGTGCTCGCCGCGGTGCTGTTCGCCACCGCGAACTCGATCGCGATGCTGGCGGTGGCCCGGCTGCTGACCGGGGTCGCCGTTGGCGCGACGGTGTCTGCGGGCATGGCCGCGGTGACCGACCTGGGCGGACCGGCGCGCAAAAAGGTTGCCGCACTGGCGGCTTCGGCTGCCATGGTGCTCGGCGCGGGTTCCGGGCCGCTGTTGGCCGGCATCTTGTCCGAGACCTTGCCCGGCCCGACGGTGACCATCTTCGTGGTCGAAATCGCGCTGCTCGCTTCGGCTTTCGTCATGGTGGCGCGCTGGGATCTGCCACGGGGCACCGGCGGACGAGGGCCGTGGATCCGGATCCCGGCGGTACCGGCGAGCGGACGGGTCGCGGTGGCGCTCGGCATCGCGGTATTCGCGCCGGGAATCACGGCGACGTCCTTCGTGCTGTCACTGGGCCCGTCGGTGCTCTCGCACCTGCTCGGAGCCACGAATCGGGTGATCGCCGGTGGGCTGGCGTTCGGAATGTTCCTGGCCGCCACCGCGATTCAGTTCGCCGTCCGGAGGCTGTCGCTACGTGCAGTGCTGGTCGGCGGGGCGGTGGCGACGGCAACCAGCATGGCCGCGCTGATCGCCGCACTGCACCTGTCGTCAGTGCCCCTGTTCGGCGCGGCCGCGGTCTTCGCCGGAATCGGCCAGGGCCTGGGACAATTGGGCGGTCTGACCGCGATCAGCGCCTCCGTCACCGCTGACCGACTCGCGGAAACCAATGCCGCCCAGAACGTCGGCGGCTACCTGCCTGCCGCGGCGTTACCGACAATCACCGGATTCATCAGTGACGCGGTCGGTTTGACCGCGGGTGCCACCGCATTCGGCATTGTCGTACTTATCGCCGCGAGCGCGGGCGGCGCGTTCGCCGTCCTTCACACCCGGAGGGCGTAGCCCCAACTCCTCGAGTCAGGTGCGGATGAGGATTCTCGCGCCGAATTAGCCCACCGCGGCCGGGCGAATCTGTCTCACTAGAACGAGGGCTGAGCCGATGAGAGATATGAGGGACCTATGGACGCCGACCTTCAAACAGCATTCGCGGCCAGCGTGGCACATGAGCAGGGCACCAGGAGATTACCCAGTCTCACTGCGATGGTCGGCCGCAGCGGCGTACCTCTCGCGGCGGCCGCGGCAGGATTCGCCGATATCGAGAACCGGGTTCCCGCCACCCTCGGGCACCGGTACCGGATCGGCTCGATCACCAAGACCTTCACCGCCGCAGTGACTTTGCTGCTGCGCGAGCGGGGTGAGCTCGAGCTCGAAGCGCCGGTGGGCCGGTATCTCACGGAAACACCGTTCGGGCGGCTGCCGGTGCGAATGCTGCTCTCGCACAGCAGCGGTATGCAGCGTGAGGCCCCTGTCGACATGTGGGAATCCATGAAAGGACCCTCGGGCCAGGAACTTCGCGAAGCGTTCGGCCGGATCGAATTGATCGCAGCGCCCGGGGAGCGATGGCACTATTCGAATCTGGGTTACGCCGTCCTCGGCCAGATCATCGAGCAGGTCACCACCGTGTCCTGCGAACTGTTGATCGATGAAATGCTGCTCGCGCCTCTAGAATTGACCGCCACCAACTGGTCGATGCCCGATGGAGCAGCGATCGGTTATCGCCTGGATCCCTTTGCGGACGCCGTTTACCGGGAACCCGCCTTGGAGCAGGGCGCGGTCGGTGTGGGTGGTCAATTGTGGTCCACCGCAGAGGATTTACTGCGGTGGGGAGATGTCCTGTGCGGCAACCGGCCCGACATCATTCCGACCGCGGTCGTCGATGCCATGCACACCCTGCAAGTCATGGTCGATACCCGATCGTGGAAACAGGGCTGGGGGTTAGGGCTGATCCTCGAGCGCCACGACGTTGGAATTCTCGCCGGGCACACCGGGGCCATGCCGGGATTCCAGGCGGCGCTGACCTTGCATCGTGACAGTTCCACTGTCGCAGTGGCTCTTTCGAACCTCACACACGGCACCGTGTTGAGCGACCTCACCACACGAGCCGTCCTTGACTCGATCGCCTCCGCAGCCGCAACTCCGACCTTGGCGTGGGAACCCGCCGCACCCTGCCCGGACCACCTACGACCGATTCTCGGCAGCTGGTGGTCCGAATCGGAGGAGACGGTGTTCGAATGGCGTCATGACGGGCTGCACGCCCACCTCACCGCAAACCCCGCAGCAAGCGAGACCCGCTTCGAGGAAGAAGCCCCCGGCCGATTCCGCGCCTCCCATGGTCGGCTCCGAGGTGAACTACTGATCATCTCAGGCACCGCTGAGAGCGTTCGATTGCACTGGGCGACATATCCGTTCACACGTCGTCCCAGATGAGATCGAGCCCTCTTGCGACGCAGAACGATTCGCGCGGCCCGCCACATCCTTGATTACCTCGATCAGAAAACATTGATGTTTGTCACTTTTCGGGCCAGCGCTCACATGGGGACAAGTTCACCGAAATAGCCCGCGACCACGACGGGAGCACCTGGGCCACAGCAATTTTCGAACGCGTCCGCCATTCGGACGGATTGGCTACGCCCTCGGCGGCTCCGTATCTTACTCCTCAGTAAGTTCCGACCAGGTTCACCGAGGAGTGCTCATGCCCCGCATTCAACAGCGCAGATCGCTGCGAGCCGCCGTGTCGACCGGACTGCTCATCATGCTCACCTCGGGGTTACCCGTGCCGATGGCCACCGCGGAACCCCTCGGCCAGCCCGTCGAGTCCTCGGTCATCTCCGCCGACGGGACGACGATTTCGGTCAAGGAGTACGGTCCCGCCTACGACCAGGCCCCGACCGTCGTGCTCGTGCACGGCTGGCCGGACAATTCCGATGTCTGGAACAAGGTCATCCCGCTGCTCGCGGATCGCTATCACGTGGTCAACTACGACCCGCGTGGATCTGGGGCCAGCGACCATCCCGACGCGGTATCGGATTACGAACTGCCCAAGCTGTCGCAGGACTTCGAGGCGGTCGTCGACCGAACCGCTCCGGGTGTGAAAGTGCATGTGCTGGCGCATGATTGGGGTGCGATCCAGACCTGGGAATCGGCGGCGCGCATTCCGGAGAAGTTCTCGTCGTTCACCTTCATCTCCGGGCCCAGTCTGGATCTGCTGTCGAGTTCGCTGCAGCGGGAATTCGGAAACATCACCGCCTGGCCCGCGCTGTACTACCAAGCCATGGCTTCGAGCTACGTGCCGTTCAACTATCTGCCCGTACTGCCGGAGGCATTCTGGAACTCGGGCCTCGGCGCGCAATTGATGCGGGCCTATGTCGGCCTCGAAGGCGGACAGCACGAGGAATATAGCGGGCGCGATGGCGCCGCGCAGACAAACCTGTACCGCGCCAATATGTTCCAGCGCCTGCTCAACCCTACCTACGACCATGTCGAGGTCCCCGTCGTGCAGCAGATCCGCCCGTCGATCGACCCCTTCGTCACCCCGGTCTACTTCAACGGCCTGGAGAACGCGGTGCCGTCGCTGTGGCGGCGCACGGTCGGCGTCGGCCACTGGACCCCGCTCACCAACCCCTGGGCCGTGGCGCAGTACACCTCCGAGCTGATCGAGTTCCGCGAGCACGGCACACCCGCACCGGCGGGCGCGGTCGTCAAGTGACCTGACGAGCTCGTCAGGTCACCCGACGGGGATCACCCGGTCTCGCATCCGGCGAAATCGAGTGCAAGACCGCGGTTTTCGATCAGATCGGACGGCTCGACGGGAGGTTGATGAAGCTGGGTGAACTGGGGTCCAGCACCAGTCGCTGTGGCGTAAGGCCGGATTCGTTCAGCATCGGACCAAGCAGGAGGCCCCTCGGAAAATTCGAGGCGTAGATGTCCACGCGCAAACGATGCCCGGGTTGCAGGACCGCGTCGGTCTGCTCGAGGCCGATATCGAGCACGGTCGGCTCTCCGGGCACGATCGGTTGGCGCGTGGCCAGGGACAGGATCGGGTACGGGTCGCTGTAGTCACCGCTGGCCGAGCGCTTACTCCTGGTCTCGTCATTGGCCCGCAGTGACGCGGTCAACTGCCCCGAAGTCAGGACGGTCGACTGTCCGTCGGGCGCAACATCATTGAGAGTCGCGGTCCAGTATCCGTCGGTGGCGTCCAGCACGGTGTTGAGATGTACGTTCACCGACCCCGAGATCAGGGTCGGCACGGTGACCGGGTTTCCGGTGAACGTCAGCGCCGCGACTTCGGATATCCGGCTGTCCTTCGCACAGACGTCGAGGATCCCCAGCGCACCGGCGGTGCCCTGGGCGGCGTCGCGCGAGCACACCGTGGACAGGCCGGGCGAAACCGTCAGTGCCGTAGTCGATGTGGGAGGCGACGAGGACAGCGAACCATCATGTGCGACGGGGGTCGCGATTGAGCCGCTCGCATCCGCGGACAGGTACTGCCGGGCGTAAGTCATACCGGCACGGGGGAATTCGGTGTCGGTGGTCCAGCCACCGCCCTGCTGGAACAGGGTCGCGGGGCTGTAGTTCTCGATGCCGTTGTCAATGCCCTTGAGCCAGTGGTCGAACCAGGCGCGCTGCAACACATCCATGCGCGGTGGTGCTCCCGCAACGCCCAGACCGGCCCCGGGGGTGCTGTGGTACCAGTCGCCCATGAGGAGTTTCTTCTCGGTAGTGGGCAATGAGATGGCCTCGAAAATGCGCGGCTCGGAGTTGCTGAAGATGTCATGCCAGCCGCCGACCACGAAGGTCGGCACCTTGATCTTTTCGGGATGCCCGAGCAAGCCGGAACGGAACGGGGTCCCCGGATCCAATACCGGGGCGATCGAGGGCGGCAGATTGTCGATAGAGGGCGTGGTGAGCGCGGCCAGGATGAGATCGAACAGGGTCAGTGGGTTCTGGACCCGATCGGCCAGCCACTTCCAATCGAATCGGCCGTTCAGGATCGACACCAGATCCGGGAGAAGTTTGGTGGCATCGACCGCGGTCGCGAGCAGCGGCGCGAAGCCGATTCCCAGCGCTCCGCCGGGGGCCGCGACATCGCGGACGATATCGCTGCCGGGCACGATCGGGAAGATCGCCTTGAGCGCGGGCGGATTCTCCTCGGCCGCGTAGAGCTGGTTGATGCCCGAATAGGAGATACCACTCATCCCCACGTTGCCGTCGGACCACGGCTGCTGAGCCGCCCAGTCGATCATCTCGACCGTGTCCTGATGTTCGCGCGGGCTGAACAGCCCCCAATCCCCTTGGGAGAATCCCGTTCCCCGCACATCGGCGACGATCTGGGTGTAGCCGCTGCGGATGAGGTTGGGATCGGCCGCGAAGGTTCGGCCCGCGCCGCCGGAGAGCAGCTTGATCTGATCCCCCAGTCCCCCCAGCCCCGTACCGGTGAGGTTGAACAGATCGAACCGGTTCATCAGGGAGACGATCGCGTCGTACAGCCCCGGAATCGCGATCGCCGAGGTTTCCAGCATCGACACGAGCTTCGTGTACGGGGTCATATTCAGGATCGTCGGCAGCGGGGTATCCACGATGTGGTTGTCCGCGTCCATCGGCCGGTACACATTGGCCTTGAGCACCACACCGTCGCTCATGGTGATCGGGACATCCCAATCAATATGCACGCCAGGGTATTTCGGTGGTGCGTCCTGTGTGAGGGTCCAGCCCGGGTCGCCGCCGACGCTGCCGTCCGGAGCGGCCTGCGCGACCGGCGTGGCCGCCGCCGCGGCCACCACCGCCGCCACGACGGCCAGGCCGCTGAACGACCTTCGCAACGACAACCCCATGAATAGACCGCCCTCCGTTGGACAGATGTGCCGGCATCGAGCCGGACGGCTCGGTACCCATGAGTACGGTACTGTAGTGTTTGTCACTATTGAGTACAAACAGTGCCCCGCGACACATGTCTCTTCCAGCCTGGCAAAGGTTTGATCTACCTGGTCAGATAAAGATGGTGATCACTTACTATCTTTGCTACGGTGACTCCGGACGACCTACCGGAAGGCATGCCACATGTTCGACACGATCGTGCGCGACGGACTCTGGTTCGACGGGACGGGAGCGCCCCCGCAGCGCCGCGACCTGGGAATCCGGAACGGCATCGTCGAAGTCGTATCCGCGGAACCGCTCGAGGCGGGCAGCGATACCGAGGTGATCGACGCGGCGGGCGAGTGGGTGCTACCGGGGTTCGTGGATGTGCACACCCATTACGACGCCGAGGTGCTCGCCCAGCCGGGGTTGCCCGAGTCGGTGCGGCATGGGGTGACAACCGTATTCATCGGAAACTGTTCGCTGTCAACGATTCTGGCGTCGAACGCCGATTGCGCGGACTTCTTCAGCCGGGTGGAGGCGGTGCCGCGCGATGCGGTGCACGATGTACTCGAAGAGCATCGGGACTGGCGCAGTCCGGCCGAATACGTCGCGGCGGTAGAGCGGCTTCCGCTCGGGCCGAATGTGGCCGGGTTCCTCGGGCATTCGGATTTGCGGACCGCTGTGCTGGGGCTGGATCGGGCGGTGACTCGCGATACCAAGCCGTCGGCGGTCGAAATCGAGCGTATGCGAACGCTTTTGGAGGACGCTATCGATGCGGGCATGCTCGGCATGTCGTCGATGAGCAATACCCTCGACAAGATCGACGGGGAGATCTATCGCTCGCGGTCGCTGCCTTCGACGTACGCGCGGGGCAAGGAATTTCGGGCGCTCAACGGGGTGCTGCGTCGGCGGCGGCGGATTCTGCAGAGTGCGCCGACCATCAATTTCCGGCCCAATGTGTGGAAGTACTTCGCCGCGAGTTCGGGGCTGTTCCGGCGGCCCGCGCTGCGGACTTCGCTGCTGTCGGCGGCGGATTCGAAGGCCTATCCCCCGGTCGTGTACTTCATGATGTACGCCGCGCCGCTGCTGAATCGGTTCGCGCGCACCGACTTCCGCTGGCAGCATCTGCCGGTGCCGTTCACCGTCTATGCCGACGGCATCGATCTGGTGGTGTTCGAGGAGTTCGGGGCGGGGGCCGCGGCGCTGCATCTCAAGGATGAGGTCGAACGCAATGAACTGTTGCGCGACAAGGAGTATCGGCGGCAGTTCCGTAAGGACTACGACAACAAGTTCAGTCCGCGGATCTGGCATCGGAACTTCTTCGACGCCACCATCGTGGGATGCCCGGATGAGAGCGTGATCGGCAAGACCATCGGCCAGGTGGGCCGCGAGCGCGGATTGCATCCGGTGGACGCCTACCTGGATATGGTCATCGAGTACGGCCGGAAACTGCGCTGGCGCACCACGATTGCCAATGATCGGCCCAAGTATCTTGACAAGCTGGCGACCAATTCCGGTGTGCAGATGGGGTTCGGGGACGCGGGCGCGCACCTGCGCAATATGGCCTTCTACAACTATCACCTGCGACTGCTCGAACGGGTGAAAGCCGCGCAGGGCAAGCGCAATCCGTTCATGAGCGTGGAGCGCGCGGTGCACCGTCTCACCGGCGAGCTGGCGGAGTGGTATGGGCTCGACGCAGGCTACCTGCGTCAGGGCGATCGGGCCGATCTGGTGATCATCGATCCGGCCGGGCTCGATCAGTCCGTGCACGGGCTGCATGAGAACGCGATGCCGGAGTTCGGGCTGACCCGCATGGTCAATCGCAATGACGCCGCGGTGGCTGCCACCCTCATCAATGGCGTAACCGTCTATCGCGGTGGGGAATTCGCCACCGGATTCGGAGCCGAGTGGGGCACGGGGCAGTTCCTGCGCACCGGTCAGTCCGCCCGTAAGCCCGCCGAGCGACGGCTACCGGTCGGTCGGTGAGTGAGCCGCTATGTCGGCAGCCCTAGGATCGGCGGCTGTGAGCCGCACACAACGCGAACGGCGCGAGACCACCATCGCCAAGCTGATCGACGCGGCGATGGTGACCATTGCCGAGAAGGGCTATGTCCGGGCCTCGGTCAAAACGATCGCGACCGAGGCGGGCATGTCCTACGGCGCACTGTTCCGGCACTTCGAGACCACGACCGAATTCATGATCGCGGTGGCCGAGGACGCGTTCCGGCGGCAGCTCGAAGTCTTCGACGCGCGATTCCAGACGATCCCGGAGGCCGAACGAACCATCGAGGCGGTGCTGCGGCTGCAATACGAGATCGCGGGCAACAGCACCAACACCGTGATCTACGAATTGCAGCTCGCCGCCCGCACCGATGAGCAGCTCCGCGCGGGACTGCAGCCCGCGCTGGTCGCCTACGGCTCGGCGATCCTGCAACTCGCGCTGAAGATCATCGATCCCCCGGAGGAACTCGACCCCGCCGACTTCATGACCGCCGTCTTCATGATCAGCGATATGTTCGACGCCGAACACCTTTTCCGCCACGTGCGCCCGTACCCCGAACTCACCGAACGCCGAATCCAATTGCTGGCCACCATGATCGGGTCCCTCATCCCGCCCGAGGGATCGCGCTAGCGCACCCTCGCCGCTCGCCGCCGGACCGGCCGGGCCAACTCTTTCCCGCAACGGATTCGACGGGTCTGTCGATTCGGGCCGTGGGTGCGCGTCGAAGAGTTGAATGGTCCCGAAGGCGGACCGGCGGATGAAAGGATTACCCATGGCTGAGTACTTGGTCCTGATCTACCAGGACGAACGGCAAGAGCGCACCAACCTCAACGACCCCGAGATGATGCGCGACCACCAGAGCTTCCAGACGAACAATCAGGCGGCCCTGCGTGGCGGCAACGCCCTGGAGCACAGCCACGCCGCCACCAGCGTTCGTCCAGACGGTGCGGGCGGCTTCACGGTGACCGATGGGCCCTTCGCCGAAACCAAGGAACAGATCGGCGGGTACTACCTGCTCGAGGCCGCCGACCTGGACGAGGCGCTGGTGCTCGCCAAGCAGGTTCCGATGGCCGAGGGCGGGGTCGAGGTCCGGCCGATCCACGTCTTCGGCTGAGTCATGACCGCCGCCGCGGTCTCGGCCGCGGTCGCGCACGCGCATCGCCGCGAGTGGGCCTTCGTGCTCGCCGCGACGGTGCGCGTCACCCGCGACCTCGATCTTGCCGAGGAATGCGTCCAGGATGCCTATGCCCAGGCCCTCACCAGTTGGGTCGCAGGCGTTCCCGCCCGTCCGGGTGCGTGGTTGACCACCGTCGCGCGCAATCGCGCCCTGGATCTGCTGCGCAGGCAGGCGACGATGACCCGTGCGCTGCCGCTGCTGATTTCCGACGAACCGGCCGATGACATCGCCGACACCGTCGCGCGGAACCTCGACGAGGCCATCCCCGATGACCGGCTGCGCCTGATCACCACCTGCTGCCATCCCGCGCTCTCGCGCGAAGCCCAGGTCGCGCTGACCCTGCGCCTGGTCTGCGGTTTGACCACGGGCGAGGTCGCGCGGGCCTTTCTGGTACCCGAACCCACCATGGCGGCGCGCATCACCCGCGCCAAGAAGAAGATCGCCGCCGCCCGCATTCCCTACCGCGTTCCCGGCCCGGCAGACCTGCCCGAGCGTGTCGAATCCGTGCTGACCGTCGTGCATCTGCTCTACACCAGCGGCCACACCGCGCCGTATCACACCGATCTGATCCGGCGGGACCTCACCGAGCGCGCGGTCGATCTGGCCCGCATGATGCGCGCGCTGCTCCCCGAGAACGCTTCGGTCGCAGGACTTCTCGCGCTTCTGCTGCTGTCGGAGTCGCGACGCGACGCCCGCACCGACGTGGCGGGCAATATGGTGGCTCTCTCGGACCAGGACCGCGACCGGTGGGATCGCGACCGCATCACCGAGGGCATCGCGTTGGTTCGGGAATCGTTGGGCCGCAACCCGAGTCGATACGGCCTCGAGGCCGCCATCGCCGCCGTGCACGCCGAATCGCACACCTGGGCCGATACCGATTGGGCCGAAATCGTCGGCCTCTACGACGTTCTGGGTCAACTCTGGCCATCGCCGGTCGTCACGTTGAATCACGCCGTCGCCGTTGGTTTCGCCGAGGGCGACGCGGCGGGCCTGGCCGCGCTCGAACCCCTCACCGCCGAACCGCAACTCGCCGGATACGGCTACCTCGCCGCCGCCCGCGCCAACTTCCTGGCGGGCCTGGGCCGCACCGCGGAGGCCCGCATCGCCTACAACGAGGCAATCCTGCTCACCGGCAACGACGTCGAACGAGCGTTCCTGACTGCCCGTCTCGCCGCACTGGACGCTGAATAGCCCAACGCATTTCGGCGCCGAGTCGACTTTCGCGACAGCGGGGTCATCGGGTGCCAGGATATCGAAGGTGGTGGTGTTGCTGCCCAAAGTCACATGGGTGACCCGCGCGGTGGCGAATGCTGTTCCGCAAGTCGGTGATTGGTGACGAATAGTTGACGCTCGGTGCTCGCTTGCAGGTCGTGGACCTGGGCGGGTTCCAGTCGGCCACAGAGCCGATCCCAGTGGACGGCGACCTGATCGCCGATTCGGAGCGCGGGTTCGATACCGAAGTCGTCGCATTCGATGTGGCGCACCGACGGGTCGGAAAGTCGAAGCCCCGCGTGGTCCCAGAGCAGTCTCGGGCCGAGGATCGTCAGATCCTTTCCGTTGCGGTGCACCAGGGTTGCCCAACTGATACGGCAGCTGTCGAGGACGTGTATCGGGTGGTCGTCCATTCCGCGACCGAGGAAGCGGGACCAGGGGTAGACGCCGAAGACGTGGAAGCAGTGGTTGGGGGCCGACTCGGTGGCGAGATCGGCTGTCAGGTGGGACCAGTACTGTCCGGCCAGCGGGGTGATCATCGCGAGCAGGTGAGCGGTGAAGTCGCCCCGATCGAGCTGTGCGCCGATACCGCCTCCCAGCCAATAGGATTCGACGAGGCGGTAGTCCAGGGGATCGGCGATGCCGGTCATATCGGCCATCACCCGCAGATAGGGCCAGGCGCCGGAGAAACGCCGGGCCAGGGCGCGCACCTGGTCGGGTGACCCGGTGCGCAGGGCATCTGCTTCGGGTGGGCCGCAGTAGCCGAGGTGGTTGGGGGCGTGGGCGTAGCGGGCGAACATGTCGGTGCCGCGGGTGTCCATCAGTCTCACCGTTTCGGGGTGAGGTCGCGTTGCCAGCGGCCCTCGACGTCGCTGACGCGCCAAATGGTGATCGCGATGATCCAGGTCAGGGCGAAGAGGGCGACGACGATGAAACCCATTGCGCCGAGGTCCAGGTTGCCGATCCAGGCGAGGGGGCCCGAGCCCACGTCGAGTTTGGTGGTGAGGATCGAGATGACTTCCTGCGCTCCGATAAGCAGGGCCACCGCGACCGAGAGGCCCGTCACCACGATGTTGTAGTAGATCTTGCGGACCGGGTGGGCGAAGGCCCAGCCGTAGGCGTAGTTCATGAAAGCGCCGTCGAGGGCGTCGAAGAGGGACATGCCCGCCGAGAACAGCACCGGGAGAACGAGAATCGAGTACCAGGGCAGGTTGGTGGCGGCCGCGCCGCCCGCGATGACGAGCAAGCTCACCTCGGTGACGGTGTCGAAGCCGAGGCCGAACAGCACGCCGACCGGGTACATCTGCCAGGGTTTGCGCACCGAACGCACCACCGGGCCGAAGATGCGGTTCGACGCGCCACGGGAATCCAGTTGGTGTTCCAGTTGGGCTTCGTCGTAGGCGCCACTGCGCATGCGACGGAAGACGCGCCAAATCCCTATCAGGGACGCCAGATTCAACAGTCCGATCAGGATCAGGAAAACTCCGGAGACGCCGGTGCCGAATACGCCGGTCCAGCGTTGCAGGGCCGAGTCCTGATTCTCGATATTCGAAGCAAGCGCTTTGACCCCGAGCGCGAGCAGGGCGACGAGTGCGAACACGACAGTGGAGTGACCGAGCGAGAACCAGAATCCGACGGTCAGCGGTTTCCGCTTGTCCGCCAACAGCTTTCGGGTGGTGTTATCGATCGCAGCGATATGGTCGGCATCGAATGCGTGGCGCATGCCCAAGGTGTAGGCGGTGACGCCGAGACCGACGCCGAACACGGTGCCCTGTACCGCATAGTTGCCGGGCACTACCAGCAACAGCAGTGTGGCCCAACCGGCGATGTGCAGCGCGAGGATGACGCAGCCCATTCCGGCGAGGCCAAGGCGCTGTCGCCGATCCAACCCGGCCCACGCGTCGCGCACCGAATCACCGCCCGTCTCAACAGATCCGGGGTAGTTGCTCACCGGCGGGCAGGGCGACCACCCGGGTGCCGCCCAGGGCGGTGCGCGCCACCACCATGCCCGGATGCTCCGCCACGCAGACGCCGATCGCCTCGGCGCGGGCACCGAGGGGATGCGCGCGCATCGCGGCCAGCACGCGGTCAGCCTCCTCGGGTGCGACGAAGGCGATCAGTTTGCCCTCATTGGCCACGTACATCGGATCCAACCCGAGCAGCCCGCACGCGTCGCGCACCTCAGCGGGGACCGGAAGCTTCCTCTCATCCAGTGCCACACCGACTTTCGCGACTCCGGCGATCTCGTTGAGGGTGGCGGCCACACCGCCGCGGGTCGGATCGCGCAGTACGTGCACATCCGCGCCGGTGGCGAGCATCGCGGCGACCAGACCGTTCAGCGGAGCGGTATCGCTGACCACCGTCGTGCCGAAATCCAGGCCCTCGCGGCAGCTCATCACCGCGACACCGTGCACGCCGATGTCACCGCTGACGATCACGACATCGCCCGGGGTGGCCCGCTGCGGGCGGATGTCCACACCATCGTCGACGATGCCGATGCCGGCCGTGTTGATGAAGATGCCGTCGCCGTGACCCGAGTCGACCACTTTGGTGTCGCCGGTGACGAGTTTGACCCCGGCCGCGAGCGCGGCGGTGCCCAATGCCTTTGCGATATGCGCGATATCGGCCAGCGCGGTTCCCTCCTCCAGGATGAACGCGGTGGAGAGCACCATCGGCCGCGCACCGGACATGGCCAGATCGTTGACGGTGCCGTTGACCGCGAGATCACCGATGGAACCACCGGGGAATACCAGCGGCTTGACCACGAATGAATCGGTCGAAAACGCCAATCGGGCACCGCCCAAAGTGATTACGGCGGAGTCGCCCATTCCGGCCTCGGCGGCCGAGCCGAAGGCGGGCAGGAACAGGTGCTCGATCAGCTCACCCGACATCGCGCCGCCGCCGCCATGTCCCATCACGATATTGGGTGAATCCCGCAGTGGCAGCGGGCAGACCCAGTTGTCCATGTCGACCGCCGGGATAGCGATCGGCATTGCCATATCGTCAGGCATGAGCCACCTCCGCCGGTTGATCGAGACGCCGATACAGGTAGTACGCGGCGCAGGCGCCTTCGGAGGACACCATGGTGGCGCCCAGCGGATTTCGCGGCGTGCACTCCTTGCCGAAGGCCGCGCACTCGTGCGGTTTGATCAGGCCCTGGAGTACCTCGCCGGATCGGCAGATCGAGGATTCCTCGGTGTGCATATCGCCCACCGCGAACCGCCGTTCCGCGTCGAATTGCCGATAGCGCTCCGAGAGCCGCCATCCGCTCAGCGGTATGACGCCGATACCGCGCCAGGCCCGGTCGGTCACCTCGAAGACATCGCGCAGCATGGCTTTCGCGGCCGGATTGCCCTCGGTCATCACCGCGCGCGGATAGGCGTTCTCCAACTCGTGCCTGCCCGATTCGAGCTGAATGACGGTGCGGCGGATGCCTTCCAGGATGTCCAGCGGTTCGAAGCCGGTAACCACCATCGGCACCCGATATTTCTCGGCCAGCGGTGGATATTCGTCGGTGCCCATCACGCTGCACACATGCCCGGCCGCGAGGAAACCCTGTACCCGGCAGGTCGGCGATTCCATGATGGCGGCGATGGCGGGTGGCACCAGCACATGCGATACCAGTAGCGAGAAGTTCTCGATACCAAGCCTTTTCGCCTGATAGACCGTCATCGCGTTGGCCGGTGCGGTGGTTTCGAAGCCGATGCCGAAGAACACCACCTGCCGGTCGGGATTCTCCCGGGCGATGGTGAGCGCGTCCAGCGGTGAGTAGACCACCCGCACATCGCCGCCCTCGCTCTTGACGTGGAACAGATCCTTCGCACTGCCGGGCACCCGCAGCATGTCACCGAAGGAGCAGAAGATCACCCCGGGCCGCGCGGCGATCTCCAAGGCTTTGTCGATCACCTCGAGCGGGGTGACGCAGACCGGGCAGCCCGGTCCGTGGATCATCTCGATCTGATCGGGCAGCAGCTGGTCGATGCCGTGCCGAATGATCGAATGCGTCTGGCCGCCACAGACTTCCATGATCGCCCAGCGCCTGGTGGTGACGGCGCGGATCTGTTCGAGCAGTTTCCCCGCCAGATCCGGATTGCTGAACTCGTCGAGATACTTCATGGCGTCACCTCTGTATCGGGTTGTGGCCGTGCGGGTTCGGCGGCGGTGGGATCGGCCAGGCCCGCCTGTTTGGCGGCGAAGGCGAATCCATCGCCGAATTCCTCCTTCAGCACACCGAGGTGCTCGAATTCGGCCAATGTCCGCAGCGCGGACTCCTCGTCAAGCCGCTGGATGGCGAAACCCACGTGCACCACCACGTAGTCGCCGATGGCGGCGTCCGGAATGTATTGCAGGCATACGTCTTTGCGCACCCCGCCGAAGTCGACGACGGACATCAGCGTGCCGTCCCGCTCCTGCAGACTGAGCACCTTCCCTGGAACTGCCAGGCACATAATCGGCTCTCCTCTCGCTCAGCCCGCACTCGCGGCAAGGATCTGCCCGAACGCGAGTCCACCATCGTTCGGCGGCAGCCGCCGATGACTCAGGACGTGAAATCCGTTCTCCTCCAGCAGTGCTCGTGACTGCGAGAGCAATAGGGCGTTCTGGAAGACGCCACCGGACAGGGCGACGGTCCGGCATTCACCGGCGCAGATGATCGCCAGCTCCAGCACCAGGTGTGCGATAGCTCGATGGAAACGCGCACCGATCAGCCCGGGGTCCACGCTCGCGGCGGCGTCGGCCACGACGGCCGCGAGCACCGGCGCGGGATCGATGGCGATCGGATCGGCGGCACGGTCGATTCCGAATCGATAGCCCGAGATATCCGGGCTGACCGCCGAATCGACACCGCGTGCCAGGCCTTCGAGTTCGATCGCCGCCTGGGCCTCGTAGTCGGCGATATGCCGCACACCGGCCAGCGAGGACACCGCGTCGAACAATCGGCCCATGCTCGAGGTCGGAACACAACCGAGTCCGGTCGCGAATTGATGTGCCAGCACTCGCCTTTCGCGCGGTGGGCAGGCCGCCACCGCGGGAATATCGGCCGACCATTCGATGCCCGCGGCCCATAGATGGGCCAGCGCCATGCGATAGGGCCGCTGCACACTCACATCGCCACCGGCCAGCGGTACGTACGCCAGGTGCGCGAGACGCCGGAAACCCTTGTAGCCCGCCAGCAGCACCTCACCGCCCCACACCGCACCGTCGGGGCCGAATCCTGTTCCGTCGAAGGCGAATCCGACCACGGTGGCCGATTCGCCGAGTCCGTGCTCCCCCATGACGGCCGCAATATGGGCGTGGTGATGCTGCACCGTGCGCACGGGTCGGTCGCCGGCATGCTGACGCGCCCACGCGGTGGAGCGGTAGAGCGGATGCGCGTCGGCCGCGAGATGTTCCGGGCGCACGCCGGTGAGCTCCTCCAGGTGCCGCTCGGCGTCATCGAAGGCGCGCAGGGTATTCAGATCGTCCATATCGCCGATGTGCTGACTCAGCCAGGCATAGCGGCCGTCCGCGACCGCGCAGGTGTTCTTCAGGTCGCCGCCGACCGCGAGGGTGGGCGGCACCGCGAACGGAAGCGCTACGGGCAAGGGTGCGTAACCGCGCGATCGGCGGATCGGCAGTTCGGTCCCGTCCACCATGCGGACCACCGAATCATCACACGGTACGAGGATGCGGCGATCGTGCGAGAGCCAGCCGTCGGCGAGTTCGGCCAGGCGGGTACGGGCGTCCGCGTCGTCGTAGCAGATCGGTTCGCCGCCGAGATTGCCCGAGGTCATGACGAGCACCCGCGGGCCGGGATCGTCACCGGCGCAGCCGAAGAGCAGTACGTGCAGCGGGGTGTAGGCGATCATGACGCCGAGATCCGGATTGCGGGGTGCGACCGAAGCGGCCAATGTCCGGTCCTTGCGGGCAAGCAGCACGATCGGGCGCTGCGGCCCGCTCAGTAGAGCGGCGCTCGAGTCATCGACCTCGACGATGCTGCGGGCGGTCGCCAGATCCGGCACCATGACGGCGAATGGCTTGTCCCCGCGCCGCTTTCGGCGGCGCAGCTCGGTTACCGCGTTCTCGTCGGCGGCGTCGCAGGCCAGGTGATAGCCGCCGATACCCTTGACCGCGAGAATCCCGCCGGCGCGCAATAGCTCTCGCGCCTGCCGCAGGGCCGCAGCGCCGGAGGGCGATGAGCCCGGCAGGGTGTGGTCGACCATGCCACGGTGGGGGGCGCGCTCGGCCCCCGAGCCCGGTGCGGGCACGCCCTCCGGATCCGGTGCGGGCACGGTTCTCGAAACCGTCTTGGGCACCACGTCACTCGACGACCGCGCGACAAACATAAGGGTCGGTCCGCAGTCGGGGCACGCGATCGGCTGGGCGTGGAAACGCCGGTCGGTGGGATCGGCGTATTCGGCCGCGCACCGCTCGCACATGGCGAAGTCAGCCATCGACGTGCGGTCACGGTCGTACGGCAGGCTCGCGATAATGGTGAAGCGCGGACCACAATTGGTGCAGTTGATGAACGGGTGGCGGTAGCGGCGATTGCCCGGATCCTGAAGTTCGCGCGCGCAATCCGCGCACATCGCGACATCGGGTGAGGCCAGGGTGCGGCCACCGCCGGTGCGCGAGGTGTCGGCGATATGGAATCCGGTGCCGCCGCGGACCGCGATATCGTTTTCGCGCACGGATTCGACGACGGCCAGCGGTGGCGGCTGCTCGCGTACGCGGCGCGCGAACTCGTCCAAATCCGCCGGCGCGCCCTCGACTTCGATGATTACGCCCGAACTGTCATTGGAGACGCTGCCCGACAACGCCAATTCGGCCGCCGTGGTGTAGACGAAGGGCCGGAATCCCACGCCCTGCACCACACCCGCGACCAGCAGCCGCCGCCGTACGCGTGTCATGGTTCGTCACCGCTGCCGAGCAGCCGCAGTCCGGCCATGGCCGCGGTCGCGCCCGCCTCGTCGGTCTTCTCGATCACGAAGCCCATATGGATGATCACCCAGTCGCCGGGACGGGCCGGATCATCCTCCAGCAGGCCGATATTGACCTTCCGCTTCTCCCCCGAGACATCGACCAGGGCAACCTGATTGTGGTACCCGTCGAGAATCTCGACGACGCGTCCGGGAATGCCGAGGCACATGATTCACTCCTGCTCTCGAGCGGCGAGCAGATCGGACAGCACCCGATCCACCGCCGCGACCGCGGTATCGACCGCCGCCGCGACCGGTTCGGACAAACCCATGCGCTCGTCGACGGATTCGACCTGACAGCCGATGACAACGGTGCGCGGCAACTGCCCGCCCAGCGCCCGCACTCCGGCGAACACGGCCTCCGGATTCATCGCGTGCGCGTCCATGCGCGCCACTCCCGAATCACCCGGTTCGGGGACGAAAATCGTGATCTGGCCCGGCGCACCGCGATTCGGTATCGCGTCGATCAGGACCAATGCCGCACAGGGATCGAGCAGGTCGTAGGCCAGGTGCATCCCGCGGATCCCGTAATCGACCACGCGCACCGCGCTATCGGGGTGCGGCGGCAATCGCCGCACCACTTCCGGTCCGAATCCGTCGTCGCCGAGGAAGATATTGCCGATCCCGGCGACCAGCACCCGTTCGGTCATCTCACATGTGACGAATCTTCAAGTAGCGCCGCAGGTCCGGTATCGAGCGCACGCCGACGTACAGACCGGCGACCACGACCACACCGACCACGACGGTGGCGATCACTCCCACTGCTTCCATGATGAAAACTTCCCTTCATTCCTCTGGGCTGTTGACGGGCTCGACCTCGTCCGGGGCGAAATACAGGTAGCGGCCATACCATTCGTGCAGATCCGCGGCCGGGTCGTTCTCGATGACGACACCGATGTGAGCCTGACCGTCGACGTCCTCGTGCACCGAGGTGACCCGGGCGAGTTGACCGGCGAAGAACAGGTCCTGCGCGTCGGCGCGCCGGGACGGGTGCAGGCGTACCCGGGTGCCCCTGCTGACGCGAACGCCGTTGACCGACACCGCATCCGACTCCGGAGCGACCGCATTGTCCGCGAGTGGATCCCACCAGTCGATGCCGTCCGGAATCTCCGGGATCAGGCGTGGTTCGCCGAGATGGGGATCGCGCAGCACCCCGTGCAGCTGTTGCATCGATTCCGGGGTCATGGCATCGCAGCGGTCGATGATCTGTGCCGCACGGGGATCGGTGGCGCGCGCCTGCGCCTTCTCCGCGTCGGTCATGGTCATCACACGCAAGGTCAGGATCTCGTCGATCTCGGTGGAATCGAACAGCGCGCCCTCGCTCTGTTCGGCGATCTCGGGATAGTCGTAGAGGATGATCGGGGAGATCAGCAGGGTGCTGCGATCCCCGGGTGTGCCCGCAAGAACAGGGAAGCAGCGATGGTGCGCACAGCGCGATACGGCGGCAGCGGCGGCGGGTTCGGGTTCCAGCAGCGAAATGAACTGTGCTCCTTCGAGTTCGGCGATCACATGAGCGCCGATGAAGGAGCGGGCGATAGCATCTCGGGTGTCGGCCGCCGACGGGCCGGTGTTGCGAACCCGCACCGTCACTCGCAGGTACGGGCCGTCGGACTCGACGCTGGCGCTGAGCTCCCCGGTCAAGGGAAGGCGCGTGCGCACCAACCGTCCGGCCGGATCTCCTTCGACGTCCGGAATCTGCTCGGTCTCGGTGCTGCCGGACAGGATGAGCGGCTGGGTCGCATTGCTCAGGGGCATTGGCCCGAAAGCGATTTCGGCCTCGACGGCTTCGTCCCAGGTGATCCAGGACCGCGCGCCGACGGTGAGTTCGTCAACCGGTATCCCAGCCGAGTCCTGTGCTTCGCGCCGCTGCAGATGCAGGAAGCGGACCGCCAGGCGAATGGACGCGCGCATGCCCGCCTCGATCACGCATTGCGCCGAGATCTCGGAGTCCTCGCCGAGCCCATCTCGTGCCGCGCCGTCGGGACCGAGCACCCCGAACTGCCACCGGGACTGGTTCTTTCGCGAACTGGCCCGATAGGGATAGAGCAGATAGCCCTCGTACAGCACCGCGTCCGCGACGGCGCGCACGGCGGCCGAGCCGGGGGCGCTCACGACGGCTCCTGAGCACCGGCGAGCAACGCGGTCACCGCGTCATCGAAGCCGAGTAGCCCGTGGCTGGATTTGTACGCGGCAAGCGCCGCCAGGGTCTCCGCGCCCAGGCGCACATATCCGGAGTTCGGGAAATGCGCCGCCACCACGTCTCGCCACACCGAGACCGGCATATCGAACTTGTCGTCGCGATCCCACGGAATCTGCTGCACCGCGAAACCGGTTGCGCCCTTGAAGAATACGGTCCCGCTGAACAGGAACAGCAGCGGCACCGTGCCCTCACGCAGAGCGTGCAGGTATTTGGATCCGGTCACTTCGAAGTCGTAGGTGACCGGCATCGGCAGATCGACCTCGGTGCCGCCGTTGAAGCCGGGAATCATAGTGGCGCAATGCATCCAGAGAAACGACCGCTGGGTGTCGCGCCAGCGTTCGCGCGGTCCGAACAGATCGACCAGGCCGCCGCTCTCGGCATCGGTGTAGGAGCGGCGATACGGTTCGATGCGCACCTGAGCCCGCAATGCGATGGCGTGCACCGGTTCCTCACCCAGAGCGGCGATTCCGACGCGCGCGGACAGAATCGGCGCGACCGCGTACGGCTCGGGCGCGATGTCCAGCACCGCGAAGGTGGTGGAGTAGACCGGGCTCATCACGCGCCGCCGGGGCGGGCGCGCGCGGATACCGCGGCGAAGAATTCGTCCATATAGCGGTGCACGTCCTGCCCGCCGTCGAAACCGCGCCACAGCGTCCGCATTCGGCCCACGAATTCGTAGCAGGCGTCGATCGGCAGCAGCAGGCATGTGGCCTCGGCCGTGCCGCGTTCGGGCACCCGGATGAGCAGTGCCTCGACATCGGCCGCGAGCACATCGATCTCGGGATGGCGCTCGCGGACCGCACGCCATTCTTGCAGGGGCAGTTCGGATTCCGTCGCACCCGCGGGTCCGGGATAGAACGCGACGGTGCGATCGAGCGCGGAATTGTGGAAGAAGAACGCCAGTCCGACCGGAATATCGAGCGCGTCCCACTCCCCCTGGCTGATGGTGAAGTCCGGGAAGGACAGGTAGCGATCGGGCACGGCCCGATAGCGCAGCGCGGCATTGCCGTCGATGAACAGCAGATAGCAGGCACGACATACGCACATGAGCTGTCTGCCTTCGACATTCACCACATGTTGGTGCGCATCGGCGATAGTCTCCGCGCACATCTCACACCGCTCGCCCGCCGGTACGGCGGGCTTGCGATCGGCGGTGATGCGCCGCAATACCTGGAAGGGCGAACTCATCCGCTCACCCCCAGGGGCACCGCGACCGATAGCTCACCGGAACGAACCAGCACCGGCAGCGGTTCGAGGTGACCATCGCCGTCGATGCGCGCGCCGGCGTGTACGGCATCGAAATGCGCACGGCACGTGGGACATCGCAGTACCGCGTCACCGACCGGGTAGCCGGGGCGGCGGTGCAGGACCGCACCGGCCAGCGAGGTGTCGCAGGCCGGACACCGGTCACGGTAGGCGAACAGCTCCTCCCCGACCCGGCAGGCCAGGATGGGCAGTCCGGCAATCGCGAAGCCGCCCACCTCACCCGGATTCAACTGCGCCAGTTCCGGTACGGCGATCCAGCTGCCCCCGGCCTGACCGTTCGCATGCACCCGCGAGAACAGTGAGTCGGCGGCGATCAATCCGCTCGTCGATTCCGCCTGTGCCGCGGCGACTTCGATGGATTCGATCTCCGGGGCCGCGGCGCGCACGGCATCCTCGACCGCCAGTTCCAGGGTGACCGACGAAGACGGGCAGGTGCGGCAGCTACCCGAAAGTTCCAGCCGCACCACGCCTTCGGCGACGCCGAGCAGTGTGACATCGCCGCCGTGCGAGCCGAGGTAGGGCCGCACGCTGTCGAGGGCCGTCTGCACCCGGCGGTGCACATCGTGCGGGTGCAGACCGTGCACCAGCAGCAGGCTCGCCACCAGATCGTCCTCGGCGATCCGGTCGACACTGTGCGCGTCGATCAGGCCCAGCAACCGTTCCAGCGCCGCGCCGTACAGGTCGGCGACTTCGCGCACCAACTGTTCGGCCCGCTCGCGAGCGACCGCGCCGCCCGCCGAGCTGGCGTCCAGCAGCGTCTCGATGCGCTCACCCGCAGCGCGCCAATGGTTCTCGTCGAAGCCGCCGTCTCGGTCCCCCGGGCGATTCTCCACTTCAGCTCTCCCCTCGCCCGGCGCGCCGCTCACTCCGCGGTGAGCGTCTGTGTCGGTGAGTGCAGCTTCTCCAGCGTTTTGCCCTCGCCGAGATACATGTGCACACCGCAGGGCAGACAGGGATCGAAACTGCGGACGGTGCGCATGATGTCGATGCCCTTGAAATGCTCGCGATCGTTCTCCTCGAAGATCGGCTGGCCCTGCACCGCGTCCTCGTACGGTCCCGGCGTGCCGAAACTGTCGCGCGGGTTGGCATTCCACGGCGTCGGCGGATACGGGTGATAGTTCGCGATCTTGCCGTCCCGGATCACCATGTGATGCGAGAGCACCCCGCGCACGGCCTCGGTGAAACCGCAGCCGATGGCCTCGTCCGGCACCTCGAACTTCTCCCAGGTCTTGGTGCGACCCGCGCGGATCTCCACCAGCGCCTGTTCGGCGAAATGCAGTGCGCACGCGGCCGCATACGCCTGGAAGTAGGTGCGCGCCCGATTGCGTTCGAGGGTATTGCTGCCGAATACCGGGATCTGCCATTCGAAACTGACCGGGCCCTTGAGCGCGGTCTTGGGCAGGTTGATCTGCACGCTGTGCCCGGTGGACTTCACGTAGCCGATATCGACCAGACCGGCCAGCGCCGTCGACCACAACCGGGCCAATGGCCCGCCGCCGGTGTCGAGCGCCAGGTGATCCTGCCCGTCGTACCAGCGCGGTGACATCACCCAGCTGTACTTGTCGTCCATATCCCGCTTCTGCGGCTTGGGATTGGTGTGCTGGTTCCAGGGGTGCCGCCGGTCCACCGGATTGCCCAGCGGATCGGTCTTGACGAACATCTCCTGATCGGTCCAGTCGTCGTAATACGAACTGCCCAAAAGGATTCGGATGCCCAGGTTGATATCGACCAGCGAGGTGGTGACGAGTTTGCCGTCCACGACCACGCCCGGGGTCACGAACATCCGGTTGCCCCAGTTCTCCATATCCTTGTAGGCGAAATTGCAGACCTCGGGATCCTGGAACGAACCCCAGCAGCCGAGCAGGGTGCGGCGCAGACCCACCTGGTCATAGCCCGGCAGGGCCTCGTAGAAGAAGTCGAACAGATCGTCGTGCATGGGCACGACCTTCTTCATGAACTCCACGTACCGCATCAGGCGGGACATGTAGTCAGTCATCAACTGGATGGTCGCGACCGTGCCCACACCGCCGGGATACAGCGTCGAAGGATGCACGTGCCTGCCCTCCATGAGGCAGAACATCTCGCGCGTATATCGACTGACCTGCAACGCTTCTCGATAGAACTCGCCGGTGAACGGGTTCAGCGCGCGCATGATGTCGGCGATCTTGCGATAGCCGTGCTCGCCCGCGTGCGGGGCGTCGGTGTTCTCGGCCTTGGCCAGCACGCCTGGATTGGTCTCGGCGACCATCCGCTCGCAGAAGTCAACGCCGACAAGGTTTTCCTGGAAGATATTGTGATCGAACATGTACTCGGCGGCCTCGCCGAGATTGACGATCCATTCACCCAGATGCGGCGGCTTCACCCCGTAGGCCATGTTCTGGCAATAGCAGGAGCAGGTGGCGTGATTGTCGCCGCAGATCCCGCAAATTCGGCTGGTGATGAAGTGCGCGTCGCGAGGATCCTTGCCGCGCATGAAGATCGAGTAACCGCGGAAGATCGACGAGGTGCTGTGACACTCGACCACCTCACGATTCTCGAAATCGATTTTCGTGTATATGCCCAGGCTGCCGACGATTCGGGTGATCGGATCCCACGCCATTTCGACGAGACTGTCGGGGTCGATCTTTCGGTGCGACGGCTCCGGAATGATCTGTGTCATGGAGCTTCTCCTACCAGGTGCGCGACGCGCCGGTTTCCAGCTTTTCGCCCTTATGCCGCCAGCGCGGCTCTTTGTCGACCGTGCGACCGGTGATATGGCGCAGATTGCGGATCACCGATCCGTAGAGACCCGAGGCCGTGGACGATAATTTCCCGCCGGGCGGTTCGTCCATGAATGGCATGAATTTGTCCGGGAATCCGGGCATGGTGCAGCCGATGCAGATACCGCCCACATTCGGGCAGCCGCCGACGCCGTTGATCCAACCGCGTTTGGGCACATTGCATTTCACCACCGGACCCCAACAGCCCAGTTTCACAATGCATTTCGGCGATCCGTACTCGGTCGCGAATTCGCCCTGCTCGTAGTAGCCCGCCCGATCACAGCCCTCGTGCACGGTCGCGCCGAACAGCCACTTGGGCCGCAACGCCTCGTCCAGGGGGATCATCGGGGCCTGGCCCGTTGCCATATACAGCAGGTAGGTCAGGGTTTCGGACAGATTGTCGGGCTGGATCGGGCAGCCGGGCACGCAGACGATCGGTATGCCCGCCTTGCTCTTCCACTCCCAGCCCAGGTAGTCCGGAACACCCATGGCGCCGGTGGGATTGCCCGCCATGGCGTGGATGCCGCCGTAGGTCGCGCAGGTGCCGACCGCGACCACCGCGGTAGCTTTGGGCGCGAGCCGGTCCAGCCATTCGCTGGTGGTCATGGGCTGTCCGGTGGCCGGATCATTTCCGAATCCGCACCAGTAGCCCTCCTCGTGCAATTTCTCATTCGGTATAGAGCCCTCGACAACGAGGACGAACGGCTCCAATTCGCCGCGATCGGCTTTGAAGAACCATTCGAGGAAGTCATCGGCGCCGCCGGTGGGGCCGCATTCGAAATCGATGAGCGGCCAGTGCACGGCGATTTTCGGTAATCCCGGGAGCGCACCGAGTGCGATCTCTTCGATGCTCGGCTGCGTGGCGGCAGTCAACGCCACAGAGTCACCGTCACAACTGAGGCCGGCATTGATCCACAAAACGTGAATCAGCGTTTCTTCGGCTTTGACTGCTTCCTGAGTAGGCACGGAAGCCACCCTTCTGGAGCATGAACACGCGGGCGGTGACCTCTCGCTGCTTGGAAGATCATCACCGGACGTGACCCCGATCACACGAGTCTATGCCCGCGTGTCGGCGTGATCAAGGCCGGTCGGAGCAACTTATCCGCGCTCCTTCGCCAGCCACGCATACCAGGCCGAAATACCCTTTCCGGTGGTCACCGACATCGGCAGAATTTCTACGCCGGGGTTCACCGAGAGTGCGTATTCGCGGCATTTCTCCAGGTCGAAGTCCACATAGGGAAGTAAATCAGTCTTGTTTACGATGACGAGTCCGGCGGCTGCGAACATGTGTGGATATTTCAGCGGTTTGTCGGTTCCCTCGGTCACCGAGATGACTACGACCTTGCTCCGCTCACCCAGGTCGAACAGCGCGGGGCACACCAGGTTCCCGACATTCTCCACGAACAGCAGCGTGCCGTCGGCGGGCGCGAGGGTGTCCAGGGCACGGTGCATCATCTCCGCGTCGAGGTGGCAGCCCGCACCGGTGTTGATCTGCACGACGGGGCAGCCGGTCGCCTTGATCCGCTGCGCATCGAGCAGGGTCTCCTGATCGCCCTCGATCACCGCGATCGGCGCGGGACCGAACTCGCGGATGGTGCGCTCGAGCAGAGACGTCTTACCTGCCCCGGGCGAGCTGGTCATATTGAACGCCACGATATTTCGCTGTTCGAGCCATTGCCGATTACCTGCCGCTAGCAGGTCGTTCTTGGCCAGGATCTTCTGTTCCAGGGTGATCGTCTCGGTCACCTGCAGGTGCACGTGATCCGCCCCGTGTTCATGGCTGTGCCCACCGTGTTCATGATCGTGCCCGCCCTGTTCGTGATCATGATCGTGCCCCGCACCGTGCTCGTGCGGGATCGTGATCATGGCCGCGTTGTCGTTGCCGCATCCGCAGGTTGCGCACATTCTTCGCTCACTTCCATCGACCGGATTCTGAGTTCCCGCCCGGAGGTCACTTCGAGATCGGCACTTCCACAGGGGCACAACAGAATCAGATCCGCCAATGTGAAGTCCGCGCCGCAGGAACGGCAGTGCGCCGCGCCCGGAACCAGCTCGATCTCGAGCGTGGCTCCGGCGGCGACGGTGTCCTCGGTGGCGAGTTCGAAACAGAACCGCATGGCATCGGGAAGAACGGCGCAGAGCGCACCGACCGCGACGGTGACGCTGTACACCGTCCGGCCCGCCGCGTGCTCACACACCGCGGCAACAACGCTCTCGGTGATCGCCATCTCATGCATCGCAGGCCTCGTCAGATCGAAGGACCACCTCCGAGGCTACCGCCGCGCGTACCCGATCGGGTAGCCGTCGCTAGTTGACGCGGCTGCCGACGGATTGGGCCAGGAATGGCCAGGACTGCTTCAGATCGTCCTCCCAGTAGCCCCAGGAATGGGTGCCGACGGGCCGATCATCAAATGTCACAGGGATATTCAGCTCATGCAGGCGGTTGGCGAGGTTCTCGGTGCAGTAGTGGATGGCGGCTTCGATGGGGCCGCCGAAGGCTACCTGCACGGGGAGTGGGATCAGGCCCTCGAGGACTCGGCGGTCGGTCGGGGTGTCATGCGGGGCCGCCGGGATTCCGGTGCCCGAACTCAGGTAGACGGCGGTTCCGCGCAGTCGATCCGCGTTTACGAACGGGTCGTTGGCGCGCCACAGCGGGTTGTCGGCCGGGCCCCACATGTCCTCGACGCTTTTGCCGCCGCCCCAGTTCTCCACCGTGATCCGCACGAACTCGTGGCCGATGGGGTCCGAGGTTTGCGCGCAGCCGCTGTAGGAGGCGACGCTGTTCCAGTATCCGGGTTTGGCGATCGCGAGGTTCAACACCGATGTGCCGCTCATCGATACGCCGACCAGTGTGCGAGTTCCGTTGGCCCCCAAGAATTTCTCGATTACCGGGGGTAGTTCGTCGTTGAGGAAGCTCTGCCATTTGTTGTGGCCGAGCACCGCGTCATCGCGGATCCAGTCGGTGTAATAGGAATTGCTGCCGCCGTACGGGGTCACCACGTTGATGTCCTTGGCACGCAGGAAGCTCACGACGTCGGTCTGGGCGTCCCAGCCGCTTTGATTCGGGCCGCCACCGGAACCGTTGAGCAGGTACATCGTCGGGCGGGAGGGTTCCGCCGCACGGATGACCTGCACCGGGATCGCCCTGCTCATGGCGGGTGAGAACACCATCACCGTCTGCTGCCGGTCGTTCACCTGTTCCACCGACACCACACCCGCGCCTTCCGGGTCGGCGGCGGCGGCGGTCGTGGCCGCACCGGCCATACCGCCCGCCACCAGCGCACTCACGCACATCCAGCGCAGTATTGTCGTGGGTCTCAATCGCCGTGTTCTCAATCTCGGTCCCTCTCATGAGCTTTCATCAGGCACGTGTGGAACGAAGGCGCGCGATGCCTCGCGAACACGGCATCCTGAAGCAGCACCACAGGAGGTTCGCCATGCGGCGTCCGGCGGTTTGGTCCGGTGCCCGATGAGTTGGCTCAGTCGAGGAAGTCGCCGACGAGTTTGGCCAGCTCGGCGGGCTGTTCGGCCATGGTGATGTGACCAGAATCGATTTCCGCGTAGGTGGCGTCCGGGATATCGGCGGTGATCTCGCGGGAGTACTGCGGGGAGATCAATGCGTCATTGGTGCATCCGATCACCAGTGTGGGCGCCTGGATCTGCGGGAGCAGATCGCGGACATCCAGACTGTTGGCCAGATCGATCTGGCGGAGCCTGCCGGGTGCGGGCTGGTAGGCGGCCGCGTGCCCTGCCAGGACCGGCGGGGTGAGGGCTTCCAGATAGGCGCGGCTGAACGCGATCAGCATGGTGTAGCGGGCGAAAGTGTTCGCGTCATCGGCGAGATCCCGCCAGAGCGACATCTTCTCGCGCAGGAACGCGCCGCCCTGTCCGGTCCAGCCCGACACCAGCACGAGGCGAGTGACCAAATCTGGACGAACCGCTGCGAGCCTGGAGACGACCGCACCGCCCATGGAATGTCCGACCACATCCGCAGGGCCCTGCCCGAGATCGTCGATGAGGGCTGCCACCTGCTCTGCGAGCAGCTCGACCGTCAATGCGCCGCCGTCGTCGTGCGCCGCATCGCTGCCCGAAAGATCCGGCAGCACAACCGTTCTGGTTGCGGCCAAGGTCGCCGCCACACCATCCCACACCTGCGAGCCCGGGCTGCCGCCGTGCACCAGAACCACGGGTCGGCCCGTGCCCAATACCCGGTACGGAATCCGCGCCGCGCCCACTGTGATCTCTCGCATTTTCGTCTCCTCATGTCGAACTGCTTGCCCCACAGACGGTGCCAGCATCCGGTGGCAATGAGCAGTGGAGCGGTTGCCCTAGGATCGGCAGTCCTAGCCAACGCGGTTCGAAGCGCCGGAGAGAGGTGACATGACAGTGGACAGGGCCAAACTGGCGGAGTTCCTGCGCCGTTCGCGCGAGCGGCTTCGGCCCGAGGAGGTCGGCCTGGTGGTCGGTCCGCGGCGTCGCACACCCGGCCTGCGGCGCGAGGAACTGGCCCAATTGGCCGGGGTATCAGCCGACTACGTGATGCGCCTGGAACAGGCGCGCGGCCCGCAGCCCTCCACACAACTGCTCGCCGCCCTCGCCCGCGCCTTGCGATTGTCCGAAGACGAACGCGATCATCTCTATCTGCTCGCAGGCCACCGTCCGCCCGCCGGATCGGGTGCCGGGCATGAGGTCCGTCCCGCACTCCGTTATCTGCTCGATCGCCTCGGCGACACCCCGGCCCAGCTCGTCACCGATCTCGGCGATCTACTCGCGCAGAACGCCCTGGCTGACGCACTGTTCGGATGCGTGTGCGAGATCGGGGAGCGGGATCGAAACATCATGTGGCGCTGGTTCACCGACCCGCGTATGCGCGCGCTGTACCGGGTTGAAGATCACGACCAACTCGGCCGCGAACTCGTCGCCGATCTGCGTGCCGCCGCCGCGCACCGCGGCTACGACCAACCCGCGACCGCGCTGATCGAACGCCTCGAAGCGGCCAGCGAGCAATTCACAGCACTCTGGCACCGGCACGAGGTCGCCCTGCGCCGCGGTCATCGCGTATCCGTCGTGCATCCCACGGTCGGGCCCATCGAATTCGACTTCGAAGTTTTGCAGACCCAAGCCACCGATCAACGCCTGCGCCTGTTCACCCCGCCTCCGGAATCGGCGAGCATCGAGGCACTCGAACTGCTGCGCAATGTCGGGCCGGAGACCGCACACCGCAGCCACGAGTAGCGGCCTCGGGTCGCCCGAAACTGTCACGGCGATCCAAGGGCACGTGCGCAGTTCATTATTCGGGTTCGCCCAACCAGTCGGCGGGCAGGTGTTCGTACCATTCCACCGAATCATCGTCGGGTCTCGCGCGACCGAAATGGGCATACACCTCACCCCAGCGGGTTGGGACGATCAAGTGGGCGAACTGGTCCAGCTCGGTTTCGCACCAACGTTGCAGCAGCCGGTAGAACTGCTTGATTTCGGCGTCTGTCATCGGCGCGTCGGAGGTGTCTGCCATGTACCGAGACTAGGTGAGCTGCTCGACGTGCGAAGTGCCGCAACGGAAATCGACATCGGCGCGACAGTACTGGGTCGCCGCACAAGCGGCAGCAGTCAGCGATCGGCGGGCTCCACCCAGCGGCGCAATGCATCGATCGTCGTTTCCGGGGATGTGTTGAAACACAGGCGGATTCCGGGTGAGACCTCGGTGATCGTGTTCACCAGGCGTTCGAACAGCAGCGTGTGCTCGCCCGCCATGCGCACTCCGGCCCCGATCATGGCGACCCGGAACGATCCGTTCGATGCGCAGTCCCGCAGTTTCGCTTCGGCGGCGTCGGGATCGGCGGGGACCTGGCATGAGACGAGGTCGAATCCGGCGGCGCGCAATGCGGCTTCGCCCGCTTCGATGCGGGCGGTCAGGGTCGCCTCGTCGATGCCCGGATAGCGGGCATAGTCGACCGCACTGGGATGCAGTCCGATCGACAGCACCGTCGAGTTGTTCGAATCGCGTTGTTCCACTGAATGATTCTCCTGAAAGTTCGTCCACCGTGCCACGTTTAGGCCGTTGCGTTCAGGGAACAGCGGTCCTGTCATCGCAACTCGCCCAAAGGAACTCACATGATCGTCCTGGGAATCATTCTCCTGCTCGCCGGAATTCTGATCGGCATCCCGCTCCTGACCACCCTCGGCATCATCGTGCTCGTTGTCGGGCTGGCTCTGATGCTGCTCGGATCCACCGGCCGGGCGGTCGGCGGCCGCCGACACTACTTCTGACGCCCCGGTTATTCGAGGAGCAATTGATGCAATCTGCCGAATCGCGGCTGGCGGCTTCGGCCCTGATCGCCGTCGAACTACTGCGCAGGGCCGTCGAACACGAGGCGGAGAGTAACTCGCGAGAACCGTTCAGCGGCAAGCGGAATGGGGTGCATCCGCGCCTCATGCGCCTCAGCGGCGTCATGAATGACCTGCGGGTGCACTTCGACCTGAACCCCCAGGACATCGACCTGAACTTTCACACGGACGTACTGCCGAATCCACCGGAGGAACCGCCGGCACCTCGGGGTATGAGCGCCTGACCGGAACCTGGCCCGACAAATAGGCCGTATCCCCAGGATTCACCGGTAGCCCCGTCCATTGGACGGGGCTACCGGGCCGGGTACGGCCGGTCCGCATTTCACCGCAATGGTGGCCGACGAACCGAGGTCACGAGCATAACCAGAACGGCTACGACAAGAATCTCGATGGTCGGGCGCATATCCTGCGATCAATTGGTTAATCAAGGGCACGATGGGAGTTGACGGCGTCTCGTAGCGCGGCACCACCGGGATGATCGCCGGAACTCCAGCCCATTCCAGGCAGGAAGAGACCTCGCAGTGACGCAGCGGCCCAGGCCACACACCGGAGCATCGGCGGCGATGCCGCTCGGAAGGTTGTTGTGGGCGGCGCATTCGGTGGACCCCACCGGCTGGTGGTGTGTCGGGGAGGTCGACTTCACCACTCGTGACGAGTGGAGCGCGGTGTTGGGAGAGCTGCCCCGCGCGAGCGATGTGCACCTGGATCTGTCCCAGGTGCGGTTCATCGACGCTCACGGCACGTCGTTGCTGGTGGCCGCCGCACAGGACGCCGGGGCCGACCGGCGATTCGTTCTCCATCACCCACCCGCGGCGATGTTGCGTGTGCTGCAACAATTCTGGCCGTCGGTGCCGACGATCGAGGTTGCCCGCTGATGCTTGCCACAGTAACGGCCGATGACCGCACCGAGCCATTCGAGCACCCCGCGCTGTTCTACCGCGACGCCGACGAGTATCTCTCCGGCACACTCGCTTTCATCTACGAGGGTCTGGTCCGCGACGAGCCGGTCGCGGTAGCGGTGCCCACGGCCAATCTGGAACTCATCCGCGCGGCGCTCGGGGCGAGCGCGGACGCGGTGCGGCTGATGGATATGACCGTCGAAGGCCGCAATCCCGGGCGCATCATTCCCGGGGTGCTACGCGCGTTCACCGATACCCATCCGGGCAAGCGGGTCCGCATAGTCGGCGAACCGGTCTGGGCCGATCGGTCCGAATCCGAGTATCCGGCCTGCGCCCAGCACGAGGCATTGATCAACACGGCGTTCGCCGGGCGCGAAGTCAGCATTCTGTGTCCGTACAACATGACTGAGTTGCCGGCGCATATGGTGGCCGACGCGCACGCCACCCATCCGATTCTGATCGACCACAGCGGCCGAAACCACAGCGGCGCATACGATCCCGACTCGATCGTGGCTTCGTACAATCGCCCGCTGCCCGCTCCCCCGGCTGATGCCATGGTGTTCGAGTTCGAGGCGAGCACACTGACGCGGGTTCGGCATGCGGCCATGGCGTACGCGCGCGATATCGGAATGTCCGAGTACCGGCTGGTGGACGCGGAGCTGATCATCGCCGAGACCATCACCAATTCGGTCGTACACGGCGGCGGGCGGGGCACGCTGTCCACATGGACCCGCGATGGCCAGCTGTGCTTGCAGGTCCACGATGCGGGGCATATCACCAACCCGCTCGCGGGCCGACTGCCCGCACCGCCGCGCGTTCCGGGCGGTCGCGGGTTGCTCTTGGTCAATCAACTCGCGGAACTGGTGCGCATCCATACCGGTCCCCAGGGCACGGTGCTGCACCTCCAGCAAGCACTGATCTGAGCCTCGATGGGCCGGACTCCGTTTCCCCCGCCCCTCGGCGGGTAGACCGAGTTCAGAGGCACTTGACGCCTCCATTGACAGATCGCGCAGATCGCTACAGATTTCGGGGGTGATCGAATGACCGGTCCACCACCAACCCATCGCGGCGTCGGCAATGACGGGCAACCGCATCGCTCAGGCTCTTCGATCGAAAACCATGCGGCTGAATCTCTTTGGATCCAGACCGCGCCCGGTGACGCGACCATCGTCGCGGTCCCGGCGGAGCCCGCACGCCTCTCGATGTTGCGGGCACTTTCTGAAACGCTGTGTCTTACGGCCGGTTTCGGCATCGGTGTGGCGAATGACATTCGCCTCGCTGTCGATGAGGCGGCCTCTGCGATGGTGCCGCATCGCACGCCCAGCACCAACATCACATGTGAGTTCGCCTACGACAAACAGTCGATAGTGGTCCGAGTCATCTCGATTTCCCGGGACGCAACAGCTTTCAGCGGTGCGGAGCTGGGCTGGCGACTGCTGCGGGCGGTGACGGACACGCTCGAAACGACGCGGAAAGCCTTCGATCCTCGCGTATCCGGCTATCCGGCGGAAGTGAAGTTCACCCGGAACCGGTAAGTGCGACCCTAATCGATGCGGAGCACGGCGTGGGCTGAGATAGTTCCACCGTGAGCAATGAAGTTGGTGAGCTGATCATCGGTACCCGTACCGTGGGGTCAGCAGTGGTTTTGTCCGTGGCCGGTGAGGTCGATGTGGTGTCGGCGCCGAAATTGGCGGCGGCGGTGGCCGACGCGGCTTCGTCGGCATCGACACTGCTCGTGGTCGATCTCTCGCAGGTGAAGTTCTTCGGTTCGGCGGGGCTCAGCGTTCTGGTCGGGGCGCGTGAGACGGCCCCGGATCTGGGATTGAAGGTGATCGCGTCGGCACAGGTCCGGCGCCCCATCGAGGTCACCGGCCTCGACATGGTGCTCGAGGTGTACGACACGCTGGAGCAGGCCTTGGGCGGCGAGTGACGATCGGCCGAATCGCCTTCTCCGCGAAGATGTTCGGAGCAGTTACGACTGCGACGGGGACTCGCTGAGCGCCTCTCGGCGAAGGGTGTCCAGCGTGCGGGTCAGCAGGCGTGAGACCTGCATTTGCGAAATGCCCAGGCGCGCGGCGATTTCCCGCTGAGTCAATTGACCGTAGTAGCGCCACTCCAGTATTTGCCGTTCGCGCTCGGGCAGTGCGGCGAGTAAGGGACGGACCGCCATCGCGCCTTCGAGCAGCTCGTAGCACGGCTCGGGCTTGCCCAGGCGTTCGGCCACCGGGGAGGCATCCTGCTCCGGGTTGTCACCGCGCGGGTTGTCCAGGGATTCGGTGGTGTAGCAATTCGCCGCGACCAGCGCGAGCGTGACTTCGCCCAGCTCGACGTCCAGCTCCGTGGCGAGTTCACGTGCGGTGGGCATCCGCCCGAGTCGCTGCGCGAGCACTTCGGTAGCGGGTCCGATGCGGACGTGGAGTTCTTTGACGGTGCGACTGACGCGCACGGCCCAGGTGCGATCGCGGAAGTACCTGCGCACCTCACCCATGACCGTCGGAATCGCGTAGCCGAGAAAGGTCGCACCGTGATTCGGATCGAAACCGTCGACGGCTTTGACCAGACCGACCCGAGCGGTTTGCAGCAGATCGTCGTATTCCTGCCCGCGCCCGGTGAAACGGCGGGCTATGTGCTCAGCCAGCGGGAGCGCGCGGCACAGAATGTCCTCGCGAAGTACGGACCGGCGCGGATCGTCGGGAGCCAGTTCGGACAGAACCGTGAACAGCGGTTCCAGGTCTTCGTAACCCTCGTCGCGTCGCGGCGACCCGGTTCGGGCATCGAGGGGCGGAGTTGGAGCGGGTGCTACTGACGCGGCCATCATGGTCTCCTGCGTCCGAGTTCGCCGCGCAGGCACACTGCTGAACCCGACTCGACATGTCCAGTATGCCGCGATCCTCTCCGGTTAAACGTCGGCGGGTCCCGATTACGGCGTACAGGTCCCCGTTGCCGCATCGTGCGCGCCGTTGATCGCCGCGTCCTGCTGCTCGGGAGAGAACACCGACCAATCCGCGGTACCGGGATAGCCGGCGATGGTGTCGGCCACGGCCCGATCGACTCCGTCCTGCCCGGACTTGTCCCTGATGTCCCGTAAGGTCGGTAGCAGATCCTCACATGTCTTGTGCCGCAGCTTCGCCGGAGAGATCGGCGAGGGCACCGACACCGACCGGGAATTGCCCGGCGGCACGATTACCGAAGCGCTGGAATGCGTTTCGGGTCCCGGGGTGGTAGGCGACGTCGCCGGAACACCGGGACCGGCCGTTCCGTCGCAGGCCGGGGCAGCCACCGCGGTGAGACTGAGAATTATGAGAAACACAGTGCGCCGCATGAGGTTTCGCCTCCACTATCGCTGCGGTTGGTCGACCATATGTTTGCTCTACCCCGTAAGCCGCCGCTCAAGCGGACTTCGCAACCACCGCATCGCTGCGAATCGAATTCCCGGCCACGTTCTTTCCCGACACGCCGATACCTATGCTCAACCCGCGCGAATCGTGTTTGAACAGGCGGAAACCGGGCATCGCGGCGGTATCAATCCGCTCGTGTGAAGGAACTCTCATGATCGTCCTCGGACTCATACTCCTGATCGCCGGAATCCTGCTCGGCATCCCCATCCTGACGACCATCGGCGTCGTCGTGCTCATCATCGGCGCGGTGCTGATGGTGCTCGGCTCGACCGGACGCCCCGTCGGAGGCCGCCGCCACTACTTCTGACGTCGCCCGACAACCACGCGGGGCCGTGAGCTGCATCAAGCAAGCTCACGGCCCCGCGATTCGGTTCATCCAGTTGTCGCCGCGCCTCGCGGTGGATCAGAGGCTGGTGGACACCGTGGCGAATTCGCCGGCGCTCGCCAAGGCGACGTCCTCTTCGACCTCGTGCTGGGTCAGGGGACGGCCGGTGTTGCGCAGGCCGAATCCGGCCAGCAGTGCCGCTACCGCGAAAAAGGCTGCGCCGGTGAGGAATGCGATGCGGTAGGCGCTTTCCGCGGGCAGGACGATCGATCCGCCGCCGGGGAGGGTGTGGCGCAGGGTGTCGCTGGTCAGGATGGTGACGACCAGGGCGCTGCCGATGGCACCGCCCACGGTGCGCATGATCGAGTTGATGGAGTTCGCGATGCCGGTTTCGTGCGGGGCGACATTGGCGACCAGCAGCGCGGGCATGGCGGAGTAGGCGATGGCGATCGCGGCATTCGCGACGACCAGTGCGACAACGACTTCCGCGCTGGTCGAGTGCAGCACCGCCAGGGCGGTCAGGGCGCACAGACCGATGACGCTGGCCAGCAGCAGCACGTAGCGGGGGCCGATGCGGCCGACCAGGCGACCGGCGATCGGGCCCATCAGCACCGAGACGACCGCGCCGGGGAGCATGAAGGCCACGCTCGTGCGCAGCACCGAGGCGTCGAATCCGAAGCCCGCCAACCCATGTGGGGTGGCAACGAAGTAGGTCGCGCCGAGGAAGACACTGAACATGGCGAAACCGACGCAGAAGCTGGCCAGGTTGGTCACCGCGACGGGGCGGTGCGCCAGCAGCGAGGTCGCGACGAGCGGCTCACGCAGTTTGGATTGCAGCAGCAGGAATCCGGCGAGCACGACGACGGCGGCCACGAACAGGCCGATCACCTGTGCACTGCCCCAACCCCATTCGTGTCCCTGGGAGATCGGCAGCAGCAGGCAGACCAGGCCCAGCCCCAGCACCGCGGCACCGATGTAGTCCACGCGACCGCCCTGGCCCGCGCGGCGCGGCAGGACGCGAAACGCCAGTACCAGCACGACAGCGGTCAGGATGACGGTCAGCCAGAAGATGCGGCGGTAGTCCGCGCCGCCCTGGGTCAGCAGGCCCGTCGCCACCAGTGCGACACCGCTGCCCACACCGAGGGTCGATGCGGTGACGGCCAGCGCCCCGGTCAGGCGTTCGGTCGGAAGTTCATGGCGCAGCACGCTGATCGCCAGCGGGAACAGGCCGAAACTCGCGCCCTGCAAAGCCCTTCCGGCAATCAGTAGCTCGATGCTGCTCGCGGAAGCGGCGAGCACGCTGCCCGCCAGCGTCACGACCAGCGTCGCCAGTACCACCGGCTTATGGCCGTAGACATCGCCGAGGCGACCGAGCAGTGGCGTCAGCGCGGAGGCGGCCAGCATGGTCGCGGTCGTCACCCAGCCGACGGTCGTGGCCGAGACGCCGAGCTGGTGACCGATCTGCGGCAGCGCGGGCACGGGCAGGGTCTGAACCAATGCCAGAAGGAACACGGTGCTGGCCATGGTCAGCACGATCGCGGTCGGCGACGCGGTTCGCCGAAGCTCGAGCGGGGAGGTCATTGCCGGTACCCTACGCGAGAATCGACACAGTGTCGATTATGATAGACGCCACGTCCAGTATCGATAGGCAAATCGCTCTATGGTGTGGCCATGGCGCAGAAGGGCGGACCCCAGGTGAACCAGGTCCGAGACACGACCGAGGCGGTGCGGCGGCGCGGCACCCTGTCCAAGGGCGATCAGCGCGAGGCCCAGATCCTGGACGCGACCCGCGAACTGCTGATGAACAAGCCGATGGCCAAACTGACCATCGACGACATCACCGGGGCCACCGGCATCTCCCGCACGAGTTTCTACTTCTATTTCCCGTCCAAGCAGGCCGTACTCGCGCGCCTGATGGAGGACGTGAGCGACCGCTATGCCGAGACCCACGTCTGGCTGCCGTCCACCGGCCCACAGCGCGAACTGCTGCACGCCCAGCTCACCGGGGCCGCGGAGATCTGGCATGACAACAGCAAGATCCTGGTCTGCTCGCTGGAGGGGTACGACAACAGCTATCCGCCGTTGAAGGAGTTCCTCCTCGGCATGCAGACCCGGTTCACCAGCGCGCTCGCCGCCAAGATCGACCGCGACCGCGCGGCCGGGCTCGCTCCCACCGGAATCGATTCGGCGACCCTGGCCACCCTCGTCACCCTCATGCGGGACGGGCGACTCTCGCAATTGTCCGCCGCACCCCGCGCCGAAGTGACGCACGGCATCGACGATCTCACCGAGGCGATCCTGCGCCTGATCTACGGCCGACTGGAGTCCTGACACCGGATCGGCTGCGCCGCTGGCACAATCGCGGCATGGCACATGCGACGGCAACCGTGAACGGCGTCATCATCGCCGAGACCGACGACTACGAGACGGTCGAAGGCAATATCTACTTCCCGCCCGCGGCGATCAAACAGGAGTACTTCACGCCCACCGACACGCACACGGTGTGCGGATGGAAGGGCACGGCAAGCTATTACACCGTGGACATCGGTGACGGCGCTCCCCTGACCGATGCCGCCTGGTATTACCCCGAACCCATGGACGCCGCGGCAAATATCAAGGGCTACGTCGCCTTCTACGCGAACAAGGTCGACATCAGCAGCTGACGGACATACCGCCCTTCGGAATCGCCTCCCCGCCAACGCAATCGGCGACAAGCGTGACCGGGCCCACAAACGGCCGGACGTGAAATCATTGCAGGGCAGACCATTTCACATCTCCTCCGTTTGAGCGCCCACGTACCGGGCATAGCCCTGGAGACAAGTCCGCTCTACCGAAGGACACACCATGATCGCCCTCGGGCTCATCCTCCTGATCGCCGGCTTCCTGCTCGGCATCAACATCCTGACCACGCTCGGGGTAATCCTGCTCGTCGTCGGCGCAGTACTGGCACTGCTCGGCGCCACCGGCCGCGCGGTCGGCGGGCGTAGCCACTACTACTGATAGACCGTGAGCACGGCGGGGCCGTGAGCAGCACTGCTGCTCACGGCCCCGCCGTATTGCCCACACCCGTGCGCGCCGACGCACGCCGGTTTGGGATACGCGTTGCCGGGCAACCGGCAGACATGTCAGCAGAACTCGCCGGACGGCGTATTGCGATCATCACCTCGAACACCGGGGTGGAGCACGACGAGCTTGTGGTTCCGCGTGACCGGTTGCGCGAACGCGGGGCGCATGTGGTGCACGCGGCCGTGAAAGCCGAACCCGTGCATACCTATCGGCATGACCTCGAACCCGCCGAGACGATCGAGCCCGATATCGGCCTCGACGGTATCGGTACCGGCGACTTCGATCTTCTGGTCGTTCCCGGCGGGACCGTCAACGCGGACAAGCTGCGCATGGACGCACGGGCTCGGGAATTGGTGCGCGCCTTCACCACCGAAGGCAAACCGATCGCCGCGATCTGCCATGGGCCTTGGCTGCTGGTGGAGGCCGACGTGCTGCCGGGGAAGACACTCACTTCGTACGAGTCGGTGCGCACCGATATCACCAATGCCGGTGGCAGCTGGGTGGACGAGGCGGTGGTGCGAAATGACGAGAAGGGCTGGCCGCTGATCACCTCACGCAAACCGGACGATCTGCCCGATTTCGTGGACGGCATCACCGCTGCCCTGACCGACCGATCTCGCTGAGACCGGCCAGTCGTCGAGTCAGGCGGCCTGCAGGGCTTGGGCGCGCAGGTCGGTCAGGATCCGGGTCAGCAAGCGCGAAACCTGCATTTGGGAAACGCCCATGGCCTTGGCGATCTGGGCCTGGGTCTTCTCCTGTCCGTACCGCATGATCAGGAGGGCGCGGTCGCGGTCGGGCAGTTCCGCCAATAGCGGGCCGATGGTGAGTGAATCCTCCATCAGCACGTATCCGGGGTCGATCTCGCAGAGGCTGTTGATCGGAGATAGTGAGGTGCCGTCGCGCTCGGCCGTTTGCGGGGCGTCGAGGGAGGCGGCGGTGTAGCTGTTGCGGGCGATGAGCGCCTGGGTGATCTCGGTGAGTTCGGCCTGCAGATGCTCGGCCAATTCGCGTGCGGTGGGTTCGCGGCCCAATGTCTGCGACAGGCTCGGGATCGCGACTCCGAGTTGCTGCTGGAGTTCTTTGGTGCGGCGCGGCACCCGGACGGCCCAGGTGCTGTCACGGAAGTAGCGCTTGACCTCGCCCATGATCGTGGGGACCGCGAACCCCAGGAACGAAGCGCCGTTGGTGGGGTCGAATCGATCCACCGCGAGGACTACTCCGACCGCGGCGATCTGGGCCAGATCCTCGTACTCCACGCCGCGTCCGGTGTACCGGCGCGCGATGTGCTGCCCCAGGGGCAGGCAATTGCCGATGATCTTCTGCCGCAGGGGCTCACGCTCCGGATCGGCCGGAGCCAGGTCCGCGAGCCGATGCAGCAGGGGTTCGATGTCGTCGTAGGATTCGCCGCCCGTCGGTGCGCGATGAGTGCTTGCCGGTTGTGCTGCGGATTCAGTTGACATCTCGACCTCTCAATGAGGTTTGCCGGGCAAAAAGGAAAATTCTGCTTCGAAAATAGGTGGTAATTCTCAGTACACTACCCCGCTGAGCATGCCTCGAGAAACGAACCGAAGTCAGCGCCTTCGAAATATTCAGCGAAATATGCTCTCTGACCTGCGGTTAAACATACTTACCCAAGCTAATTTCCATCGACTCGGCACCGCACTGCCGTACAGAATCGATATTTTGAATTTTGCCGCAGCGAATCATTGACACCCAGTCCGTCGACAGCGTTTCGATTCGCCGGTTCAGGGCATCCGGGATGTGAGGACACAAGATCAGCCGCCGGTTGACCAGTACCTTAGGAGTTCATCATGCTCGGTCTCGGTATTCTCGGTTGGATCATCATCGGCGGACTCGCCGGATGGATTGCCAGCAAGTTCATGAAAACCGATGCGCAGCAGGGCATTTTGCTCAACATCGTGGTCGGCATCGTCGGTGGTTTGCTCGGCGGATTCCTGCTGAAGCTCTTCGGCGTCGATGTCGAAGGTGGCGGGCTGTGGTTCAGCTTCTTCACCTGCCTGGGTGGCGCGGTGATCCTGCTGTTCCTGGTCAATCTCGTCATGGGTCGGCGCGCGGTGCACTGATCCACGCCGGTCCCGAACGCTGCTAGCGCGGCCACCACGAATTCGTGGTGGCCGCGCTGGCGTTTCAGGCGATCGCGGCGGCAACGGCCTCGACGATCGCGTCGGGGGCGGGAAACCCCTGGCGGGACTTGGTGGCCACGACCTCGCCGTCGACGGTGACGCGGTAGACGCCGCCCTTGCCCGGGACGAGCTCCGGGGCGATGCCCAGTTCGGTGCCGAGCGCTTCGGCGGCGGCCTGGGCGCGCTTCAAATATCCGCACGGCTTGCAGTAGGTGATGACGACCTCGGACATGATCGGACTCCTTGACGTATTCGATAATCGGATCGGGTTGCGGGTCAGGCGTTTTCGTCGCCGGACAGGGTCCACGGGCGAGCGGTCGCGCCCAGGCGGGTCCAGGTGTTGATGATGGCGATGTGCCAAACCAGTTCGGCGAGTTCCTTTTCCTCGAAGTGAGCTGCGGCCTCGTCCCAGATCTGCTGGCTCACTTCGCCGTCCGCGATGCGGGTCATGGCTTCGGCGAGGTCGAACGCGGCGCGCTCGCGCGGGGTGAAGAAGGGGGCTTCACGCCATACCGCGACCAGGCTCACGCGACGCCAGGTGTCACCACCCGCGATCGCGTCCCGCGAGTGCATATCGACGCAGTAGACGCAGCCGTTGATCTGGGCGACGCGCAGTTTCACCAGCTCCCGCAGCGGCTTTTCGAGCGTGGTTCGCTGGGCGGCGAGCTCGAGTCCGTTGAGGGCTTTGGCCATTCCCGGGGCGAGTTCGTCGATCGCGAGGCGGGTGGTCGGCTGGACGAAGGTGCTCGATGTCGTTGTCATGCTTCAACGATAGGTCGATAATGGATCACTGTAAGGAGCCAATTGAATGCCTGATTATTGGTCCACTTTGGATGTCGACCTGCACCTTCTCCTCGAACCGGACGCGGGTCGCCGGGTCGGGTTGGAGCATGCGTTGCGCGAGGCCATCCGGGACGGCCGGTTGGCCGCAGGCGCGCGGCTGCCGTCCACCCGGACGCTCGCGACCGAGCTCGGGCTCTCTCGTGGAACGGTGAGCTCGGCGTACGACCAGCTCATCGCCGAGGGGCATCTGATCGCGAAGCAGGGCTCGGGCACACGCGTGGCCGCCACCGTCACAACCCGCGACGCCGCGACGCCGCATATCAGCCGGGATCCGAAACAGATTGCGGCAGTGCGGCATACGTTGCGCGCGGGCACTCCCGACGTCAACCGCTTCCCCACGGCCGCATGGCTGAAGGCGGCTCGCAAGGCACTCAACAGCGCGCCCTCGGAAGCGTTCGGCTACGGCGATCCCCGCGGCCGGATCGAACTGCGGTCCGCGCTCGCCGAGTATCTCGGACGCACGCGGGGCGTGCTGGCCACGCCGGACCGGATCATCATCACCACCGGGGTCCAGCAGGCATTGGCGTTGCTCGCCACCGCGCTGTTGGATTCGGGCACATCCACGATCGCGATGGAGGACCCGTACATTCCCTCGTTCCGCGATACGGTGCGATCGGCGGGGCCCGATGTGAGACCGTTGCCGGTCGACGATGACGGCGCACGGGTGGATCTACTCACCACCGGCGAGTTCGAAAACGTTGGCGCAGCAGTCATTACACCCAGCCATCAGTTCCCCATCGGCTCAACGCTGAGCCCGGCGCGCCGCCAGCAACTGGCCGACTGGGCACGCGCCGGGCACCTGGTCATCGAGGACGATTACGACGGCGAATTCCGCTACGACCGCCAACCCGTCGGCGCGATTCAGGGCATCGCCCCCGATCACGTCGTCTACCTCGGCACCGCGTCCAAAACCCTCGGCCCGGGCCTGCGCCTGGCCTGGATGGTGCTCCCACCACATCTGGTCGGCCCGGTCACCGAGGCAAAGCTGCTCGCCGATCGGCACTCCGAGACCCTCGGCCAACTGACCCTGGCCGAAATGATCACCTCACACGCCTACGACCGACATATCCGATCCTCCCGCCTGCGCTATCGCCGCCGCCGCGACCTGCTCGCGGACCGCCTCAAACCGCGAGCGGGCCGCCCGCTGACCGGCTTCGCCCTCGGCGGTATCGCCGCCGGACTGCACGCGCTGATCCGACTCGAACCCGCCGGACTCACCGAGGACGAAGTCCTGTCCCGCGCAGCCGAATACGGACTCGAACTGGCCGGTCTCACCGAAATGTGGCTCACGCCAATCCAACCCGACCGTCCGCAGGGCATCGTGGTGGGATTCGCCGCGCCCTCGGACAGCGCCTACCCGGCCGCACTGGACGCGCTGGTGCGATCGTTGTCGTGGGGTTCTACCGGGGGCCGAAACCCGCACCGATGAGTTCTGCCGACTGGACCGGTCATATCCCCTGCAACCGAATTCGCGAAAGGACCGTCCGAATGACCGAGTTGAACGCCGAGCACGCCAGGCAAGCGATTGTCGAGCACACCCGACGCCTCGCGGAAGCCGCCGCCGCGGCCGGACCCGATGCCGTGGTGCCGACAGCCCCGCAGTGGACCGTCTCCGATCTGGTCGAACATGTCGGTCAGACCCAGCACTGGGTCGCGGAGATCATCGAGCGGCGCATCACCGACCCCATGCAATTGCCCAGGGAGATGGCTGTTCTCCCCACCGACCCGCAGGAATGGTCGGCATGGCTGTCCGAATCCGCGCGGCGGGTCGCGAACGCCTGCTCTGATGACGCGCTCGACGCGCCGGTGTTCAACCCCGCCGGGGATGAGCGGTCCGGGACTCGATTCTGGCTCGCGAGCCTGCTGAACGAAGCGGTCGTACACGGCGCGGACGCCGCAGGCGCGGCGAAGCGAACGGTCGACATCGACGCCGATATCGCGGCCGCGCTCATCACCAACCACTTCGCGATGCTCACCTCGCCCAACTGGGAAATGCAACGGTCCGAGTCCGCTCACGCCATTCGCGGCACCGGGCAGCGATTGCAATGGGCCGCAACCGATCTCGACGGCAACGTGGGCGCGTGGTTCGTCGAACGGCGACCCGACGGCGCGAACTGGCAGCCCGGATCCCATCCCGCCGACGTCACGATCAGCGGCCCGGCCCGATCGCTGCTGTTGAGCTTGACCCGGCGACTCCCGCTCTCCGACAGCGGCATCACCGTCGTCGGTGACACCACGCTCGCGCAGCACTGGCTCGACAACACCGCTCACGTCGCCGGCTGATAGCGCCGCTGTCTGTTGGGTCACAGGATCGGTTCCCCGGCGCGAACAGTGACATAGTCATTGGTGAGCACGGGCGTCTTACCAAGAAATTTGCCCGGCTCACTACAGAAAAGAAGTTGTAAACAGCATGGCTCAAGGCAGCGTTAAGTGGTTCAACGGCGAAAAAGGCTTCGGCTTCATCGCCCAAGACGGAGGCGGCCCTGACGTCTTCGTGCATTACTCGGCCGTCAGCGGCTCGGGGTACAAATCCCTCGAAGAGGGTCAGCGCGTCGAGTTCGCGGTAGAGCAGGGCCAGAAGGGCCCGCAGGCGCAGGACGTCCGCGCTATCTGATTCGTTCAGACTTGTCAGCAGCCTCGCACCCAACGGTGCGGGGCTGCTGTCGTTTCCGGCCGACCGGCTCTGCGAGTTCGGTTTCAGCGCAACTCATTCGGGGTCGATTCCCAGCAGTCGCCGGGCACCGGCCGCGTATGCGGCGGGGTCCTCGATCTGCGGATAGTGCCCGAGGCCCGGCAGTTCGATGACCGCGCCGCCGGGCCGAAGCGCACGCAGTCCGTCCAGGACCGCCGTGGTCGCCACCGGATCACCTGTGGCCCACAGGAATCCGAGCGTCCCCTGCCAGTCGCGAACGGCTCCGTGCCAACGTTCGGCATGGGTCACGCGCTCATCGAGGTACGCGGTCAGCAGATGTGCGATGCGGTGACCGCGCGCGGAACTCAGCAGCGCCCACTGCGCCGCGGCCTCCTGCGCGGTCAGCGGATGCTGTGCCGAAAACAGTTGCGCGAACTCGCGAGTGAATACCGGGCGATTGGCCAGCCGGGCCGCGATCGGACCGAGGGGGCCGCGCAGGATCTGCTGAATCGGCCGCAGCGAAGCCCGTTCCAGGATCACGCTGCCGTTGCCGAGCACGGCGCGATCCATCGAAAACGACAGCGCGCCTTCGATATCGCGGGCGAGCAGCTCGGTGAGCACCGAGGTCCCCATGTCATGAGCCAGCACCGCGACCGGCCCGGGATCGAGGGTGGCGAGCACCTCCTCGACGATATCGGCGTGCTCGAACAGGCTGTATCGATGCGGGCGCGGCTTATCGGAGAGCCCGAAGCCCGGGAAGTCCAGGGCTATCCACGACCTGCCCCCGAGATCATCGACGATGCGGCGGAAATCGTAGGAACTCGACGGATATCCGTGCAACAGCAGCACTGCCGATCCCGTCCCGGACCCCGTCCGTACGAACACCCGGCCCACCGAAGTGGGCATCAGCCGTCCGCCATCGCGCCACACCCGCACTGCTTCAGGCGACGTCACATCTCTCCCTCTCGACTCCGAACAGATTCTCGTCGCCGAGGGGCTCGGATGTCGACAGCGTGACATCGGCTCCGACGTTCGGGTAAGGATGGGTCATTCGGGCGCATCCGTGATCGCGAAGGAGCCGTGATGAAGTACGTGATTCTCATTCACTCCAACCCGCAGCCGTGGGGACATCCGACGGGTGATTACCTGCCCGAGTATCAGGCGATGACTCAGCAGGAGCGGGATCGGATGACCTCCGATTTCGAGAACCTGCTCGGCGAGATGCACGAGAAGGGTGAGCTGCTGACCGGGGAGGCGTTGGGCGCGCCCGAGTCGTCGCGGCTGTACCGGTGGGGTGATGGAAAGCCGCTGATGACCGATGGACCGTATTCGGAGGCCAAGGAACATCTGGCGGGGTTCTTCCTGATCGATGTCGAAAACCAGGCTCGCGCAGAGGAAATCGCCGCGAGGTTCGCCGGGCCGGGCGAAACCATCGAACTGCGGCCCGCGATGTGGCCGGGCGGCGACGACCAATGAGCGACCGGGTGGTGGAGGACGTGTGGCGGCGCGAGTCGCCGCATGTCCTCGCCGCCCTGCTGCGCAGGCACGGCGATCTCGGGGACTGCGAGGATGCCGCCCAGGAGGCAGCCGAGGCGGCGGCGGTGCAGTGGGATCGCGACGGCGTGCCCGACAATCCGCGCGGCTGGCTGATCACCGTGGCATCGCGGCGATTGATCGACCGATTGCGGGCAGACCGGGCACGGGCCGGGCGCGAGGAGGCAGTGGCGGTCGCGCAATCCCGCGACTCATCCCTCGCGCGCCCGGCGGATCAGGAGCCGGTGGGCGACCGCGACGACATGCTGCAACTGTTCGTTCTGTGCTGCCATCCGAGTCTGAGCCGCTCGTCTCAGGTCGCGTTGACCCTGCACGCGGTTGGCGGTCTGGGAACCAGCGAGATCGCCGCCGCCTACCTCGTTCCCGAACGCACCATGGCGCAACGCCTGAGCCGGGCGCGGTCGACGCTGCGATCGGCCGGTGCGACGTTCGAGCTTCCGGGGCACGCGGACCTGCCCGCGCGTATCGCATCCGTACTCGATGTATGCCATCTGCTGTTCACCGAGGGCCACACCCGTTCCGCCGGTGGCGCACTCGTGGATCGGGGCCTGACCGAGGAGGCGATCCGACTCACCCGTCAATTGCATTGTGCGATACCGGATCACGATGAAGTCGCGGGCGCTCTCGCGCTGATGCTGCTCACCCACGCCCGGGCCGCGACCCGCACGGAGGGCGGCAACCTGATTCCGCTGGCCGAACAGGACCGAGCCCGCTGGGATCGGGATTTGATCTCCGAAGGCGTCGCCATCCTGGAGCGAATCCTGCCCCGCGGCCATGTCAGCCGCTTCCAGTTGCAGGCCGCGATCGCCGCCGTGCACGCCGAGGCACCCACCTGGAAGGACACCGACTGGCGGCAGATCAGCATCCTCTACGCCATGCTGGATCGCGTCGCGCCCAGCTGGGTCGTCACCCTCAACCGCGCCGTCGCCGTCGGTATGGCCTTCGGTCCACAGCAGGGCCTGGACCTGATCGCACCGCTGCTCGACAACCCTTCCGTACTGCGTCATCACCGAACTCACGCGGTACGCGCGCACCTACTGGAGATGGTCGGCGACCGACCCGCCGCCATCGACAGCTACCGCCGAGCCGCCCAACTCACCGCGAGCATCCCCGAACAGCGATACCTCAACGACCGCGCACGCCGCCTCGCCCACTCGGTGTAGTCGCATCGGATCCGACGAAGGGCCGAGATCGCCCGGTACTGTCGTTCAAGATCGATGATGGCGCGTGCCTCGAGCGACGTTGCCGAGATGCTGACCTTTGATTCGGTTCACGATCCAGGGCGGTGTGATGGAAGACCGATTGGTAGTCGATACGGCCGAGGGCGCGGTGCGGGGCGTCGCGGATGGGAATGGCCGGTGTTTTCGTGGCATTCCGTTCGCGATGCCGCCGGTGGGCGAGCTTCGCTTCCAGCCGCCTCAACCGGTTCAGCGCTGGGCCGATGTCCGTTCGGCCGAGCAGTTTCCCCCGGCCCCGGCGCAGGGCACGGGCGGGCTGGCCGGTGACGGAGGGTCGACGTTTCCCACGTTTCCGACAGCGGCCATCACCACGACGTCGGAAGACTGCCTGTATCTGAATGTGTGGACTCCGGCACCGAGCAGCGAACCACTCCCGGTGGTGGTGTGGATTTTCGGGGGCGGTCTCGAGGCCGGGTCTGCCAATCCGCCGTACAGCGATGGATCGGCGCTGTCCCGTCTGACCGGCGCGATCGTGGTGACGATCAACTACCGTCTCGCCGCGCTGGGTCACCTGTTTCTGGAAGGGTATTCGTCGAATCTCGCACTGCAGGATCAGGTTTGCGCTCTCGGCTGGGTGAAGCGCAATATCGAGGGCTTCGGCGGCGATCCGGACAACATCACCGTGGGCGGGCAGTCCGCGGGGGCGTTCTCGATCGGCGCGCTGCTCGGTATGCCGAGCGCGCGCGGCTTGTTCGGCAAGGCAATTCTGCACAGCGGCAATGCCTCTCGCATCATCGACCGGCAGGTGGCCGCCGTCATGGCGGCCGACCTGCTCGACGCGCTGCACGTCGACGAACCGCGGCAATTGCGTTCCGTCCCACTGCAATCGATTCTGGATCTGCAAAGCACCGTTGTATCGGGGGACATCGGAGAGCGCAACCTGCCGGGTGGGCGGGCCTGGGGCACCGTCGTGGACGGCACCGTGGTTCCCGTTCACCCGTTGCACGCGCTCACCGGTGAAGTAGCACTGCTGGTCGGCACCACCCGCGATGAGGTGCAGATATTCCGCCTCCTTGCCGGTGACGGCTTCGAGGTTCCCCTCACGCAACTCCATGAGGAAATGCGGCGGATCGGGGTCACCGACCCAGCCGCTTTGGCAGATGCGTACCAGGCCCGCATCGGCTCCGCCGATCCAGCGGACCTTCGAGTCGCTTTCCTGAGCGACGCCGCCTACCGCAGACCCGCGATCGACCTGGTCCGGGCCCAGCTCGCGGCGGGCGGGACCGCCCACCACTTCCTCCTGGAGGACGAACCGTGCGGCCCGCAGATGGGCGCGTTCCACGGCTCGGACCTGCTGTTCATCTTCGACAAGCTGTCCCAGGTCGACGCGGCTACCCCGGCTCATCTGGCCGCGCAGACCACGCTGGTCGACGCGTGGCGGGCCTTCCTCTGGAAAGGCGATCCGGGCTGGGCACCGTGGCTGCCCGGGGCACCGAGTTCCCGCGCCATCGGAGGGAGGAACGACATGGTGAGCGAACCTCCCCTCGACGCCGTCAGCACGTTCTGGCCCGGACGCGGTTGACGACGAACCGACCAGGCGGTCTCAAATTATCGAAATATGTTCTGCGCGAGCCATTTTCAGGTGATCACTGGGTGCCGCAACTAGACTGATGCCCTCGGACGCACAATGCCGTCGTCGCATCGCTCGACTCCAACCGCTCCAGCGCAGAAAGCTGCGGTGAGTTCTGATGTCACCACTATCTCGTCCGCAACCCGACACTCGACTATGGACTTCCGGCACAGCCCAGCCGGGCGCCTGGGCCGATCAAGCGCCTGTTCCCGGCGCGACCTCGCCCACCGGCCCGGCACTGGCGGTGTTCCAGCATCGCCTGCACATGGCATGGCGTGCGCAGGACAGCACCGACAGCATCTGGTTCTCCGTAACCGGCGACGACCTGGCCTGGGGCGAACCGTGGAACCTGCCCTATGTCGGCACCTCCGATCGGCCCGCGCTCTGCGCCCTGCCCGATGCGGGAGCCGAAACGCTCTATCTGGCATGGAAGGGGCAGCACCACGATCAGAGCATCTACTGGTCCACCTCCGCCGACGGTCACAAATGGGAGGACCAGCAGATCCTCGGTGGCGCGGAGACCTCGCGTGGCCCGAACCTGATCGTATTTCGCGGTGTCCTGCAAGCTTTTTGGCGCGGCAGTGAACATCTGATCACCTCGAACCAGAATCTCTACTCCGCCGTTCACAACGAAACCGGTTGGAGCGCACCGATGATGCTGGCGGGGATGGCGTCGGTGGAGAGCCCCGCGCTCGCTGTGCTGGGCGATACCCTCTACCTCGCGCATCGCGGAACCAAGGCAATGCTCGACGATGACAAGTGGATTCGCCTGTGGAGCACCACCAATGGCGTCTCATGGACATCACGAGCCAATCCCCCGGACGCCTACTCCGATCTCGCACCCGCACTCGCCGCCCATGACGGCCGCCTGCATCTGGCCTGGAAATCCGCCAGCGGACCGGAAATCTGGTACTCGTCATTCGACGGTGACCAATCCTGGCAGCCACCGTCTCGGGCGGCCGCCTTCGAAACCGCTTGCGGCCCAGCACTGTGCGCGTTTCGCTCTGCGATAGGCACGAACCAGCTGAATCTGTCGTGGCGTGGTTCCACACTGTGAGTTCGTCGTGCACGCTGTACGACCTCTGAGGAAGACGCGGCCTGTGCCGGTTAGCTCGGTGCGACGCGTTGCGCCTCCAGACCGAGCGTGTCGGCAAGTGCGCCAAGCAGTTCCATCTGGCGTTCGGGGTGGACCGAGGCCAGGTTGAGAGTCAGGTGCATTTCGTCGGCACCCGCCTTCTGTGCCCGGTCGAGGTCGGCGCAGATGGTGTCGGTGAAGACGGTGGGGGTGGCGGGTTCGCCGCCGGGGTAGGTCTGGAGGGTGTTGAGGATGACGGGGCCGGGGCCGCCCGCGTCTCGGTACCAGGCGATTCTGGTGGGGGTTTCGGTCCAGTCCAGGCCGACGGTGATGAAGCCGTCGGCCACGGTGGCGGCTCGTTCGATGGTCGAGCGGACCATTGCGCCGAAGTAGAGGGGGATCGTGTCGCCCCAGGGTTTCGGGCCGACGGTGGAGCGCGGGATTCGGTAGCGGGTGCCGGTGAATTCCACGGGGTCCGGTCCCCAGCAGGCGCGCATGGCGGCGACGTGTTCGATGAATCCCGCGCCGCGGTGGGTACGCGGGATGCCCGCTGCGATGAATTCTTCGGGGATCATCCAGGAGGCGTCCTCTGCTCCGCCGCCGCCCTGACCGATACCGGCTTCGAGGCGACCGCGGGAGAGGCGGTCGAGGGTGGCGAGGCGGCGGGCGAGCACGATCGGGGGTTGGAATAGTGAGTTCACGACCCCCGAGGTCAGCCGAATTCGGTTGGTGTGGGCGGCGGCCCAGGTCAGGACTTCCAGGGGATCCCAGACGTAGGACTCCGGCAGACCGTCTTTGAGGTTCGTGGTCGGTGCGACCGGGAGCAGAAGTCGCTCATTGACCGAGATGGCGTGATAGCCGAACCGCTCGGCGGCCTGGGCTATCAGGGTGATCGCCTCGGGCCCGCTGTGCGGGCCGAAGCTGGGCAGGCCGATGCCGATGCGGGGGATGGTCATGGTGTCTCCGGTTCGTCCGTGGGTGCCGGGTTCGGCACGCTCACCCTGTGGTCGGAGCGGACTCGCGAAATTTGCGGCGATTGTGCCCGGGTGGGATGTCAAGATCGAGTGGGCTGCTCCGACTCATGGGTGAGCGGCGCCATCGGGGCATCGCATCGGCCAGGAGGAAACATCGTGAAATTCATGCTGATCATGCATTCGAACCCGTTGATCTGGGACGCGCTCACCGATGAGGAGCGCAATGAGGTGATGAGCGGGCACGGGGCGTTCATGGATACGATCCGCGAATCCGGGGAGATGATCGGCACGGCGGCGCTGGCCGATGTCTCCGAGAGCGTGGTGGTCAGTGTCCGGAACGGTGCGCGGACGGTGACGGACGGACCGTACCTCGAGGCCAAGGAGTACCTGGGCGGTTACTACCTGGTCGAGTGTGAGAGCCGGGAACGCGCGCTGGAGTTGGCGGGGATGATTCCCGATGCCAAGGTCGAAGGTCTCGGGATCGAGGTGCGCCGAGTGGTGTTCGCCAGCGATCGTGGTGATCTGGATACGCCGTGAAGTTCCTGCTGAACGTGTATCTCGACGCTTCGGATTCGCAAGCGGCTCGGGCTCATTCGACCCAGGAGGCGGATTTCGCGGACACTGTGCGGCGGTCCGGGGAACTGGTCGACGGGCATGTGTTCGCCGACCCGTCGACGTACACGGTGGTGCGGGTCAGGAATGGGGAGCCGTCGCTCACCGAGGGGCCGTACCTCGAAATGGGGGCCCGGGCGTGCAGCTATTACGTGCTCGACTGTGAGGACCTCGCCCGGGCGGTGGAATTGGCCGCACGTTATCCCGCAACGCAATTCGACGCGGTGGAGATCCGGCCGCTCATGACACCCGCCGGTTGGGAGATGTGAGCGTGGACCCCGAGAACCTGGGAAACCGGTTGCGCGAGTTGGCACCTCAGGTTCTCGGGGCGCTGCTGCGACGCTATGAGGCGTTCGATACCTGCGAGGACGCGGTTCAGGAGGCGCTGCTCGCGGCGGTGCGGCAGTGGCCGGTGGACGGGATGCCTGATGATCCGCGCGCCTGGCTGGTCACGGTCGCCTCGCGCCGGGTGGTGGACCATATTCGTAGTGAGGAGGCGCGCCGCCGCCGCGAGGAGGCCGCCGCTGTTCGGGATGGTCCGGAGGCGTATCTCGCTGCCGCACCTGATGATTCAAGGGCGGGCAACCACGATGACACGCTCACCCTGCTGTTTCTGTGCTGTCATCCGGCGCTGACCGAGTCATCCCGTATCGCGCTCACCCTGCGCGCGGTGGGCGGGCTCGGCACGGCGGAGGTGGCGCGTGCGTTTCTGGTACCCGAGGCCACGATGGGCCCGCGAATCAGCCGGGCCAAACAGCGGATTCGGGCGGCGGGCTCGCGGTTCGAAATTCCCACCGGCGAGGAGTACACCGAGCGGCTGGGTGCGGTGTTGCATGTGCTGTACCTGATCTTCAACGAGGGCTACACCGCCAGTTCCGGACCGGCGCTGCGACGTGATGAACTCGCCTCCGAGGCAATCAGGCTCACCCGCTCGGTACATCGCGCGCTCCCCGACGATGGTGAGGTAGCGGGCCTGCTCGCGCTGATGTTGCTGACCGACGCCCGGCGTTCGGCTCGGGTGGATGCCGGCGGAGGTTTAGTCCCGCTCGCCGAACAGGACCGAACCCGTTGGGACACAGCGCGAATCGAGGAGGGCGCGGCCCTGGTGAGCGATGCCATGGGACGCTCGCCGCTCGGGCCGTATCAACTCCAGGCGGCAATCGCGGCACTGCATGTGCAAGCGGCCCGGGCCGAGGACACGGACTGGCAGCAGATCCGCACGCTCTACCGGATCCTGGGCCGAATCGCGCCGAATCCGATGGTGACCCTCAATCACGCGGTCGCCGTGGCGATGACCGACGGACCGCGCGCGGCGCTGGAGTTGCTGGCCGAGTTGGACGCCGACCCACGCATGGCCGGTCATCATCGCCTGCACGCCGTGCGCGCCCACCTACTGGAGTTGGCTGAAGACAACTCCGCCGCGCGAGAGGCATATCTGCTCGCCGCCCGGCGCACGACGAGCCTGCCGGAACAGCGTTATCTGCTCGACCGGGCGGATCGCATTTCCGAATAATCAAACGTGATACAGATCACATCAATTGACCAAGCGTTTTCATCTGACAAACCGACTCGTAGGTAATTGAATGACTCGCCGTTTGTCCTACGATCCGGAGGCAATTCACCCGTGAGCCGTCACACGCCGTTTTTCGACGATATTCAGGCCCATTACGACCTGTCCGACGAGTTCTTCGCACTGTTTCTCGACCCGACCCGCACCTACAGTTGCGCCTACTTCGACCAGGACGATTACACCCTCGAACAGGCCCAGCGCGCGAAAGTCGATCTCGCACTGGGCAAGTGCGATCTGCGCCCGGGCATGACCCTGCTCGACGTCGGCTGCGGCTGGGGCGCGACCATGCTGCGCGCCCTGGACGCCTACGACGTCAACGTCATCGGCCTGACACTGAGCCGCAACCAGCACGATTATGTCCAGTCTCAGCTCGCCCGCCGCCCGGGCGGCGGCAGGCACGCCGAGGTGCGATTACAAGGCTGGGAAGAATTCGACGGACAGGTCGATCGAATTGTCAGCATCGGCGCGTTCGAACATTTCCGGAAGGAACGGTATCCGGACTTTTTCGATTTCGCCCACGCCGCCATGCCCGCCGACGGCCGAATGCTGTTGCACACCATAGTCATGAATACCCAGGGTTATCTCCACGACCGCGGAATCTCTTACACCCGTGACGACGTCGAGTTCCTGAAGTTCATCCGCAAGGAAATCTTCCCGAACGGCTGTCTGCCCTTCCCCACCAGCGCCGCGTTCAAGGGCGTCAAGGAATACGCGGAGGAAGGCGGCTTCGACGTCGAACGCATGCACGCGCTGCAACCGCATTACGCACGCACACTGGATCATTGGGCGGAAGCCCTGCAGGATCACCGCGACGAGGCGGTCGACATGTGCGGACGGGCGAACTACGACACCTACATGCGCTACCTCACCGGATGCGCCGATCGTTTCCGCTCCGGCCTGATCGACGTCGTGCAGTTCACCTGCGCCAAGCGCTGAAAACCGCTGGGCGGGTATCGAAGAGCCCCTTCGGCTGTGCGGCCGAAGGGGCAGAGCAGGCAGAACGTTATTTCGCAGGCGCCGGGGTGAATGGTTCGTTGATCGTGGTGAAGTACTGCACCGCTGCGGCTATGGCCACCGGTGCGGTTACCAGGATCATGCCCGCGACCGCGCCCAGTGCGCCCATGGCGGCGGCACCTGCCAGGCAGCCCACAACAGCGCCCGGGAGGAAGAAGAACAGGCCGCCGATGATGCCGGTGGCGATGCTGGCGCCCGCGCCGACCGCGATGCCACCGAGTGCGCATCCGACGGCGGCACCGCCGATTCCGCCGACCAGGGTGCCGATGGTCGCGCCGAGGGTGATGGTGTCTTTCATGCGATTCCACGCGGCCTGCTCCCGGTCGTAGGGAGTCTTCCACGGTGCGCCCTCCTGATAGGGCAGGGCGACGGGCTGATAGCTCGCGTGCTGTAGGTCGAAGAGTGGAGTGAGGGTTGCCGAATTGTCGCGAATGGTCGCGGCAATGGGGAAGACGAAATCGTCCACGCGGAACGATAATTGGGTTCCGGCGACCACGGCGCCATTGGGAGCCTTGATTTCGAAGACACCGTCGGCGATGTCCATGGAACCGATATCGGTGGAGATGGTTGCCGAACGATCGGTGGCCGAGGCGTTGTAGTGAATCACGTCACCGGCCGATCCTGTCGCCGCGTTCGCCGTTCCGGCCGACACCACCGATGCCACCGCCACCAGCGCCACCAGCGCCGCTACCGCCGCATACTTGACCTTGATCACGTGATTCCCCTTTCAACCCCTACTGCTTCGAATTCGCTGAAACATTCAGTGTTTGACAAGGAAACGCTAAGACTGCGGACAGGAACCCGGTAGGGACATTTGTCCCAGCGCAATACGTGACGGCTATTACACCCGCGCAATTTCGGCGGCGATACGGGGGCGCAATTCGGCGGCGGAAATGACCGCGTCGACGGAACCGACCTGTACGGCACGTTGAATGCTGTGCACCCCATCGAATTCGGCGGCCAGTGCGGACAGTTGTTCCGCGCGGACCGAGGTGCGCGATTCGGCGAGTTCGGTGAGCAGTTCGGCGCGTTTGCCCGGGTCGTCGGTGCTGGCGATGTGCTGTTCGAGATCGCGGATTCGGGGGTCCTGGGCGGTGCGGGCATCGACGGTGCGAGCGAAGACCACGGCGGCGGCGGGGGCTCCGCCGATGACCGAGGCAAAGGAGCCTTCGACCGCCAATACGGTCATCTCGGGGTTGAGGGCCTTGGAGAAGACGACGAACGCGCCGCCGTGGTAGCGCGAGATGACGCAGAATACGATCCGGCCTTCGAAATTCACCATGGCGCGGCCGATTTCGGCGCCGTACTCCAATTGGAGGCGGCGCATCGATTCCGGGGAGCCGTCGAAACCCGAGAGGTTCGCCAGCACCACGACGGGGCGATTGCCGCTGGCGGCGTTGATCGCGCGGGCGACCTTTTTCGAGGACATGGGGAAAAGTGTTCCGGCGGTGAAGGATTCCGGTCCGTCGGCGGGTGGGAAGCCGTGCCGGGCGACGACGGCGGATTCGATGCCGATCAGGCATACCGAGCGTCCGTCGATGCGGCCGTCGGCCACCACCGCGGTTTCGGCTTCGGCCATATCGGCCCAGCGCTCGGTGAGCAGGTGGTCCTGGTCCGATACCGCGCGCAGTACCGCGCGGATCGAGAACGGCTTCTTGCGATCGGGATTGGTTGCGGCGGAGAAGATCTCGCCGACCGTGGTGAAGTCGCTGTCGGGATGACTGTGCGGGAAGACGGTGACGTCACGGTGCACAGGATCGGTGGTCTCGGCCCGGCGCGGGCCGGACTCTTCGGCCGCCACGTAGGTGTGTTCGTAGTGACCGATCAGGATCTCGTGCGCGGCAGGCAGATTCGGGGCGAAATACTGGGCCTGGCCGTTAGGGCCCATGACGCGGGCATAGCCGCCGATGCCGAAATTGTCTTCGGCCGATACCCCTCCGGAGAAGTCCAGGGACTGCTTACCGGTCAGCACCATCGCACTGGCGGGGGTCATGATCAGGATGCCCCGGGTGTGCATGAGCATGGTGGCTTCGGCGTTCCAGTACGGCTGCGCTCCGACATTGATGCCGGCGACGACGATATTGATCTCGCCACCGTTCTGGGTGAGCCGCACGATGGCGCGCAGCACCCGCGCCACCCAGTCCATATTCTCGGTGCCGGACTCCATCGAGATTCGGGCACCGGAGGACAGCGAATACCACTCCAGCGGAAGACCTTCGCGCTGTGCGCGATCGAGCGCGGCTTCGATGCGGGCGCATTCGGGTTCGCCGAGCGCGCCGAGTTCGCGATAGGGGTCACCGAGCAGGACGATGCGACGCACGCCCTCGGGATGCAGTGCGGTGGGGGTGCTGACCACACCTGCGACCACGCCCGCGGTGTTGCGGCCGCGTGGCCGATCCACCTCGATCAGGCCGGAACCCTCCGGGTCCAGATCGAGTTCGGTGAATCCGCCGCCGGATCCGCGTACCAGGTCGATCAGCTCGTACGGGTACACCGCACCGCGACGGCGCACCCGCAGCACCTTCTGGTCGTAGTCGTCGAGCGGTGCGAGCGGTTCCGATGGCGGCGCGTCCATGGTGACCTCGGTGCCGCCGGTCAGGTCGTAGCGGAAGCGGGTGACCTGGAATTCGTACGAGCCGTCGGGGCGGCGAATCCGCCCGTGCACGACGACTTCCTGGATACCGGCCCGCACGATCTGCGGTGCGGTCGCGTGCAGCCAATCCGCCAGCGCGGTGGTATCGATATCGATCACCGGGCGGATATCGAGCCAGACGTGATTGAGTTCGAGTCGCGTTCCGACTGGGTCGATTTCGCGCCGGGTTTGCGCCACCACCTCCGCGCAGGCATTGAGCACCGTTTCCGCGCCACGCACGGTCAGGATCGCGCCCGCACCGTCCCGGATCGGTTCGAAGCGCCGGACCTGGGCGAGCGCGACGAGGCGCTGATCGTGCGGGTTGTCCTTGGCCACCGCATGATACACCAGCATGTCCGCCGGCGCGGGCTTGCGCTCGAGTTCGAATTCGCGCAGTCGCCACAGGTGCAGGTGCCGCCCGACCAGCGGGTGCACACCGCGAATCACGGTGTCCTCCACCAGTTCTCCGGATCGCGTCCGGAAGGTGAAGTGCTCCAGCGAGTTCCCCTCCGACGGAGCGAGCGCGACGGTGATGCGGCGCGCGTGCGCCGCGAGTCCGGTATCGCGCAGCACCTCGAGCAGGCCGCTCGCGCGTTCCTCGATCGAAGCGGGGGCGTACGGCCAGGACAGCAGCAGATCGACCACGTGCACGTGATCCTCGGGTGCTCGGTCGAGCAGGCCGCGCAATGCGGTCGCGAGCGCGCCCGTCGGGCCTTCCCGGAGATCACTCATCCGGCCCAGGGCGGCAACGCAGGTGGTCGGCACCGCATGGTCCGGCCGCAGCTCGAGCAGATAGTCGCAGACCGCGAAAGCCCGTCCCGCAACGGTTTCCGCGCGCACCGCACCCAGGTGCTGCTCACCGTAGCGGCGACGGCACAGCACCTCGAGGATCGGTTCGGCGGGACCGACACCGTCCTGCCGCAATCGCGAAATGACAATGTGGTCCAGCGATTCGGCGATATCGGCGATCGCGGTGATTCGCCGCGTGCGTTCGGGCGACTCGGGTGTTCCCGCGAGCGCGCGCAATTCGTCGGCGACGCCAGACACTGCGGCGGCCTGGGCCTCTTGCGCCTCGGGTTGCAGATACCAGCGGAACTCGGCACTGCGGGCCAGCTCCGCCAGGATCGGTGTGCGTACCGCGCCGACGCGGGTCAGCCGAGCCAGTGCGGCGCGAATGGCGGGGTCGTCACCGGGGTGCGGCTCACCGAGCCATACCTTGAGCAGCTCTTGGATGATGTGGGCGCTGTCTTCGAATCGTTTGCCTGCCAAGATGATTCGATAGACGGCTGCTTCGAGGTCGGGCGTGCGGTCGGTCCCGTCGACACCGTAGCGCCGCAGGATCGCGGTCAGCGCGGCCTGGAATCCGGCCGAAAGCCCTCCGGCACACGGATCGAGGCTGTGCAGGTAGGTGTGCAGTTGTTCGCGATGGCTGCGGTGCGAATCCGCTTCCGGTGCCGGGTCGAACAATTCGGCCAGATCGCAGAACGCGTCGATCAGCGCCGCTTCTGCCGCGAGCGGTGCGCCCTGCTCTGCCACGAGCCGATCGCGTTCGCGCAGGTATCGCTCCAGCGCCGAATCCTGTTCGTCACTGCGGTCGAAACCCGCTATCTCACCGGCCAACTCGCTCAGCGCGGTGCGTGCGTCCCGCATCCCGGACCCGTCGTGGACGCACGGCGGCAGCAGCAGATCGACGGGTTCGGTCGACATCTGTGCCGAGCCCTCCCCCACCGGCTCCAGCTGAGCCAGCAGCGTGCCGGTCGTCACCTGACTGCCGACCGAGACCAGCAGCCTGCGCACCCGTGCGTCGAACGGGGCCGGGAGCACGGTCTCCATCTTCATGCTCTCCAGCACCAATACCGGCGCTCCCGAAACGATTTCGTCACCTACCGATACGGGGGTGGCGACCACCAGCGCCGGTGCGGGCGCGCGCACCGCGCCGCCCTCGTCATGGCTCACCCGATGGGCGATACCGTCCACCTCGACCATGCGCACAGTGCCGTGCACCGCGGTGACGATCCGATAATCGCGGTCGCCGACCCGCAGACCGCACGAGTAGCGGTCACGACGGTCGAGCTCGGCGAGGAAACCGGTGTCGCCGACGGTGATCCAGTATCGGTCGGCCGCAAGACGGGACGCGGACACCCGATAGCCGCGACCGGCCAGTTCGACCTCGAGAGCAGGAATCCCCTCATCCAATACCTGCGGTCGGCCGCCGCGACCGGTTTCCCACAGTCGGGTGCGTCGCGCCTGTTCATCGCGCTCATACCCGGCGATGGCGGTGATCGCGAGTGCGATACCAGGCTGCTGCACGGGCGAGAGATCACCGGCCGCATGTGCGCGATCGACCCATCGGGTGTCGGCGGTGGCCTCCACGACCGCGGGCGCGTCCAGCAGCGACAGCAGCAGACTCTTATTGGTCGCTCCGCCCTCGATCACCACGGTGGTCTCGGTGATCGCGCGGCGCAGGCGGGCGAGCGCCTCGTTCCGGTCGCGGCCGTAGGCGATGATCTTCGCGATCATCGAATCGAAATCCGGTGGGATCTCATCACCTTCGACCACGCCGGTGTCGATGCGGATGCCGGGGCCCGACGGCCAGCGCAGCAGTTCGATACGCCCGGGCGCGGGGGCGAAATCGCGATCGGCGTCCTCGGCATTGAGCCGGGCCTCGATGGCGTGCCCGCGCTCGGCCGGTCGCTCACCGCGCAACGACAGCCCGGCAGCGATCTCGATCTGGGCTTTGACCAGATCGAAGCCGGTCGTCAGCTCGGTGATCGGGTGTTCTACCTGGAGCCGGGTATTGACCTCGAGGAAGGCGAACAGCCGTTCCTGGGGCTGGTAGAGGAATTCCACCGTGGCAGCGCCGTGATAGCCGACGGTCAAGGCCAGTCGCTCGGCCGAATCCTTCACCGTCGCAATCTGTTCCGCGCTCAGCAGCGGCGACGCGGATTCCTCGATGATCTTCTGATTGCGCCGCTGTACGGTGCAGTCGCGCACCCCGAGCGCCCAGGCGGTGCCGTGAGCGTCCGCGATGATCTGTACTTCGATATGCCGCGCGCCCTCGACAAGCCGTTCCAGGAACACCACCCCACTGCCGAAGGCCCGCTCGGCTTCGGCGCTGGTGCGGGTGTACGCCTCGCGCAGTTCCTCGGGTGAGGCCACGATCCGGATGCCACGTCCGCCGCCACCGGCGGTTGCCTTGAGCATCAGGGGATACCCGATATCGGCAGCAGCCGCCAATGCCGCCTCGAGCGATTCCACAGGGCCTCGGCTCCACGGCGCGACGGGCACGCCGACGTCTTCGGCCAGCAGTTTCGCGCCGATCTTGTCGCCCAGGGACCGCATGGCGGCCGCACTCGGACCCAGGAACCGCACCCCGAGCCGATCGCACAGCTCCACGAACGCCGGATCCTCGGCCACGAAACCCCAACCGGCCCACGCCGCGTCGGCCCCGGTCTCGACCAGTGCCCGTTCCAGCACCGCCAGATCCAGGTAAGGCCGCGCCGCAGCCGGTCCCAGGTCATACGATTCGTCGGCGGCTCGCACGAATCCCGCGTGCCGTTCACCCTCGGTGTAGAGCGCGATCGTCCGTAGCGGCGCACTATCACGATGTTCGGAATTGAATTCCCGGACAGCGTGAATCAGGCGGCGAGCCGCCTCCCCACGATTGACGATCGCGATGCGCGTGAACATGGCAGGACTCCAACCGGAAAACTTCGGAACGGGAAATCGAGAAAGCTAGCGGCGCAACAGGTTCACGCCGAGGTTGATCAACCCGGCGGCCAGTACGACCACACCGAGCCACAGCACCGTGACGAACGCGTTCGGCTGCGTCCGTCCCTGGCCGAGCGCCGAGAGAAAGAATCCGGACGAGACCAGCACGGCCGCAACGGGAATCGCCACTCGGGTGGCCATGCCGTACCAGCCGGACAGTCGCATCGACTCGGTGAACAGCAGCGTGACCAGCGACAGGATCAATAGCACACCGGCGTGTGCGTGCCCGGCGCGATCGAAGCTCTGTTGAAAGGCGGTCTGGGGCACCTTGCCGGTGTCGACCAGTGTCAAAAAGTATCCGCCGAATTCCACCGACGGCATAACGAGCAAGAGAATTCCGGCGATGCGACGCGTGATCAGGCGTTGCCGCGCACCGGCCGAGCCATCGTCCTCAGTCATATCCAACCTTCATTGTCCGAAATAACTTATGTCTCAGGTTATGTGGGCTCGCACGCGAGCTGGAGTCCCCTTTGGGGGTAGTCGCATACCTCGAAAGTGATATGAATACGCGACATCAGCGCGTGGGCGACCAGGGTGCGCACCAGCGCGATATCGTTTTCCAGCAATGCCAGCAAATGCGCGCACAATTGCGAAAACCCCTGTGCCGCTACCGCTCGAACCTCATCGTCGATGCAGGCCACGCTGTAGAGCTGCACCAGGAACAGCGAGTTGACCCCGTCTGCCAGCGCGGCACGGCAGGCCGTGACGCAGGGCGATCCCGCGGTGGTCGCCGAATCGCGACCGATAATTTCGAGCTGCGCTCCCATTTGTTCGAATACATTCTGCGACGCCGCGATGAATAACGCTGTCTTGGAAGGAAACAGCCGGAATACATAGGGTTGGCTGACACCGGCGCGACGTGCGATGGCATCGGTCGTCGTCGCCGCGAATCCCTTCGCGGCGAATTCCTCGATCGCCTCGACGGTGATCTGCCGACGGCGCTCCTCGGCCGATAACCGGGTGCGGGTCACCGCTGCTCCTCTCGCGGGCTGTCCTGCCGCTGCCGAAATACAGCGGCAAGCGCGCTCGGATCAGATACAGCTGTTGATCACCTGGGCGATCGCAGCGGGCTGGGCGTCGAGGTAGAAGTGCGAACCGGGGAAGGTGTGCATTTCGAACCAGCCCGTGGTGTGGGTGCTCCAGCGCTCGACCTGGGCGGGTGTCACCACCGGGTCCAACTCGCCGGTCAGGGCGATTATCGGGCAGCGCAAGGGTTCTCCGGGTGTGTACCCGTACTTCTCTATGGCGAGGTAGTCATTGCGCACCGCCGGGAGAACCGCCGCCGCGAGTGCGGGATCCGTGCGCAGGACCGCCACGGACGCCGGATCGTTTGCCAGACGCTCCATTTCGGCGATCAGCGCGGCGTCGCCGGTATCGGCGAGCCGGTCCGATACCGGCTCGGACGGTGCTGTCCGGCCCGAGGCGAACAGTGCGGTCACCTTCTGCCCCCGTGCCTCGAGACGTCGTGCGGTCTCGAAGGCGACGGTCGCGCCCATGCTGTGCCCGAACAGCGCCAGCTCGCCGCCGAACAGCGGCTCGATGGCCGCGGTCACCTCGTCCGCCAGTTCGATCAGACAGGGAATCAGTGTGTCGCGGAGGCGATCTCGACGGCCCGGGTATTGGACGGCGTAGACGCCTGTGCCCGAGCCGATGTGGTTCGCGAGGGCCCGGTATCCCCCGGCCGCGCCGCCTCCCGGCGGAAAGCACACCAGTGCCGTCCGGCCGGGTTCGGCCCGCCGCATGCGCCGTGTCCAGCGCGCGAACGCGTCTTCGGTGCTCACACCCGCTCCTGCCGCATACGGAGCCAGCGTTCGGTGAAGGCGTCCACCGCGCCCGAATCCTCGATGATGCCCTTGGCGAACGCGCCCGCGATCAGCTTGCCCGCCATGGGAATTCCGGATTCCACCGTGACCGAGTACTCCGAGAGGCACCCGGTCGCGCCGTCACTGAGCTCACAGATTCCGGTGAGGGAGCCGACCGAGGCGATACCACCGCTGATCTCGGCCCGGGCCACCCCGTCCACCAGCAGTGGCCAGTGTTCGGAGTAGTCCAGCCGCAACCCGGACGGCCAGAACCGCAGCAGTCGCGGGGGAATTCGCTCTGTGACAACCGGTTTGGAGATCGACGCGACCAGCGTTCCGTCATCGTCGTGGTGGATCGACAGCTCGGCGTGCGGGCCGTCGAGCTCCTCGACCCGGGCTTGCCAGTACTCGGCACTGACCAGTGCCGCGTGCAGAACCGCTGCGGGGAAGGAGAACTCGCTGATCATTCGAATCTTCTGCGGCATCGCCACTCCTGTGTCGGCAGACCGAATTGGGGATGGACCGAAACCCTCACACCGAGGAGGTCGAGGCCAGCTCGGGTGTGGCGTCGGGTTCGGGTGCTTCGATATCGCCGTCCGACTCGTGAATGCCGTAACGGTCGTAGATGCGGCGCAGCGGGCCGGGGGCCCACCAGCTCAGGTGGCCGAGCAGCCGCATGATGGCGGGCACCAGCAGGATTCGGACCACGGTGGCATCGAGGACGATCGCCACCACCATGCCGACGCCGAACAGAATCATGGTCAGGATCTTGCTCGACGACATCGCGGCCAGCGGGACGCACATCAGCAGCGCCGCGCTGGTGATGAGCCGGCCGGTGCGCTGCACACCGGTCGCCACCGCCGCGGTCGGATCGCCGAGCTTGTCGTATTGTTCGCGCACTCGCGAGAGCAGGAAGACCTCGTAGTCCATCGAGAGTCCGAAGATCAGGGCGAACAACATGATCGGCATGTTCGGTTCGATATTGCCGGTGGGCTGGAATCCGAGCAGATCCGAGAAGTGACCGTCTTGGAACACCCACACCAGCACACCGAAGGTGGCCGAGAGCGAGAGCAGGTTCATCGCGATCGCCTTGAGCGGCAACAGCACCGAGCCGAAGGCCAGGAACAGCAGCAGGTACGTGGCCACCGCGATATAGAGCAGCATGCCCGGCAGCGCATCGCCGAGACTGTTCAGGGTGTCGTCGTAGGTCGCGGTCTCACCACCGAAGTACACCGTGGACCCCGGCGGTCTGGGCTGATCTTCCAAGCGGTGCAACAGCTCCCGGCTCGGCTTGGACACCGCCGCACCGTCGTAGTCCACCGAGATGCGCGCGACACTGCCGCCGACACCGGTGATCTCGGCGCGACTCGCGCCGGGCACCGCGATCAGCCGCTGCGTGTAATCCGCCAGCGCGGCTTGCTGATCCGGCTGATCTGCCGCACCGGGCAGCTGGATCACCGCATCGATCGTCTTGGCACCACCGGCCGGGAAATCCTTCTCCAGCATGTTGTAGACCTGACGGCCCTGCGCCGAATCAGGCAGCTGCCGCGCGTCGTTCACACCGAACTCGATGCGCAGCACCGGGGCCGCGAGCACCAGCAGCAGTGCGATGGCACCCGTGGCGACCAGAATCGGACGGCGCATGACCGCGCGGGCGAGCCGATCCCAGAATCCGGTCGACCCGGATGCGCCCGGGCGCTGCTTCCACAGCGACAGCGCGTTAATCCGGTGCCCGAGCAGCGCCAGCGTGGCGGGCAGCGCGATCAGGGAGAAGAACATCGCCAGCAGGACCACCGCGATACCGCCGTAGGCCATGGATTTGAGGAATACGAAGGGGAAGAAGCTCATCGAGGCGAACGCCACCGCCACGGTGATGCCCGAGACCGCCACCGTGCGCCCGGCGGTGGCCAGGGTGCGCCCCACCGCATCGGCGCCGGTGCGGCCCTGCTCCATCTCCTCGCGGAAGCGGCTGACGATGAACAGGCCGTAGTCGATGGCCACGGCCAAGCCGATGATGGTCACCAGACTCATGGCGAATACCGAGATATCGGTGAACTGCGCGAAGATGCGCAGTACCGCCATCGAACCCAGGATCGACAGACCGCCGACCGCGAGCGGCAGGCTGGCGGCGACGAAACCGCCGAAGACGATGACCAGCAGGATGAACAGCACCGGGAAGGACAGACCTTCGGCCATGCCCAGGTCCTTGCCCACCTGGTCCCCTGCCTCGTATCCGGCGGGAGTGTTGCCGCCGCGGAAGGTCTCCAGGCCCGGGGCGGACAGCTTGTCCTTGATCTTCAGGTAGCTGTCCTGTTTGGCGTTGTCGTCGCCGCCCACGAAGTTCAGCAGTACATAGGTCGCGTGCCGGTCATGGCTGACGAGTTCGGGCAGGCCCGAGCGCCAGAAGTCGACCGATCCGGTGACCGCCGAATCCGGCAGCGCGGTAAGCACATTCTCGACCGAGCTGCGGAAACCGGGATCGTCCACGGTGCGGTCGGCGCTGCGGTAGACGATCACCGCGTCCGGGCTGCGCTGGGCGAATGATTTGTCGGCCAGCTCGGCCGCGTGGCGACTTTCCGAGCCGCGCGCCTCGAAGCCGTTCGGCACCATATCGCCGAACACGCCCAGGCCGTAGCCGCCGGACAGGATCGCGATCACGGCCGAGACGAACAGCACGGCGAGTCGGCGTCTGTGGACGAAGTGTCCTAATCGTTCCAACATGGCATTACCCCTTTCGAGCGTGAAAGATCAATGAGCCGTGGACTTTTCGATGACGGGGAGATCGGGTGTTTCGAGTTCGGCCGCTACGTCCGCAGCGGCGGCCGGGGCCGGACGGCGCGGCAACAACAGCGCGATGACCGTCGAGGCCGCCAGGAAGGCGCACGCCCACCACAGCGCGGGCAGGTATCCGGCGGTGAACGAGTCGCGGTTCGCGTAGCTGCCGTGCGTGGCGAAAATCGCGCCCAGCACCGCGATTCCGAGCACGGTGCCGAAATAGCGGACCGCACTGGACAATCCGGAGGCGACGCCTTCGTATTGCGGGGCAACGTATTCCAGCGCCAGCCGTGCGATGGGCGGGAAGAACAGACCCATACCCGCGCCGCTGATGACGAAGGCCGGGACCAGGACCGCATAGGAGACGTCGGCGGTGGTGACCGCGGCCAGCCATCCCAGACCGATGGCCTGCAGTGCGAGACCCGCGATCAGCAGCGGTTTGCCGCCGACCCGGTCGATCAGTACGCCCGCGATCGGAGCGGTCAATGTCGGCATGGCCGTCCACGCCAGGGTGTGCACGCCCGCCGACAGCGCCGAATAGTGCTGCACCGTCTGCAGGAACTGCACCAGGAAGAAGACCGCGCCGAACATGCCGACCGCCATGCCGAGCCCTGCCAGCAGGGTCAGGCAGAACCCGCGACTGGTGAACAGCACCGGCGGCACCATCGGTTCGGGCGTGCGGTTGATCCAGACCACGAACAGAATCAGCAGCAGCGCTCCGGCCAGCAGCGAGCCGAGCACACCGGCGCTGGTCCAGCCGTGATCGTTACCGCGAATCAGGCCGAAGACGATCCCGAACAGGCTCGCCGCGATCAACGCATTGCCGACCAGATCCAGTCGGGTATCGGGGCCGAAACTCTCGGCCAATGCACTGATCGCCAGGGGAATGAGGACCGCGCCGATCGGGACATTGATCCAGAAGATCCATTCCCAGGACGCGCTATTGGTGATCGCGCCGCCGACGACCGGACCCAGACCGACCGCCAAACCGCTTACCGCACTCCACATTCCGATGGCCGCACCGCGTTTGGCGGTCGGCACCGCCTGGATGAGAACGGTCAGGGTGAGCGGGATGACGATGGCCGCGCCCAGGCCCTGCACCGCCCGCGCGGCGATCAGCATTTCAATGGAGGTGGACAGCGCGCAGGCCGCCGAGGCCGCGGTGAAGACGACCAGGCCGGCGATGAACATGCGCTTGCGGCCGAACCGATCACCGAGTGACGCACCGGCCAGCAGCAATACCGCTTCGGTCAAAGTGTAGGAATTGATAATCCACTGCAGGCCGTCGAGGCCCGTGTGCAGTTCGGTCCGAATTGTCGGCAGGGCATTGAAGACCACAAGATTGTCGAGCGAAACCATGAAGATCGCGATTCCACTGACCACGAAGGTCCACAACACGCGACGATTGTCCGTGTTTGTCATCGGTATTTCCTTGTGAGGATATTTCGCGTGTCACATGAATACGAATACGCCAGGAACCTACCGAGAATGGGATGCTATTCGTCGGCGGGCGGTTCCAGCAGTTCCAGATCCAGCGCGCTCGTGACATTGAGCAGCATGCCCTGCGCCATGAAGTCGAGCGCACCACCGGAATCGGTGCCGAACAGGTCACGAACGAGCTGGTAGAGGCGGTGGAAGCGGTCTCGGGCCAGATCGCGGATCTCATCGTCGAGGCCCGCGGCGGCGTATACCTGCAATTGGAAGACCAGCGATTGGCGATCGCTCAACATTTCGATGTAGGCGTCCGCCATCGCGTCCCAGCGGTCGGCTTCCCCGCTCTGCGCGGCCGCCGAACGGAAGACCACCTCGACCGCGTCGAACGCGTGATTCGTCGCGGCGAGGAAGATCGACTTCTTGGTCGGGAACAATCGGAAGAGATAGGCCTGCGATATCTCGGCCCGCCGGGCGATCGACTCCGTTGACGTCGCCGCAAAGCCACCGGTGGCGAATTCTGCGATAGCCGCGGCCAACACCTGTTCGCGCCGCGCGGCCGCTGACATTCGCACTCGAGCCGATGAACTCATGTCCTTAGTTTAGTGAGCACTCACCTACCTGATCAACCGCTGCGGCGGACAGTTCAGCCGGAGTTAACAGTCCCGACACCAGTTGTCCCACGATCCGCGCACCATTGCGGGACATGACCGAGGCGGGATGGAATTGCAGGGAGGCGAACCCGTCGCCGCGCAATGCGTGCACCTCGCCCGTGCGCACGTCACGGGCCACTTCCACCGGGCGGGCGCGGTGTGCGGTGACAAAGAGGTCGGTCTCGCTGTGCGCTTCGAAGGCGTTGTAGAAGTACACCGGTTCGGCGGCCCCGAACAGATCGATCACCCGCAGCACACCCTGGTTCGATACCGATCGGCGGCGCACCGGCAGGCCCAGGACCCCGCTGAGCACCTGATGACCCAGGCATACCGAGAAGAACGGCCTGTCGTTCTCGAGCAGCTCGTGGGTGAGCGCGCGCAGCCGAGCGACCTTGGGGTCGTGCGTATCGCGGGGATCGCCCGGACCCGGGCCGACGACCGCGAGATCGAAGCCCAGCGGATCCACGGGTGCGTCGAATCTGGTTACGGTGACGGCGAATCCAAGTGCGCGCAGCAGCCGTGCGCCCATCGCGGTGAACGTATCCTCACCGTCGATGATGACCGCCGTGCGACCGGCGTACTCCGGCGAGGCCGGGGCGGGTGCGAGCCATAGCGGCGCGAGCGGGCGGTTGCGCGCGGCGAGCGCCCGGCGTACGGCGTCGCGGCCGCCGACATCGGGATAGATCGGCCGAATCACATTGTGCTGGAGGGCGTTCAGCAGTCCGGCCGCCTTGGCGCGGGTTTCCTGCGCTTCGGCGGCCGGATCGGAATCGCGAACCACGGTGGCTCCCACGCCGATTCGCATACCGCCGGATCGGTCGATATCGGCGGTGCGGATCATGATCGCCGAATCCATGCGCCGCGCACCGAGCTCGTCGCGGCCGATGAGGGCGAGCACCCCGGCGTAGTAGCCGCGTCCGTCCGGCTCGAACCGGGCGATCACCCGGCAGGCGTTCTCGAGCGGGCTGCCGGTCACGGTCGGGGCCAGTAGCGTCGCGCGCAGCACCTCGCGATAGTCGCGATCACTGCGGCCGGAGATGACGTAGCGGGTGTGCGCCAGATGCGCCATCTCCTGCAGTTCCGGGCCCCGGACATAGGGGTCGTCGCACAGCTGGCACATCATCTTGAGCTCTTCGTCGAGCACCATGTACAGCTCGTTGGCTTCCTTGCCGTCGGCCAGGAAGTTCAGCACGCCGCCGGTGGTCGGGCCGCCGGGGGGATAGCGGTAGGTGCCACTGATCGGGGTCATCACCACCTCACCCCGATCGAGGCTGACATGCCGTTCGGGGCTCGCACCGATGAGCATGCGATCGCCGGTGTAGACCAGGAAGGTCCAGTAGGCGCTGCGTTCACCGGCCAGCAGGCGCGCGAACAGCGCCAGACCGGTGCGCACATCCCAGTCCTGGATCCGGCCCTGCCAGGTACGGCGCAGCACGAAGTTCGCGCCCGCGCCGCGACCGATCTCCTCGGCGATCACGCGGGCGACGAGGTCGGCGTATTCGGTATCGCCGAGGTCGAATTCGCCGTCCGCGACCTCGATGTCGCGGTCGGGGACCGCAGCCCGGAAGCGGTCCCGATCGAGGCGGAACTGTTCGGTGACTCGCAGATACGAGATGGGCTCGGCATCGGGGCGGTGCGCGAAGCCGCGTTCGCCCACCACGCGGTAGGGCAGGATCGCCAGCAGTTCGTGACTGTCCGAGGGGCCGGATGCGGTGTCGGGCAGTTCCGCCGTGGACGCGACGTCGTGCAGCTCACCGCGCAGCAGCTCGATGACCGCTCCCGATTCGGCCTCGGAACGGCACAGCAGCGCGAACGGTGCGCCACCGCAAGATAATTCGTCGATCAGCTGCTGTTCGAGCGAGTTCAAGACACTCTCGTCTCGGAACGCGCGAACTCGGCGGCCACCTGTGCGGCGTTGAGCACACGCCCGCAGCGGCCCGCCACGTAATCCACTGCCATGCGGTGGAATTCGGGGGTGAAGTCCGCGATTGCGTCCGCGACGACGAAGGCCCGCAGATCGTTCGCGAACGCGTCGGCGGCGGTGAGCATGACCCCCACGTGGGCGTAGACACCGCAGATCAGCAGCTGGTCGCGGTCGTGAATCCGCATCAGTTCGAGCAGTTCGGTGCGATGGAAGGCGCTGGCCCGCCATTTGGTGAGCACGGCATCGCCGACGGCCGGTGCGATCGGGACCGGAATGCCACGATGTTCGGGATCGGCGGACATGCCCGGTCCCCAGAAGTCCAGCAGCAGACCGCGCTGGTCGATGGTCATACTGCCGGGCTGTGCGGTGTAGACGATCGGAATGCCCAGTTGCGCACAGCGTCCCCGCAGCCAGCGCACATTGCGCATGAGAGTGCTCAGTGGTTCATGGGCGTCGTCGAAGGGCGCGAGGAAGTAGTGCTGCATATCGTGTACGAGCAGGACGGTCCGGTGCGCGTCGAGGGGCCAGTCGACCATGTTCTCGGGCAGAGCGGACTCGGTCGGCATGGGATAGGGGGCTATGGGTGATATCGCCACGGCGACGGTCCTCCGGTTGGTCAGGTACCCAGCGTCGCGCCGCCGTCGACGACGAGCTCCTGCAGGGTGATATGGGATGCGGCGTCGGAGAGCAGGAAGCGCACGGCCGCGGCGATGTCCTCGGGTTGCGCTATGCGGCCCAGGGGAATTCCGACTCGGAACGATTCGGGGACGCCTTCGATCGCGGCCCGTTCCCCGGCCTCGTCCTTCCACAGGTCGGTCAGCATCGGGGTGGCGGTCGATCCGGGAGCGACCACATTGCAGCGGACGCCGTACTTCGCGAGTTCGAGGCCCAGGCAGCGAGTGAACATGGTGGCGGCGGCCTTGGACGCCGCGTAGGCGGCCATGCCCACACGCGGGGTCGATCCGGCGTTGGAGGACACCGTGACGATGGCCCCGCCGGTGCGGCTGATCATGCCGCGCGCCACCGCGCGACTGACATTGAAGACGCCGCCGGCGTTGATCGCCAGGGTGGAATACCAATCGGCGTCGGACATTTCGGTGATCCAGCCCGATTGCAGCACACCGGCGACATTGACCAGGAAGTCGATCGGTCCCAGGGTGGCCTCGGCTTCGAGCACCGCCGCTTCGACCTGTTCGATCGAACTGACATCGGCGACGATCGACAGCGTGCGACCGGTCAATCCGGCTGTTACCCTGTCCAATTCGCTCGCATCGCGATCCACCAGCACCACCGCTATATCGGCCGCGGCGAGTTCACGGACGATCGCCGCGCCGATACCGCCCGCGGCTCCGGTCACCAGGGCGACTTTCATCGCACCACTCCGGAGAGCACGCCGGTGACCACGTCGCCGGGCACGCGCAGGCAGCGGGTGGTGAAACCGGCCAGCGCGTCGAGGTAGCGGTCACGCAGTTCGTTGTAGTCCACGCCGACCGGCTGCCCCTGGGCGATCAGGGTGCGGCCCGCGACCATGACGGTGTCGATATCGGCCGAACCACCCAGCCACAGAAAGCTTTCCAGCGGACGGGGATTGAGCAGGTAGCGCCAGTCGTCGGCGCGAATCAGCACCAGGTCGGCCTGTTTACCGGGCTCGAGACTGCCGATCTCCTTCGACCAGCCCAGGCCCTTGGCGGCGATGCGGGTTGCCATGGCCAGCGCGTCGGTGGGCAGCACGTCGATTTGGCTGGCGGCCATCTCGTTGTACATCTGCCAGACGGCCCGCATGGTCTCGGCCATACCGGCATTGGGCAGTGACGCACCGTCGGTGGAGAGCGATACATCGAGTCCGGCGCGGCGCAGTACCGGCACCACTCCGCTTTCGGTGAGCGTGGATTCGCCTGCGGGACCGTATTTTCCGGGCGAATGGCTGATGTGGACTCCGGCGGCGAGCAGCAGTTTCTGTTCCTCGTCGTCGACGAAGGCGCAGTGCGCGGCCATCAATCGGTCGGTGAGCAGGCCCAGGTCGTGCAGTCGGCGCACGCCGGAGGTGCCGTAGTACTTGCGCAGCGTGTCCGGCTCATTGCGTACCGCGCCGACATGGGTGGCGAAGCCGACATCGTGCCGCCGCATCAGATCGGCGAAGCCGCGGCCGAGTTCATCGGTCATATTGGTGACGTAGGCGATGGTCGGACGGCAGCGGATGCGGCCGGTGGTGTCGGAGGCGCAGTGCCGCAGCAGGTCTTCGACCGCGGACAGCACCGTGTCGGTGTCCTTGGTGCGCTGGAATCGGTCGCCGCCCGGCGGGCAGATCGCATCGCCCGCCCACGTGGTGGTGCTCAGCCGGATACCCAGATCCTGTGCGGCTCTTACCATTTCGAGCGGCCGATTGAGTGAGCCGACGTCACCGATGGTGGTGACGCCGCCGCGCAATTGAGTCCACATCGAATATCTGGCGATGTCGTACGCCTCATCGGCGGTCAGACCCGCGATCAGCCCGTCGAACGAATCGAAGGTGCGGGAGATGGTGTGCATATCGCCACCGCCACCGAAGAATCCGACTTCGTCGGCGCGGTCCGAGGCCGGGCGCAGTGCACCGCGCAGCGGGAATCCCATGGCGAACATGTCGTGCCAGTGCGCGTTGACGAAACCGGGCAGCACCATCATCGAGCGCGCGTCGATGACTTCCAGGCTCTCGCGAAGGTCCTGGTCCAGGGCCGCGACGGCAGCGCGGACGTCTTCGGCCGGGCCGACCGCCGCGATGCGCTCCCCCACGATCAGTACCGAGCCGCGCGGGATCACGCTACCGCCGGTGTCGGCCGGATAGACGCAACCGTTTTCGAGCAGAATCGCTTTCTCGCCCATCAGCTTTGCGCCAATTCGGTGAAGTAGATCAGCCAGGCCCGCAGCGTGGGGGTTTCGATCAGAGCGTCGAAATCCGCGCGCACCCCGGATTTGTTCCAGCGCCCGACCATTCGCATGACCTCGAGCGAACTCAAACCCAGCAGGACGAGATTCGCATCGGCGTCGAGCTCGGCCGGATCGGCCAGCTCCAGCGCCGCCGCCAGCATGGCTCGCAGCTCGGGTTCCTCGGGAATGGCCGAAATCGCTTGCACCGCACCGTTCGTCATGACGGCACTCCTTCCTCTACGCGCGCCAGCGCTTTCTTGTCGACCTTGCCGAGCGGGGTCAGCGGCAGTTCACCGACGACTCGGACCTCATCGGGCAGTTTGTAATCGGCCGCGCCGCGCGCGTGCATCGCCGATCGGAGTTCGGCGAGCGCGGGGGTGGGACCGCAGGGGACGATGAACGCGCAAATGCGTTCGCCGAGTAGCTCATCGGGCAGGCCGACCGCTGCCGCCGCGGCGATGGCCGGGTGCGCGAGCAGATAGTCCTCGACCTCGGCGGCATTGACCTTGTCGCCGCCGCGGATGATCACATCCTTGATGCGGCCCTCGATCACCAGATCGCCGCGCGGGGTGAGCCGGGCCAGATCGCCGGTGCGGTAGAAACCGTCACTGGTGAACGCGCGGGCATTGTGCTCGGGGACCCGGTAGTAGCCGCGAATCGTGTACGGGCCGCGCGTGATCAACTCACCCACCTCGCCGAGCGGCACCGGTTCGAGGCCGTCGACAATGCGGATCTCATCGGCGAAGGAGATCGGTTTGCCCTGCGTGTTCACCTTCACCTCGACCGGATCGTCGGCGCGGTTGAAGCACAGCAGGCCCTCGGCCATGCCGAAGACCTGTTGCAGATCGCAGCCGAGGGCGGGCATGACGCGGGCGGCCAGATCGGGGGCGAGCTTCGCGCCGCCGACCTGAACCAGGCGCAGGCTGGTCAGATCCGAGGTCGTCCATTCGGCGGTTTCCAGCCACAGGGTCAGGACCGAGGGGACCAGGGAGGTGATCGATACCCACTCGCGCTCGATCAGCGGCAGGCAGGCCATGGGGTTCGGGGTGTCGGCCAGCACCACGGTGCCGCCGACAGCGAGGGTGCCCACCACACCCGGGCAACCCCAGGCGAAGTTGAATTCGATGGGCAGCACCGCCAGGTAGACATCCTTGTCGGTGAGTCCGCACAGGGTGCCCGCCTGCGTCACCTGGAACAGGTAGTCGTCGTGCGTGCGGGGCACGAGTTTCGGCAGGGCGGTGGTGCCGCCCGAGAGCAGGAAGAACGCGATATCGGACGGGTCGGCGGGCGGGGGCGTCCAGGTGTCCGCGCCCGCCAGGTCGGCAACCGTGGTCATTCCGTCGACAGGCTCACCGATGACGAAAAGCGTTCGAAGCGCGCTGTTTTCGTCCTTGATTCGCGTGGCGAGTCCGCGATGGTCGTAGCCGCGGTGCGCGTCCGGGAACACATAGTGCGTCGCACCCGACAGCCGTACCAGGTGGCTGATCTCGGTGTGCCGGTGCGCGATCAGCGAGAACACCGGAATCGCGCCCGCCCGCACCAGCGCGAACACGACCGCGACGAATTCGGGAATGTTGGGCAGCTGCACCAGCACTCGATCACCCGGGACCACGCCGTTTCGGGCGAAACCCGCGGCCAACCGGGTCACCCAGGCATCCAGCTCACCGAACGAGATTCGGCGGTCATCGTGGACGAGGGCGATGGCATCGCGGTCGCGTTCGGCCGAGCGCGTCAATACGGTATCGAGGGCTTCGCCGCGCCAAATGCCGAGGCGGCGATAGCGAGCGGCGGTGTCGTCGGGCCACGGGGTGCATCCGGCCAGCATCACGATCTCCTATTCGGTCGGTGCGGGAGCGAGGATCTCGACCACTGCGGCACCGGCTTCCATACCGGTGGCCGCGGCGATCATGAGCACGTGATCGCCGGGCTGCACCTGCCCGGTGCGCCATACGTGTTCGAGTCCGAGGAACAGATCGGCCGCACCGGTGTGGCCGATGGTGCGGGCGTGGTCCCAGACCTCTTGGTGCTCTTCGACTTCCAGCGGCAGCAGGAACATGGCCTCGAGGGAGTCGCGGGAGAAGCCGATGTGGCAGACCTTGGCGACCTTGTCCATGGGGACGCCCGCCTCGTCCAGGGTGCGGCCCGCGATCTCGGCCACCCGGAGCCCGAAGTTGCGGATGGGCGGGGCCTGGCCCGCGGCCCACTGCTCGCGGACCTTCATTGCCCGGTCGTCGAAGTTGAGGCCGATGCCGCGGGTGACGCCGGGCGGGAAGAGGTCCTCGCCGGCGCGGTGCAGGATCTCCATCGACGAGTCCGAGAGGGAGCCGACCGCGAGGACCTGTGCGAAACCGGTGCGGCGCGAGACCACGGCGGCGGATCCGGCGTCGGCGAGCACGAACAGTTTCGAGGCGCGCCAGCGGTCGACCAACGGGGTGGAGAAGTTATCGCCGGTGGTGATCAGGACCGCATCGTGAGAAGGGTTGGCCGCCAAGCGATTCGCGGCGGCCTCCAGGCTCGCGAGCATGCCCAGGCAACCCTGTTTGATCTCCATGGCGGGCACCGGGCGGTCCACGGTGTTGTTCAGAATGTAGTGCGCCGCGGACCAGCCGTCGGGGCCCTGGTGGTGGGTGTAGCTGTGCAGCAGCGCGCCGATATCGTCGGCGGAATGTCCGCTGGCCGACAGTGCGATCCGCGCGGCGTCGATCGCCAGATCGGGTGCGGCGGTATCTGGGCTCACCGCGATGGAGAGCAGGCCCGAGGCCTTGCGCGCCGCCTCGTCGTACCGGCCCTCGGCGACGGCCGTTTCGGTCGAAATCAGTTCCGGCACCTGACTTCCGATGCCTGCGAGGAAGAGGTCTTGGGTCCGCATGAGCACCATACGACCACTAGGAGTGCCGAGAAATCATGAGTAGTCGGTACTCAATTTCTGTGCACGGGAAAACATTCCGCAAATTGAGTAGGCCGCGACGGAGTTTGAGTAGCCTACCCTCTGGGCAGCGGCGGGTGCACCGGGTAGTCATGAATGTGTTTCGCTGAAGGAGTATTCATGACGCAACTATCGGCCGACCGCACCGAAACTCGTGAGCGCCCGGAACTCGGCGATTGGTCGGACTTCGACGAACTCACCAAGCTACAGCGGTCCCGCCTGCCGGAACTGTTCGATCGGGCGCTGCGATCACCGTTCTACGCGCGGCGTTATGCCGCGGGCGGGGCACCTGTTACAGCAGCGGATTTCGATTCCGTCGCGATCACCAGCAAGCAGGATCTACGCGATTCCTACCCCTTCGGACTGCTCGCGGTGGACCGGCGGGAATTGGCCACCTATCACGAATCCAGCGGCACTTCGGGGCAGCCGACGGCGTCGTATTACACCGAGAACGACTGGGTTGATCTGGCCGAGCGATATGCCCGCAAATGGGTGGGGATCACTCCCGAGGACACGTTCCTGGTTCGCACGCCGTACGCGTTGGTCATCACCGGGCATCTGGCGCAGGCGGCCGGGCGGCTGCGCGGGGCGACCGTGGTGCCGGGGGACGCGCGCTCGCTGGCGCTGCCGCTCTCGCGCATCGTGCGGTTGATGGCCGCGCTGGAGGTCAGTCTGACCTGGTGCAATCCGACCGAGGCCGTGATGATCGCGGCGGCGGCGCGGGCGGTCGGGTTGCGGCCGGAGGTCGACTTCCCTTCACTGCGTGCGCTTTTCGTCGCGGCGGAGCCGATGACGGCGGCGCGCAAACGTCGGCTCGGTGAAATCTGGGGCGGGGCAGCGATTGTCGAGGAGTACGGCTCGACCGAGACCGGTACGGTGGCGGGGGAATGTCCGGACGGACGTCTGCATCTGTGGGCGGACCGGGCGATTTTCGAGGTGTACTCGCCCGATACCGGCGAGATTCGCTCGGCGGGCCGGGGCCAGCTGGTCGTGACGCCGCTCTACCGCGAAGCCATGCCGCTGCTGCGCTACAACCTCGCCGATGACGTCGAGATCAGCTACTCCCCGTGCCCGTGCGGACTGGCCCTGCCCACGGTGCGGGTCTTCGGCCGGGCCGGGTTCGGCTATCCGGTGAATGGCCGCACCGTGACGCAGAATCAATTGGAGGAGTTGATATTCGGGCTTCCGCTCGACTACCAGGTGATGTTCTGGCGCGCCCAGGCCACCCCGGACGCGGTGATCCTGGAATTCGAAGCCCCGGACAATGTGCGCGATAAGGCGACCCGTGAACTGAGCGCCGCGATCTCCGAATCCCTCGACATCCCGCACCGCCTCACCGCGCTGCCGCCCGGCACCCTCGTGCCGACCGAGGTCCTGACCTCCGAACGCGACATTCTCAAGGCGCGCTACCTCTTCGGCCCACACGAATCGTGGGACAAAGCCCTCATGTACCAGTGACCCAGCGCTTTTCGCCGGGACACCGATTTCAACGACGGAGTACGCACGTGACAACAACAGAGTTCGCCGCGCCCGGAACCACCGCCGACCAGGTCGCCGCGGTCAGCCGATTGGCGCGATCCGGGCTATTCGGCGAATACGTGGTCTACGAACGCCCCGGCGCGGTGGTCTTCGCCGCCGACCCGCTCGCCACCATCGAATTGGACACCGACCGCATCCGCGTCATCGCGGGCGGCCGAGTCACCGACGAGCCCTGGACCGGCCGTCCGGTCACGGTGCTCGAACGCACCCTGGACCAACTCCGCATGAGCGATCCGACGGCTGCGACCGGAACCGTCTACGGCTGGATCGGTTTCGAATTCTGCGCCCATTCCTTCGACGCGGAGCATCATCTCGCTCCGGGAATCCAGCTGGCGCACTTGATGCTTCCGCGCATCGAGGTAGTCCTGACCGAGCTCGGCACGACGGTGGCGGGCGCATCGGACGCCGAATCCGCCTACATCGCGAATGTGCTCGGCACCCCTGCCGAGCCCATGCCGACCGCCCGCCCGATCGATGTCACGCTCGACGAGACCGGATACCGCGAGCGAGTGTCGACCGCCATCGGGGAGATCCGAAATGGCCAGTACGACAAGGTCATTCTCTCGCGTCGCGTCCCCGTACCCTTCAAAGTCGACCTCGCCGAGACCTACCGCCTCGGCCGCGCCCACAACACCCCCGCCCGCTCTTTCCTGCTGCGCCTGGGCAGTCTCGAAGCGGCGGGTTTCAGCCCCGAACTGGTGGTAGCCGTAGACCTCGACGGCACGGTGACCACCGAACCCCTCGCCGGCACCCGCGCCTTCGGCCGCGGCCGGGATTCCGACTCCGCCGCCCGCACCGACCTCGAATCCGACCCCAAAGAGATTGTCGAACACGCGGTCTCGGTCCGCGCCTCCTGCACCGAGGTAGCCACCGTAGCCAACCCCGGTACCCTCACCGTCACCGACTTCATGTCCGTCCGCGAACGAGGCAGCGTCCAACACCTCGCCTCCACCGTCCAAGGCCACCTCTCCCCCCACCACACCCCCTGGGACGCCCTCGAAGTCCTCTTCCCCTCCGTCACCGCCTCCGGCATCCCCAAACGCCCCTCCGTCGACGCCATCTTCCGCCTCGACAACACCGCCCGCGGCCTGTATTCCGGTGCGGTACTGACGTTTTCCGCCGCAGGTGAACTCGAAGCCACCCTGGTCCTGCGCGCCGTCTACCAAACCGACGACTCCACCTGGCTCCGCGCCGGAGCGGGCGTCATCGCCCAATCCACCCCCGACCGAGAATTCGAGGAAACCTGCGAAAAACTCAGCAGCGTCTCCCCTTACCTCGTCCCGTTCACAGTCAGCGAGTGAGAGCACGCCGATCGGGCCTGGTTGCCCGACTGATCCGTGTGACGCAGCTCTGCAACCGGTATCGATCTGTCGCTCTCATCCAACACGGAGTGCCTCGAGTTCGCGGATCAGCTCCGACGCGGTGACCGGGTCGACGGCATGCAGATGGGTGCCGGTCAGCTCGACGCCGATGATGGTGTGGGTGGAATACCGCATCAGGTCGCGCCATTCGAGGCTCGGGGAGATCCGAAGATGGACCGACCCACCGGCCGGGAGTGGTCGCACCATTCGGTCGATGGCGCCGTCGGAGGATTCCCGTCTCCAGCCATGGTGCGAGAGCGCCAGCAGGCGACCCGGTGCGGTGTCGAGGTTGTGGTATCCGCTCAGGCCCGTGGCGAACACGGCGGAGTCCGGGGGCCAGAACGACCGATCGAGTTGCGGGAATGGTTGCAGCATGGCGTAATCCGTGAATATCGATGCCCAGGCGGAGGCGGATGAGGCCAGTTGCAGCGGATGGGCGATGCCCACCTCGGCGTCGTCGGCGATGGCGACCAGGTCGTCGTTCACGTCGGCGAGAGTGAGGTCCTCAGCGATGCGGAAAGACTGCTGGATGCCGCCGTCGGGGCCGAACGTGGCCCAAACCAGTCGGCGGGCGAGCTGGCGCAGCATCGGATGATCGACGAACAGTTCCCGGAATGCCTGCTCCGACCAGTGTCGTCCCGCGATCATGGCCTGTTCCAAGCGTCGAACCTGCTCGCGAGCAACCTTTTTCGCTTCCGCCTGCAGCACTGTGAACTGGTTGTAGGCCGCCGCGGCCAGGGCGCGGTCGTCCTGCGCGGCGGGCTTGGGCAGTGTTTTGCGGCGCGGGCCCGCTGTCCAGGAGCCGTCATCCGCTCGGCGGCCCTCGAGGACGACGGGTCTGAGTTGTTCATCGAGATCGATGACGAAACCGCGCGATCCGTAGTCCAGGGTGAGTCGGCCATTCTTGCCAATACCGAATGTCGGTATGGACCGATCGGCCAATTCGTCCGTGGTGATGTGGTGCCGGGCCGCGACGGCATCGAGCTTGGCCCGCACGGTCTTTCGGAATCCGCGCTGTTTGGCGCGCAGGCCGATGTCGCGCAGGTGCCCGAGGGCGGCCGGAGTGCCGATCTCGGCCAGCACATCGAGACCGGTGACCGCGCGGGCCGACGCCGACTGCCGCGGCCACTGCAGGATCAGCGGCACCAGCAGCCGTGCGGCCTCGTCGTCACCGAACAAACCCACAGCGCGCAATGTCCATATTCCACCCGCCGGGTATTCGGCGAACACCCACGCCTGGAACAGACCCCACACGAAGCCTGCCATCGACATCGGATCGACAACCGCCGAAAGCTGCTCGACCGCAGCGTGATCCGGAGTTCGCTTGGCCAGCAACCCACACACGACGTGCACTGCCGACTCCGGCAGGGCCCGCGCGGAATCGACGGTCAGCAGTGGCGGCAGCACCGGCACTGTCAACCATGGCGGTACCGCGGCCGGTTTCCGGCGCGGGCGAAACACATCGGGCAACTCCGCTGGTTCGACAACCGGAACATCGGGCAGCCGAACGCCGAATTCCGCGGCCAGGTGCGGATGCCGCCAGGCATGGATCCGCAGCAGTGTGCCGACTGCCGCCGACTGCTCGGAGCCCGCCGACAGCAGCCGCATGGCCCGGCGCGGGAAACGTTGTGCCGCAGCCATTGCCGCGGTCGGCACTCCGTACCGGTCCAGATTCTGCGACAGCAGGCTGAACGCCTCGTCCGTGGGCAGATACGACAGTATGTCGGCCAAGTCGGCCGTATTCTCCCGATACCATCCGGTCAGGTGATCCACGAAGGCAACCGCCGCAATCGTTTTGGCTGCCTCCGGGCCGACGCGCGCGGCCATACCGATGTACTCGGCGGTCGGCACCGAACCACGATTGCGTGGCCGCAAACGCGCGATGAAAGTCTCCAGTTGAGGTGCTGTCGTCACGGCACCGGCCAGGCACGCGTACATGGTGTGAGGCCAATAGTCGTCCGCAGGCGGTTCGTCGAGGTCGGCAGCGACCCAGGACTGCTCCGTCGGCACCAGATAGCTCGTAGCAATGCGGACCTGAAGTATCCCTGACGCAGAACGTATTTCGCCGAGCCGAGCAATGACGGCGCGGTAGTCGAGGTCGGTGGCGGCAGCCAGGTGTTCGCGTGCGCGCTGCAAAGCGGTCAGCGAACTGAAGTGGTAGAAATACCGTCCGGCATACAAAGGCGTCAGGTCGTAACCACGGCCAGCCGGTCCGTCGCGGTACGCGCGAATCATCGTGGTCGCGATAACCGCGGCTTCGGCGGCGATCACCACACCGCGCTCGGCCACCCACGCGTCGACGATCGTGGCCCAGTCGAAACCGTCACCGTGTAGGTGTTCACGCTCTGCCACCACCGCCAGCGCAGCGGCCCCGACCGCTGTCGCCGAGCCCGGATCGGCCAACGCGGCCGCCCCGGCCTCTGCCGACCGGGCAGGCCACGAGGCCGCCAGCGCATTACGCAGCGCGTCCTGTCGATCCCCAATCAGCTTGCCGTACAGTTCGACAGCGCTCGGAGCGGGCGTGAACGATCGATCCGTCCCGAACCCGCGCACCGGCGGCGAGACCACACTCCAGGCCGCGGGTACCTCCCACGCATCCTCATCCAGATCGCCACGATCACGCTCTATCCCAGTGGCCATCGGCCCCCCTCTTCAATACCGCGAACAACTGCCGGTATTCAAGCAAACGTGACCGACAGATGCGGAGGCCGACTCGCTGCGCCCGGCACCGTCAAATCCGCAGCGCCAGAAGCGCAGTGATGCTGTTGTGGGGAACAGCGAGCTGAGGGGTCTTCACCATAAATGGCGTGTTTGTCGGTGCGCCGCCGCATTCCACGGTGGTGGCGGCGTTGCGGGGGGCTGGGCGGGCGAGTGGGCCGGTTGATGCTCGGACAATACGTCGACCACTAGCGACTTGGGCCGCTCAGGTCAGGGACCAGGTGCGGGCTCGGTCGCGTTGGGCCCAGAAGCCCGCGTAGCGGCCCTTGGATGCGATGAGTTCGGGGTGGGTGCCGTGTTCGACGATGAAACCGTTGTCCAGGAACAGGATTTGGTCGGCGCGCATGACGGTGTGCAGGCGGTGGGCGATGACCAGGACGGTGCGGTCGGCGGTGAGGGTGGTCAGGGCCTCTTGGACGGCTTGTTCGTTTTCGGGGTCCAGGGCCGCGGTGGCTTCGTCGAGGATGACGATGGGGGCGTTCTTGAGGATGGCTCGGGCTATCGAAACTCGTTGGCGTTCACCGCCGGACAGGGAGGCACCGGCTTCGCCTACGCGGGTGGACCAGCCGTCGGGGAGGCGGTTGACGATTTCGGTGACTCGGGCGGCGTCGGCGGCGGCGCGGACTTCGGCGTCGGTGGCGCCGGGGCGGCCCAGGCGGATGTTCTCCTCGATGGTGTCTTCGAAGAGGTAGACGTCCTGGAAGACGACGGAGATTCGGGACATGAGGTCGGCGCCGGCCAGGGAGCGAATGTCTACACCGCCCAGGAGGATTCGGCCTTCATTGACATCCCAGAAGCGAGCGATCAGGCGGCCGATGGTGGTCTTTCCGGAACCGGAGGGGCCGACCAGGGCGGTGGTGGTGCCCTCGGGGATGGTGAAGGTCACCTCGCGCAGGACCGAGCTGTCGCCGTAGCCGAATTCGACCTTCTCGAAGCGGATCTCATTGCCGGACAGCTCTTTCGGCGTGAGCGGCTCGGGCAGCACCGGTTCGTCCAGCAGCGCGATGACGCGATCGAGGGCGCCGGTGGCGGACTTCAGGGTCGAGCCCAGGATCGCCAATTCGGCGATGGGCTCGGTGAATCGGGCCGCCAGTACCAGCACCGCGAGCAGGGTCGCGACCTCGAGGCCGCGGTCGAGCACCAGGTACACGCCCAGGACGATCACGACGGTGAAGGTCGTCTGCACCGCGACGCTCAATCCGACCAGGCCGGGCACCGTGGCGGCAAGCACCCGCCGGGACGCGGCGTGATCGGTGCGCAGCGCGTCATCGAGCAACCCGTCGCTCTCACCTCGCCCGAAAACCCTCAGCACCGGCTGCAATTGAGCGAATTCGACGACCCGGCCACCGGTGACGGACCGGGATTCGGCACGCCCGGCATCAGCCTTCGCACTCAGCGTCACACTCCAGCGATAGACCGCCACGATCAGCGGAACCATCACCGTGAGCGCAATCGCGAGCCGCCAGTCGAACAGGTACATGGCGAGGACCACGGTGAGCGGTGTGACCACGGTCGTCACCAGCGGCCGCAGCAGATGCGCGGGCACGCCCATGATGTCCATGACGCTCTTGGTGGCGAGCTGACCGAGCTGACCCACCCGCTCCGCCCCGAACCAGCCCAGGGGCAGCGTGGACACGGTATCGCCCAGCCGCTGATGCAGGCTCTTGGACAGCGCCGAACCGACGTCCACGCCCAGGCGCATGCTCACGTAGTACGCCACCGAGTACGCCGCGGTGACGCCGAGCAGCAGATAGACCCACGGCCATACCGATCCGGGATCGGATCCGAAGAGCGCCTTCAGGATCGGCACCAGCAGCGCGAACGCGATGCCCTGTAGCACCGCACCGGCGACCAGTACGGCGAGCATCCGCCGCAGCGCCCGGTCATGCTCGGCGCCAACGGCTTTCAACAGTTTGCGAATCATGCCCCGGTCCTCTCGCTGGTGCGTTCGTATGCCGCCCACATGCGGGCGTAGCGGCCGTCGGCCTCGACGAGTTCGCGGTGCGTACCGCGTTCGGCGATCACACCGCCGTCCAGGACCACGATCTGGTCCGCCCCGGTCACGGTCGAGAGCCGGTGCGCGATCATCAGCACGGTCTTGCCCGCCGTCAGTCGCGAGAGTGCTTCCTGCACAACCGCTTCCGATTCCGGATCGACGTAAGCCGCGGCCTCGTCGAGCACGATGATCGGGGTGTCCGCGAGCAGCGCCCGCGCGATCGACACCCGTTGCGCCTGCCCGCCTGACAGCTGGACGTCCACCCCGTAGATGGAGTCGTAGCCGCGCGGCAGCGCCTCGATCTCCTCGTGCACCCCGGCCGCCTTCGCGACCGCCTCGATCTCTTCGTGGTCGGCCTCGGGCCGGGCCATGGCGATATTCGCCGCGATGGTGTCGCGGGTGAGCCGAACATCCTGGAATACGAAGGCGACTCGGCGATAGAGCTCCGACGGCGCGATCTCGCGCACGTCTACACCGCCGACGGTGACCGCACCCGCACTCACATCTCGGAATCGCGGCACCAGCGTCGCCAGGGTGCTCTTACCCGCACCGGACGGTCCGACCAGCGCGGTCACGGTCCCCTCAGCGAGTTCGAGGTCGATACCGGCGAGCACCTCGGTGTCGCCGTCGTAGGAGCAGTGCACCCCGTCGAACTCGATGTCGTTGCCCTGCGGCACAAGCGGGTTCGCCGCCACCGGCAGCACCTCGGCGGCGAGCGTCTCGCTCACCCGCTGTGCGGCCGACTTGGCAAGTCGCAGTTCGTAACTGGCGTAGAACAGCGCCAGTACCGGAGCGGTCAGGCCCACCCCCAGTAGCGCGTACGGCAGCAGGTCGACCGCGGTCAACCAGCCCTGCGTCACGAAGATCGCTCCGCCGCCCAGTACCGCCGCCAATACCGCCACCGGCGACAAGACCACTTCGGCCGCGGTCTTGGAGTTCAAGGTCGAGCGCACCCACGCGGTGAAGAAGGCGGCGAAATCGTCCGCGGCCCGCGCATAGCGCGCATGCGCCCGCCGGGTCTGCCCGAAGATCTTCACCACCCCGATCCCCTGCACGAATTCCACAGCGCGACTATTGATCTCGGTCATCGCCTGGTCGTACTCCCCCATGCGCGGCCCCATCGCCGCCATGGTGATGGTGTACAGCCCCAACCCGACCACCAGCGGAGCGATGGTCACCAGCGTCATCCGCCAGTCCACCCACACGAGGTATGCCAGCGAAGTCACCGGAACCACCACCGCGGAGGTGAGCTCGAGCATCGAATGCGCCACCAGATGATGCATCGCCTCGACGTCATCGGTGACGACCTTCTTCACGGTCCCCGAATTCCGGTCGGAGAACCACGCCAGCGGCACCTCACGCAGCCGCTGCACCAACCGCCGCCGAATATGGAGTTGCAGTTCATTGTCGGCGAAGTGGGTGATGCCGCCCGCGGTGAGCAGCAGAATCGTGCGCACCAGCAGCGCGACCACCGCGACCAGCACCCAGCGCCACGCATCGTGCGCACGGTCCGGCCCGGTGCCGACCAGCACCCGCCCCAGCTCGGCGATCGCGATGAAGGGCAGCACCCCCGCGATCGCACCGAGCCCCTGTGCGAGCATCGCCGCGCGCACCCGCCATCGAATCGGCTCTAGCAGCGCACCCAGTACGGATTCGCTCTGTGCCATGACCCCTCCGTTCATACGGCGGCCGATGCGCGCACCGCGGCGTCGCCGAGTTCCTGTCGGCTGTGGATTCCGAGTTTGATGTAACTACGTTGCAGGTGGTTTTCGACTGTCCGTACCGAAATGAACAATCGTTCGGCGATCTCGCGATTCGGCATGCCCTGCGCCGCCAGGGCCACGATCACGCGCTCGCGGCGGGTGAGGGTGGCGGAGGTATCGCGCTGGGTGGCGAACGATACGATGGTCATCGAACTCTCCTGCTGCTCGAGTGTCTTACGGTGCGGGCAGGAACCCGCTGCGGACGAAGAATTCCGCGTAGGTGGTGAACAGTGCCGCGTCGATCGGCGGGCAGCTCACATCGCCGCCATCGGGTCCGGTTCCGTGCAGGAATCGGCGGGTGATCTCATCGTCGAACGGCGGCTGTTCCTCGTGCTCCATCAGCATGGTGGTGCGCAGCAGCGGGAACATGACGTTCTCGACGTCGGCGGTGATCGCCTTCATCCATTTGATGATGCTGACCTCGCGCAGGTCGTATCCGGCGGCGCGAATGAAGTCGCGGATCATGGCGGAATCGATTGCCACCGGCCCGATCTGGTGATAAATGCCGCCGATCGCGGTGTCCTGCCGGGAGATCGCCACCACGGCCGCGCACACGTAGTCGACCGGCACCAGATTCATCTTGAGCCGGAATTTGCGCGGGTACGCACCGGCCTGAATCGAGCCGATCACGAAGCGCCATACGAAATCATTGCGCTGGCAGGCGCCGGAGCGCGAATCGCCCCATACCTGGGTGGGCCGGTGCACGGTCACCGGTACACCGCGTTCGCGCGCCTGGGCGATCAGCTGTTCGGCGACCCATTTGCTCTTGGTGTAGCCCAGCGGCATGCCCGCCGCGGGACCGGTGCGATGCTGCTCGCCGCGCGGGGTGGTGTTGTCACCGGTCTGGCCGCTGAACACGCCCGTGGTCGAAATATGGTGCAGCGGAGCAGAAGACGCGCACGCGAAGCGCAGCACCTCGTGAATTCCGCTGACGGTGGACTTGCGCAGCCACTTGTACGGGGTGAGGAAATTGACCTTGGCCGCGGTGTGATAGATCGCCTCGACGCGACCGGTGAGATCGCGATAGTCGTTCTCGGACAGGCCGAATCGCTCCAGGGTGATATCGCCCGGCACGATTTCGATCCGCTCCATCGCGATGGCGGCGGTCAGGTCGTAGGTTGCGAGGTTGGCGCGCAATCGTTCCCGGCCCGCCTCCACCGAGTCCGCGCGGACCAGGCAGTGCACGGTCAGGCCTGCCGCGAGCAGCTCGCGCAGCAGGAACGCGCCGAGAAAGCCGGTCGCGCCGGTGAGCAGCACCGACCGCGCCGCCGCAGCGGAGGTGCGCGGGATGAAGCCGCGGATATCCGCCGCCAGCACGCTGTCGGCGGCGAGTTGTTCGGCGTCGCCTTCGATTTCGAGGGATGTCATGTCCTGGTCCTCCGCGCTCTCGTCACGCCGTTGCGGCGCATGCCTGTTCGATGGATCCGCGCAGCAGGAACAGTGCCTGCGCCACATCCGCCGAGGTGGCCACGATCGGTGGGATCAGGCGCAGTACCTCGGGACGGCTCAGGCAGGTCGAGACGACCAGCCCGCGCTGGGCCAATCCGACCTGTACCTCTCCGGCGAATTCGGGGGTGTGGAAGTCGATGCCCCACAGCAGACCTCGGCCGCGCACATCGGTGACGACGGTGTCGTGATCACCAACGATTCCGGCGAGCCCGGCGGCCATTTCGGCGCTGATGCGTACACCGTCCGCGATGTGTTCCTCGATCGCGGTCAGTGCGGGGATCACGGCGGATGTGGACAGTGGATGCCCGGAGAAGGTCGCGGTGTGCAGCACCGGATCGGCCGCCAGCGGCGCGTACAGCTCTTCCGAGCACACCAGCGCGGACACCGGCACGATGCCACCGCCCAGCGCCTTGCCCAGCAGCACGGCGTCCACCGGCAATCCGGCCGCGAGCGCGATGGAGCGCTCACCGCAGCGGCGCAGCCCGACCTGGATCTCATCGGCGATGACGAAGGCCCCGGCGGCCTTGGCGTCGTCGCACCAGCGTTCGAGGATCTCCGGATCCAGTGCGGTGACACCGTTCTCACCCTGCACCGGTTCGAAGATCAGCGCGGCCACCTCGGTCTCGGCGAGCACCCGCGCGACCGCCTCGGCGTCCTCGGGATCGACGTGCACCGCACCGCCGAGCAGCGCGTCGAGATTGCCGCGGAATCGGGGATGGTGGGTAAGTGCAAGCGCGCCAAGGGTTTTGCCGTGGTAGGACCCCTGCACCGCGATGACCGTGCTCCGGCCCGTCGCAACGCGGGCGAGCTTGACCGCGGCCTCGACCACATCGGCTCCGCTGCCGCCGAAGTACACCTTCGGCAGCGTGCCACCGAGATAGTCGACCACGTTTTCCGCGGCCAGTGCGGGCACCGGGTTGAGCACCGAGCGGGTAGAGGTTGGCATCGAATCCAGCTGTGCGCGAACGGCGTCCACGACGGCGGGGTGACGGTGTCCGAGCAGCGCTACCGCGTAGGAGCCGAAGTCCAGCGCTTCACGCCCGTCGGACAGTGTGATCCGGCAGCCATTGGAACCGGCCTCGACCGCACCCTGTCCGGTGAACTTGCCCGCCAATGCCATCGACGGTGAGAAGTGCCGCTTGACCCGCTTGAACGTGGCCTTGGCGTCGGATGCCTTGATATCGCTCATCGCACTCCCCTACTGCTCGGCCCGGGCCACGACCGAGCCCGCGTAGCCTTCGAGCGCCTTGGCCACGGCGGGATGGATCATTTCCGCGACCAGCGGCATGCCGATATCGAACAGCACGCTCAGTTCCAGCGCGTCGGGGTGCACCTGCCAGTACCCGTGGTAGACCGCGAGATCGCCGTCGGTCTGGCGGAATTCGATGCGGTGGGTCTCGACGGAGATGACATCCTCCTGCTCCCACTCCATCTCGGAGCCCTTGAGCTCGACCACCCAGCTGCTGGTGCGCCGGCCCTGCTCGTCATCGAGGATCTCGACCTCGTTGACGCCGGTCATGAATTCCGGGAAAGAGGCGTAGTCCAATAGGACGTCCCACACCTGTTCGGCCCCGCACGACACCGCATGCCGCGTGGTCATCGAATACACCATGCCAATTCCATTCATTCCGTGGTTCCGGCGTCGCCGGATGCCTGTAGCTGGATCTGCCAGTGCGAGAACAGCTTCCGGTCTCGATGCAGAAGTAGGAGCACCTCGGCGACGCGATCGATCTCGGCGACGCCGGTGCTGGTCTCGGTGGGGTGGAAGATGCGCCACACCCGTTCCAGGCACAGCAGCAGCACCGCGCCGTCCGGGAACGGATCCGACAGCGCCGCAGCGGAATTGACCGTCAGGTGGATGATCGCCGCACCGGCGTGCAGGGCACAGTACTGTTCGGCGAGGCGATACAGCTCGGCCGAGGAACCGTAGTCGCGGCCCAGGCGCTGCTGGGCGTCACGCTGCTCGGCCGCGAGCCGATCCGCCTGGCCCAGTAGCCGTTCGGCGAGGTCGGCCGAACGTTCCAGCCAGCCGCGCTGCTCGCCGTCGCGGGTCAAGGCAAGCTCGCGCAGTCGCTCGATGGCCGCGGGCAGCGCCACCAGCGCGATATCGCCGTCGCGGCAGAACAACTGCTGTCGCGCAGGAACCCAGGTCTCCAGCTTCGCGTCGATGTCGTACATCAGCGCGACCTTGGCCGCGGCGGCCTCGCGCTGCTCCGGAGTCGCGGTCTGCCCGCGCGAGAGAATCGTCTCCAGCTGCGCGCCGACGCTCTTGAGGTTCACCACGGTATTGCCATCGGCGAACACCGATACCAGGATGTCGCGCAACATCTTCTGGAAGATGCCGTAGTGCGGATGTTCACGCAGGTACAGCCGCGCGCCCAGCACCAGCGACAGCTGCGCGAGGGTGCGCTCGAGCGAGGTCGGCACGAAGTACTTGACGATCGCCGAGAGCACACCGGCCTGTTCGGGGCACGCTTGCAGTCCGCGCACACCGCCCGTGGCGACCGCCTCGGCCAGCAGCAGATCGGCGAAGCTCTCGGCGATCTGGCGGCGGGTGTACGGGATCTGGTCGACGGTCTTGCCGAAGATCTCGCGGGTGACGATGAAATCGCATGTCACCCGCAGCGCGGTATCGGCCGCACCGAGCGCGATACCGCTGATGGTGGTGCGCGCGACCTGGGCGCTCTTCAGAACCAGTTCCAGCCCTTGGCCTTCGGTGCCGATGCGGTGGCTTTCGGGGACGAAGACCTCGTCCAGGCGGATACCGCTCAGATCCAGCGCACGCAGCCCGTGCAGACGCTCACCCGGCACCTCCCGCACCGAACCCGCTGAGCACAAACGCTTTTCGATCGCGAACACCGACCAGTCGCCGGGACCGCCGCGCGCACCGGTGCGGGCGTGCACGGTGACCACATCGGCGAGGGTGGCCATACCGATGAGCCACTTCTCGCCGGTGAGCAGGTAGCCGCCGTCGACCTTCTCCGCGTGCGTGTCATTGGCGAGCACATCACTGCCGTGGTGCCGTTCGGACAGGCCCCAGGCCATCTTCGCGCCATTGTTGATCATCGATACGAACCGCAGGCGCTGTTCGTCGCTGCCACCGATCCAGGTAGGCATGAAGGCCAGATCGGTGAGCATGAGCGCGCTGGCGGTGGTGGGGTCGCGCCGGGCCACCAGGCGCAGCAGCAGGAATCCGGTCTCGACATCGCCTGCGCGCCCGCCCCATTCGGCGGGCAGGCAGTATTCGTGCACCGCGCGCCGCTGGAGTTCACCCACGAGTTCGTGCGGGAATTCCTCGAGCTCGTCGTAGCGCAGGATCCGCTGGAAGGACAGCAGGCTCGCGGGGTCGTGCGGGTCACCGAGGTCGCGTTCGAGCTGTTCGGCGATCGTGAGGTTGTGCTGGGCGGTCATGAGAGCGGGTGTCCTTTCTCCCGCACCGGATCGGCGTGCGGTCCGGCCAAGGGGATCGGCACGGCGGAGAACAGCCGCCGTTCCTGGCTGAGGCGCGAGACGACCGCGAACGCGGTGCCCGCCAAGGGAATCGGCAGTCGTGCGGTGCGCTCGCTGGACCGGTCGAGCAGCAGGGCCACGGCGGCGGTCAGCCAGCCGACCGCACCGGGCGGGCAGCGGTACAGCGAGCGGTCCCGGTTGAACCACCACAGGTGTACGCAGGACGCGGCGGCGGTCAGATAGCTGATGCGGCGGGCCAGATCCAGCTGTGCGACACCGCGTTGCACGGGCGGCAGTTCGCCGAGACGGCGGATATCGGCCACGGCCGAGCGCACCTCGAGTTCGAGCAACTCGAGTTCCTCGAGCAGCTGGGTCGCATCGCCTTCGAGGATGCCGCGATCCAGCGCCGTGGGTTCGAGCACCGCCCGCATCTCGGCGAGCACGCCGGAAAGCGCACCGATCACCACATCGCGGCGCGCGGACAGCGTGAACCGTCCCAGATCGAACGGCGGCAGCTCGCGCCCCAAATCGAAGGTGGCGGCGAGCAATTCGCGATCATCCGGCGCGGGCCGGGGATCGGCGAAGCAGTTCAGCTGCATCGACACCAGGCGCAGATTCGCCATCGGGCTGGTGTCGAAGAACCGCACCGCGGCATTGTCAGCGCGCAGTACATCGAATGCGCCCGCCGCGCCTTCGCGCAGCACACTGCGGGTGCCCAGCACATCGGCGCAGCGGGTGAACACCTCTTCCGAGAGTCCGGTCAGCACCGTCTTCAGGGTGCCCGACCACAGGCTCTGCACCTCCGGGAAGGTGTGCATCGCCCGCACGCACCCGAGCGCGGCCGCATCGGCGGCGATCAATGCCGCTGCCGCGGTGCCGAGTTCGCGGCGGTTCGGTGCGTGATTGTCGACCGGGCGATTGGCGACCATATGCCCGCGTGCGAAGTCCAGGGTCAGCCGCAGCGCGCTGTCCGCACCGGCAAGATTGGCGGCGGTGCTGGTGGCGCGCACGATCTGCATGGCCTTCATGGCGGTTTCCATACCGCGACCGAGCGGTCCCACCAGTGCGTCGGCCTCGACGGGAATATCGTCGAAGTGGAATTCGGCGTAGCGCGCGCCGCGCATGCCGGCGACCCGCTGGAATCGGATCGAGGCACCGGGTTCGGTGGTGCGAGAGGGCACGTCGAGCGGGTCGGCGAGGATGACCGCGCTGAACGCGGCCGGACCCCGGCCGCCGGTGTGCGCGATCACCAGGGCCGCCTCGACCTCGCGGCCGAAGCCGACCAGCCATTTGACCCCGTCGAGCCGCCAGTGGTCGCCGGATCGGGTCAGCGCGCAGGTATTGGCCAGTAGATCGCTGCCGTGCTCGGGTTCGGAGAACGCGAAGCCGATGGAGCGGCCACGACGCAGCAGGTCCACGACCCAGCGGCGTTGCGCCTCCGAACCAGCGAGCAGTACGCACGTGGCCGCGGTGATATCGATCATGGTGGCGGGCATGAGGGTGAGATCGCGCCGGGCCGCCACGCGCACCAGTGCGTAGGTCTCGTCGTAGCGCACCAGTTCACCGCCCGCGGATTCGGGCACGTATGCCAGCCGCAGCAGCGGGCCGACCGCGTCGGACAGCGCGTCGGGGAATCGGCCCGATTCGGCCCGGGTGATCATCGCGGCGAATCCGCACGCGTTGTGCGGGTCGTCGGTATCCCCGAGTGTGGCGTCGAGTTCCGCCGCCGCCGAATACAGTTCGGCGGCAACGGTTTCAACGGCGGTGGTTTCGACGACGGCGGTCACAGTTCGTCACCGATCTGTTCGGCCGGGGCCGGACGGTAGTCGCCGCAATCGAGCGGCAGCCGCACACCCGCGAGCGCCAGCTGCTGCACGCGCGTAGTGAAGGCGGCCCCGTGCAACAGGTTTCGGGCGACATCGACCACGCGGCGGTTCTCCGCGGCGGCCAGGTAGGACCCGCGCACCCACTCGTTGAAGCTGCCCATCGCGGGCCCGCACCAGATCTGGTAATCGAGACCACGATCACCGTCGCCGACCACGGCCCAGCGCGAGGCCATGCCGAGATACCAGCGGAAGATCAAGGCCATCTTGCGTTTCGGGTCACCGGCGGCGCGGGTGAGCTGATCGGGATCGCGGCGGGTGAAGTACTCCACCACGTCCTGCCAGACCTCATCGACGGTGCGGCGCAGGATCTGGCGCTCCAGCTTGGCCAGTTCCTCGGCCGGGACCGCGTCCAAACCCGGGTAGGCGCAATACAGTTCGTACAGGCGCTTGGCGCGCATCGCGAACATGGTGCCCTTCTTGAGCACCTGAAGCTCCACACCGAGTTCGAACATGTCCGCGGCGGGAGCCATCTCCACATCGGCGACCCCGGCCTGGGCGAGCAGATGACGCACTTCACTGGAAGTGCCCGCCTCCAAGCAGGATTGGTTCACCGAGCCGGTGACGATGTAGTCCGCGCCCATGGCGAACGCGGCTGCCGCGGCGATCGGGGTGCCGATACCGCCCGCCGCTCCGACCCGCACGCGCACCGGCAGGTTCAGCTCGTGGCGCAGCTGATCACGGCGGCGCACCAGCGACGGGAACAGTGTGGTGAGCGGGCGGCGGTCGGTGTGACCGCCGGAGTCGGCCTCGGCGGTGATGTCATCTGCGAGCGGTACCAGCCGGGCCAGCTCCGCCTGCTCGGCGGTGACCAGTCCGGCCGCGACCAGTTCGGCCACCATGGCCTCGGGTGCGGGCCGCATGAACTTCTCGGCCACCTCGGCACGAGAAACCTTGGCGATCACCCGATTTCCGATGATCAGACCGCCGTCCGCCGAGCGGGCGAGCCCGGCCACGCGGTAGCGCACGATATTGGGCGTCACATCCATGAACGCCGACGCCTCCACGCAGCGCACGCCGTAGCGCAGGAACAGCTCCACCGCCGCGCGCTCCAGTTCGGCTTCACTGGGGCTGTGAATCAGGTTGGCGGCGTAGGGAAGTCCGGGAATCTCGGCGGCGAAGCGTTGCAGCGCGGCCTCCACGTGGGCGGGCAGCATGCCCGCCGCGCCGAACGAACCGAGATATCCGGCCCGTGCGAGGGCGATCACGTAGTCGGCCGAGGCGATACCACCGGCCATCGCACCGCCCATGTAGGCGTACTTCACGCCGTGGTGCGCGCGAAAAGCCGCGGAGCCCAGGCGATCCGGGGACAGTGGCCCGACGGCGGCGATCACGGTCGCGTCATCGAGGGGGCGGTGGGTGCTCAGTCCGATGCCGTTACCGTCCGCGGTGTGCACGACGTAGATCGGAGCGTCGAGGTCGACGAGGGTGTCGTAGCAGCCCTGGACGGTGGTGTGGACTGCGGGTTCGACGGCGTGTTCGGTTCCGACGGTGATACTCATCGTTCGTCCTCTCGGCGGTTGTGCACCTCGACGGCGATATCGGTGATCTCGTAGATGCGCATGCCCGGTTTCCAGACATTGGCATCGGCGATGACCAGCGTGCGGTCGTCCTCGCGGCGAATTTCCTTGATGTGCAGGTCGAAGGTCATCGGGCCCTCGGTGCGCAAGATCTGGCCGCGGTACTTCCAGGTCATGGGGACACCGAGCGGCATGGCGAAGACCGGATCGTCGAGTTCGGTTCCGATGCCCTGTTCGATGGCGTAGACCTGCAGGGCCTGGATCAGCGCTTCGACGCCCAGCGAGCCGGGCATGACCGGGTCGCGGTAGAAGTGGCATTCGAAATACCAGTCGTCATGGTCGATTTCGCGGTGTCCGCGCAGGTAGCCCCGGTCAAACTTGCCGCCGCCGGAGACGATGTCGACGGTGTCGACCATGCGCAGGTGGCCATCGGCCAAGCGCAGGCCCGACCGGGTGAACCAGTCGTCCCGGCCGCGTACGGCGAGCGTGCGAATCGCGTTGGCGGGCAGCTCTTCCTGCTCGTCCAGCCACGGTCCGACGTATTTGCCGCCGTCCAGGCCGACCTGGTTGGACAGGGCGTCGGCGGTGTGGAAGCCGAACATGGACTCACCGCGGTAGAACAGCTCACCGTCGGCGAACAGTTCGTACGCGAACTTCTGGAGCGAGGTGCCGGGCATGATCTGGCTGAAGGTCATGCGCGTGTGCTGGCGAATTGTCTTGCCGCGCAAGTCGATCTGCTTGACGAGGCTGGCGGTGCCGTCCAGGTTGCGGATATTGAGTTCCTGGTCCGGGGTCGCCAGGCTCGCACCCTGGTAGTAGCCGAGCAGAATCGCGGCTTGAAGCGAGGATTCCATGTAGACGCAGTTGGGCATGCCCGGGAAAGCGTTCTCGTGGAAGTACCAGGCTTCGGGCGGGCAGTCGTATTCGGTCTCCATGGTGGAACCGGACCTCAATTGCCCACGCACGCCGCTGAATCGCATGATGCGGTCCACGAACCTGAAGTCCCCGTTGGGGATATAGGGGGCCTTGCGGTCGGCGTAGATTTCGAATTCCGGGCCCATGGCGGTGGCCAGATCGCCCTTGGCGGCGTGCGCCAGGTGCAGCTCGTTGATGAACGCGGGTTCGCCGTGGGCGTTGCGGCGGCCGAGAAACGCTGGGATGCCGCCGGTTTCGGGCCGGTACGGGGTGCCGGGCTTCTCGCGAACCTGCACACCGAAGTTCTGCATGCTGATCATCGCCTTGTCGCCGTCGTACACGGTGATATCGGCGATCACGGCCGGGCGCGGCAGCATGGTCAGCTTGGTGATCTCGACGTGGTAGCGGATCTGGCGCTGTCCGGGGGTGATCTGGCCGCGCACCTTCACCTGGGTCTTCAGTCCCGGGATGGACTGGAATTCGGCATCGGGCAGCACCAGGTGCATGCCCAGGTACATCGCGTACACCTGGAGCAGCTGCACGCCGCCTTCGGCGACGAGTGAACCGGCGAGCACCGGGTCACCGGGGAAGTGGCACTTGAAGTACCAGCCCTCGGGGTCGAGATATTTCACGGCGCTGATCTCGCCGAGTGCGCACGGACCGCCGAGGCGATCGATCTCGGTGATCTCGTCGATCATGCGCAGCATCGAATCCGGCAGGCGCAGTGAACGATTGCAGCCGTCGGCGGTCTGGTCCCAGGCGGGGCCGAATACCTCGGCGGGGCGGCCCTGGGCGAGCAGTTCCAGGTCCGTGCCGGTCAGGGCAGTGCGATCGGTGCGGGCCAGCGGTTTGAACCAGGTGCGGGTCATGGCCTCGCGGCGTCGGCGGTCCGCGATATTGCTCACCACGCCGAGCGAGTTCTCCAGCTCCAGCGGGGAGAAGAAGCCGGCGCAGGCGTTGAGCAGTTCGAGGATGAGCACGCCGTCGGCGTAGCAGCGGTAGTTGAAGAAGAACAGCAGGCTGTCGCCGTTCCAGACGAAGCGCGCGATATTGATCTCGTAGCGCAGGGTCTGGCCCTCGCGCGGCAGGCCGCCGTGGAAGACCAGTTCGCTGTCCAGCAGCCGGTAGACGCGCTGGCCCTGATTGCGGAAGTCGATGCCCAGGTAGCTGATCAGCAGTAGATCGCACTGTCCGGCTTCGATGGTGACCGCGCAGGGCACCAGGCCGTCCACGGTGTACCAGGCACCGACCGGGACGTCGTATTCGGTGGTGATCGAGGACGGCTCGTAAACGCCTGGGGTGCCGTCGATTTCGGTGACACGGGTGACGAAGTGGTACGGCGGCTCAGGCAATCGGACGCGGACCGGGTAGGTGTCATAGACCGCGAAGTCGGGGCCGAAGACGTTCTCGACTCGGCCCGAGGCGAATTCGAGCAGTTGCGCCTCATCCCAGATCACCGGGCGGGCGGGCTGTGACGGTGCGGCCGGGAGCGTATCGGAAGGTGGCACCGATCCGCGGCTCGCTTCGAGGGCGTCGAGACTGGCGTGCGCGAGTGCGCCCTGCACGCGCAGGAACGACTCGTGAGCGTAGGTGACGCTGTGGCGCATCGGTTGCAGGACGCGGGTGCGCGCCGCGACCACGTAGGGCGAAGCAGGCTGCGGCGCATTGACACCGGGGGCGTACGCGGCAGCGGGTGAGGCGGCGGCCCCGGAGGCGAACTGGGACACCGCCGCCGCACCCGGAGTGAACTGGTGCGCGGTGGAGGCCGGGGGCTGGGATGTCGCGGCCAACGCGGCGGCGGGCGCGGGGATGAATCGGGACGGGGTGGCAGCCACGGCGGGACGACGTTGCGGCAGGTACACGAAGGGTTCCCCCTCGATGATGATGGCATCGGGTTCGATGGTGATCGGCATGAGCAACTGCGCCTCGACTTCCTGAGCGGCGCGACGCGCATTCGATTCGGCGAGGATGGGGTGGGCGCGCTCGCGCACCCGCTCGACGAGGGATTCCCCTCCGCAGGTGACCGTGGCGCGGAAGGCCGGGCGCGCCGGTGCGGCGGGCGCGGCGGGGAACAGGCGGTCCAGGCGGACGTCGACACCGTGGCTGACCAACCGGGCCAGGGCCGCGGATACCGATTGACCGACGGACATGCCCCGGCGGTCCACCGCGACCGCGACATGCTCGCGCGCGCCGAGGGTTTCACCGATCCAGCGGGTGCAGGTGGCCCCGGGACCGACTTCGATGAACACCCGGAAACCGCGGTCGTACGCGTTCTCGGTGAGCTTGGCGAAATCCACCGTGGTGCAGAGGGTTTCAGCGATGCGGTCCGAGATGACGGTGCGGTCGGACATATCCACGGTGGCGTAGTCGAAGCTGGAGAGCAGCTCCAGGCCGGTGGCAGGGGCACCGAGTGGGTGGTCGTTGAGCGCGGCGAATTCGGCTCGCTCGGATTCTACTGCGGCGCAGTGCATGACGTGATTCGCCGGAGCCTTGGCGGCCTTGCATCCCAGTGTTGCGATGAGCTCGCGAACCTGTTCGGGGAAACCGGCGACCACCACTTCCCGAGGGGTGTTGACGTGGGTCAGGTAGACCCGGTCCAGCGTGGCCAGGGCCGCGCGCACCTGCTCGGCATCCGCGAGCAGGACCTGGGTGGTCCAGACTTCGCGGTCCGGTGTCTCGTCGGGCAGCTGCCACAGCGACCTGATGAGTCGCTTGGGGCCGCGCAGCTGATCGATGAACAGCGGCGAGCGATTCAGCGCGGCGTCATCGCGGACGGCGGCGTCCCACACGTCCATGGCGAAGAGCATGCTGCTCTCCCCCAGGCTGTAGCCGAAACCGCCGTCCGGGCGAATGCCCAGGGCGTCACGCAGCATTCGAGTCGAGAGCACCGCGGCATTGGTGCCGATGGCGAGCATGGTCGGGATCGACTCGATCAGCTCGCCCTCGTGCCGCATGAGGGCGGTGCGGTCGAATCCCAGTGTACCGCTGGGGAACACGGCCGCATGCTTGTACTCCGACCACGGTGCTCGGGCGTCGCGTTCGAACTCCGAGAGCAGGCCGGGGAATGCGGTGAACAGGTCGCGGCCCGCTCCGGGGTAGGCGGTGAACGCGCCCGGATAGACGAAGGCGATCCGGCCCTGCGCACCGACCGGGCGCGCGGTGCAATAGCTACCCGAGGGTGTCGTCCAATCACGCTCCGCAGCAATGGTTTCCGGAAGATGCTTTATTGCCGCATTGAGCTCGCGACGCGCTCCCTCCGAGTCAGTCGCGACAATGACGGCCGTATAGCGGCCCGGGCGCGCGGCGTCAGGACGCTCCGAGAGCGCGGCGGTCTCGAGCCCCGAGCGCGCGGCGTCATCGAGCTGCGGGCGCGCGGCCGTGATCCGGTCGCGGGCCAGGTCGATCACCGGGACTCCGGCGTCGAGCGCCGCGAGGCAATCCAGCGCGGCGGCAGCCAAGTCCGGTCCGCTGTCGGCGGAGAGCGGGATCAGCACCGGGGCAGTCGCGCCCGGCCAGTCGATCGTCTCGACCGGGGGGCGTGCGGGAGCGGCGGATAGCACGATGTGTGCGGTGCGCGGGCCGTCGACCGCGTGCACGGCGGCGACGAGGCGGTCGTCGACGCCGCATCCCAGCCACGGGACCGCGGCGTCGAGCAGGCGCAGTGCGGAGTCGGTGAATTCGGCGGCGGTACCGGCGATCTCGCGCAGCTCCGGTGTGGCAGGGGGTAGTTCGCGGTGGCGCAGGCTCAGTGCGGCGGCGACCACGCCGACCAGCACGCTCGCCTGCTGGGTGTCGCCGACCAGTGGTAGGTGCCCGGCCAACGCACAGCCGGGGGCATCCGCACCGCGGTCGCCGTACAGGCGGGTCAGGTCGGTCAGGCTCGCGGAGTCCAGGCCGCTGGCGAGTTCAAGGTATCCGATGTCTTCGGGTGTCAGGCCGTGGTGGGCCAGTGTCGAGCGGATTTGGCGCGCAATCGATTCGACGCCGTTGACGGTGGTGGCCACCGCGTCGAGGGTGAGTGCGGAGTCGTCGGTGGCGCGGGTCAGCACGACCGCCGCCGCGCCGTCGCCCAGGATCGGGCGCACACCGTCGGCGAGAGTTGTTCGGACCAGGGTGTTCTCATAGCCCGCGGCCAGTTCGACGCCACCGACCAGCACCGCTTCCACGGTGGGATCCAGCAGCAGCAGTCCGGCGACCTCAAGGGCGCGAGCGCCGCCGGTCGCGTCGGCCGACACAGTGAAAGCCGGACCGGTGAAATTGTGCGCGGAGGCGATGCGCGCGGCCATCACATTGCCGATGTAGCTCAATACCTCGTTCGCGCCGATGGGATCGTGCAGTCCGGCGCGCACGGCGGCCTCGAGCCGATCAAGCTCGTCGGCAGTGAGATCCATTGCGGTGCGGGCGCACTCGGCCCGCACGTGCGCGCCGATATCGAAGCGGGCGCGGTGTGCGTGCGAACGCGGTTCCATTTCCATGGCCACGACAACACCGATGCGCCGATCCGGCCGGTTCGGGGCGGCGGTCAATCCGGCCTCCGCGAGGGCTTCATCCGCGGCCTCGAACAGCAGCAGATGCTGCGGATTGGCCTGTCGCAGTTCGGCGGGCGGCATCCGATAACCGCGCACATCGACCTCGACACTGTCGGCGTAGCCCGCCGCCGAGTCCTGTTCCAGCTCCTCGATCCCGAGCGCTTCCGAGCCGTACCAGCGGGTTTCGGGGCGCGTAGTCAACGCCGGTCGACCCGCACGCCGTGTGCGGCGCAGCGCCGCGAGACCGGCGACTTCCCCGACGCGCACGCCGAGGCCGGTGATCGCCATCCGAACCGGGTGCGCGACAGTCGATCCCAGCGCGTCGCTCGCGGCCGAGCCGGGTGCGAGATTCGCGCCGGACGAGGTGGGCGTGGTGTTCACATCGGCCGATTCCGGCCCGGGACGCACGGTGTCGGTCAGCACCAGGTGTGCGTTGGTGCCGCCGAATCCGAATGCGGACACCCCTGCCCGGCGCGGACGATCGCCATTGTCGGGCCAGGTCCGGTTCTCGGTGACGAGGCGATCGGCAGCGGACTCCGCGCCCGCGGGCCGAATCGGCTCGGTCTGCGTCGGCGTCGCGGGGATGACACCGTGCCGCATGGCCATGATCGCCTTGAGCACACTCGTGAAGCCCGCGACCGTGAGCAGATGGCCCACATTGCCTTTCACCGAACCCAGCAGCGGAATGCCCGCCGCGCCGAAGAATTCGGTGAGCCCCCGCAACTCGATCGGATCACCCACCGGAGTACCGGTGGCATGGCATTCGATGTAGTCGACCGTGCGCGGGTCGACCCGGTCGTCGTACGCCTGCCGGTATGCGGCCAGCTGCCCGGAGATGTTGGGCACCAAGGGATGTGCGCCCGCACCGTCGTTGCCGAGGCCGATGGACTCGACCACCGCGTGAATGCGGTTGCCGTCGCGCACGGCGTCGGCCAGCCGCTTGAGCACGAACACACCCGCGCCCTGGCCGGTGACGATGCCGGTGGAAGCCGCGTCGAAAGGCTGGCTCACCCCATTGCCCGGATAGGCGTGTAAGTCACTGAACGACAGGTGAATCAGCGTCGGATCGGGGGCGCACACCGCACCGGCGAGCACCACATCCGCGGCACCGGTGGCGAGGTAGTCGCGGCCCAGGCTCATGCTGTACAGCGCAGAGGAGCACGCCGCGTCCAGTGCGAGCCGCGGCCCGTGCAATCCGAGCGCATCGCCGACGACCGTGGTGGGCAGACCCGACGGCCACAGCGACCGCACCTGTTCGTGCGGCTGCCACGGCCCGGATCCATTGTCCGGCAACGACAGTCCGGCCTGTCGCAAACCACGGCTGACGCCCTCCTCGAAGAAGGGCAGGCACAGTCGGACCGATTCCTCGGTGGGGAAGGAGTAGTTGCCCAGGACGAGCCCGGTGCGATCGAGCACCGGGTCGTCCTCGGCGATCCCGGCGTCGGTCAACGCCTGCCGGATCGCGTACAGCGGCCACCGGACCACCGCTCCCAGGTCCTCGACGAGCTGCGCGTCGATGCGCAGTCCCGCGTGGTCCATGACCGGCTCGGTGACGAAACCGCCTCGTACGGAGGTGATTCCGTGCGTCTCGTCACCCCAGCCGCCGGGTGTGGCGGGGTCGGTGCCGAAGGTCTCGGCACCGCCCGGCCGGCGCAGGTCCGCGCCGGTGAGCAGGTTGTCCCAGAACTGCTGGGGCGTATTGGCGCCCGGGAGCAGACAGCCGATGCCGACAATGGCGATCGGTGTGCCGCTGTATGTGTCCGACATGCTAAGTCACGCTGTCCGATCCGATTGATCTGTCAGGAATTTCGCGCCCAGCGCCGCGTCGGCGACCAGTTGCACCGCATCGAAGCGCAGCAGTACCCGCCCGTCGGGCGTGCAGGCCGTGACCGCACCCTTCGCTACCGAGCCATTCACCTGTAGGGGATCCACCACCACCAGGAACTCACCGGTTCGAGGCAGTGCGTCGTAGATCTCGACCGCACCGATCGCCGTCGGCAGGCTGTTGAGTCCGGTGGCCGCGTGCACCTGTATCAGTGCCGCCTGCAACAGCAGGTCGGCCGATTCCGGTGCGTACTCCCCCGCCGCGAAAGCTCCTGCGGCGAGCGATGCTTCGACCGGTTGGCACACCGCGACCAGTCGTCCGTCCGAGGCCGTCAGGGTGCCGGTGACCCGGGCCAGCGACGGGCCGTGGAAGAGCACTCCCGAGGTGTAGGCGGTGGTCGGCTCGACGCCTGCCAGGTCGGGCAGCATGAGAGCGGGTGCGGCGGTGGAGATCTGCGCCGGTACCAGTGCGCGGAAGCGCGGGCGTCCCGACGAATCCGTCACCAGCACCTTGTCCCCGGTCACCGCCAGATCCAGGTGCTGCGGCGAATTCTCGTCGAACACCAGACCTTTCAGCACTGAGAAATCGGTCAGCCGGGAGAACACACCGCCGCGCAGCCGTTGCACCGCTCCCAGGATCGCCCCGACCGCCGCCGTGGCCGGCAGTACCGCGATGCCGCCGATGGCATGGTCGGACAGCACCTCATCGTCTGCCAGACCGGTCAGCGGCACCCGCAGAATCGCTGTGCCGGAGCCGATCTCACGCGAGGGTTTGACCGAGAGCGGCTGATTCGGACCGACCACACTCACCACATCGTGTGCGCGGGCGGCGCTGAACTGCTCGGTGAAGAAATCGACACCGACCGGGAGCGGGATGAGAGTGACCCCGCGCTCGGCGAACATGCGCTCCAGTTCCGGGGTCACCATGCCGCCCGCCCACGCGCCCCAGTTCACCGAGGTGACCCGGGCTCGCGGGAGTCGGCGGCGCAATGCGGTGGCGACCCGGTTCAGAGCCTCATTCGCACTGGCATAACTGGATTGGCCGCGATTGCCGAAGAATCCGGCGATGGAGGAGAACAGCACCACATGGGTGAGCCGCTCTTCGCCGAGCGCGTCGAGCACCGAGCGCAATCCGGCCAGCTTCGTCGCCAGCACCGGGCCGACATCGGCGGCGCGCTGATCGACAATCGCCTTGTCGGCGAGTACGCCCGCGCCGTGCACGAGGCCGGTGATCCGAGCCCGGTACGGTGCGAGTGCTGTTGCGGTGGCGGCGGTGTCGGTGACATCCACGGCCACGTACTCGGCCGTGGCTCCCGCGGCCCGGATCGCCGCCAGGGTTTCCCGGATCTCTCGACCGGCGACCATGCCGCGATAGATCCGTTCCACCTCACGCGGAGTGGGTTTGGTGCCCGCCGACCGCAGTTCGGCGACGATCGCGCCCTTGAGGGCACTGTCGGGAACCCCTGCGGCCCAAGCGGGTTCGTCGGCGAGCTCGCTGCGGCCCAGCAGCAGCAGGCCACAGCGGTAGCGGCGGGCCAGGCCGATGGCGCATGCCGCGGTGACACCGCGCCCGCCGCCGGTGACGGCGAGCAGGTCGGCGGTGGTCGGATCGGGCACCGAATCGCCCTGCGGCAGCAGCGGATCGGTCCCGTCCTCGACCGTGGCGGCCAGCGTGCGACGGATCAGATCCGCCGCGATGCCGACCTCGGCCGTAGCGGTGTCCGCATCGCTGATCTCGGCGACCAACTGTGCTGCCGCCTGCTCAACGGTGAGCGCGGGGCTCACGTCGATCGCCCGGCAGAACAGCGAAGGTGCCTCGATCGCAAGGGTTTTCACCAGGCCCGGCAGGCCACCGAGCAGTCCGGCGGCATCGGCGGAACCCGAGAGACCCAGTAGCCCGTCGATGCGACTGACGGTGACGAAGCCCGCACGGCTCGTCTCGGCCCGCTCTTCGAGCGCACGCTGAGCCGAGCCCGCCAGCAGCAGCGCGGACTCGAGGGTCGCAATGGCTTCCGTCCAGTCGGCCGGGGCATCCGGAGCCAGGAACAGCACCAGATCCACCCGGCCCACCGGCAGTTCCGTGCCGCGCTGCACGGTCCAGCCCGCCGCCGTCAAGGCGTCGGTGAGAGAGTCGGCCAGCGTGCTCCCGGCGCCGGCGACCAAAGCCACCGGCGCTTCGGCGTACGCGCCGACCAGGGTGAAGACGGAGGGGATTTCGGTAAGGCGCGCCTGCATCCGGGCGATGCGGGACGCGCCATCAGCTTTTGGGTGGTTCGCCTCCGCACCGTTCGCACCGGCGAGCGCGCCGCTGATGAAGTCCACGATGCCGCCCAGGGTGCGCAATTCACCCATCTGCTCGGGTCCGGCCTGCGGGCTGTCGGGGAAGCGCTCGCCGAGCGCGCCCATGATCTCGACTCGCTTGATGGAGTCGATGCCGAGGTCGGCCTCGACGTCCATGTCCATGTCGAGCATGTCGGTGGGGTAGCCGGTCTTCTCGGCCACGACCTCGAGCAGGGCCTGGCGGACGGTCTCGGTGACGTCACCGACCGGAGCGGTAGTGGCAGGGGCCTGAGCCACGGGCGCAGCGACCGGAGCCGGAGCGACAGGCGCGGCAACCGGAGCCGGAGCAGCAACCGGGGCAGCGACCGGAGCGGGGGCGACCGGAGCAGCGGGGGCCGCAACCGGCTGGGCGACGGCTACCGGCTGGGCGTATGCCGCGGGCTGGGGAGCCGGGGCCTGGACCGGAGCGGAAATCGCCGGGGCGTAGGAGGAGTGGCCGACCTCCAGCTCGGGACGCGAAACGCGCTCGACCGGGCGGCGCACGGCGGGAGCCGCGCCACCGAGTCCGGCTTCGAGGTAGGCGAAGCCCAGCAGAACCTCGCTGGCCTGGCCGTGGGCCTGACCGATCGCGACGCTCTGATCGCTGACCGAGGCCAGTCCGGCCACCGTGCGGTCACTCAGCGTGCCCTGCAGGGCGTCGTATTCCAGGATGCCGCTGAGCCTTTCGGCGACCCGCAGCTGGCTGCTCAGGTATTCGCGGTGCAGGGCCAGGTGGTCGCCCGCCATGCTGTCATGTCCGGTCGGGTGCGCGGCAGGAGCCGGAGCCGGAGCGGTCACGGTGTGGCCGTTGCCATTTCCGTTGCCATTGCCATTCCCGTTGCCGTTTCCGGCGACCGGGGCGGCGGGTGCGGGGACCTGGTACCCGTTCTCGAGCGCGTCGCGATAGGCCTCGCGGCGCTCCTCGGACACATAGTTGATGCCGTTCAAGGGAATCCTCATTCCTTTGGTCTCGACTACTTCGGGGGCTGGTGCGCTGTAGCGGTTGAATCCGGCCAGGGGCAGTCCGAGGACCGCGAGCCGCGCGGCCAGCTGTTTGAGCGAACGGTCACCGTCGGTTCCGGGGCCCGCGTCGGCGGCCAGCACGACTACGTCGTCCCGATCGGCCAGGATCTTGCGCACGAGACCGGAAAGCACCGACTTGGGACCGAATTCGACGAACACCCGGTACCCGGCCTCGTACATCTCGAGCACTCGCGGGGCGAAAGCCACCGGCTGCGAGAGCTGTTCGACCAGCACCGACCGATTGGCTTCGAGGTCCGCGGTGTACTCGGCGTTCGCGGTATTGGCGAACACCGGGATGAGCGGCCGGGTGAAGGACGCCTGTGCGACCGCGTCCCGGAACGCCGGAATCCCGTGCGCCACATAGGGGGTATGGAATGCGGCGGACACCGGCAGCAGGTTCGCGCCGAGCCCGAGCTGGTTGGCAGCTTCGGCGAAGGCGCGCACGGCGTCGGTGCCGCCGCCCACCACCGTCTGCTCGGGGGCGTTGAGATTGCACACCACGACATCGGGATGCGCTGCCAGCAGGTCGGTGAGTTGCTCCGGGGCGCACCGCAATGCGGCCATGGTGCCGCGATCCGATTCGCCCTCGGGCAGTTGCGCCATCGCCCGGCCACGTGCTCGGGCCAAACGGTGGAAACCGTCCTCATCAACGGCTCCGGCGGCCCACAGCGCGGTGAGTTCACCGAAGCTGTGACCCATCGCGCCCTCGGCCGCGAAGCCGAGCTCGGTCAGGTAGCGGTACTGCCCCGCCGACAGCGCACCGATCGACGGCTGCGCGAAATCGGTGCGGCGCAACGCTTCCTCGCCTGCGGACGCGGTGTCCGCGTCGAAGGACTGGGGCGGGAAGAGCACCCGGCTCAACGGTTCACTCGGATCGGAGATGCGGCTGGCCGCGTCCAGTGCGGCACGGACGGGCGGTACCGCGAGTGCGGCTCGGCCGCCCATGCCGACGTACTGGCTGCCCTGTCCGGCGAACAGCGCGGCGACCTTACCGGGCACCTCGGCGCGACGCCGGTACCACGCCCCGCCGGGCAGTTCGAACGATTCGATCGTCGGTTCTGCGCGCAGCCGCTCAATTGCCTTGTCCCGCAGGGTATTCAATTCAGCAACGTCGCGGGCGACCACTGCCAGGCGCGGCTGGTCGGCTTCTAATGCGCCCTCGAGCGATGCGCCGGACGGCTTCGCGGCGACCTCGGCCAGCAGTGCGTCCACATCCGCGCCCTGCCACAGGTGCACCTGGTAATCCCGGTGCAGTGCACGCGCATCCGCGCCGGAGGGATCGTATTCCTCCAGCACACAGTGGAAATTGGTGCCGCCGAAGCCGAACGACGAGCTCGCCGCCCGCCGCCGCTCACGCGCGGGCTCCAGCACCCAGGGCCGCGTGGTCGTATTCACCCAGAACGGCGAATTCGGGAAATCGACCGATTCCTTGGGCTTTTCGACATTGATGGTCGGCGGCAACACCTTCTGGTGCAGTGCCATCGACAGCTTGATCAGCCCGGCCGCTCCGGCCGCCGCCTTGGTGTGGCCGATCTGGGATTTGACGCTGCCCACCGCGCAGAACTGCTTGTCCTCGCTCGCCTCGGCGAAAACCGCACGCAGCGCGGACAATTCGGTGACATCGCCGACCGCGGTGCCGGTGCCGTGGCATTCGAGCAGGCCGATCTGCTCCGGACCGAAACCGGCGTCGTCGTACGCCCGCTGCAGCGCGACGATCTGACCTTCCTTGCGCGGGGCGTAGATGCTCTTGAAGCGCCCATCACTGGAACTGCCGATACCGCGCAGCACCGAGTAGATGCGATCGCCATCGCGCTCGGCGTCGGCCAGGCGCTTGAGCGCCAGCATGCCCATGCCCTCACCGATCATGGTGCCGTCGGAGTTCTCGTCGAACGGCCGGATCACCCCGGACTTGGACAGCGCGGGGGTCTTGCTGAAGCACAGGTACATCAGGATGGTGTTCTCGGCGTCGCAGCCGCCGCTGATCATCAGATCGGCACGGCCCGAGACCAATTCGGCCACCGCCATGTGCACCGCGGCCAGCGAGCTCGCGCAGGCGGCGTCGACCGTGCAGTTGGTGCCGCCCAGATCGAAGCGATTCGCGATGCGCCCGGACACGACATTGCCGAGCATGCCCGGGAAGGAGTTCTCCTCCCAGGGCGCGAACGCCTTGACGAACTTGGCCGCGATCTCCTCCGCGTCCTGATCACTCAGACCGCAGCTGCGCACGACCTCTTTGAGCACCGGGGTCTGCAAACGGGTCGCCAGCGGCTGGGTCAGCGAATTCGCGCCGGTGATACCGAGAATGACGCCGGTGCGGCTCGAGTCGTACCACGTCGAATCCGGTGCGCCCGCGTCCGCGAGGGTCTGCTTGGCCACCACCAGGCTCAGCAATTGCAGTACATCGGTGACCTCGAGCTGGTTCGGCGGCAGACCGAACTCCAGCGGATTGAAGTCGACCGTCGGAATGAATCCGCCGCGCTTGGCATAGGTCTTGTCCGGGGCGCTGGGATCGGGGTCGTAGTGGTCCTCGATCTTCCAGTGCGATTCGGGCACATCCTCGATGCAGTCGGCGGCCTCGACCACATTGGTCCAGAATTCCGACAGGTCGGCCGAACGCGGGAACAGCGCGCCCAGTCCCACGATCGCGATCGGGGTATCGCTCAGCTTCATCCGATTGTCCATTGCATATCCTCGGCGATGTTCGACCGGTCAGGCCGCCGCGAGGCGGTCCTTCTCGGTGACGATGTAGCGGGCCAGCTCAGCGATGGTCGGGTGGTACCACAGGGCCGTGGTCTCCAGCTCGAAACCGAGCCAGGATTCCAGTTCGTTGCCCAGTACCAGGGCTTCGGTGGAATCGAGTCCGAAGGAATCGAAGAAGTCGTCGAAGGAGATTTCCGAGGGCTCGGCCTGCAATTTGAAGGCGATCTTCTCGGCCAGCCAGTCCTGGACCTGTTCGACGGTGAGGGCGGGGACGTCAACCTTTTCGGTCATGATGAAAACTCCAGCAGCTGTTCGAAATGGTCAGAGTGCACTATCGATGGAGAGACTGCGCAGCACCGCGTCGGCCGCGGCCGTGCCGGAATCGAAACCGGACTCGTGGCTGCCGACGATATCGATGCCCATCTTCCGCGAGTGGAAATACGATCCGGCGAACTTCACCCGCGAATCGCCCGCATTGATGGTGTGAATGGTGGATTGCAGCGCCCGGGCCGCGGTGGTGAACACCGGATGCCGGTAGTCGAATTCCCGGATAATTCGTTCGGGATCGATAACGAACGGATAGTCCAGGGTGAGGAAGTAATCGGTCTCGCTGGTGAAGTCGTGCAGCGAATTCAGGTAGTAGACGACCCACGTGCTCATATCGTCGTTACCGCCCGAGCGCGCGTAATTCCAGCTCCGCCATTTCTCCCGATCCAGCGGCATACAGGCGGCATCGGTGTGCAGCGCGGCGCGCGTGGTGTTGTACTGGATCGCCTCGAGCGCACGCTGGGGTTCGGTCGGAGCGGCGAGCACATTCAGCGCGTCATCGGCGTGCAGGGCGATGATCGCCTCGTCGAAGTGCTGGGTGCCCTCGGCGGTCGTCACCGTGACCCCGCTCGCGTCCTCGGCGACCCGCTCGACCGCGGTGCCGAGCCTGATGTCCTGTCCGGCCGCGCGCAACCGCTCGAGCGCGGCCCGCACGTAATTGATGCTGCCTCCGGTTACCGTGCGCCACGGCGCGGTTCGGCCGCCGAGGCCTTCGCGACCGTGTCCGAGGAAGAACGCGATCACCGTCGCGGCGGGCATATCCCAGATGCGGTCGGCGGGCACGGACCACGCGGCGGTGGCGACCAGCACGATGAATCCGTAGCGGAAGGTGTCGCTGTAACCGTTCGCGGTCAGATAGTCGCCGAGTGACATCTCGGCCTGCTTGCGGATGAAGTGCCCCGGCGATTCGGTGTAGAAGCGCTCGGCCTCGGCCCACAGCTGGACGAAATCGGCCGGATATTTGGCCCGGATCGCGGCCTCGTCCAGTTCGAAATCATCGGAGACGTAGCAGACCCGGGTGTCGGCGTTGTGGAAGCTGAACCGGCCCGGATGCGCCTGGCAGGCCACGCCGAGATCGGCGAAGAACTGCGTGATTTTCTGGTAGTGCGGCTCGTTGTAGACAATGAAGGCCGTATCCAGGCCGAGCGTCCGGCCCGCATCGGTAACTTCGACGGAATTCGCGTGTCCGCCGGCAACGGCTTCTTTTTCGAATACCGTCACCTCGGCATGCCCGCGCAGGTGATAAGCAGCCGATATGCCTGCTATTCCGGCGCCGATCACTGCCACCTTTGCCATGCCTACCCCTTCACGGTTGATCACGATTCCGTCTCATCTAAACAGGATCGGCCGCCGCACTGAAGGTCACAAAGGGAGCACACGGACGTGTATCTAAAGTGGTACACGGCCGCATTTAAAATGAAACGAGTTATAGAAAACGGCTGGTGGGTGGACCATTTCGCGTGCGATCTGTAAGACTGCGAGCATGGCGATCAACAGTCGAACGTCGGAATATTCCATGAGAACCGCAGCCCTCCCGATTGTTAAACCAGTACGAATTCTATTTCTCTGTTTCATCGAAGCGCGACCGGCTGTTCAATTGATGTTCGCACTACGTTTCATCGCGGCATCGAGTTTGACCGCATCGCAGTTTTCCGGCATTCCGCATGCTGCCTGGACCGATTACCTGTGCGCGCTGCTCGCCTGGTTCCTGGCGACCGTCCACGTCTATTTGCTCAACGGCATCGCCGACAGCGTGAACGACCGGATCAACGGGGTGGGGCGGCCGGTGGGACGCGGTGAGCTGGATCCGCGCGATGCCACCACCGCCGCCTGGGTCATCGCGGCGGCCGCGCTCGGATTCGCGGTATTCGTCGGCCTCACCATGACCGTGCTGGTGATCGCGTTCCTGGCATTGGGTTACGCGTATTCGATGCCCCCGTTCCGGCTCAGCCGCACCTGGGCCGGGTCGAGTCTGATCGTCACCCTCGGTGGGCTCTGCACCTATCTGGCCGGAGCCGTCGCCACCGGGGCACCGCGCACCGCCGATCTGATCGTCTTCGCCGTGGCGATGTCGCTGTGGATGGGGCTGGTCGGAGCCGTGGTCAAGGACTTCTCCGATGTCGCGGGTGACCGGGCCGCGCATCGGCGCGTACTGACCCTGCTGGTCGGTGAAATGCGTTTGCGCACCTGGATTTCCGTGGCCGCGGCCGCGGTCGCCGGTGGACTCGCGATCGGCGCGTACCACCTGCCCGTACTCGAATACCCCTGCGCTGCGGTGATTTTCGGTGCCGCGCTGGTCATCGGCTACACGCTCACCACTCGCTATCGCGATCCGCGACCGGTGAGCAGGCGGCCCTACCGAGCGTTCATGATCACTCAGATGGCCGCCAATTTCGGTGCGGTGCTGAGCGTTCTGCCGGTGTGATCACTCCGGCGAATACGGACCGATGAGCTTGGCCGCGGTCGCGCGTTTGACGGTGTCCAGACGCGAGACCGCGCCGAGCTTGCGAAAGATATTGCGCAGGTGCCGCTTCACCGTGCCCTCGGTAATGCCGAGGGCATTGGCGATCTGCCGATTGCTCATCGCGCTCGCCACCAGTTCCACGATCTCCACCTCGCGCGCGGTGAGCGCCTGATCGGGCGATTCCGACCGGCTGTCGGCCCGCGCCCGGCGATCCTCCTGCCAGGACACGTAGACGATGACCTCGCCGTCACCGTCGGCGGTGCGGATCGCCGACAGCAGCGTCTCGAGCCGGGCGCTCTTGTGCAGATAGCCGGCGATGCCGTGCTCGACCAGTTCCCGGATCAGGCTCATATCCTGATGCATGCTCACGATCAGCACCCGCGATGCGGGACTGGCCTGCTGCAACTTTCGCAATGTCTGCACGACGTCATCCCCCGGGATCTCGACATCGAGGATCACCACATCCGGTTGCAGCAACTCGGCCCGCTCCACACCGGCGCGGCCGTCGGCCGCCTCACCGATCACGGTGATATCGCTTGCCTGGTCCAGGATTTCGCAGAGGGCGCCGCGCAGCATGTTGTGATCGTCGATCACCAGCACCGATATCATCGCGGTCAGCGCGCCTCGTCGATCGTCAGCGGAATCCATAACGCGATGCGGGTACCGGTTCCGGGGCAGGAGCCGAAGGTCACCGAACCCGAAAGCGCTTCGGCGCGTTCGCGCATCGAGGTGAGCCCGTTAGCGCGGCGCGGCCGAGTGGGATCGAAGCCGATTCCGTTGTCCACCACGCGCGCCCAGACCTCGTGCGGTGCCAGATCGACCTCGACGGATACCTTGGTCGCCTGCGCATGCGCGAAGGCGTTGCGCAGTGCCTCGCGCAGTACCAGGAAGACCTCGTCCAGCGCTTCGGCGGACACCCAGGACTGCGAACCGTTGACCCGAATGTCCACGACCGGGACCGTCCGGCACAGCGATTGCACGAAGGCCGTCAGCGCATCTCGCAGCGACGTGCCGCCCTCGACGGTGCGCAATCCCGATGTGATCGCGGCCAATTCGGAGATCGCGTCCGAGAGCACATCGGCGGCGGACTCAATGCCTTTGCGGCCCTTGGGTTCTCCCGCCGCGATGATCTCGAGCTGATGCATGGCCAGGCTGAGCGTGTTGCCGAGGCGATCATGGATCTCGCGGGCGAGCATGCGCCGGTCGGCATCGTTGACTATGCGGATCTGATCGAGCAGGAAGGCGTCGTACCCCTTCGCGCCCGCCTCCAGCCGGGTGAACAGACTGCGGCTCAGCTGTGTGGCCAGATCCGCGATCCGATGCCGTGCCTCGACCCGCCCGGATTTCACCACATCCGTCGCCTCGGCCAGCACCAGTTCGAACAGGATCATGGCCGCGCGCACCGAGGAGTCCGGCCGAATCCCCCGGCCGCCACGGCGTTCGGCCATATCCACGATCGCCTGGAGTGGAACCTGCACGCCGGTCGGCTGCCCGTCCTCATCCAGGGTCTCGGCGCATTCGCCGATGATCCGGCACGCCTGTATGACGCATTCGTCCCAGACCTCGGGGTCCGCGACCAGTGCGCTGCCGATGAGTTCGAGTTCGCGGCGATATCTGTCGAGTACGTCCTGCTGTCGCGCCTTCAGCAGCTCCGCCACCGTGCCCGGATCCCGGCTCATGCGCCGAACTCCCGGATGCGCGAACATTCGGCAATCCCGTGGCAATGATGACCGTGCACAATCGCTCGGCGCCAGCGCAATATCCATGCCACGGTTGCCATTTCAGATTTTCCCCTTTGCGTCCCACCCACGGTGCGCCGGGATATCAACTGACCGATACCCTCGGGTTAACGGCACTCTACCCAACAATCGCAAGGTCATCGACCGGACCAATACCGGGCGTACCGGACAGCACCCGCCGGAAAACTACTGGTCAATCGACCTATTAGCTCGGGCTTCGGAAGACGTTCACCTGCGACGCGTCGCGTTCATCTCCGGAGTCGCGCGGCCGCCCGCAATACCCCCACCTGGTGACTTCCGGGCGCAGCCGCGGTGCGCGCGTGAACACCGGGTGAAATCCGCAAAACCATTGCAGGAAGCCGATTTCCACACCCGCAACCGCTAAAATTGAGTAGCGAGCGGTGCGCTGCGACCGCATATCATGACAATCATGTTCAGCGGCGGCAAACTCGGAATCCTAGCCATCGGGCTTTCCCTCGCGCTCGCCCTCGGTGCGTGCTCATCACAGTCGCCCGCCAAAGTCTCAGCTGGCGGCGAAGTTACAGCAACCCTGGCCGATCCCGATCCGACGCCGATCGCGTCCGAGCCGCATCCGGTGCTACCGGTCACGCTCCGCGGTTTCGACGGTGCCACCGTCACGGTCTCCGATATCGATCGCATCATCGCCGTCGACCGCTTCGGCACCCTGGCCCAAACCGTTTACGCGCTCGGCCTCGGCCCGCATCTGGTCGGCCGCAGCACCGCCGCGAAGCTTCCGGCGATCATCAACCGCCCCGATGTCACCCCCAATGGGGAATCCATGAGTGTGGAAGCGGTCCTGGCCCTGCACCCCACGGTGCTGCTCACCGATGCCACCACCGGCACCGCCGCGGTCTTCGAACAGCTGCGCGCGGCCGGGGTCACCCTCGTATTCTTCGATCCCGCAAGAACACTCGCCGGAACCGGCCCGCAGATCCAAGCGGTCGCGGACGCCCTCGGCGTCCACGATGCGGGCACCGCCCTCGCCGCCCGCACCACCACGGAGATCCAAGCCGCCACCGCGGCGATCACCCCGCCCAACCCCCAGCCCCGCATCGCCTTCATCTACCTGCGCGGCACCGCCCTCACCATGCTCGCGGGCCCCGGCTCGGGAGCCGACGCCCTCATCACCGGCCTGCGCGCCCAAGACGCAGGCACCGCGGCCGGTCTCACCGAACCCTTCGTCACCATCACCAGCGAAGCCCTCATCACCGCCCGCCCCGACATCCTGCTGGTCATGACCGACGGCCTGGCCTCCATCGGCGGCCCCTCCGCCCTCTACAAACTCCCCGGCGTAGCCCAAACCCCCGCCGGCCGCGACCACCGCATCATCGACATGTCCGACGACGTCCTACTCTGCTTCGGCCCCAACACCGGCCGAGTCCTGGCCGCCCTCAGCCACGCGGTCTATCGCTGACCTCCCCGCACGCCCGGCGCAGCGGCTCGGACCAGGGCAGCCAGCGCGGATCGGGTCCGCCCGTATCGTCGCCGACCATATTGGTGCACGTATAAGCCACGGCGACACCGGATTCGGGATGCGCGAAGCCGATGCGGCCGCCGGTGCCGACCTGCCCGAACGCGCCTTCGCCGAGCAGTTGAACCGGACGGGTGAGTTCATAGCCGTGGGCGAAATAGTTGCTACGCGGCATGATTCGCAGCGGTCCCGGGTGATTCAGCCCTTCGGTTTGCGGTTGCCGTGCCCGCCGCACAGCTTCGGCGCTGAGCAGTCGAATACCGTCGACCTCGCCGATGGTCGCGGCGAACATGCGCGCTACCGAACGCGCGTTCCCGATGCCATTGCCGGAGGGCACCTCCGCCGCATGCCCTTCGCGGCTGTTGAGCAGTCTCATGCCTTCATCGCGGGTCGCGACCGTCGCGAGGGTGGCGCGAATCAGCCGCTCGCTCACATCGACTCCCATGCGGGTCAGCAGCGCCTCGACCTCGGCGACGCCGGGTTCTCGCCGCCGAGTGAATTGCGGAACCACACGATGTTCCTGGTTCTCCGGCAAGCCGATCCACAAGCTCAATCCCAGCGGTTCGGCGATCTCGGCGGCCAGGAACTCACCAACGCTCTTGCCGGTGATCCGCCGAATCAGCTCACCGGCCAGGTAACCCCAGGTCAGGGAGTGATAGTAGAACGCGGTGCCCGGCTCCCACAGCGGGGTCATCGACGCCAGCGCGGACACGCATGCCGCCCAATCGGTCAATTCTCGCGCCCCGATGGCGGATTCGGCATCGAAACTGGACAGGCCACCACGATGCGACAGCAGATCGGCCACCGTGATCCCAGCCTTACCGCCCGCCGCGAACTCGGGCCAGTACTCCCGAACCGGCGCATCGAGATCGAGCAGGCCGCGATCGATCAGGATGTGCACGCACGTCGCGGTCATCCCCTTCGACACCGACATGAGCACCGTCAGCGACTCCGCGTCCCAGCTCTTGCCCGATTCCGGGTCCTGCCCCGTCCACAGATCCACGACGACCCGCCCACGCCGATAGACGCAGAGCTGCGCCCCGCCCTCGTCACCGTCGTGCGCCCGCGCGAAACCGTCCCGCACCGCCTCGAACCCGTGCTCGACAAATCCCTCCACCAGCAACCCCCATACCTCCCGGACGAGATCGACGGGCACACCTGAGCGGCGAAACCCCTTCGCTCCCAGAACAATATTCGAGCGGTCACAGGTGCACACGGCCTGCTTCCGTCATGGCCGCGGATCTTGTGGTGCCATCCGGTCGACCGCGCGTGACAAGCCACCGATGACTTTCGCGGTGCTGTCGCCTCTGTATGAGTAGGCGGACTTACGCCGGGCTGAACAACCGGAAAGAGAAGAAGATGTTGCTCGAAGGCAAGAACGTGGTCATCTACGGTGCGGGCGGGGCCGTGGGCGGTGCGGTGGCTCGCGGATTCGCCCGTGAGGGGGCCAGGGTTTTTCTGACCGGACGAGATTCTGGCGCTCTCGATGCCGCCGCCAAGGAGATTGCGGCGGCGGGCGGGGTTGCCGAGACCGCCGTGGTCGACGCGGTGGATGAGCGGGCCGTCGCCGGGCATCTCGAGGCAGTGGTCGCCGCGACCGGTGGAATCGATGTGTCGTTCAATGCGATCGGGATCTCGCCGCGGGGATTGCAGGGCATTCCGCTGGCGGAGCTGCCGGTCGAGAATTTCCTGCTTCCGATCACGACGTACACGCGGGCGCATTTCGTAACAGCGAAATCCGCTGCACGGCACATGATTCCCCGCGGCTCAGGCGTGATCATGATGCATACGCCCGAACCCGCCCGCGCGAGTATGCCGCTGGTCGGTGGGATGAGCGTGGGCTGGGCGGCGATGGAGGCGCTCAATCGCGCGCTGTCCGCGGAATGGGGGCGGCACGGCGTGCGCTCGGTATGCCTGCGCACGACCGGCATGGTCGAGACGCCGGTAATCGATGTGGTGTATGGGCTGCATGCCGATGCGCTGGGCATCACCAGGGACCAATTCACGGCTGCCGCAATTGATTTGACCCATCGCAAGCGTCCAACCACGCTGGCCGAGCTCACCGCGGTCGCGGTGTTTCTCGCCTCCGATCACGCGTCGGCGATGACCGGCACCGTCGCCAATCTGACCGGCGGACTCATCGTCGACTGAGCACAATCCGACACAGGAGCAGAGCAATGAATGATCTTATCGCGAACGCCATTGCCGCACATGGTGGTTCGCATCGGTGGAGTCGCATCCGGACAATTCACCTCGATGCCACGATCACCGGGGCATTCTGGCAGATCAAGGGGCAGGGTGACGCGCTGAAGGACGTTCACGTGGAGGTTGACACCACGCGAGAGCGACTGACCATGGACTTCACCGGTCAGGACCGACGGTCGGTGTTTGCGCCCGACCGGGTCGTGCTCGAGCGTGCCGATGGGACGATCATCGGCGCACGTGAGGACCCGGAGCGGTCGTTCGACGGCCACCAGTTCCAAACGCCTTGGGACGAGCTGCATCTCGCGTACTTCACCGGTGAGGCACTGTGGACGTATCTGAACACGCCGTTCCTGTTCATGTGGCCGGGGTTCGTGTGCGACGAGATCGCGCCCATCGAATCCGGCGGTGAAACCTGGCGGCGGCTACGCGTGAGGTTCCCCGACCACATCAAGACCCACACCCGTGAACAGACCTTCTGCTTCGGCCCGGACGGGCTGCTGCGCCGTCACGACTTCACCATCGACATCGTCGACCCGGCCACCGAATCACATCTGTACGCCACCGACTATCGCGACGTCGACGGCATCATCATTCCCGCGACCCGGCGGGCCTACACCACGATGGGCGGCGACCAGATCGTGCTGGTCGCCATCGACATGGCCGATATCACCGTTCGATGAGATGACCCCTACACGCGACAGGATCACCGGATCATGCATTCCATGACCGAAACCAACACCGGCAACGAGGATTTCGGACAGCTCAGCGCACCGTACCGACGGGAGTTGCTCGCCTACTGCTACCGCATGCTCGGCTCGGTCGAGGATGCCGAGGAGGTGGTGCAGGAGGTCTATCTCGACGCCTGGCGCGCATATGACCGATTCGAAGCCCGTTCGTCATTGCGCACCTGGCTCTACCGCATCGCTACCCGCGCATGTTTCAAAGCGCTGGAAAGGATCCGGCGCAGACCACTGCCCGCCGACCTCGGTGACCCCGAGCCGAATCCGGGCATCGGGCCGATCCCGCGAAACCCGGAAATACCGTGGTTACAGCCGATACCCGACTATCTGTTCACCAGCGCGCCAGACGATCCGGAAACCGTTGTGGTGCAGCGACAATCACTGCGCCTGGCGTTGATGGGGGCACTGCAACAGCTCCCACCACGACAGCGCGCCGTGCTCATCCTGCGGGATGTACTGCAGTGGCGCACAACCGAAGTCGCCGAACTGCTCCAGATGTCAACCGCGGCCGTCAACAGCGCTCTGCAACGCGCACGATCCCAGATCCCGCTCAGCCAGGACGGTCTCACCGAACCGGATGAGCCACACCAGCGAGATCTGCTGAACCGCTACGCCCTCGCCTTCGAAACCGCCGATGTCGATCAACTCGTAACCGTCCTGACCGAAGACGCGCGGTGGGAAATGCCGCCCATCGCACTATGGTTCGAAGGTCGCGATACCGTGTGCGCCTTCCTGGCGCGACAGATGCGGATCATCGGCCCCGCCGACGTGGTCGCCACCTCCGCCAATGGTCAGCCCGCTTTCGCGGTGTACCGGCGCGGTGTGGACGGCACCCGCCGACCGCACGCCGTGCACGTCCTGACATTCGACGCCGAGGGCATCAGCAGGGTCGTGGCATTCCACGGCGCCCGATTGTTCCCGCTGTTCGGACTCTGACCGGGCAGCGCCATGTCCGAATCCGAGAACTCCGCCGACTCCGCACTGCGCGCACAACTGAGACTGTTCTGTGCGCTCATGCTCGACTCCGCCGACGCGGCCGACCGCGTACTTCAGCAGATCTACAGTCAGGCAGGCGATTCCCCCGACGAGAGCTGCTCATCGACGCGCGTTCGACTGTTCCGCATCGCGGCCGAGCTTTGTGGCATTCGTCCGCTGATCTGCGCCGATACTCCCCCACACTCGTCTGCTACGCGAGCACATCGTCAATCGCGCCCATGACATGCCGTATCCAAGGTATGTCCGCCCGCACTCAGCCCAGGGCGTAGAGCGGCACCAAGGTGCACGGCGGTGTGAGGGCATGCGCGGGGTCGAGCGCGTTCGCGACCATCGCGACCGCGGCCGGCGAGTACGGCTGCGCGAAATGCTGCGAAAGATCAATGGGGCAAGCGTCATTGATGTATCGGGTGACGGCGTTGGACGCACCAGCCGGTGCGTGCATTCCGCCGAGCAGGCCGATCTCATCGGTGAGATCGGTGATCTGGGTGTATTCGATCGCCGGCTGCAGCGGTTGGATCTTTTCCCATGCCCACGGGTCGGCAAAGTTCAGGTACAGCGGTGGAATACGTCCGTTGTTCAGGATCGCTTGAAACAGCGACTCGGGAATGATGTTGCGCGCCAACGCCGTAACGTCGACCGGAAGCCCGGTCGACGCATACGGCGACGACATCAGCACCATTTTCCCGACCTTGTCCGCACCGCCGAGGACATTGAGGTAATAGCGGTCGACGAGTCCGCCCTGGGAATGCCCGACCAGATCGACCCGCGCCGCACCGGTCGCGGCCAGCACCCGATCCACCACATCGCGAACCTCGACCGCCGAATCCGGAATCGGATCCATACCGTTGAGCCCCGGCGGAATGCGGTAGACCGTGCGCCCGTAATCCACTGTGAAGACACAGAATCCGAGATTGCTCAGGTAGGGAGCCAGGGAGGTCCAATTCACCGCCGCAGACAGAAATGTCGAGCCGGTCAGGACCACCGGCGCGGGATGGTCGGCGGACGGGTGGCACGAGTAATCGTTCGCGCCCGGAACAGGGCCGTCCCATCCGCTCACCGCGACCCGAATCATCTCGCTATTGCCATAGGGCACAGGCAGTGACTGCGCGTGCGCGACCGTGCCGGAACCTGCCAGGACGGCGATTGCCGCGCACGCTGCGGTCGCAAATCGCCCGAATCCTGACATAAGGCACCCCCTGGTCGTAGACAACGCGGTTGGGCGGTCGGAAGTCTTCCGGCCGCGTTCAGTGTTGGCAGAGCCATTCGGTGCCGTAGTGTCCGGCATTGCCGCCCTCGAGATGAACCCAGCGGCCATCGCCTTCACAGGGCGCGCTCGCGACCTTGTCGCCGTTCTGCGCCGGGGTGGTCGTCTCGACCGGCGGTGGCGTCGTAATATCCGGTCCCGCACCGTGATTGGGGTTGGTGCAGATGGTGCCCTCGCACGGGACCCAGGTGCCGTCGCCGTTCGGATTCGGGATGGCGTTGGGGCCGACGTAACTGCCGAGCGGGCAGCCCGGATCTTGATTCTTCGCGCAGTATTCGGCGCTGAGGTTGTTGCCGGTGGAGCCGTCCGCTCCGCGCTTCTCGGTTGTAGTCGGAGCGGGCTGCACCGAGGTGGGGGTGATCGACGTCGTCGTCGCGACCGCTCGAGTGGTCGAGGCGGCGGTGGTGCTCGGCGAGGTCGTGGAGCTGCTGGAACATGCTGCGGCACCGGCGATCAGAGCCAGTCCCGCCAGGGCTATGAATAGACGCTTCACTGGTCAGAGCCTTTCTCGAGTCACACGAGGATGGTCGCGACGCTGATTGCTACTGCCCGCGAGCGACGCAGCGGAACCAGCCATGGAAGCTGATTTCGCAGAAGGCACCGGCATGAGACAGCTTCGGCCCGAACGGACCCTGGTCATTGGCGACCGCGAAGAAGTCGGGATTGCCACCGGGCTGAGTGAAGGGCTGACTGAAGTCGTAACTGGGGTGAAGACCGCCCGCGTCCTGGATGGACTGCGGCGCGGGAATCGACACCGGAATCCCACCGCCCAGCGGAATCGACAACACCTGAACCGGCCCCCAGCCATCGCACCCGATCACGCCATCGGGGGTAATCGCGCAGTTCTTCCCGCCGTAGTTGAAGTACACCGAGCCCTCGGGTGCGGCGTTGGCCGCGGGTATCGCGGCAATCGGGACCGCGATACCCGCGATAGCGGCGGCCACCAGTGCTACACGTTTCATGACGAAGCTCCTCACTGCCGGTTCCTGGAACGTGATCATTGATCACAAAGCAATCATCGAACACAATAAGCAAATAGTTAGCAACAATGTGGCTAGCGTCACACATGAGGGTCATGACGCGCATGACCGCGCACCGATGCGTGTCGAAGCGAGCAAGTGTGGATTCCGTGGTGATTTCGAGCCCCGGCCACGAATCGACCTGGAGCACAGACGGATTCAGACAGTGGAAATTCCCGCGACCGAGGGCTACACGCGGTGGTATCAATTGGGCGTGCGGCGATTCGAAATGGTCGACCTCGGCTACGAGCTGGCAGCATCCCTCGACCCGGGAGATTCCGATGTGCCTGTCATCCATATCAATGCCATGGGAACAGGCCGAGATCAATGGGATCAGGTTCTGCTGCAACCGCATCGGCATCCCACTCTCACCTACGATCGGCCCGGCATAGGTGACAGCGGTTCGCTCCCAAGGCATTTGGCTGAGCAACCACGCACGCTCGGCTCCCTCGCCGACGAACTGCACCAGCTGGTCAACGGACTGGAGATCGACTCGCCCCATGTGGTGGTCGGACATTCGATCGGCGGCCTGATCGCGATGATGTACGCCGCGCGATACGGCGCCGACACCGCCGGGATCGTTCTCGTCGACGCGACGACCCTGGATCACCTGATCGACGCGGACTGGCCCGAACACGAAGGCGACGAACAGGACCAACCCAGTCCCGGATCGTCGAAATTGGATCCCGCCGCATCACTCGTCGAGCTGCAAACCGCGGCCGTCCCGCCGATGCCGGCCGTGGTCCTGTCCAGTGCGCAGGGTCGATGGTTGCGACTGACACCGGACGAGGCAGCCGAGTATGCGCCCCTTACCCCCGAAGAACTCGAGAACCGGTGGCAGCACGGACAAAGAACGCTCGCCGACACCCTGGACGCGCTCCTCGTCGTCGCCGACACAGCCGGACACCACGTCCCAGCCGACCAACCCGCCTTGGTAGCCGCCTGCATCGACGCAGTCCTCGCCGCAGTGCGCAACGACCAACCAGCCACCATTCCCGCAGACCAACTCCGGCGCGTCGGCGGTTCATGCCCCGCCCGCTGAATCGACACCAAAGGCACTCTCCCAGACCACAGCTCGCAGCCAAGACACCGCAGCTATTTGAAGAATCCGGTAGCGCTCGCTCGGTCATCCTCGAGCAGCACCTGGCGGCCAAACAATATCGACGGGAACGCCTTTGGCTCGGGCCAGCTCGACCACGGTGCCGGTGCCGCCCTTCTCGCTGGGCTGGCCGTCCCACACCGCGATCAGCTGATCAGAGGTGCCGACAACCGCCTCGTTGGCAGCTTCGTACGCCTCGCGCCCCGCATCCTCGAAATCCATGACGCGCACGATTGTCGCTCGCGCGATCAGGCCATCGAACACCCCCGCGTGATCCGGCTTGACCTTCCGCTCTCGATAACTCCGCGACGGCAGCACAACCTCCAGCTGACCGCCGACATCGAGGACAGCCTGCGCGAACACACTATCGGCACCCCGCGCGATACAGCTGACACCGACCAACCCGGCCGGATCGCCTGCAGCCGAGAGGATTCGAGCGATCTCGCGATAGATCGCTGACACCGAATCCCACGTGATGTTCATGTGCCCCGTAACACCGATGCGAGTCATGCCCACCTATATACCGCGCCAACCATCCGATCAATCGATTCCCGCCGTCGGCCGGGTGAGGTAGAGGGGCGGACAAAAATGGCTCGAACGCTCACGCATCAGCGAAATACGAAGTGCGTCAGTTGCTTCGAAGTCGGTCGCGTGGACCAACTCCGCAACTCGCCGAATCGTCAATGCGTCGATGCCACGAGCGGAGGCATCACCCGCGTATCGATCGATGACATCCATCGCGCCCTCGGCAGGTCGCCGTGTCGGCGGCCGTGTCCGCAATCGCCGCCGCTCGATATCGATGTCGCTGTAGCCACGATCTCGCCGAAGGAGTTGTTCGACCTCGGCGAGTGTCGGTGCGTGAGACAGGCGCGAAGCCAGCGACGATTTGTACAGATCAGCGGTGGGGACTTCGTACACCGCTGCAGAACCGTCGGTAATCCGGACCAGGGCATCACGTTGAGTTTCGGCCTGGCCACGCCATCCGCCTGCCGCAGCCGCGAGCAGAGCGTTCGCTTCGGACGGATGCCATTCCCAAATTCCTTCATAGGCAAGGACATCCGATGGAATGAGTTGCTTCACGACTCGCCCACCAAGGCGATCCAGGCATCCGTGAAGCTCATCCTCGGTCAACTCTCCGTCGAGCCCGATCCCTGCGACCAGTACTCGCACCGGAAGCTTCGTCATCACCGCTGCCGCCAGCGCCAACGAATCGGCAAGCGGACTCCGCAGACTCGCTTCGTGCCCTTCGCCGAGGATATCTCCCCCGACATCGATAACCACAATGGAATCCGCGCCGAAAACCTCAGCAGCGCCGCAGATTTGAGATGCCAGCCCCGGCGCGCCCGCGCTGGCATCCATCAGGAGCAGCGGCAGCGAAAGATGTTGCGCGAGGCGGGGAATCGTAGATCGCCCGCCTGTCCGTAGGCTGGCTGTCGCAGGAACCTCCGTGACTGACCCGCTCAGGCTGATCAGTCCGTCGAAGTCCGCCACCGACCGCGGGCCGGGAGTCGGATCGATCATGAGCCGGTCCCACGAGTACGTCAGGATGGCTGACAGTCCGAGGTCCGGCATCGCAGCCGCGATAACGGCCGCAGTGACGGCATCACCACCACCACCTGCGGCAACCGCCAACGCCCTGCTCATCGAAGCATCGACCTCGACCACGATGTCCGCATCACCCTTGTATACCGGACGCGTCGACCGGATTCCGGACTACCGCCACGGCCACGCAGGGCCTGGTCCGAATAGGGTCGAGGACATGACAGAGGCAAGGGTGTGGTCAGTTACCTCCACAACGCCAACCGTGGAGGATGCGCAGATGATCGCCCGGACCGTGGTGGCTGAGCAGCTCGCCGCCGGAGCCGAAGTGTCAGGCCCGGCTATGTCGGTGTTCTGGCACAACGACGAACTTGGCGAAGATCAGGAATGGCGAGTCACGCTCAAGACGTCGGTCATGGTTCGGAACAAGCTCGCCAAACGAATTCAGGAGCTTCATCCCTGGGCAGGTGCAGCCGAAATCGTCGCAACCCCCGTCGAATGGGCGACCGAGTACTACGTGGCTTGGGTCGAGAAGGTCACAGCCGCAGTGGAATAGCCGTGCTTCTGGCGACCTCTACTGACCATGCACGGTCACGCTGGTGTTCTTGGGGCGGTACCGCAGAACCACCACATCGTCGAGGGTAGTGGCGTCAACGAACTCGAGTCGCCGACGCGTTCCTCCGGGAAACTGCGCCGGATTGACGAAGCGAGGTGCATCACTCTGGCCAATCAGCAAGGGCGCCAACGCATAACGCAACTCATCGGCGAGCCCGGCCTCCAGAAAAGCCGTATGGATGTGTGTGCCACCTTCTACAATCAACTGCCCGACCCCGCGCCGACCGAGGTCATCAAGGAGCGTTCCCCAGAAGTCGGCATCCGGAATGGCGACAACATCCGCCACCGAGGCGAGCTTCACTCCGATCTTTTCCGCACCCTCAACCGTGGTGTACACCAAAGGTTTTCCGGCCTCGATGTGCTGGTGAAACATCCGAGCATCGGGGTCGATGTCACCCGATGCGGTCACGGTGACCTTCAACAGGTTCGCCGGTTTCCCTGCGGCAACGCGCGACTCTCGCCGTTCCTGGCTGCGTAACCACAGCCACGGGTTGTCTCTGCGCACGGTCTCGGCGCCGATCAGGATGGCGTCGGATTCGGCGCGCAACTGATCAACACCGTCGAAGTCGCGCTCGTTGGACAAATAGAGGCGTTCGGGAATGGTGTCATCGATATAACCGTCGAGGCTGACGGCGACGGAGAGAACTACACGAGGTCGGGACACTCCTGCGCCTTCCAGGTAGAGAAGGCGTCCTGGAACTCCGCGACGCCCGGTTGCGTGCTGGCCATCGATCATGCCCGACAGGTGCCGAACCTTATGCGGGATGCGGGCCGATCGCGTTCCCACCTCAGATTTGCAACGCCTCCGATCCCAGCGCTGCGGCGGGTTCGATCTCACCCGCGTTCATATGGGCCACTGCGGCGCGGGCGGCTCCGCGGAGGGCAGACGAGAATGCAGTTGAAAACGGTCGCGTGGAGTCAGGATGCTGAGGCCGTAATCAGGCCCAGTGCAAGGCATTTGAGCTATGACGAAGCAGTCGGCGAGATCGTCGCTACCTCCGATGTGGTCTACGTCGACACTGCCCAGCGTTTCCGGCGGGAAAAGACTGGAGTGACCATGACCGGTCTCTGGAATCCCGAACCCAGCGACGGCACGAACAACGCGTGCGTCGAACGCATTGCCTCGGACGGTGTTACTGACTGAAACCCATGCCCTGCATGACTGTTCGGAGGTGGGCGTCGAAGAGGGCGTCGGGGTTGGCGATCAGGGAGGTGAGGCTGCCGAAGACTTCGGCGGCTATGAAGCCGAGGATGGAGGCCCAGCCGTTGAGGATGATGCCGGGGATGGGGGTGTCGGGGAGTGAGTCTGTGGCGAGGAGGGATTTCAGGAGGGGGCCTGCGGTTAGTGGTGGGACCTGGGTTGCGGAGGGGTCGGCTGCGCCGGAGGCGATGGCGGCGAGGTAGCCGGAGGAGACGAGGGTGAGTAGTCGGCCTGCGGCGGGGCCGGTGTCTTCGGGGCGGGCTTCGAAGCCGGGGATGGGCGTGCCGTTGATGAGGGCGAAGTCGGCGGGGTGGTTCAGGGACCAGTGGCGGGTGGCCAGGCAGAGGGTTCGCCATTGTGCGGTGGGGTTGGGGTCGGCGTTGGCTTGGGCCTCGGTGATCGCATCGTTCAGCGCGTCGTAGGCGTCGACGCAGAGGGCGGTGACCAGGGCGGTTTGGTTGTCGAAGTAGCGGAACAGGGCCGCGGGGGACATGCGCATCGAGCGGGCGATGCCGCGCAGGGAGAGGCCGCCGGTGCCTTCGGTCGCGAGTTGCTGTCGCGCGTGCGACTTGATCTCGGCCACCGTCGCGGCTCGGCGCTCGGCTCGGCGGGTGACCGTCCCGGGGGCGGGGTCCGGCATCGAGGGGTATCCCTTCGTCGCGGAGGCGGCGTGCTCGCTGGAGAACGCCAACCTGTTCACATTGTGAGCACTGTACGCGAATCGACTGCTGCATTCGGCCCGTCGACCAGGGTGTGGCGGCTCGATCGTTGACACCGATGCCAGAAAAGTGAACACTGATCGCATAGTGATCATCGGGTGCATTTCAACGCGGGATCAGACCTAGGAGGGCTTCGTGGCCACACTCACTGCTCGCGCTCACCTCATCCGCGAGCGCATCATGGGCCAGGTTCGGGACTCGGGAACCGTGCCGACCGTCGCGGAATTGCGGACGGAATTCGGGCTGCCGGACGACGAAATGCGCAGTGCGTTGCGCGATCTCGAAGGCGCGATCTGCGTGGCCGTGCAGGATGACGAGCATGCGGGCAGTTCGGTCTTTCAGGACGAGCCGCTGGCCGACCCGCAACCGCCGCTCGGCGAGATCGTCTATGCGCGACCGTTCGCCGCGTTCGCGAACCACTACCGCGTCACCGTCGACGGCACGCAGCGCTGGTTCGCCGAATGCGCGGTCGAAGCATGCGCGATCTCCGGTCAGTTCCCTGGAGCCGAGGTCGTGGTCGATTCGGTGTGCAGGCAGACCGGCGCGCCGATTCACCTGGTCGGTCGGGATGGCATTCTGGTCGACTTCGAGCCGCGAACCCTGCGCGTGCACCTGGGTTATCCGGTGCGGGAGATGCCGCACCGAGTAGTCGGATGGTGCGACTACAACAGCTTTTTCGCCTCGGAGGACGCCGCGAGGCAGTGGCAGGACCAACACCCCGAGATCCACGGCATCACCCGCGCACCCGAACACATGGCGGCGCTCATCACCGAAAGCCTCGGCAAAGGACGCCTCGGCCACGACTATCAGCCGCGATTCTCGATGACGAACATGGTGCGCAACGGCCCCCGCTTCGGCCTCACCCGCGAATCTCCTTCGGGGATACCGCTTCCCGATCCGTTCTGGCTGCCGACTCCGAAGATGCTGGTCGAATGGCGGCGACACGGGCTGGGGAACTTCATCCGGGTCGGGCTGTAGGACCTCGGCGATACGTATATTCGCGCGAACCAGGTATCCGCGCGAACCATCGGGAAAGGGATTCGCCCATGACGAACTCGGTTCGAACGTCACCGTTCGCGCTGTTCGGTGGTTTCGACCTGCGCCCGCTCATACGCGCCGAACGCGCGGATCTGGCCGCGCTGCTGCGCACCTTGTCACCGCAGGAGTGGGAAACGCCATCGCTGTGCACCGGATGGCGGGTGCGCGATGTCGTGGCTCATCTGCTGCACGACTCCATGCCGGTCGCGACCTATCTCGGCGATGCCGCCAAAGCGCGCCTATCCCTGAACCGCCTCAACGACATTCAGGTGCGGCGAGCGGCGACCTGGTCGACCGATGAGCTGATCGACCGCGTCGAATCCTCGATCGACACCGGACTGGGCGCGAGCATGCTCCCCCGACTTTCCTTGGTGGACCTGGTGATTCACCATCAGGACATCCGCCGCCCACTGGGTCGCGGGCGGATAATCCCCCCGGAGCGCCTGCGCGCCGTACTCGACAATCCCGACCCGTTCGCGGGCGCGACACGACGCATGCGGGGCCTGCGCCTGATCGCCGACGATATGGACTGGCAGTACGGGCAAGGTCCCGAAGTGCGCGGACCCGGCGAGGCGATCGCGATGAGCCTAGCGGGTCGCCCCGCCGGTCTCGGGAAACTCGAAGGCGATGGGGTGCGGGTACTTACAGCCCGGATTTCACGCTCTACGGCGAGCTGATTCGCCCGCAGACCTCAGCCCGGCGACGGGAACGACGGCGGCATCGGCCTGAATGGGATACGTGTCGCTGGCATCGGGCATGAGGTGCTGGACGATCACATGACCATTGGTTTCGTAGCGAGTGGGGACCGGCCGCCCCAGAGCGTCATAGGCCCAGGGCGGATTCGTGTGGGACACAACGTTGTCGACCGCGTCGAGGATGTCTATCGAGCGGTCCGGGTTCGTGCGAATCCGGCCGCCCGGCGGAAGGTCCTGCGGAAAGTGGTATTCACGTGGACAATTCGGGCAGTGCATGAGGATGAAGGAGTGTTCGTCCCCGGGGCCTGCCGATATCGATGCCGTCTCCAGCGATAGCACACGTAGAGCACTCATGACGATGTCCCGCCCTGTTACCTCGTCCTCAGAACCGATACGGTGCGGTTCCATATCTAGGATGGGTACGAGGTGGCCGGTTGGCAACCGGATGGGTCCGCGATAACGCTCACGCGAGGGCAACTGCCGCCGAGCCGTTTCGGACATCGCCCCGGTCGGCAGCAGCCCCTGAAGGCCGCAGATTCACATCGTGAGACAGATCACAATCGGCGAAATCCCCGGGACCGCAGCACGGTCGGCACCTACCCCGAAGCGGACGGCAAAGTCAGCAGCGGGATGGTGATGTCGTCGATCAGATGCAGGACGAAATCCTCATCGAGCGGTCGGCCGAGTACAGCCACACGATGAAACATCATGGCCGGGAAAATATCCCGCACATACTCCCAGCCGTCGGCGCGGGCGATCTCCCCGCGCCGATGGGCATTGGCGAGGATGGCGGCGAAGGCGTCGTGACGAGGCTGGTCTATGACCTGGGCGATCGCCGCGCGGATGGCGGCGTCCTTTGCCACCGCGGTGGCCATGCCCGCCAGGACCTCATCACGTAAAGTGTTGCGCTCCAAGAAAACTCGCGCCAAGGCAAGCAGGTCGCCACGCAGTGTCCCGGTGTCAGGGGCCTCGGCCTTCCACTCCAGCGTTCGCACGGCGTCGACCACCAGTTCGGCTTTGCCCTTCCACCGCCGGTACGCCGCCGCCTTCCCCGCTCCGGCACGCGCCGCGACCGCTTCCATACTCAGCCGGTCGTATCCCACCTCGGCCAGCAACTCCTGAGCAGCCCGCAATAGCGCGCTGTCGAGACGATCATCTCGCGGCCTGCCCATGCTCCGACGACTCTGTGGCATCCCCGTCCTGACCGTTGCGCTCACCGGTTTACGAGACGGTCCAGTCTCGCATCTGTTCATGCGACAGAGGGGCCGACACGGCCGACTCGCCGGATATCCGAGATCGAATCTCGCGCATCCTGTTTGAGGTTCGATCACCGGGGTAGCACTCGGCCAGTCGGCCAACTTTGAAAGAGGAATCGCCATGTCCGAGGCAATACTTCCCACCGAAGCATCCCGGCAGTCCCATGGAGCCGGGGACAGCTATGACGATATCGAGCCCCTGTTCCAGGAGCTGGCCGAGTTCCCGGCCGACGATCCGCGGCGCGCGCACAAGCGCGACCAGATCATCGAAGCCTGCCTGCCGCTGGCGGTGCATATCGCGCGCCGGTTCACCGGGCGCGGCGAGGCGTTCGACGACCTGAACCAAATCGCCCGTTTGGGATTGGTGCAGGCCGTGGATCGCTTCGATGTCTCGCGCGGCACCACCTTCCTGTCGTTCGCGGTGCCCACGATCATGGGTGAGGTGCGCCGGTACTTCCGGGACCACACCTGGGCGGTGCGGGTGCCGCGCCGGGCCAAAGAACTTCAGCAGCAGCTGGGCCCGGTCACCGAGGCGTTGTCGCAGCGACTCGGCCGCATGCCCACGGCCCGGGAGATCGCCGCCGAACTCGATGTCGACCTGGTGGAGGTCACCCAGGCGATGATCGCGCGCAATGCCTACCAGACCAGTTCGCTCGACACCCCCCGCGGGGATGAGGAGTCCGGCCCGGCGCCGATCGCGGAAACCCTCGGGAGCGAGGAGCCGAGCTATCGACTGCTCGAGGATGCGATGGCGGTGCGGCCGCTGCTCGCGGCGCTGCCCGAGCGCGAACGCCAGATTCTGGTGTGGCGGTTCTTCGAGAATCGCACTCAGGCACAGATCGCCGCGCGGTTGAACATCTCGCAGATGCAGGTCTCGCGCATCCTCACCAAGACATTGGCCGAATTGCGCGAACAAGCCCTCGGTCCGGCCGAGTACGCCCGAAGCGCCTGAGCCGGGTTCGCTCGGTCAGCTGCCACTCCAGCCGCCGGTGTACGCACCGCCCAAGAGGCGACGCCGCCGGCGGCGTTTGGCGTCCTGATCGGATTGCTGCTGCTCGGTCGAGGACTTCTGCTCGGTCGCCGGTTCGGGATCGCGCTTCTTGCGGAAGATTCCCATGTCGAGCTCCTGTTCGGTAGGCGCGGGCTCACTTTCCCACTAGGAAAGTAACGATCCACTTTCCCACCGGGAAAGTCAAGAGCCCGACCCCGCGAGCACCTCGCCGGGCCGGGAAATTCCGAGCGTCCGCGCTAGTGCGCCGGAATGCGCTCGTGCAGGGTGAGCAGCGCGTGGTCGAAAACCGCCACTGTCGAAGGAACCTCGGGCGGCACGCACGCCAATTCCTTGATGAGCTGTTCGGCCAGTACACGCAGCTTCACGTTGGTCTCCTGCGACCGCCAGGTCAGCACTCGGAACGCCTGATCGGCGTTGATCCGGTACATCCGCATCAGCACACCCTTGGCCTGCTCGATCGTCGCGCGCGCCTCCAGCATCTCCGGCAGGCGCTCATCGAGGGTGAGACGCGCTGCGGCGGCGAGGGTTTCGCTGAGATCGATATAGAAGCCGGTGGTGCCGACCGGGGTGTCCTCATCGTCGAAGATGCGATCGGCCACCACCATCACGGTATGTTCGTGCCCGTCCCGGTCCATGAACCGGTGCCGGCTGGAGAATGGCGCGCCCTGCTCGATCGATCGCGCGATCGCGGCGGCGACGTGTTCGCGATCCTCCGGATGTTTGTGCGCCAGAAGCAATTCCGTGGTCGGCTCGATCTCGCCGGGCCGGTAGCCGTGCATGCGGTACAGCTCCGGCGACCACTCCCAGCGCTCCGTTTCGAACCAGAACCGGAAGCTTCCGGTGACCGGGCCCGCGTGCGAGGGCGCCGCTTGGTCGGACATATGCGCACCGGCATGCGTGGTCTTGGAATCGGTGCCGGCAGGCCCCGCCGCGGGAGCGCGGTGCCGGAGAAATACCTCATGCGCGCCCGTGGTGCCCGGGTTCCGCTCGCGCGTCATCGGTGGTCCTCCTTGCTTGACGGTGTCAGTGTTTATGGTTCGCGTATCGAATAATATCTGTGGCAGCAGGTATAGATTTTGTAGCTCCGCTACGATGAAAACGCAAGGCCCGCGTCGAGAGTTTCTCGCGCACAGCAAGGAGGATTCGCATTGCCCAACCCCGAGACGACCCCGCAGGAGCCACATCTGCCCGAGGGAAGCCGCGGCGTGTACAGCATCTCGGTCGCGGCCGAGCTCGCGGGCATCAGCGTGCAGACCCTGCGGCTGTACGAACAGCACGGCCTACTCACCCCGGCTCGCAGCCCCGGCGGCACCCGCCGATACAGCGGTGACGACCTCGCCGTGCTGCAACGCATCACCGCACTGGCGGAGCAGGGCGTGAACCTGTCCGCGATCGCGCGCATCCTCGAACTGGAAGACACCAATACCGATCTGCGGGCGCATAACGACCGCCTCGAGGAAGACAACCAGCGCCTTCGTGACGGCAACTGAACGACGGGCGACCGGGTCGGCACCCGGTCCGGCGCAACCTATTTCGGCTGTTTACGCGGGCTTTTCGGCAGCACCGGTGATATTTCGAACCATGCCGCCGAAGATGACGGTATGAAACGGCGCAATGGCGTGCCAGTAAAGATGCCCAGCCAATCCGTGCGGTTCGAACAGCGCGCGCTGGCGGTAGTGTGAGCCGCCGCCCACCCGTGGGGTCACGGTCAATTCCAGCCACGCGCGGCCGGGCACGCGCATTTCCGCGCGCAGCAGCAGGCGATGGCCGCGCTCGAGGCTTTCCACGCGCCACCAATCCAGGGCGTCGCCCTCGCGCAGCAGATTCGGATGCCGCCGACCGCGCCGCAGACCCGCACCGCCCACCAGGCGATCGATCCAGCCGCGTAGTGCCCAGGCCAGGGGGAACGAATACCAGCCGTTGACACCGCCGATCGATTCCAGCACCGACCACAGCGTCGCCGGATCAGCGGTGGAATCCTGTTCGCGGACATCGGAATACGCCGAACCGCCGGACCATTCCGGATCGGTCGGCAACGGGTTCGACGGTGCGTCCGAGGGGCTGGCATCGGACCAGCGGGTCGGGACGTCCAGGGTTCGAATCCGTTCCAGCGCCAGGCTCACCGCGCGCGGATACGGCGTGAGACCGCCCGGCGGATCGGGAATCCATTGCGCGATCCGATGATCGGCGCAGACGACATCGTTGACCAGCGATTCCATCAGCGGTACGGCGATCGACCGGGGCACCGGGGTCACCAGATTCACCCATTGCGCCGACAGCCACGGTGTCAGCACCGGGACCGGCATGATCAGCCGGTGCGGCAGTTCGGCGACCTCGCTGTAGCCGCGCATCATGCCCAGGTAGGTGAGCACGTCCGGACCGCCGATATCGAAGGCGTCGTTGACCGTTCGCGGTAGCTCGGCGGCGGCGGTCAGGTAGTAGATGACATCGCGCACCGCGATGGGCTGAATGCGATTGCGCACCCAGCGCGGCGTCACCATCACCGGCAACCGCTCGGTGAGATAGCGCAGCATCTCGAAACTCGCCGAGCCCGAACCGATGATGACCGCCGCTCGCAGCACCACCGCCGGGGTGGCGCAATCCAGGAAGATCTGACCGACCTCGGCACGCGAGGCCAGATGCCGGGACAGGTCCTGCCCGGCCGGGGTGATCCCGCCCAGGTAGACGATCCGGGCCAGTTCGGCGCGGTCGGCTTCGGCGGCAACGATTTTCGCCGCGTCACGGTCGACGTCGGCGAAATCGGACCGGGTCAGCGAATGCACCAGATAGTAGAGAACCTCCTGATCCGCCACGGCGGCCCGGACGTCCTCGGCGCGCATGACATCGCCCTTGCTCACCGAGACCTGATCGCGCCACGGCGCGTCGTCGAGTTTGCCCGGGTCCCGGGCGAATACGCGTACCTCATGACCGGCGGCGAGCAACTCCGGCACCAATCTGCCGCCGATATAGCCGGTCGCCCCGAAAACCACACACCGCACGTGATCACTCCTTTCGATCGCGAACAGGCACAATCAAGACATGCACCGCCCGATGTCCGCGCCCGAACCGACCGAGCTCTCGGTCCGCGCGGTCGCGGAAAGGCTGGACATCCCCACCGCGACGCTGCGCAGTTGGAATCGGCGCTACGGGATCGGGCCGCGCCAGGATCGGCCCGGACGGCATCGGCTCTACTCCGAAAGCGATATCGCCGCGCTGACGCGAATGGTCGACCTCATCCGGGCGGGATCCACGCCCGCCGCCGCAGCGGAAGCCGTGCGCAGGCCCGTATTGTCCTTCGGCGATCAGGCGACCCTGCTGTCGGCGGCCTTCGCGCTCGATTCGAGTACGGCATGCGGACTGCTGGAGAACCATCTGCGCGAATACGGGGTCGTCGACACCTGGGATCGCCTGTGCCGCCCGGTATTCGCGGGAATCGTGGACCGGCAGATCGACGGCGAGGGCTGCGTGGATGTGGAGCATCTGCTGTCCTGGTGCGTGGTGACGGCCCTGCATCGAGCGGTGGCTCCCGCCGCGATCGATGAGTCCGTGCCGATCGTGCTGGCCTGCACCAGCGGTGAAACCCATTCGCTGCCACTGGAAGTGCTGCGGGCCGCGCTGGCCGAACAGGGTATCGGCGCGCGCATGCTCGGACCCGATGTGCCCTCGATCGCCCTGTCCGACACGCTGAATCGACTGCGCGCCCCCGCCACGGTGCTGCTGTGGTCGCAGCAGGAGGCGACCGCGCTCACCTCCGCGGTGCGCACCTGCGCCGCGGCCGGTGCGCGGGTCCACGTCGGCGGGCCGGGCTGGGATGGCCTGCTCCTGCCCGATTCGGCGCACCGCGTCACCACCCTGGCCGAGGCCCTCACCCACCTGGGTGTGCGCGAGGACCACAACGTCCGCGTCTAAGCCGGACGTCATCGCAGGCAGGCCAGTCATCGCGCACAGCCCGGGCGGCATCGCGGGTAGCCCTGTCGTCATAGAGATCGCACCCACCCGGGGCCGCACCCCAGGGAGTAGCCACCGCCCACCCTGCCCGGGCGGCTTCGGCCGGGCGGCGCTCGCCGCACCATCGGCGGCAACCTGGCCCCGTGTCGGCCTCGTCATGGGCGAGTCCCGGTGGGGATCATGAGGTCTCACCGCACAACACCTCGACCGCTTCCTCGAGTGTGCGCAGGACGTATCGCTCGGGGACGGCCGCCGACATCGCCCAGCCGGGGCCTGCCAGCAGGACCTCGCACCGGCCGAGCTCGGACGCATGCACCGAGGCAACCGAGGCGGTCCGAGCCGATTGCGACCACAGCAGCACCGTCGGCGGTTCCGGGTATCGCGAGAGGGCTTGTGCCAGGGCGGAAGTGGGTACATTCGCGCCCAACAGCAGTGCGGGGCGGCGATTCTCGGCCAGTGCGGCACGCAGCACCTCGAGGGGAAGCACGTGCTGTTCGCCGGGAGTGCAGGCCAGCACGATATCCACCTGCCCGCCCGGCGCGGCCACGGCGGGCACGCAGCGATGCAGGCTCGTGGTGAGCGCCCAGGACAGCAGGTGCTCGACATCGATGTATCCGTCGCCCCGGTGTTGATGGTCGACGATCCGCGCGAATGCGGGGCGGCACAGGCGATTCCAGGTGGCGATCACACCGTGATGAGCGAGGTGCGCGTCGAGCAGATGTAGCAGGCGAGCGACGTCCATGGCTTCGGCGGCGGCCACCACCGGATCGACCGCGCCGAGTTCGGGAGTCGGCTCGAGCACCAGGCGTCCGGCCTTGGCGGCGCTGGCGGGACTCGCACCCGCGCGGATCAGCTCGACCATCCTGCTCAACGCGGCGAGGTCGGCGGCGGTGTAGTGGCGGTGTCGACCGGGTAGCCGGGTGGGGCCGATACCGTAGCGCCGATTCCAACTGCGCAGTGTGGCAACCGGAATGCCCAGGCGGCGCGCGACCGCGCCGACGGTGAATTCCGCCAACTCCGCGCTCCCCGCTGCCTCCGGCGCGCCGGTCATGGCAGATGCGCCGCCGTGGGGATCACCGCACCCCGATGTCCACGCTGTTCGTAGCGCAGCGCGGCCGCGCTCAACAGTCCCCACAGGCTGGTCACCGCAAGGGTTTTGGCGCGTTCGGGACGTCCGGCGAGCGCACGGGCGAATACGGCCGTGTCCGCGGTATCGGAGGCGATGCGCACCAGTGCGGCCACGGTGCGAGCACGCGGCGTCGAGGCTGCCGCGAGAGCCAGACCCGAGGCCAGATCACGCAGGCCGACCATTCGAGCCAAAACGCGCAGCTCCGGCTCGTCGCCGATGCCCAAACCGGTGGGACGCAGCAGTATCGCCGGTCGCACCGCCACGGCGGCACCGTAGGCCGCGGTGACGACCCCGAGAATCCGTCCGGGAGCGGTGGGATTCATCGGCCGGGCTCGGTGGATCGACCGCTGCTGACCGGGTTGACGTTCATTGATCCTCCGCCGTCGAGCGCTCGGTGCTGCCGGGTTGGCACTTTCGACGCTATCATTGAATCGATGCATATTCGATGCAATCGCGGCGCCGCATTCCCATCGCCTCGCAGCCTGCGCTCCACGCGAACCTCGGAAGAGCTGACCAATGACCATTGACGTCCGAACCGTTGTCGACGACGTGCTCGATCGCACCGTGGTGCTCGGGTACGGCCGAACCGGATTCGCGCTGCGCAGCCGAACCTGGCCACCGCTGCCGCCGCAGGCGTTGCGCGGGCGGACCGCGATGGTCACCGGCGCGAACTCGGGCATCGGCAAGGCCATCGCGGCCGGGTTGGCCGAACTCGGGGCCGCGGTCACGCTGCTGGTCAGGGATGAGCAGCGGGGTGCGGAGGCGGCGGCCGAGATCGCGGCGGCCGGATCCGGTCCGCAGCCCCGCGTCGAACGCTGCGATATCTCCGATCTGGCCGATGTACACCGGTTCGCCACGGACTTCGCCGAGCGCAACGAGCACCTGGACGTCCTGGTGCACAATGCGGGTGTGCTGCCCGCGACGCGCACGGAAAGCCCGCAGGGCCATGAGATCTGCCTGGCCACCCACGTTCTGGGGCCGCTGCTGTTGACCGAACGACTCGCACCGGTCATGGCGGGCGGCCGGGTGATCCTGGTGTCCTCCGGCGGGATGTACACCCAGCCCCTGCCCACCGAGGATTTCGAATACAAGACGGGCGAATACCGCGGTGCGACCGCGTACGCGCGCACCAAACGCATGCAGGTGGCCCTGCTCCCGAAACTCTCCGATCGCTATGCGGCCGAGGGCATTTCGGTGCACGGCATGCATCCGGGCTGGGTGGACACCCCGGGCGTGGCCACCTCGCTGCCGCGTTTTCGCACCCTGACCCGGCCGCTGCTGCGCACCCCGGCCGAGGGCGCGGACACCGCGATCTGGCTGGCCGCGACCGAGGTTCCCTCCGGGCGGTTCTGGCATGACCGGCGCGCCCGGCCCGAGCATTATCTGCGCCGCACCCGCGAATCCGACGCCGACCGCGAGCGCCTGTGGCGCTACTGCGCGGCCGTCGCCGGACTCCCGGAGCGATGAATCCCGTTCACATACCGTTGAATTCGACGATCGGCGGCGGATAGTCCCCGGCGAGCATGCCCGCGCGCCATGGTTTGTGGATCTCCGCACCCGGCAGATCCGCCAGTTCCGGGAGCCAGCGCCGCACATAGTCACCCTCGGGGTCGAAGCGCTCGGCCTGGCGCAGTGGATTGAGCACCCGGCTCGATCGCGTATCGGTGCCGGTTCCGGCCATCCACTGCCAGTTCATCCGGTTGTTGGCCACATCGCCGTCCACCAGCCACTGCTCGAAGTAGCCCGCGCCGATACGCCAATCCACGCGCATGGTCTTGACCAGGAAGCTGGCGGCGATCAGCCGGGAACGACCGGGCATCAAGCCGGTCGCGGTGAGCTGGCGCATGCCGGCGTCGACCATCGGAATTCCGGTCCGGCCGGCCTGCCAGGCCGCGACCGCGTGTGGATCGTTGCGCCACGGCTCGTTCGTCTCGCGATAGTCGTCGATGGCCACTTCGGGGCGGTCGGCGAGCACCTGATGGTAGAAATCGCGCCAGGCCACCTGCCGCACGAAGGCATTGCCGCCCGGGTCGGACGCATCGGTCCGGAAGGCGATTTCACCCGCGGACAGGCAACCGAAATGCAGGTACGGCGACAGCCCGGAGGTGCCGTCGACCGACGGGATGTCCTTGACGTCCGCGTACTCGCGCACCGGACCGGAAAGCCACTGTTCCAGCAGTTTCCGTCCAGTGCTCTCCCCGCCGAGGGCGAGGTCGGGCGATCCGCCCTCGACCGTGGTGGGATCCGGAATCGGCTCGCTAGCGACCTTCGGTACCCGAATGGCGGCCGGTGGGGTCAGCGGTCGCCGCATCGGGGTGTCCAGCCAGCGCCGGAAGTACGGGCTGAAGATGGCGTAGTGGCTGCGCCCGGTGTCGGGTCGCAGTGTGGCGGTGTCCACCGCGGTGATGGAGGCGGGGTGGTCGTGCAGCGCACAACCGTTGCGGGACAACCGTTCCCGCAGCGCTGTCCCCCGCTTCACGCTGTAGCGGGTGACATCGGCCGCCATATGCACGCTCGGGGCTTTCACCTGTGCCGCGAGCCGCTCGACCTCATCGACGACATTGCCGCGACGCACCACCAATTGTCCACCGCGAGAACGCAATTCGGCGTCGAGCTCACCGAGCGCGGCGTACAGGAACCGTAGCCGGTTGGGCGCGTCGGACACCTTGGCGAGCAGGTCCTCGTCCAGCACGAATAGGGGGACCACCTGCTCGCTCTCCCGGCATGCCGCTTCCAGGGCGGGGTTGTCGTGCACACGCAGGTCTCGGGTGAAAAGCACGATCGATGCGCTCATGCCTCCACCCTAGCGCTATTCGATGCACTATCGATGCAATACCCGTCGCCGAGTCACTCGCCGGAGGTCCGGGTCAGACCGCGCACAGCGGCGCGAGCGTCTCGAGTCCGCCGGTGGTGGGGCTGGTGAGGTACCAGCAGGTGTTCTCCCCCGCCGAGGTGATCGCGGCACGGATATCGCTCCACTGGGCGGGGTCCAGGGCGGGGGTGCGCGAGAGCACGAAACCCGAGAGGCGATTCGGATCCGTGACCAGCGCCCACGAGTAGTCCTGGCCGAGCGCGGTCACGATGTAGTTGGGTGACCCGTAGCGCGACTCCTGGGTGGGCACCCCGGGGAAGCTGACGTGCAGTTGCGCGTTGGTGACGGGGTCGGTCACGGTGGCGGTACCGCGAATCTCGTTCGGCCCGCCGGTCCAGGTGGTGCACGAATTGTGCACCGACACATCACCTTGTGCGTCCAGCGCGTATTCGGCGCGGGTGTCACGGGCGCAGACCAGGTTGAAATACTGTGGCATTGCGGCCAATTGGTACCAGGTACCCAGGTACCGGCTCAGATCCAGCGAGGCGATCGGCTGCGGCTGATCGGATTGCGCGTTCGCCAGAGGCATGATTCCAGCGACGGATACGGCCGCGGCGGCGGCGAAAGTCGTTGCCAGCACTCGTAAGTGGTTCCGATTCATGATGCTTGTCCTTACCTAGCGGTGTACTCGTCCGACGAGCTCGAAGGTTCGTTCAGTGCGCGACTGCGGGTTCGGCCTCCTTTCCGGACCTGTCCGAATGATGGGTACCGGGCCACCAGATGCGGTCGCCGAGAATGGCGAACAACGCGGGAACCGCCACCGTGCGCACGACGAAGGTGTCGAGCAGAATGCCGATTCCGACGACGATGCCCAGCTGGGTGAGGGTGATCAGTGGCAGCACCCCGAGCACGCAGAAGACCGCGGCCAGCACCACTCCGGCGCTGGTGATCACCGCGCCGGTGGAGGAAACCGCGCGCACCATGCCGTCGACGGTCCCGTGCCGCTCGGCTTCCTCGCGCGCCCGGACGACCAGGAAGATCGTGTAGTCCACACCCAGCGCGACCAGGAACAGGAATCCGAACAGGGGCACATTGGTGTCGAGCGCGGGGAATCCGAACACGTGGTCACTGACCAGACTGCCCAGACCCAGCGCCGCCAGCGCACTGAGCACCGTGACCGCCACCAGGATGAGCGCTGCCGGAACCGCGCGCAGCAGTGCGAGCAACACCAGCAGGATGACCGCGAGAATCAGTGGGATGACCAGCAATTGATCGCGCCGAGCCGAATCCCGGATATCGAGCGCCTGGGCATCGGAACCCCCGACCATCGCCTCGGAGCCGGGGATGGCGCGCAGCTCGGACCGCAGGGCTTCGATGGTGGTGAACGCCTGGGCCGACGCGGGCGGGGCGTCCAGGACCACCGACCATCGAGTCAACCCGCTGCCCGAGTCACCGCTGACGCTCGCCCGTGAGACTCCCTCGGTGTGGTCGAGTGCGGCCTGAACCGCGGCGCGCGTATCGGTACGGGCCAGCACGATAGCGGGATCGGATGTGCCGGAAGGGAAGTGAGCGGCCAGGGTGTCCAGTCCGTCCACCGATTCCGCGCGCACTCGGAACTGCTCGGTCTGCGCGAGCCCGACCTTGGTCACCAGGAGTCCGCTCGCGCAGAGCAGCAGTGCGGCCAGCACCGGCACCACCACGAGCACCGGTCGCCGCACCACCCCGCGCGCGATCGAATACCAGACTCCGGACTGCGCCTCATCACGCCCATCGGGGCGGGGAACGAAGGGCCAGAACACTTTTCGACCGCACAATGCCAGCAACGGCGGCAGCGCGAAAAGCACGAACACCAATGCCACGACCAACCCCGCCGCGGCGAAGGCCCCGAGGCTGCGAGTGTTCGGGAGCGCGGCGAGCAGCAGGGTCAGTAGCGCCATCACCACGGTGGCATTGCTGGCCAGAATCGCGGGCGCGGCCCGGCGGACGGCGGCGCGCAACGCGTCTCGATGAGACTCGTTGTGGTGCAGCTCATCCCGATACCGCGACACCAGCAGCAGCGCGTAGTTAGTGCCCGCGCCGAACACGAGCACACTGGTGATCCCGCTGGTGGATCCGTCGAACGCGAGTCCGGTCAGCTGCGACAGCGCGGTGCCGACCCCGGTGGCGACCCGATCCGCGAACGCCACCACCGACAGCGGCAGCAGCCACAGCACCGGTGAGCGGTAGGTGAGGATGAGCAGCACCATCACCACCAACGCGGTGACCACCAGCAGCAGCACGTTCGCCCCGGAGAACGATTCGGCGATATCTGCCCCGAAGGCCGGACCACCGGTGACCTGAAAGTCCAACTGCGCCGGTGCATCCCGATTCGCGGCCGCGCGCAGGTCGGCGACCTTATCGGAGAGCTCGAACCCGCTCAGCGATGCCGGTACCGGCACCGAGACCAGCACGGCCTTGTGATCGGGCGAGACCACCGCCGGTGCGCCCTCACCACCGGAACGCATACGATCCGCCGCCGCGTCGACCGCCGCGAGATCCTGGGGGCTCAGCTCCGCGCCGTCGGCTCGACTGGCCACGAGCACGGCGGCGGCGGTGTCACCGCCCGGGAACCGCTCGACGGCGGTGGCGACACGCGCGGACTCCGCGCTATCCGGCAATGACTTGGGTCCCTGCCCCGAGCTGTCGTTACTCCCGGCCAGGCCCATGATCAGCGCTCCGAACAGCACGACCGCGAGCAGCAAGGCCCACGCTCTGCGCCCGGTGACCAGGTCCGCGTAGCGATCCCATACACCCATGCGAGCAACTATTTCAGAAACTTAACTAATGCGCAAAGACCGAGCCCGCGGGGGCACTAGGCTGGGTACCTGACCACGAAGGAGGTAGCGGTGGCCGACCGCCCGGCGAGTACGCCCCCACCGGCGACCGAGCGTTCCGCGCTCGAAACCGAGATCGCCCGCGATGTCCGCGCACTTGCCGCGGTCTCCGAGCAGATCGGTCACTCGTTCGCGCGCTCACACGATCTGCGCCCCAATGATTTCCGCGCACTGGTCCACGTGGCGACCGCGGAGGCCGAGGGCACGCCGCTGACCGCCGGGCAATTGGGCACCCTGGCGGGCGTCTCCCCCGCCGCGATCACCTACCTGGTGGAACGCATGATCGAGTCCGGCCACCTCGAACGCGCCGTGGACGCCACCGATCGTCGGCGCGTGAAACTGCACTACACCGATCACGGAATGGCCGTGGCCGCAGCGTTTTTCATGCCGCTGGCCACTCGCATGCGGAGCGCACTGTCATCGCTGTCGGAGGATGAGCTGGAGACGACCCATCGCGCCATGGTGCAGATAGTGAGCGCCCTGCGCGAATTCTCCAACGAACTCGATGGCACCCCGGCATCCGGCCCACGAACCGCCGAGGCGGCCGACGCACCCGAACACGACCGCCCGCCCCGCGACTGAGCTCGCTGACCTGGCTCAGGGGCGCGGTCGATATGCCGAAGATGCAGCCGGAAGTTCACGAGCGGATGACTGCTTCAGGAACCGTCGGACGCGGCAAAGGCGGTATGCGACTCAGGACGGGACGCGATCGCGACGGCCGTCGGCGCGCGGATCGCGCCGCAGGTAGCGACCGCGCGGATCACCCTGCACTTTGCCGTCGCCATATACGCGTTGACCTCGCAGAAAGACGCTGTCCACACGAGCGCGCATCTCGAAGCCCTCGAAAGGGGTGTATTCCTGGGCAGATTCGGAATCCACGGCCCGTACGGTCCACCGTGCGTCCGGATCGACCAGCACGATGTCCGCGTCGAATCCGGCCGCGATCTCGCCCTTGTCGACCAGTCCGTACCGCCGCGCCGGGTTGCGCGCGGTGAGTTCGGCGATACGCGAGAGCGGCAGTCCGCGGCGCATCCCCTCCCCCACCAGGCCGGGCAGCAGATACTCCGCACCGCCGAACCCGGATTTGGCGGCGAAGACATCCTCGCGATCGGGCCCGAATTTCTGTTCGTCGCGACAGCAGGCGTGATCGCTGACGACCCAGTCGATGTCCCCCGCCAGCAGATGCCGCCACAGCGCTTCGACATCCGCGCGCTCACGCAGCGGTGGATTCACCTTGCCGCCCAGGCCGTGTGCGGTATCGACATCGGCCAGCAGGTGCCCGATGGTGACCTCGCGACGGAAGTCGACGTGCGGGAAGGCCGCGGCCATGGTGAGCGCTGCCTCGACGGCCTTGGCCGAGGACAGATGCAGCAGATTGATATTCGCCAACCCGGTTTCGTGCGCGAGGTAGGACGCGGTGGTAATGGCCAAGCCCTCCGAATGTGCCGGGCGCGACGCGCTATAGGCCCGCAGACCGCTGAGCGTGCCCTCGCGTTCGACGAGTTCGGTATAGGCGGCCATGATCTCGGCGGTCTCGCAGTGCAGCGATAGCGAGAGGTGTCGGCCCACGCTCGCGCGGGCGTGCTGGATCGCGCGCATGACGAATTCGAAGTGCGCCAGGTCGTAGCGTTCGGTGGGCGGGATCATCAGGAAGTCGGCCTGATCGGAGGACCGGCCGTGCAAGCCGTGGCCACCGTAGAACATGAAGATCTTGAACGAGGTGATGCCGAAATCCTCGACCAGGGAGGGTATTTCGGCGATGTGCTCGGCGGTCATCGGAGCCAGGTGCAAGGCATGGTCGACGAAGGATCGCCCGGCCATCGCGGCCAGCACCTCCGGCACGAAGTCCCGGTAGGCCCCGCCGCGATTGAGGTAGTAGCGCCCGGTGCGCATATAGGTGATCGAGGTGGTGACACCGCCCTGGGCACAGGCGCGACTCTCGGTATCAGTGTCTGCCGACAGTTCCTGGTAGATACCCCAATGCTGATGGGCGTCAACCACTCCGGGAAAAGCCAGCAGCCCGTGCGCGTCGATCACATTGTCCGCACCCGCGGTCGGCAGCTGTGCGCCCACCGCGGTGATGACCCCGCCCGCGACCGCGATATCGACCGCCGGCGGGCTGTCGGTGGATGGGTCGCCCGGGCACACGACGCGGGCGTTCCGGATCAGCAGGTCGGTCGCCACGGCTCACTCCAGTTTCTCTGTGCGAAACAGCTTTACCAATTGGGCGATCATCGCAGTACTATGCGCTGACTGTCAATGCCGCGCACCCACTTTCATGTTTCGCTGTGGGAAACATGCTGCGGCGGGTAGGAGTTGAGCGATGGACGGCCCACTGTCGGGAATCCGGGTACTGGATGTGGCGACGCTGTTCGCCGGACCGCTGGCGGCGACCCTGCTGGCGGATTTCGGCGCGGAAGTGGTGAAGATCGAACACCCCGACGGCGATCCGGTGCGCACCCACGGTGCGCAGCGCGACGGCGTGGGACTGTGGTGGAAGATGCTGGGGCGCGGCAAGAAATCGGTGACGCTCTACCTCGGATCCGCACCCGGACAGCAGATATTCCGGCGCATGGTGGCCGACGCGGATGTCCTCGTCGAGAACTTCCGCCCGGGCACCTTGGAACGCTGGGGCCTGGGCTATTCCGAACTGCGCGAGATCAATCCGGGCCTGGTGCTGGCCCGGGTCACCGGCTTCGGGCAGATCGGGCCCTACGCCCGGCGTCCGGGATTCGGCACGCTCGCCGAGGCGATGAGCGGATTCGCCGCCATCACCGGCGAGCCCGACGGACCGCCCATGCTGCCGCCGTTCGGTTTGGCCGATGGAATCGCCGCGCAGGCAACCGCTTTCGCCATCATGGCCGCATTGCGCGCGCGGGATCGCACCGGACTGGGCCAGCAGATCGATCTGGCCATTATCGAACCCATTCTCACCCTGCTCGGCCCCCAGCTCATCGCCTATGACCAGCTCGGCGAACTGCAACCGCGGATGGGCAACCGGTCCTCGAACAACGCGCCCCGCAATCTCTATCGCACCGCCGACGGCGGGTGGGTGGCGGTCTCGGCGAGTGCGCAATCGGTGGCCGAACGAGTGCTGCGCTTGGTCGGGCGACCCGATCTGATCGAACAGCCGTGGTTCGGCTCGGGGGCCGAAAGAGCCTCGCACGCGGACGAACTCGACGCCGCGGTCGGCGCATGGATCGCCGCGCGCGATACCGCGGAGGTCGTGAAAGCCTTCGAGCAGGCCGAGGCCGCCATCGCCCCCGTCTACACCGCCGCCGATGTCCTGGACGATCCGCAATATCGGGCGCTCGGCACCATCGCCGACCTGCCCGATGCGGAGCTGGGGCGGGTGCGCATGCAGAACGTGCTGTTCCGGCTCTCCGACACCCCGGGCCGAATCCGCTGGACCGGACCACCTTTGGGCGCGCACACCGCCGAGGTCCTGGGACGCTACGGGGTGGATCCCGATGCACTGGCCGAGCTGCGCGCGGCGGGAGTGGTGCGATGAGCGCGCCGGACCCGCTGGTGCGAGCGGTGCAGGGCGGCGTCCGGTTGATCGAGCTGGGTCAGCCGTTCTTCACCGGTATGCCGTGTTCACCGAACCATCCCGGATTCCGAATGACGCTGGCGCGCAGGCACGGTGACCTGATTCGCCCGGACGGCGGATCGGCCGCCGCCGAGATCATCGTCACCGGCGGGCATGTGGGCACCCATATCGACGCGCTCAGCCACGTCAGCCAGAACGGCATGCTGCACGGCGGCGTCGATGCCCTCGCCGCGCAACAGGGTGGGGTATTCACCGAACACGGCGCGGAACAGCTGCCCGGGTTCGTGTGCCGGGGCATCCTGCTCGATATCGCCGGGGTGCACGACACCGACGTCCTGCCCGGCGGCTACGAGGTCACGGTGCGAGATCTCGAGCGCGCGGCCGAATACGCCGGGGTACGAGTCGAATCGGGCGATGTGGTGCTCATTCGCACCGGATGGTCGCGGGGGTTCGACGATCCGCCCACCTATCTGGGTACGGCGACAGGTGTGCCGGGGGTAGGTATCGCCGGGGCGCAATGGCTTGCCGCACAGGGTATCTCCGCTACCGGCGCTGATACCACCGCGTACGAATGCCTGGCGCCGGGAGCCGGGCACAGCGTGCTTCCGGTGCATCGAGTACTGCTGGTGGAGTCGGGGATCTACATCCTCGAACACCTCGCGCTGGAAGCGCTTGCGGCCCAGCGGCTGCACGAGTTCGTCTTCGTGCTCGCGCCGCTGCGCATCGTCGGCGGCACGGGATCGCCCGTGCGTCCGCTCGCGGCGGTGAGCCGATGAGCGCTCCGACGATCGTTGAACGGCTCGCGGACTTCGCGGTCACCGTACGTCTGAACGGGGTGGGCACCGAGCTGCGCAGGGACGCGACCAGACGGGTCCTGGATGTGCTGGGCAACAGCTTCGCCGCGCTGCACACACCCGCCGCGGCGGCGGTGCGGGCGCTGGTCCTGGAATGGGCGGGCACGCCGCAGGCGACCGCATTGGGGCAGCCCGGCGGATTTCCCGCCGCCAGTGCGGCGCTGCTCGGCGGAACCCTGGCGCACGCAATGGATTTCGATGACACCCATCTGCCGTCCGTGCTGCATCCCTCCGCCACCGTGGTCCCCACGGCGCTGGCCGTGGCCCAAGCCACCGATGCTTCGGGCGCGGAGCTGCTGGACGCGATCGCGGTCGGCGTGGAGGTCACCGTGCGCCTCGGTATGGCGGGATATGACCGGGAACTGGGCAATTCGGTGTTCTTCGAACGCGGTCAGCACGCGACCGCCATCTGCGGCGCGGTCGGCGGGGCGGCCGCGGCGGCCATGCTGTACGACCTCGATGCGAACGGTATCGCGCACGCTCTCGGCATCGCGTCGAGTATGGGTTCGGGTCTACTGGAAGCCAATCGCACCGGCGGCACCGTGAAACGGGTGCACTGCGGATGGGCGGCACACGCGGCGGTCACCGCGGCCGGACTGGCAAGGCACGGGCTGACCGGTCCGCCGACGGTCATCGAGGGCAGATTCGGTCTGCTGCAAGCCTTTTGCGGAGATCACGCGACGCCGGATGTCGTCACCGCCGAACTCGGAGAACGCTGGGAGCTGCCCGGTGTCTTCTTCAAACCGTATCCCTGCAATCACTTCACCCATGCGGGAATCGACGCCGCGCTGCGCCTACGCGCTCGCGGCGTACACGCTGACGAGGTCGACAGCCTGATCCTGGGCGCGCCAACCCCCGTCCTGCGCACCATCGCCGAACCCATCGACCACAAGCGCCGCCCCGAATCCGGCTACCACGCAGCCTTTTCCGGCCCATACACGGTGGCCGCCGCCCTGCTGGGCGGCGGCGGACTGGGCCTCTTCCACGAGGATTTCACCGACGCCATGGCAGCGGATCCACAACGACTCGCCCTGGCCGCCAAGGTCGAATGCGTTCCCGATGCCCGCGCCGAGCAAATCTTCCCGTTCCAATTCCCAGCCGTGCTCACCGCCCGGCTACGGGACGGGCGCACGCTCACCGAACGCGTGGACGTCAATCGCGGTGGTCCCGGAAACCCACTCTCGGCATCAGAACTCGCCACCAAGTTCCGCTTGAACACCGCACGAACGTTGACCACCGCCCATGCCGACGCCATCACCGAGACGGTCTACGAGTTGGCCGCGCCCGGCCGATTCGCGGCGCTGCTGGCACTGCTCGAGGTCAATGAACTGGAGGTCTCGGGCTAACCCCGGACCTTTCGCCACAGCCCGGCCGCTCCGGTTGCCGGGCCATCGGTGTGCGCGTTGACCTGTTGCGACACAACAGTATTCGATTATCGACGCAGCACATCCAGGTATTGACTTGTGAATGTTTCAGACCGCTAATGGAGCGCGGGAAACGAAACAGCGTTTCTCCATGAGAGACAAGGCAGTCCCCTTGAGAATCCGAAGAGCGCTGGCCGCGTTATGTTCCATCGCCGCCGCAACCGTCCTCCCCGCCCTGATCGCGCCCACCGCCCACGCTGACGCGGCAATCACGAAGGTCTCCAACAAGGTCGACATCCGCTGCGCGTTCAGCACCCTGCACCAGAGCAGCGACTGGTACTTCCCCGCCGGCACCCCCAAGGCCCTGCTGTGGCTGCAGCACGGCTTCGCCAGTTCCAATGACTCGGTGGACGATTCGGCCCGCAAGTTCGCCGCCCAGGGCTTCCTGGTGTTCGCGCCCACCCTGCCCACCGCCAACATCCTCGGCTGCACGCTCGAAAACCTCGGCAACAACACCGATTTCCTGCACAATGTCGCCGACCTGTTCGGCAAGGCCGCCGATGCCAACGACAAGCTGGGCCGCAGTTTCACCGAAGCCAAGGCCAAAGCGGGGCGCACCGATCTGACCCTGCCCACCGCCATCGTGTTCGCGGGCCATTCGGCGGGAGGTGAGGCGGTGCCGTATGTCGCGCAGCAATTGCGGGCGAGCTACGCGTCCGCGTTCGCGAACCTGCGCGGGATGATCCTGTTCGATCCGGTGAAGAGCTTCATCGGCAATAACCTGAGCAGCTCGCTCAATCACCTGGACAACTCCGGATTGCCCATCCTGGCGATCACCGCGCCGCCTTACACCTGCAACCGGGACGGCGCGGGCTCGAAAGTCCTGCTCGATCAGATCCACCGATCGTTCCTGGGCGTCCGCTTGACCAGCGGCGCACATATCGATGTCGAGGGTTCCAGCGCCCCCGCACCCGACAAGGTCGCCTGTGGCACACCGCAGGCCAAGAACGTCGACGCATTGCAGAAGCTTTCGGTCGCCTGGGCCGGTGATTTCGTCAGCGGCTCCACCACCGCGGATTACTACCCCGGCGGCGGATACTACGAAAGCCTGCGCACCGCAGGAACAATTCAGACATTGTCTTGATTACGACCCGTTCGCCCGGCCGCGTGTGGCCGGGCGAACGGCCTTGCCTCAGGCCGGAAATCCGCCCGCCCGGCCGAGCAGGGCGGGTACCGGTGTGCCGAGTTGGTCGCCGAGCCAGCGGCCGGTCGCGCTCACCTGCTCCATGGTGACCCCGGTGCGGACGCCCATGCGGTCGAGCATGTAGAGCAGGTCCTCGGTGGCGATATTGCCGGTGGCCGCCGGGGCGAAGGGGCAGCCGCCGATTCCGCCGGTGCTGGCGTCGAGTATGCGCGCACCGGCCTCGAGGGCGGCAATGGCGTTGGCGTATCCGGTATTTCGCGTGTTGTGGAAGTGGCAGCGCAGTGGGATGCCGGGGGCGCGTTCGATCGATCCGGTCACGGCCGTGCGCACTCGGTCGGGGGTGCCGACGCCGATGGTGTCGGCGAGCGCGATCTCATCGGGGTGCGCCGCCGCGACGCTCTCGACCAGGTCCAGCACCGCGCTGGGGTGCACCTCGCCCTCGAACGGGCAGCCGAACGCGGCGGCGATGGTGACGGTGCGGCGCAGCCCGGCCGCCGCCGCCCGCTCGGCCAGCGCGGTCCAGCGGTCGATGCCTTCCTGGGTGGTACAGCCCTGGTTGCGACGGCTGAAGGTATCGGTCGCCACCACGACCACATTGATTTCGTCCACACCTGCGGCGAGCGCCCGATCGAGACCGCGATCGTTGAACACGAGCCCGGCATAGGACACCCCGGGCACGCGGGGCGCCCCGGCCATCACCGCTTCGGCGTCGGCCATTTGCGGAACCCGCTGTGGATTCACGAAACTCACCGCCTCGATACGGCGCAGTCCGGCCTCGATCGAACGCTCGATCAACCGCACCTTGGCCGCGGTCGCGATGATCTCGGACTCATTCTGCAAGCCGTCGCGCGGGGCTACCTCGACCACCGTGACGCCCATGGTTCCTCCTGCTATCTTGCCGCACCGTTTCACTCAGGGATACAGTGTATCCATTCTCGCCACGGAAGGGGCCGCCGCATGCCACCCGAAACCACCACCGCCACAGGACCTTTGGCAGACCTTCGGGTCGTGGAAATGGGCCAGTTGCTGGCCGGGCCGTTCTGCGGACAGTTGCTCGGCGACTTCGGGGCCGAGGTGATCAAACTGGAGTCCCCGGGTTCGGGAGATCCCATGCGCCAGTGGGGACGTGAACAGGCACAGGGCAAATCGCTGTGGTGGCCGGTGGTGGCGCGCAATAAGAAGTCGGTGACGTGCAATCTGCGCGATCCGCAGGGGCAGCGGCTGGCGCGCGAGCTGATCGCCGAGGCCGATATCGTGATCGAGAATTTCCGGCCGGGCACCATGGAGCGCTGGGGCCTGGGGTATGACGCTCTCCGCGAACACAATCCGGGCCTGATCATGGTCCGGGTGAGCGGATACGGCCAGACCGGACCGTACGCACCGCGCGCCGGATACGGCTCCATCGGCGAGGCGATGGGCGGAATCCGGTACACCACGGGCGATCCCGATCGCGCCCCGGCCCGCACCGGCATCTCGCTCGGCGACTCGCTCGCGGCGGTCTTCGCCACCATCGGCACGCTCGTCGCGGTGCATCACCGCACCCGTACCGGTCAGGGCCAGCTGGTGGACTCGGCCATCTACGAGGCGGTGCTGGCCATGATGGAATCGCTGCTGCCGGAGTACGCGATCACGGGATATCAGCGCGAGCGCACCGGGTCGGTGCTGCCGAATGTCGCGCCCAGCAATGTCTATCCCACCGCGAGCGGTGACATGATCCTCATCGCCGCCAACCAGGACACGGTATTCGCCCGGTTGACCGAACTCATGGGCCGTCCCGAACTCGCATCGGACGCACGGTATGCGAACCACACCGCGCGGGGAGCCCGGATGGCCGAACTCGACGATTTGATCGCCGCCTGGACCAGCACCGTCGCGGCCGAGACGCTGCTGGACCGGCTGCACGCCGCCGGTGTTCCGGCCGGTCGCATTTATACCGCGCGAGATATGTTCGCCGATCCGCATTTCGCGGCCCGCGAGGCGATCGTGCGCATCACCCACCCCGAACTCGGTGATCTGCCGATGCACAATGTGGTGCCCAAACTCAGCGCCACCCCCGGCGCGATCCGGCATGCGGGACCGGATCTCGGACAGCACAATGCCGAGGTCTACGGCACCCTGCTCGGCCTGGACGCGGACCAACTCGCCGAACTCGCCCGCACCGGCGTGGTCTGAAGGGAATGGGCGTGAAGGATCTCGCCGAAGACGCCCGCCGTGCGGGATACGGAACACCGCTCGGCGCGGGCGATCACCCCGCCGTGCTGGTGATCGATATCTGCGCCGCCTACCTCGACGATGATTCGCCGCTGCGCGCACCGGTGGAGGCCGCCGTCGCGGCGGCGGCCACGCTGGTGAATCACGCTCGCGCGAACGGCTTTCCGGTCATATTCACCCGCGTGGCCTACCGGCCCGGTACCTCCGAGGGCGGACTGTTCCGCCGCAAGGTACCGACGCTCGCGGTCTTCGAGGAGGGAAACCCGTTGGGAGACTTCATCGATGACCCCGCCCCACTGCCCGGCGAATCCATCATCACCAAGCAGTACCCCAGCGCCTTCCACGGCACCCCGCTGGCCGCCAACCTCACCGCCGACCGCATCGACACCCTGCTCATCACCGGACTCACCACCAGCGGCTGCGTCCGAGCCACCGCCACCGACGCCCTCCAGCACGGTTTCCGCCCGCTGGTGGTCGCCGACGCCTGCGGCGACCGCGACCCCCGCCTGCACGATGCCAACCTCTACGACCTCAACGCCAAGTACGCCGATGTCCTGAATCTGGCTGCGGCACTGGACATCCTGATCCGTTAGCCCGGCACGGGGCCGGGCCGAGCGGTCAGCGGTACTCGGGATTCTCGAAGTCGAAACGGCAACCGGCGTCCCATTCACTGCGCTGGTTGCCGTGCGCGGGAAAGCCGCCCGCGTCGACGAGGATGCGCGCCAGATGCATGAGGTTCCAGGTCATGAAGGTGGTGTTGCGGTTGGTGAAATCGTTGTCGGGCCCGCCGGATCCGGGATCCAGATACGACGGTCCCGGTCCGGCCTCACCGATCCAGCCCGCATCCGCCTGCGGCGGGATGGAGTAGCCGATGTGCTGCAGGCTGTAGAGCACATTCATCGCGCAGTGTTTGATGCCGTCCTCGTTACCGGTGATCAGGCAGCCGCCGACACGACCGTAGTAGGCGTACTGCCCGGCATCGTTGAGCACACTGGAATTGGCGTAGAGCCGTTCGATGACCTGCTTCATGACCGAACTGTTGTCGCCCAGCCAGATCGGTCCCGCCAGCACCAGGATGTGCGCGTCCATCACCTGCCGTTGCAGGGCCGGCCATTCGTCGCTCGCCCAGCCGTGTTCGGTCATATCGGGCCAGACACCCGTGGCGATATCGTAGTCGACGGCTCGGATATGCGATACCGAAACCCCGTTCTTCGCCATGATGTGGGCCGAGAGATCGATCAGGCCCTGAGTATTGCTGCGGTCCGGCGACCGTTTCAGGGTGCAGTTGATGAACAGGGCGCGCAGATCGCTGTAGTCGGGCATCGCGGCGGACCTTTCAGTAGTCGTCCGATCGGGGGTCACGCATGAGCCGGGCGGGGCCGGGCCGAGGGCACCCACACCGTCACCACTGCGATTCTCGACCCCGCCCCGGCTCAAAATGCCGTTGTCCGGCGGTCTGTCAGCGATTCGTCACCGTTTCCGAATCAGGGCAAGCCCGACGACTCCACCTCACCGCATTTCCACCGTCACAGCCGAATCCTCTCGCGGACCCGTCCGATACACGTAGTCGCGGGCGGCTTCGCTGCCCAACTGCGCGAGGAACCACATGGCGGTCCAGCGGGCAGCGGCGGCGATGGTCTGCGCGCGCGGTGCTGTTTCCCGGTGCGGATCGGGGGCGGCCCCGGGCGGATTGTCGACATCGGCGAGCCCGAAATGATTGGCGCCCAAGAGGTTCACGAATTCAGCCGCCGGGACCCCGGTGAGCCTGGTGAAGCTCTGGTGCGCCTCATCGGGCTCGCTGACCCCGTCCAGGGTGCCGTTGATGAACATGACCGGGATATCGCTGACCGCGACGGCGTCGATCACCGGGCCGATCGTGGTGTTGGTGCCGTGTCCGACAACGGCTTTGAGCTCCGGCGGATGTCGGTAGGTCAAGCCCAGGCAGAAGGGCACCTGGCAGCGGTCGGCGGCGGCGTACAGGGCCGCGGCGCCGCCGTAGGAGTGTCCGGCGACAACCAGGGTGGTGGGGTCGATGATCGCACCGATCGGGGAGGAGATGTCCGACGCTTGGGAGCGCGCCCAGGCGAGCACATCGGATAATTGGAATTCGCTGGGCAGGCGGTAGTCGACCATCGGCATCGGATACCGCTCGGGGACCACCACCACGAAGCCGTAATCGGCTACGGCGGAAGCGAATTGGCTGTAGTACTGGCGTCCGACATTGGCCCCGGGCAGGAACAGGGCCACCGGAAGCCGATGATCGGCGTTCGCGGGATACCAGATGGTGGCGTCGTCGGAGGAGATATGTGCCGCGGTATGGCGAACGCCGTCGGTGTCGGCGTTTGCGGGTGCGGCGGTGAGCAGGAGCAGGGACAGGGCGGCCGCGGAGATGGCTCGCATGGGTCTCCCGTTTCGCTTGTGGAAACACTGTTTCGATGTGAAACTATCGGCGGAGCATACTCCGAAACAGCGTTTCGCCCAAGAGAACGGAGACCCGCCCATGGGGTCGCATCCACACGGCTGGTGGATTCTGTTGCACCTGGTGTTGTTCGTGTTCTGGCTGGGCGGCGACCTGGGCGTCTACTACTCGAGCAGGTTCGTTATCAACCCGGATCTCACCCCGCCCGCGCGCGCGACCGCGCTGGCGATCATGAGCGGACTCGATCTCGGCCCCAAGATCTGCCTGGTGCTGTTCCTGCCCAGCGGCATCACCCTGATGGCATTGGATCCGCACGGCGCGTCACTGTTCGGGATCGACCTGTTCCCATGGTGGCTCGTGGTCACGGTGTGGTTGTTCGCCGCTATCTGGTTGGCGCTCACCGTGATTCAGCACCGCACCCACGGCAGTCGCACAGTGGTGTACCGCGCCGATCTCGCCATCCGGTGCGCGGTCATCGTCGCCATGGCCGCGGCCGGGATCTACACCCTGCTGGCGAGCGAACCCTTCGGCGTCACCACGAATCCGAAGTGGCTGGGCGGCAAAATCCTGCTGTACACCATCGCCATCGCGGCCGGGCTCGGCATTCGAATGACGTTGCGCCCCTTCGGCCCCGCCTTCGGCACGCTCATGTCGAGCGGCTCCACCGCTCAGGTCGAGCGAACCCTGCGCGGCAGCGTGGACGGCTGTCTGCCATACGTCTGGGCCATCTGGGGCAGCGTGCTCACCGCGGCGGCGCTGGGCGTGTTCAAACCCGGCGCGCACCTGGGCGGCTGAGCTCGCACATACGGAAAGCTAAGCGGTGTAACCCAATTGGGCCGAGAGCGCGGCCGCGGCCTTCTGCAGCAGCGGCACGTACTCCTTCATCTTCGGCTCGAACCGCGAGAGCGGGCCGCAAATGCTGATCGCCGCCACCACGCCGCCGTCATGGTCGAGCACGGGCGCGGCGATCGACGCCGCGCCGATCTGCCGTTCCCCCAGCGAGATCGCGTATCCGCGCTTGCGCACCTCGGCCAGTTCGGTGCGCAGCTTGCGCGGGGTGGTGATGGTGGCATCGGTGAACGGGGTCAGCTCGTGCCGGTCCAGATACTCGTCGATCTCCTGCTTGCGCAGGTTCGCCAGAATCACCTTGGACGAGCTCCCGGCGTGCAGCGGATACGGCACTCCGAGCGCGACCTCCATGCGCAATTCCTGGTCCGGCACAACCTGATCCACGTACATTCGGGTATCGCCGCGCCGAATGGACAGCGTCGCGGTTTCACCGGTGAGCGGGGCCAGGCGGCGCAGTTCGGGGGCCGCCATCACGCGCAGATCGGTGCGGGCCAGATAGGCGCGCCCCAGCGCGATGGCCGCGTGGCCCAGCGCGTAGCGACGCGAAGTCGGTTCCAGGGTGATGAGTTCGCGATTGCGCAGCGCGGTGAGGATGCGGTGCACCGCGGCCTTGGTCAGGCCGAGCTCATTGGCGATCTCGGTGACCCCGAGATCGGGACGACCGGTGCGGCCGAACAGCAACAACACGTCCATGGCCCGTTCGACGGCGGCGATGGAACGACTCTGGTTCTCGGCCTCGGTGTCCGACACGCCCTCAGCTTAGGGCACCGAATTTCCCCATGGGAAACAGCCCGTCGAAATCCTGATGTATTCGCCGAAATCGCTGCGTCACAGCGCCGTTCCCACTTGCGCGGCCTCGCACACAGCGTTACCTTGTGCGTAACAGCGTTTCCTCTATCGAAACGGAGATGCAGGGTGGATACGACGTATCTCCGTGCTGTCATGGCGCAGTGGGCCAGCGGTGTCGTGGTGGTCACCACGGTGCGCGACGGCGGCGGCCGGCACGGTATGACCGCCAGCTCCTTCACCAGTGTGGCCCTGGATCCACCGCTCGTCTCGGTATGTCTGGCCACCGCGAGCAGCACCTGCCGATTCCTCCGGCACAGCGGGGTTTTCGCGGTCAATGTGCTGGGCCACGACCATGAGGACATCGGCCGCCGCTTCGCCACCTCCACCACCCGCGGCGATCGGTTCGCCACCGGACGCTGGGATACCGCGAGCACCGGCGCGGCCGTGCTCACCGATGCGGTGGCCTGGGTGGACTGCGTCGTCGCGGCCTGTCATCCGGCCGGTGATCACACCATCGTGCTCGGCCTGGTCCAGGACGCGGCCACCCCCAGACCCGCGCCGCCACTGATCTACCACGATCGCACCTACTACGAGGGGATAGCTCGATGATCGGCGAACGACTCGTCGAAGATATGACCGACGCCGAACGCGCACGCGCGCAACGGGTGGACGAGGTCCTGCCCGCCCTGCGCGCCGCCGCCGAGGAGGCCGACCGCACCGCCACCTTCCCCGCCACGCATATCACGCTCCTGCGCGATGCGGGCCTGCTCGGCCTGGTGGTGCCGGAGAAATTCGGCGGTCTCGGGGGCACCCTGCGCGATCTGGCCGCGGCCACGTACGCCATGGGCACCGCCTGCCCGTCCACGGCATTGGCGTATTTCTTCCACAACACCAGCGCCTCGCGGGGCCTGCTCCCGTTGGAGGCGATCGACGCCGGATTGTTCGCCGACGCCGAGATTCCGGTGGTGCGCGCCTTCGCCGAGAAGGTACTGACCCGCATGGCCGAGGGCGTATGGCTGGCGAATTTCGCCTCCGAATCGGTCAAGACGGCCAAGGCAAATATCACCATCGCCACCACCGCACGCAAGGTCGACGGCGGCTGGATCCTGCGGGGCGAGAAGTCCTTCGGGTGTGCCACCGGCGTCGCCGACTACTACCTGACCTCGGCCAAACTCGAGGGCTACGACACCGCCGATGGGCTGGCGACCTTCTTCGTCCCGCGCGAAGCTCCCGGGGTGAGTGTGCGTGCGCCATGGGACGGGCTCGGGATGCGGGCCACGGCCAATAACGGCATCCGCCTGGACGAGGTGTTCATCGCCGACGACGAGGCGCTGGCGATACCCGGCGCGTTTCCCAAGATGCTCACCATGAGCCGGGGCAGTTTCGTGGGCAATCAGCTCGCCATCGCGGCGGTGTACACCGGCTGCGCGCAGCGGGTCTACGACGAGACGCTGGCCGCGACCACCCGGAAGACCTTCGCCGACACCGGCGAACCGATCGCCTCGTCACCGGTGCACCAGGTGCTCATCGGCGAGATGACCCGGCAATTGCAGTCGGCCTACCTGTGGCTGCGCTATCAGCTGGGCATCGAGACGGTGGAGCCGCCGATCAAACCCAAACAGGAGGTGTTCACGCAGTGGCGACTCGGCAAGGGCGCGGTCACCGAGGCGTGTTTCGCGGTGGCGCTGGGCGCGCTCAAAGCCGGTGGCACCTCGGCCGCTTCGATGAGCGGGGTGACGGGCCGGGCCCTGCGTGATCTCGCCATGGGTCTGGTCATGACCTTCCCCGCCGAGCGCGGCATGCTCGAGGTGGCGCGCATAGTGACCGACGCGACCGCGAACGAGTTGTTCACCACCGCACCCGCCGAGGCCGCGCGATGACCGGCGAGTTGCCCCCGATCGTCGAATTCATCGATGGCGAGTGGGCGACCCCCGGCGTGGATCTCGATGTGGCACTGGAGGATCCGGCAACCGGTACCCCCGTGGCCCGAGCGGTGGCCAGTGCGCCGGAACGGGTCGACCGCGCCCTCGCCGTCGCCGACGGCGCGACCGGGATCATCACCCCCGAAGTCCTCGATGCCATCGCGGACGATCTCGAGCCCCAGCTCGCATACATTGCCGAATTGGATTCGCGCGCAACAGGTGTGCCGATCCGGCAGACCGAGCTATTCGGTGTCATCGTCGCCCGGGCGTTCCGGCTGGCCGCCGCGCAGGTGCGCGCCGGAATACTGCGCGAGGACCGCGAAGGCATCCGCGTGCGCCGCCTGCCGCTCGGACCGGCGCTGTGCCTGGTGCCGTGGAATGCCCCGGCCCCCATGGCCGCCCATAAGGTGGCCAACGCGCTCGCGGCGGGCTGTCCGGTGCTGCTGAAGGTCAGCGAGCTCGCCCCGTACAGTGCGATTCCGCTGGCGCAGGCGATCGCCGAACACGTCCCGGCCGGGATGTTCCAGCTGGTACAGGGCGGGGCCGAGACCGGAGCACAGCTGGTGGCCGATCCGCGCGTCAAAGCGGTGTCCTTCACCGGCGGATTGGCGGGCGGGCGTTCGGTCGCGACCGCCTCGGCTCCGCTTTTGCGGCCGTGCCAGTTGGAATTGGGCGGCAACAATCCGCTCATCGTGCTGCCCGATGCCGATACCGAGACCGCGGCGCGCATCGCGGCGGAACTGCTCACCACCCTCAACGGACAGTGGTGCCGGGCGCTCGGGCGTTTGATTCTGCCCTCCGACCGCGCCGGTGAATTGCTCGAAGCCATCGGAAAACGGCTCGGGGACTTGCGATTCGGGCCGCCGCTGGATCCCGGGACCGAGTTCGGCCCGCTGGTGCACTCGCGGCATCTGCGAACCGTACGAGACGCGTTGTCCGGCCGCGAATTCCAGACCTATGGCACGCCGCCGCAGGAGGGAAACTACTTTCCGCCCGCACTCTTGGATGGTGATCTCACCGAGGAGGTCTTCGGCCCGGTCGCGGGAACCGTCACCTATGAATCCGTCGATGAGGCAGTTCACCTGGCCAACGCGCTGCCCTACGGCCTGGAAGGCTACGTCTGCGGCACCGATGAGGAATCGGCGATGGCTGTGGCACAACGGATTCGGGCCGGGGAAGTCAAGGTGAACGGCTCCTCGGTGATGAGCCTGCACCTGATGACACCGCGCCCGGCCTGGGGCTGGTCCGGACTCGGCGAGGAGGGCACCGGCGAGACGCTGCGATTCTTCACCGGCGCGCGCGTCGTGGGCGTGGAGGGCCGCTTCGCCCTGCACACCTCATGAGCACCGTGGTCGTGGTCGGCGCGGGGCCGGTGGGACTCACCGCCGCGCTGACCCTGGCCCGGCGCGGTATCGCGGTGACCGTGCTGGAGCGTGGCGAGGAGCTCGCCACCGAATCGCGCGCCTCCACCTTCCATCCGCCGACACTCGAAATGCTCGAAACCCTCGGGGTGCTGAAACCACTACTCGCCCAAGGAATCATCGCCACGACGTTCCAGTATCGAGCACGTGGCGGCGGGGAGATCGCCACGCTCGACCTCGGCGTGCTCGCGCGCGACACCCCCTATCCGTTTCGCGTGCAATGCGAACAGAGCAAGCTGACTCCAATCCTGTTGGACGCCTTACCCGATCACGCCCGGGTGCGCTTCGGCCACGAGGTGCACGGCCTGCACGCCGGACCCGACGGGGTCATTCTGCACACCTCGCACGGACCGGTGCGCGCGGATTGGGTAATCGGCGCGGACGGTGCGCATTCGATCGTGCGCAATGGCGTACACGCCGGATTCGACGGCAGTACCTATCCCGAACGCTTCCTGGTCGCCTCGGTCGATGAGGATCTCGCGACGGCGCTGCCGGGCATCGCACCGATCAATTACGTCTTCGATCCGCACGAATGGCTGGTGCTGTTGCGCACCCCGCAGCACTGGCGGGTACTGCTGCCCACACCCGCCGATACCGCGGACGACCTCGAAATGGATCGGCTCCCGGCACGTTTGGCCGCGGTCGCGGACCTGGGCAGGCCGTGGCGGGTGCTGCACGGTTCGCTGTATCGCGTGCATCAGCGCGTCACCGAATCCTTCCGGATCGGCCGGGTGCTGCTTGCGGGCGATGCCGCGCATGTCAACAATCCGCTCGGCGGCATGGGAATGAACAGCGGTATCCACGATGCCGTGCGGCTGGGCGATGCCCTGGCCGACGTGCTCGCCGGAGGTTCGGAAGCCGGGCTCGATGATGCCGCCGCACTGCGGCGGGCCGTCGCCATCGACCATGTGCAGCGCACCAGCCATGACAACTGGCAACGGTTGCGCGGTGACGATGCGGCCCATCGCGACCAATTGCGTTCGCTGGCAGCGGATCCGGTGGCGGCGCGCGCCTATCTGCGCAGAGCCTGTCTGCTTGATTCGCTGGCGGCCCCGCGTTGAGATGCCGGTCGCCCGGCCGACACGAGGCCGGGCGGAGATCCGGCGACCACACCGGTCAGGAGATGATCATGAAGATCGATCGGGAGAATCCGGCGCATCCGCACGAGCTTGTCGGATCGGTGCCGATGACACCGCCCGAGGCTGTTGAATCCGTTGTGCGGCAGTCATACCGGGAGTTCCTGGACCGGCGGGCACAGCCCATAGAGCAGCGCCTGGCCGCACTCGGCGCGGCGGCGGAGTCACTCGATGCCCGCGCGGGCGATCTGGCCGAATTGCTGGCCCGCGAGAGCGGTAAACCCATCGCCGACTGTCGGGGTGAAATCGGTTTCGCCGCAACGTATCTGCGCTGGGTGCGGGACAATGCCGCCGCCGCGCTCAGCGCATCGGTGATCGATGACGCGCACGGGCGACTGGCGCTCACCCCCGCACCGTTCGGAGTGGTCGCGGCGATCACGCCGTGGAACGCGCCAATCATCCTGTCGGTACTCAAGCTCGGTCCCGCGCTGGCGGCCGGAAATACCGTGGTGCTCAAACCTTCTCCGCTCGCGCCGCTCGCGGTCACCGAGGTGGCCGCGCTCCTGCCCGGTGTCCGGGTCATCCACGGCGGACCGGATACGGTGCGAGCGCTCATCGCCCATCCGCTGATTCGCAAGGTGGCCTTCACGGGCGGCGAAGAGGCCGGGCGCAGTATCGCCGCGGCCGCCGGTCAAGCCCTCACACCGGTGGTGCTCGAACTCGGCGGCAATGATCCGGCGGTATTCCTCGACGACTTCGCCCTCTCCCCCGCCGATTACGAGCGCCTCGTGCTCGCATCCTTCGCCACCGCGGGGCAGGTGTGCATGGCCGCCAAACGGCTGTATGTGCCCGCGCAGCGCTTGGACGAATTCCTGGAGTCGTATCTGGCTGCGGCACATCGGATTCTGATCGTGGGCGACCCGCTGGACGAGCTGGTGAGCATGGGACCGGTCGTGAGCCGCGCCGCCACCCAGCGCATGACCGACCTGCTGGCCGATGCCTGGAGCCGTGGCGGCTGGCTGGTGCCTCTCGCCGAAATCCCCTCCGACGCCGACGGTTACTACGTCGCGCCCACCCTGGCCCTGGATCTGCCCGATGCGGCCTGGCTGGTCCGGCGCGAGCAGTTCGGCCCGGCGGTCCCGGTGCTGACCTACACCGACGAGCGCGAGGTGCTGGCCCGCGCCAACGATTGCGAACTCGGACTGGGAGCCTCGGTGTGGTCCGCCGATGAGGACCGCGCATTCGCCTTCGCCGCGCGAATCGAAGCCGGGTTCACCTTCATCAACACGCACAACCGGACCGGTATGTCACTGCGCGCCCCCTTCGGCGGCACCAAACAGAGTGGCTTCGGGCGCGAATACGCCGACGAGGGTCTACGCGAATACGTTCAGACCACGGTGCGGCATGCACCGGCCGCTTTCCGCGCCGGTGGTTCCGGGCTCTCCGCCCGCGCCTATCCCCGGCCTTGAGCTCGATCGAGGGGTGGTCTCGGGTGACCCTGCCATCGTGACGGACTTCTTTGTGCCACAGCCCATCTGCCCCACGGACATGGCGAAGCGCCGACGGTGCCGGGCAGGGTTGCCGCGCACGCCGTCGGCGCATCACTCCGGGTCAGTGGGAAGTCCGGCCGCGCCGACGCACCACGATGAATCCCACCGCGGCGACTACCACGACAACGGCAGCGGCGATGCCCACCACCACACCGGTATTGCCGCTGTCATCGTCCGAATCCGCGGCTGCGGCCGCCGATGTGGTGGGAGCCGGGGTCCGCTCGGCCCCGAAGGTGAGGGGCACCGACGCCAGGATGTGCGTGGGGTCGGTCAGGCTCGTCACCGCGACGGTGCAGGCTCCCGCCGTTGCGGTGCAATCGGTTCCGCCGACCGCGCCGACCAATGTGATCGACCGATTGCCGCCGTTGGGCTGCCACTCCCCCTGTGCGTCGGCACGGCCCATCAGCGATCCGCCGAGGTTGCAATCCGCCGGACTGACCACCGCCGGCTTGCACTGTCCCACCGCCACGGTGGGCAGATTCGCAGGCAGCCCGGCCAGCGATACCGTAATCACCTGCCCCGCCGCGAGACCCGAGTTCACGCTGAGTTTCAGGGCGGGGTCGGCGGTGGCCGCCGGGCCGCCCGCGCACAATATCGCGGCGGTGGATCCCAGTGCGACCAGCGCAATTCGGGCTCGAACGGATTTCATGATTCCTCCAGGAGGGTTCAGAGCCGTCGCCGGTCGGCGAGGGCCAGGACGGCGACGATGAGCAATAGCGCGGCGGTGACGCCCCAGAGCAGCGTCGACGGGCCGTTGGTGTCGGACTCGGTACGGACCGCCGCAACCTTGGGGACCGAGGTGGGGACGGGAGAGGGCGATCCGGCGAAACCTATTGCGACTTCAGCCGAATTCGCGTCGATCACAGCCTGCGGTTCGGTGCCGGGTAGCGGCGCGGCGGCGATCACGCACTGCCTACGGGTGCAATCGATATCGTGGAAACGCGGGCGCGCGGTGAGGGTGACGGTGGGAAACGTTCCATCGCCGAAGATATTGACGAAGGTCGCGCCGCCCTCGAGATCGCAATCCTTCAACCCATTGGTGAAGCCCTGTTTGCACAGCCCGACCGCGACGGCGGCGAGCCCGGCCCGGAATCCACTGCCGTTCACGGTGATTCGCTGACCTTCCGTCAGATCGGCAGAGGCACTGACTTCGATCGCGGCTCCGGCATCGGGTACGGCGTGCCCCGGAACGATCCCGAGGGGCAGAGTCGCCGCGACTATGAGCAGACAGGGGGCGATGGTGCGGATCACGGCGCTTCTCCTTCGAGGACCTGGGCGATCAGGGGCGATCGGGACGCCCGCACCGGCGCACGCGGAACGCACAGCGGCGCGAGAGCCAGCGCCGGCAACGCCAGCACGGTCAAACCCGAACCGGTGCCGAACAATTCGCCCAGCGCGGTGACCGTGGCGAGTCCCGCCGAACCAGCGCCGACCACCACCAACGTGGTGAGCGCCGCCGCGCGATGCGAACCCGACGTTTCGACCCGAACCGCGACATCCAGCGCCCGCGCGGCCCGGGCGGCGGCGGTCAGCGCCACCCCGATCCCGATGGTCAGGGTCGCCCGACCGGGCGCGGTAGCCACCAGCACCGATCCCCCGGCGGCCAGAATCAGCAGCGGGACAACGGCACCGAGTCGAGGTGCGGGCAGCACCAGCGCGGCAATCGCCGGAATCGACGCGAGCACGAGCAGATTCGTCTGTTCGGCTCCGAGCGCATTCCACCGGAACAGCAGCAGGTGCAGCGAAGGCAGTACGGTGCCGCCCACGATCCAACCGGCGACGGCGTATCCGAGCAGGTACCGATGTGGGAGCGCCCCACACGCGACGATCAGCGAACCGGGTTGCGATGCGTTCCGGTTCACAAGAGCGAAGCCCAGCCCCAGCACAATCAGGCCCGCGCCCGCGAGAATGAGCCCGAGCCCGGGCCTTTCGTAACACAGCGACGCCATGCCCGCCGTCACGGCGACCCCTGTTGTCATCGCGACCTGCCATCCGGTCAGCGCACCGTTCGATTCGAATGCCATCGCCCGGCCCGTCACGACCAACGGCCCCGCCGCCACACCGGCGACCACCGCGGCCGGGACGAACAGCCATGGCGCGGATACCGATCCGGCCACCGCGAACCCCGCGCCCGTGACCATCGCGCACACACCGGCTACCGGAAACGACAGGCGCCGCCGCACGGTGAGCAGCGCCGCCGCACCACCCACGGTGAGCACCGTGAGCGCGATGTAGCCCACCACCGTGCCCGGGATGCCGAGTACGCCGCCCAGCGGTTTGGCCAGCAACACCAGCTGCCCGCCCGCGACCGGACCGGCCAGCGTGCCGCCGAGTACCAGCGCCGCAACACTTTTCGAGGATGAACCGCAGGTCGCCATACCTACCCTCCTGCGTCCGTTTCTCTGAGGGAAACGCAGTTTCGGAATTGCCATATTGAACCCGTGGTGGGAGCGGGTGTCAAGGCGAGCAACGGCGTAACCCTGAGGGAAACAAGACGATTCGGTTGCGCCGAATTACCGGGTCGTGAAATCCGGAACCACCCCTGGACAGATCATCGGTGCCGGTACAGAATCAGGAACATTGGAAACGGTGTTTCGATGTCCGAAACACAGCACCGAGTAGAAGGGTGCGACGCATGACACGAGTCGCGGCCGCACAGCTCGCCGCCGGGACCGACGTCGCCGAAAATCTCGACGCCTGCCTGCGCATGATCGACACCGCCGCCGAGGCGGGCGCAGAACTCGTGGTCCTACCGGAGTTCTGTAATCACCTATCCTGGTACGACGATCGGGCTCATGCGCGGCGAATGGCCTGCACGCCCAGCGATTCCTTTCTCACCACCGTCGCCGAGCGGGCCGCCGCGCACGAGATCTATGTCAAGATCGGTGTCACCCTGGCCCGCGAGGACGGGCGCACCACCGCCACCAGCCTGCTCTTCGGTCCCGACGGGGACCTGCTCGGTGAGTCCGATAAGCAGATCCTGATGGGTGCGGAGAACGACCATCTCGATCGCGGGGTCGACGATTCACCCGTCATCGATACGCCGCTGGGCCGGATCGGCATGTACGCCTGCATGGAGGGCGTCATCAACGAGGTCACCCGATCCCTGACGCTGCGCGGCGCGCAACTGCTGCTCAACAGCCTCAATTCGTTCGCCACAGACGAAGCGAGCCTGCACATTCCGGTCCGGGCAGCGGAGAACAGGGTGTGGGTGGTTGCCGCCAATAAGGTCGGGCCACTGCTCCCGGGCGCACAGCTTCCGGCCATCGCCGAACGCTTGGGGGTGCCTCCGGACCGATTGCACGGGGCGGGCGAGAGTCAGATCGTCGCACCGGACGGCACCTGCGTGGCGATGGCTCCGGCAACGGGGGAGGCGATCGTCATCGCCGATATCGATATCAGCAGTGCCGATGACAAATTCCGCGAGGACGGCACCGATATCATCGCCGCGCGTCGGCCCGAGCTCTACGAAAAGCTCGACACCGGCCCCCGCGAGCGGCTGGCCGGACCCGGTGCGCCGGCCATCTCCGCCGCCATTGCCACCGCGTCCGGCCGTGAGATTCGCGAATTGGCCACCGCCGGTGTCGATCTCATCGTGTTGCCCGAGCTGGCCGATATCCCGATTCCCGAGGTGTTGCGCGCGCTCGCGGGCACGAGCGGCTATGTCGTCACGACCGTGCGCGATGGCGCGGCGCACGAAGGTCTGTTACTTCACGCCTCCGGCATCGTCGGTCGCCAGCGGCAGCTGCATCGCACCGCCCGGCACCCGTGGTTGACGCTGCTGGGCGATGAACTCACCGTCTTCGAATTACCTTGGGGCCGAGTAGCCCTGGTGATCGGTGACGACTCGATCTTCCCGGAGACCTTCCGCCTGGCGGCCGTCGCCGACGTCGACGTGGTCGCCGTTCCATTCACACCGGCCGAATCCTGGGAACTGCGCCTGGGCCTGCCCGAGCGCGCCGCGGAGAACCGGCTCAATATCGTGGCCGCCGGATCCGCACCGCACGGCCTGACCGGCGAAATCTATGCACTGAGTGCGGATTTCACACTGTGGACCGCCTGGAGCGGCCCGTTCACCGGCGTCATCAGCCATCCCGAGGTCACGGCCCTGCCCCCGGGCGCGCTCGCGGTCCGAGCCACCATTCGACCGGCGCAGGCCGTGAATCGCACCGTCTCCCGGGGCACCGATCTGGTCGCGGGCCGCCCGCTCCGGCCGCTGGACACCCTGACCTCCCGCACGCACTGACGAAAGCAGCCATATGAGAACACCATCGGAGCAGCCATGAGTGAAACCCTGCGGCACGTCGAGCAAATGGTCGATGAGACTCCCCGGGTCGATGTGACCGAAACCTTCCGGGAGTGGCGCGACCTCACCACCGATCTGAAATCCCGTCTCGCCGAGCGCTTCACCCTGACCCGCGATCCGTCCACCGAATCGCTGGAGTCCTACGGTGACGCGGCGACCGGTCCCGCGGGCAGCCTCGCGGCTTATTCAGGTCCCGAGATCGACTGGCTGGTGCATTCGTGGATCGGCGATCCGCGCACGGGTTTCGTCAATCTGCATCTCACCGCCTGGCTCGGGCCGCAGGTGCGGGTACCGCACCTGGGTTCGGCGCTGCTGCTGTGGCCCGAGGGCTGGTTCTACGTCGATGCCATTCCGCGCGGCGATCTGGTCGGGGACGGTGCCTATTTCGACCGTTACTACGCGGACGCGGACGCGCCGTGGCTGGCCTTCAAACAGGAGCATCCGGACTTCACCTGGTTCACCAGCCGGACCGGGTTCATTCGCGCCAGCCTCTCCCCCACCGCCTACTGCTACTCCTTCCCGCCGACCCGGCCCAACCTCGATCTGGTACGCGATCTGCTGACCGCGCGGGTCGAGCAGTGGATGGGATGGGTCGATGAGGCCGAATCCGTGCCCGTCGGTGACCGCGCGGCGCTGGCGGAACGGGATCTGACCGTGCGTCGCAATATCGCCGAGCGCGATCCGGCCAATGTGATGGGCGAGCGCATGTTCGGCCCGGATCTGACCCGGCGACTGGTGCGCGCGCTCTGGGGCGGCGACCGCGAACTACCGAGGCCCACAGCATGATTCGTTCACTCTGGTGGTCCGTACGGACCGATGGCAAAGCGCCGTTCGATACCGCGCATCTCAAGGTCTACTACCCGGCCATCGCCTCGGGCGATGACGCCGAACGGCTCACCGGCGTCTTCGGACCCGATCCGGCCGCCGCCCCGTATCCGGTGGTGGTGTTCCTGTCCGGGGTCAATGTCGGTCAGGACTCCTATCGGCGGTTCGCCACCGCCGTCGCCGAGAGCGGATTCGTGGTGGTCACCATGGATCGCGTCGCCGAATTGTTCGGCGGCCAGATGGGATTGACCCCCGGCGTGGACCTGGACGCCGCCCGGCCCGACGCCTACGGCACCCGGCCCACCTGCCCGGCCATAGGCGAGATTCTGGGCGCACTGGCCGAACTGAACGATCTGCCCCCGCTGCGCGGAGCGCTCGACCTGGATCGGATCGCACTGGGCGGACACTCCGCCGGTGGCACCGTGGTCTTGCAGTCCGCACGCTACTTCCCTTCCGTGGCAGCGGTTTTCGCCTGGGGCGCGCACACCATGGTGGCGACGATGCTGGGCTGGGACCCGGGTACGGTCCTGCCCGCACAGGTGAACTGCCCGGTCCTGTTGGGCGTGGGGAGCAATGACGGCGTCATCCAGGGCAGTGCCGACCGCTACGGCGAAGACGGCGCGGATCGGCCGGATCCGGTGCGGCGCACCTTCACCGAGGCCCTGCCGCCGGGCGATCACCTGCTGGCGGTCATACCGGGGGCCAATCATTTCGGTATCGCCGATGCCGATCCCACCGCGGCGCGCGCGTTTCTGGACGGCCCGGCCGACACCGAGGCGCTCGACCCGTTCGCGCGCCTGACCTCGGCCTTCTTGCGGACACATCTGCGCGGCGAGGATGCCGCGGCCGAGCTGGCCGAATTCGGCGACGACGTCGTGCGCCTGACGCGGCGATAGGAGCGAGACGATGCTGAAGAACTTCTGGTACGCACTGGAATTCGCGGACAGGGTGAGCAGAACGCCCCGGAAGGTGACCTGCCTGGGCCAGGATTTCGTGCTGTATCGCACCGAATCCGGTGCGGCGGTGTGTCTTTCGGATCTGTGTGTGCATCGCGGCGGCGCGCTGTCGATGGGCACGGTGACCGGGGACTGTATCGCGTGCCCGTATCACGGGTGGCAGTACGACTCCGACGGCGTGTGCGTGAAGATCCCGGCCAATGCCGAGGAGCGCAAGATTCCGCGCAAGGCCCGGGTGGACGCCTACCCCACCACCGAACGGTATGGGATGGTGTGGGCGTTCCTGGGCGATCTCCCCGAGGACGAGCGGCCTCCCATCCCGGTCATTCCCGAGCACGAGGACCCCTCGTTCCGCATGGTCCAGTTCGAGATGGAGATCGACGCCAATTACGAACGGGCCTTCGAGAATGTCGTCGACGCGGCGCACACCCCGTTCGTGCACGGCACCTCATTCGGGAATCCGGATAAGCCGCAGATCCCGGATTTCCGTATCCAGCAGACGGATTGGTCCGCCGAGGCCGACATCCAGTTGAGTCCGCCGCTGCCCAAGGGATTGTGGGGGCTACTGGCCCGGCGGCGCGAGCGCGCGGAGTACGTCACCGTCACCAATGCCTGGTATCTGCCGAACATCGTGAAACTGCACGTGCGGCTGCCGATCGGGGATCTGCTGCTGTACGACTTCAATATCCCGCTCTCGCAGGACCGCACGCTCATCAAGATCCTGGGCTATCGCAACTTCTTCACCGGCGCGTGGGCGGATGCCAACGCGCGCAAACGAATCGAGAAGATTCTGCTCCAGGATCGGCCCGTGGTGGAATCGCAGCGCCCGGAGCTGCTGCCGTTCGACCTGTCCGATGAGCTGCATGTGCGCAGCGACAGTCTCCAGGTCGCCTACCGGCGTCGGCGGCTGGAGCTGATCAAACAGGGGTGGTGGGTCGGTGGTGACGACATCATCACCGGCGACTCCCCGCGCCGCACCGCGACGGTGATCGCCTCGCCCGCCCGCCGCGACAATCCCGAACTGGCCAGTGCCTGGGTGCACAAGGCCCGCACCGGAGGTAATCCGCAATGAGTCTGCCCGCCGCGCTCAGCGAGCGCACCCTGGACACCCTGATCTCCTCTTTCGAGCTGCGCGAGAGCGAGGATCTGGCGCTGACCAGTCCCATATCCCCCGACCCCGTCGGACGGCTGCGTGTGCTGCGCGGCGGACCGATCGACAAGGTGGTGACGGTCGATCTGGTAGTACCGCAGCTCGGCCTGGACAGCCACATGATTTTCGCCTTCACCGAAAGTGACAGTGCGGTGCCGCATTTCACGCTCGACTCGGTGCACGGCGGCGAATACTTCGCCATGCACCTGGATTTGATCCCGCGGGTCGATCTGGCGGTCAACCTGGAGTATCTCGATGAGGTTTTCGCACCATTGAGTCCACTGCTGGACCAGGCGTGGGATATCGACGGGATGTCCCAGGCCGCCATCGGCCCCCGGCAGCGGGCCATGATGTCGCCGTGGATGGTGGTGTGCCGCGCGTCCGAGGACGCGTTCCGAGCACTGGACGGCACCGTGGAACGCTACCTGGATCATTGGCTCAGCTTGGTGCACAAGGGAGTTCCCGACGTGGTCGCGGAACTCGCGGCCCGAGATCTGGCGAATCGCGCCAATCTGTTCAGTCCCGAGGTCGATCCGGTGTGGGCGCGCGTGAGCGCCCTGCTCGGCGCGGAACAGGCCGAGCGGGTGCGCGGGGAGCTGGTCTCATGAACGAGTCGGCCACGCTGTCGCCCAGCGAGTTCCAGAAGCGGATCGAGGGCGAATGGGTCGGCCGCCCTTCACTTTTCGACGCGCAGGGCAGCTGGCGCGGGTTCGAGGATATTCGACGCTCCTCGGTCTTCGAGAACGGGAACACCACCTACTACATGGATGGCGGACTCACCGGCGGCGGTGAGCTGGCGGGCAGATTCGCGCTCGGCGCACCGTTCGCGTTCGGGGTGCGGGACTCGGACCAGGATCGTCTCTACACCGGACCCGATTTCTTCGGATCCGGGCAACCCTATGGCGGATTCGTGGACGCCAACTATTACGGGCCGGGTTGGCAGGTATCGCTCAACACCTGGAACCACACGCTCGGCGACACCCAGGTGTATTCGTCGGTGCTGTATCAGGGTCCGGCGATGGTGGGGGTGTTCAACGGCGTCTACACCCGTGATCCGGATCTGACCGATCAGCGTCTGGAGTCCGAAACCCGCTGCGGTCCGGTCGTGTTCACCGTTCCTACCAAGGATAAGAGCCGATACGCGGGTGAGCTCGAGCTCTGGAGCGCGGCGCAACAGTCCCTCGGCACGGTGCGCATGGCACTCGAGATCGAGCCGACCAATCTGCTCGCGGCCGACCATCGGGTGATCACCTCGGGCGCAATGGACGCGAACTGGCGTGCCACCGTGCGCAGGGACGGCGTGCGCTCGTTCCACGAAGGCCCCGACCTATGGGGCAATGGAAACTCCTACGGCCGAGCCAATTTCGTGCGCTGGCACACCTCCGACGGACGCCGTGTGAGCGGACGGGAATTCATGATCGACGCCGAACCCGGAATGGGTTCGGGCAATACGCTCGCGGTGGTGTACCAGGTGTTCGAGCACAACATCCTGACCGCGATCCTGCACGGCGTACTGGAGCGCTCATGAGTACCGTCGCGATCACCGGCGGCACCCGCGGTATCGGGCTGGGCATGGCAAAGGCGCTGCTGCGCAACGGACATCGGGTTGCACTGTGCGGCGTCGATCCCGAACGAGTGGACAAGGTCCGGGCGGAACTCGGCGGCGATGTGCTCGCGACCGTCGCCGATGTCACCGATCATGAACAGCTGCAACGGTTCTGGGACGCGGCGGTCTGCGAGTTCGGCCGAGTCGACGTGTGGGTGAACAACGCCGGAATCTCGCACGAGCGAAAACCGCTGTGGCAGTTACCGGTCGAGACAGCGCGTGCGGTGGTCGACACCAATCTGCTGGGCGTGCTGCACGGTTCGGCGGTGGCGATGAACGGTATGGCCGCCGCGGGTGGGGGTCACGTCTGGAATATGGAAGGGCTCGGCAGCGACGGGCGCACCGTCCCCGGCCTGACCGCCTACGGTGCCACAAAACGCGCGGTCACCTATCTGACCAAAGCCCTCGCGGCGGAAACTCCTCCGGGCGTCTCGGTCGGACTGCTCAGCCCCGGCATGGTCGTCACCGATCTACTCACCCACGGGTACGACGCTCCGGCCGAACTGGCCAAGGCGCGCAAGGTCTTCAATATCCTCGCCGATACGGTCGACACCGTCGCACCCTGGCTGGCCGAGCAGGCGGTCACGCAAACCCGCAACGGCGCTCACGTGCGCTGGCTGACCACCTCGAAGGTGATCGGCCGGTTCGCCCTGGCTCCGATACGCCGACGCGAACTGTTCGACGCATGAGCACGGTGGACTATCCGATCTCCCTGGCGATCGAGGACTACGTACCGGTCCTGTGCACCGCGTACGGCGTATTGCTGCTGCATCGGATAGCACCGAACGGTCCGACCGTCCGCGTTGCGGCAGCACTGCTCGGAGTGGGCGGAATCGCCAAGGCCACTGCGAAACTCATCGCGGCGGCCGGTGGTCCGGAGCTGATCTGGTTGCGCGGCATGCTCTTCCCATTCCTGACCCTCGGATTCGGCCTGCTGGCAGTGGCATTGCTGCGGGACGGGTCGGGCCGTGTTCCGCGCTGGCTGGCGATTCTGGTCCCGAGTCTGATCGCCGCGTGCGCGCTCGGCGCGATCCTGGCGCGCGACACCCTGCCCATGCTGGTGAGCACCACCGTCTTCGCCACCATCGCCAGCATTCACCTCATCGGCCTGGCCCGCGCGCGCGGCGATACGGTCTCGGCCGCCCTGCTCGGCATCCAGCTACTGGTGTTCTTCCTGCTCGGCCCGCTCGCCTCACGCCCCGATCAGACGGTGGCATTGCAGTGGATCGAACAGCTCTGCAATACCGCCGCGCAAGTGGCGTTCCTGGCCGCCGCCTGGCGACTCTCGGCCACGCACGCCGCACCCAAAGGCCAGGAGATGATCCATTGACCGACGCCCTGGGCTGGAGACGCAAATTCGGCGTCATCGCCCCCTCCACCAACACCATCGTCGAGCCCGATTTCTACGGCATGACCGTGCCCGGCGTGACGTCGCATTTCGCCCGCATCCACATCCGCGATCAGAACATGAGCGATGACGCCGGCATGGATCGCCTGCTGGAGCAGATCCGCACCGAGATCGTGTCCGCCTGCGAACGCGTTCTCACCTGCGAACCCGACTACATGGTCATGGGCATGTCCGCCGAAACCTTCTGGGGCGGAATCGAAGGCAACCGCCAATTCGTGAAACAGATCCACGACGTCACCGGCCTCGAGGTGGCCACCGGCGCCGAAGCCTGCCGCCGAGCCCTGGAACTGTTCGGCGCCAAACGAATCGGCGTCGTGACCCCCTATCAGCCCATCGGCGACGAAAACGTCATCCGCTTCTTCGGCGAACTCGGCTTCGAAGTAGCGGCCATCAAGGGATTACGCTGCCCCACAGCTGTTTCCATAGCCCACGTCACCGAGCACGAGTTGCGCACTGCGCTGCGGGAAGTCGACTCCGACGATATCGACGCCCTCATCCAATGTGGCACCAACCTGTCGATGGTCAGCCTGGCCGACGAGGCCGAACGCTGGCTCGGCAAACCGGTCATCGCCATCAACGCCGCCACCTGGTGGATGGCACTGCGCGACAACAACATCAACGACCGTATCGAGAACGCGGGTGCGCTGCTACGAGACCATTGAGCGCGGCCCCGTCATACGTTGGCCCGAAGTTCAACCACCATCTCCGCCAACAAGGTTCGCAGTCGCGCGTTGGCTCTGCGCTCGGCGTCCAGCTCCGCTTCGAGTGCCGCGTACTCCCGCGCCAGGGCCCGGTGTCGATCGAGCAGTTCCCGCGCGACCGACGGACCGTCCTCCCGGGCACGCGCCTGTACGCGGAAGTATTCGAGGAGCGGAGCGTGCTCGTACACGACATCGCGGCGCAGGCCGGACTCGGCGATGAGTTCCGCCACCGTCAATCGCGCCGAACGTGCGCTCTGTGATGAACCGCTGATCAGCGTGTCGATCGCATCCAGGATCCGGCTGGCTTCCACGTCACGATCACGTCTGGTTCTTTGCACTGCGGCGAATCCGATCGGGTCGAGTAGTCGGGCCTGGCATTCCACGAACGTCGAGGGTGTGCACCCTGTCGCCGTAAGGGCAATAACACACCTGGCGTCGCCGAACCGGCGGTCGCCGCCCATATCTCAACTCGCACTCTCTACCAGCACTTTCCCATCAAGATGCGGAGGCAATGGCCATGCTCCTGGCGAATTCCCTTGGGGTCCAGCAAGATCAGTAATCTGCGACACCGCTCGGTTCACAGTCCGAAGGTGTTGACGCACTATGGCGAGATAGCCGGAACATCCAGCGCCGCACGGCCTATCGCGGTGTCCAGCCAGCGGCGGGCGCGGGCGCTGAGCTGCCAACTTCGCTGCGGTGGGCCGTCGGCCTGTTCGACCAGGCCCGAACGAATCAGCGTGGCAAGCGATCTGCGGATCACCGGCGTACTGAGCTGCGTTTCGGCCTCGAGGCCGCGCAGACTCAATGGTGTGGTTCCAGCGTTCAGGGATGCGAGCACCCGCCCCTCGTTGATGGTGGTCATCGTCGAAATCCCTGCTCGCAGGGGAAACCGTCATCGCCAACCGGATGCATGAGGTTGACGATAGGAACCGAATTCGGTGCGCTCAACCGTTGTGCGCGAACTGGCCAGAACTACTCGAATCGCGCATCGTTTTCCGGACAGGACCGAATCCCGCACCCGGACGAGCAACCCGGCGGATACTGCTTGCGAGTCGCGAGCTTCCACCGGAATGAGGTTCAGCAATGACCATGCATCGGATGATCGAGGCGCGTCGGGAGGAGCTTCTGTCGCGCGATGCGGAGGAGACCGTCGCCTTCGTGACCCAGATGTACTCCGATAACGCACTGCGCTTTTGGAATGCCCCGCCGCAATGCCGCGTCCGCACCAGCGCGATGATCTGGGGTGAGGTCATCGCGACCGAGATTCGCAGCACCATCGGCTACAGCTGCCATATCGCGCCGCTGCAGGACCACGTCTACTTCGAACGGTCACTGCGTGGACGGGCCCGATTACGCGGCGGCGGCAGCGACTTTCAGCAACATCGCAATGATCTCGTGGTCTTTCCGTTCGGGGTGCCGATCATCGCGGACTGCGACAGCCACGATGTGAATCTGCTGCATATCCCCCATGCCCTGCTCACCGAATTGGCGGCGCAGTCGGGAATCGAGCCCACCGCTTTCCAATTCACCTCGCTCGAGCCCAGAGACGCACGCAGTGAACGATTCTGGGGCCGGTTGTTCGATCTCACCCACCATGAACTCACCGATCCGGGCTCTCCGGTACTGACCGAATTGGTGGTGCAGAACCTCACCCGCACGCTGGCGGCGGCGGCCCTGGCGGTCTTTCCCAACACCACGATGGACCTGCACCTGCAACCGGGTCCGGGCGCGGTGCCGAGTTCGGCGGTACAGCGGGCGGTGGACTATATCCATGCCAATCCCGCCCGCCCGATCACCGTTGCCGACTTGGCCACGCAGGCCGGCACCAGCGTCCGGGCGTTGCAGAACGCGTTTCGGGTACAGCACGATATGACTCCCCTGGAGTATCTGCGACGTGTCCGATTGGAACGCGCACGCGGGGATTTGATCGCGGCCGAGCCCAGCGACGGATATACCGTGGCGCTCATCGCCGCCCGCTGGGGATTCACCAATCCCGGCCGTTTCGCGCAGCTCTACAAACAGACCTACGGGAATTCACCCAAGCACGAACTGCGGAGCTGAGCGCATCCGGCAGGGTTTCCGATCACCCGGCGTCGTCGAGTACGCGTCGCGCTTGGCGGATGACGGCCCGATCGACCATGCGGCCCGCATCGTCCAGAACTACTCCGCCGGAAGCGTTTTCGAAGCGGAGGATCAGGGCGCGGGCGCGCTCGACGGCATCGGGACTCGGTGTGAAGATCTCGTTGGCGATCGGCAGTTGCGCGGGGTGAATGCAGGCTCGGCCGCGAAATCCCAAGCGCCACAGCGCTCGTGTGGACTCGCGGAACGCGTCCAGGTTCCGGAAGTCGGTGCTCACCGGTGCCAGCGGCGGCGCGATATCGGCGGCGGCGCTGGCCAGTACCACCTGGGTTCGCAGGGCGAGCAGCTCACGGTCGTCGGCACCGGGAGTGATTCCGAGTTGGGCGCGCAGATCCGCTTCGCCGATCTGGAGCCGGGACACCCGTGGAGCGGCGGCGATCTCGGGTGCGGCCAGGATCGCGGCGGCGGTTTCGAGCAGGGCACAGATCGCGATCGAACCGGGACGGACCTCGAGTGCACCCAATGCCACGTCGACGTCCCTGACCTGCTGCGCCGATTCGGTTTTCGCCAGACAGATCGCGGCGACAGCGGGTTGCGCCACCGCGCGCAGATCGGCCGCACCGATGTCACCGGTATTGACCCGCACCCAGATCCGCCGCCGGACATCCATGAGCGTGCGCAGCCAGGCCGCGACCTCGGCTCGCGCGAAGTCCTTGTCGCACAGCGGAACCGCGTCCTCGAGGTCCAGCAGGATGACATCCGCCGGTCCGGTCAGCGCCTTCTCGAAGAGTTCCGGACGATTACCCGGTACGTACAGCGCGGATCTCATCACCACCCCCGTTCAAAAATGAAACGGCGTTTCACACATGGAAACATAGCGATCAATCACGAAGGTGTCCACACTTCAGCGCACCGCTTGACAGCGCTCTTCCGGTGAGTGCTAATGATCTCGCATCATCGAAACGCCATTTCGCCACAGGAAACGGCACGCTCCGCGGGAGTCACCATGATTCTTCGACGCCCGGTCTTGACCACCGTCGCCACCGTCCTCCTCGCCGTCGCCGCCGCGGCACCCGCCACCGCCGCGACCCAGCTGCCCGGCAGCGTCGATATCGGCTGTGCCGCAGACACACTGCACCAGACCGCCGACTGGTATCTGCCCACCGGAACGCCGCGTGCGCTGGTATGGGTTCAGCACGGTTTTGCCCGCAGTGACGCCCAGGTCGGCGCACTGGCCCGGAGTTTCGCGGATGCGGGCTATCTGGTCTTCACGCCCAGCCTGCCGTTCGTCCAGATCTCCGGATGCACGCTACAGAACCTCGGCGACAACTCCGGATTCCTGAACCATGTCGCCGAATTGTTCGGCACCGCACACGATCCCGGTGGCGCACTGGCGGCCAGTTTGGCGACCGCGGCGAGCCGGGCGGGGCTGCCAGCCCCGGCATTGCCCCGCGATCTGATCTTCCTCGGGCATTCCGCAGGCGGTGAAGCCGTCACCTTCGTGGCCGATCGCATCCGCAGCACCTATCCGGACGCCTGGAGCGGTCTGCGCGGGGTAATTCTACTCGATCCGGTCAAATCCTTCGTCGGTGACAATATTGCCCGCGCACTGTCCGGGCTCGATCCCACCGGCCTGCCGATCCTCACGATCTCCGCGCCGCCCGCGCTGTGCAACAGCTTCGGTTTGGGGACCGCCGCCGTCCAATCCCAGCTGCACCGGCCATTCGTCGGCGTCCGACTGCACGGCGGTGCGCACACCGATGCCGAAGGTGACAGCAGCGATCTGCTCGGCACCCTGTTCTGCGGTACACCGGCACCGGTCAATTCCGCCGCGCTGCGCACGCTGGCACTCGGCTGGTCGGATGACTTCGTCACCGGGACAGCGGGTTCCGCCGAACTCCAGGCCCGCGACCTGGTTTCAAACGGGCTCGCCGCCGATCTGCTGCCCGGGTCGTAGGGCCGTCGGCGATGGTCAGTGCTCGCGGAGGAGCTGCCCGGCTCCCTCGATCCGATCGTGGATTCCGTGCTCGCGCAACGCATGCCACAGGGTGGCGCTGTTGATCGCGATGACGGGTTTGCCGAGTTCGGCCTCGAGCCGATCCGCGAGCGCCACGAAGGACAGATTGGTGCCGACCTGGACGATGGCTTCCGCGTCGGCGCTGTCGATTTCGGCGACCATCGCGCGCAGCCGATCATCGGGTACCCGAGCGATATCCATCGCGGTCGGACAGCGCAGGCCGGTAATGGCGGTGACCTCGAAACCGGCCTCGGTGAAGTAGCGGCCGACCTCCCTGTCCGCGATCGGCTGATAGGGCGAGAAGACCGCGATGCGCCGGCAGCCGAGTTCCCGCAGGGCGGCACGGCAGGAGCTCGCACCGGTGGTGACGGGCAGTCCGGTGCGATCGTGCAATCGTTGTTCGAAGGCGGCGTTGCCTTGCACTCCGCCCCAGAAGGTTTCGGCGGACATCCCCATCACCATGCGATCGGGTTCGGCGGTCAGCGCGTCTCGCACGGCCGTATCGATGGATGCGCGGATCTGCCCGAGCAGTCCCTGAAAATCCTTGTCGTCGCCCATGACCGGGTTCGGGATGTACATCGACCCCGCGCGATAGGCGATACCCGGTATGGCGGCACGCCAATAATCGTGCTCCACAACGGTGTTCGTACTGGGAACGATGACACCGAATACGGCACGGTGCCCGACGGCATTGGTCATGGTGAAGTCCTTGCGGCGCTGTGGTTTCGGCGAAGGGTCAGGGCGCGGTGGTCTTGGCCAGCAGATCGTCCACCGCGCGGTGCGCGCGCTCGCGCGCCACGGGGCGATCGAGCAGCAGCACATCCACCAGCAGCGGGGAGGCGATCGACGCGGCGGCATCCTCGGCGTAGGTCTCATCACCCGCGTCCAGCGCGCGCACGGCCGCCCGAAACGGTTCGAGCAGATCCATGACATAGCGCCGCCGCAATTCGCCGTAGCCGGAGTCTGCGGACGAGGCCGTCATCAGCGCGCGCAGGAACGCGGCCACGGGCTTGTCCCGCAGGCGATCACACAGCAGGTCGACCTCGGCGTGCAGATCCGCCGCCAGATCCCCGCTGGGCGCGGACGGCTGATGCGGAGCCACCGCGATCAATGCCGCCAGCACCTCGAGCGGGGTCGGCCAGTGCCGGTAGATCGTTGTGCGGGCCACACCCGTAATCGTGTGCAGCCGTTGCGGAGTCAGCGCTGTCGCGCCCTCACTCAGCAGCAGTTCCAGCGCGGCGGTCAGCACCAGGGCCTCGGTATCGGCGGCTGGTCCCGAGGGGCGTCCGGGTCCGGTCATGAAATTTACGATACATCTTGTTTTGGTTATTGATAACAACTACATTTTGTATCGTAAATACCGCTCCACCCAGGAGGACCGATGCGTCCACACGTAGAGCTCATCGACGACCGCGACCTCATCGACCACTTCGCCGAGTTCGAACACGCCACCGGCAGCGCCACCCAACGCCACCTCAGCTATGACGAGGAAGACGGATCTGCTTCTCTCAAGGTGCGTTTCGACACCGACTGGTCACGCCCGGCGGGCGTGCACCACGCGGAGACCGAGTGGTACGTCCTGTCCGGTCAGGTCACCATCGGCGATACCGTGCTCGGCCCCGAAGGGTTCTGGATGGCCCCCACCGGCGTACTCACCCCGCCGATCTCGGTGACCGCGGGCACCGAGATCCTGCTGTTCCGCGAATACGGTGACTGGCACTTCGATCTCGCCGACGGCGATCGCGAATTCGTCCGCCCCGACCAGAAACTCGTCGTGTTGAACTCCGCCGACATGCCGTGGATCGACGTAAAAGACGGCAGCCCAATGCGTTTCGACCTGGGTGGCACTCCAGTCCCCGGCCTGTACATCAAAATGTTGCACCGCGACGAACAGACCGGCTTCTACAGCCGTCTCATCAAAGCCAAACCGGGTTGGCGTGAAGCGCCCCTGGCGCACCACCCCTGTTCGGAGGAGGCGTACTGCCTCGACGGCGGGTTCGACTACAACTTCGGCAAGATGTGGCCCGGCACGTACTTCTGGCGTCCCGCGCTCATTCGGCACGGCGATTTCACCGCCGATGCCGTCCAGGGCTGCACGTGGCTGGTCCGCTCCGACTCGGACCTGGTCGACTGGTACACCGACGATGCCACCGTCACCATGTCCGGTACACCCACGAACTGGGGCCCTGGCTATGAGCAAACCCTCGCACCACGTTTCATCGAACCGGTCCGCTCCCGCTCGATCGGATCCTGGCCGGACCCCACCCACCAATAGTGGGTATCACTCGCAGCAACTCGGCCCGCAGCAAGGGGTTTCGGGCGCGGGCTTCACGGCTTTGACGATCGCCGAGACCATGCCGTCCGCCACGGAATGGGTTGGGGTGATTTCGATTTCGCCGAATCCGGCCGCGGCGAGGTTATCTCGGTATTCGGTGAACGACAGCGCGCCCGCGATGCAGCCGACGTAGTCTCCGCGCTCGGCGCGGTGAGCGGGGCTCAGCGTGTCTTCGGCTACGACGTCACTGATCCCGATCCGGCCGCCCGGGACCAGGACTCGCGCCATTTCGGCGAATACCGCCGGTTTGTCGGTCGAGAGGTTGATCACGCAGTTGGAGATCACCACGTCGATGGCGTTGTCCGGCAAGGGGATCGACTCCATCGTGCCGTAGAGGAACTCGACGTTGCTCGCTCCGGCCTTGGCCGCGTTGTCCCGTGCCAGGGCCAGCATCTCGGTGGTCATATCCAGGCCATATGCCTTACCCGTCGGCCCGACTCGACGCGCGGAGAGCAGCACGTCGATCCCGCCGCCGGACCCGAGGTCCAGCACCGTCTCCCCCGCACGCAGTTCGGCGACAGCGGTCGGATTCCCGCATCCGAGCGAGGCGGCCACGGCGGCGATCGGCAGCTGATCGCGGTCGCCCGCCGCGTACAGACTGGCACCGAAGTTCTCATCGAGGTCGATCGCCCCGGTCGCACAACATTCGCTACCGCAACAGTCCTGGGCAGTCTCGCCGTGACCGACCGCGAGGGCGGCTGCCGCATAGCGCTCGCGCACGGTCTCACGCAGCTGATCGGTGTGTTCCGACATGGGACTCACGTCCTTTCGACGCACCCGGAAACAGGTCAATCACCGCGTCCACCGGGTTGTATTGATATCTGTCGATGCAAGTGTGGCGCGCTGTATCGATATCTGTCAATATTGACGAGTGTCGAAACAAGAACTTCCGTTGATCGCCTCGGCGGACTGCTGCACCACCACGCTGTCTTCGCCGCTGGAACCCGAGACCGCGGTGGACCTGGCGGGCGCATTCAAGGCGCTCGGCGATCCGATCCGGCTGCGCCTGCTGTCGCTGATCGCCGCCGCGGGCGGCGAGGAAGTCTGCGTGTGCGAGCTGACTCCCGCGTTCGAGCTGTCCCAGCCCACCATCTCCCATCACCTCAAGGTGCTGCGCGAGGCGGGCCTGCTGACCTCGCAGCGGCGCGGCACCTGGGTGTACTACCGGGTTGTTCCGCAAGCGCTGCAACGTCTTTCCGACATCCTCGCGCCCGCCGCTTCCACCCTCTCGCCCGCATGAGCGACTCCGGCGCCACGCCGTTGGCGCGACGGCTGGCTGCCGAGGCCATCGGCACCGCCGCCTTGGTCGCCGTCGTCGTCGGCTCCGGCATTGCCGCACAGCAACTTTCACCGAATCAGGTCGGATTGCAGTTGCTGGAGAACTCCACCGCGACGGTCTTCGGTCTCGCGGTGTTGATCCTGCTCTTCGGTCCGGTCTCGGGAGCGCACTTCAATCCCGCCGTCTCCCTGGCTGATTGGCTCGCGGGCCGCCGCACCGGCAGCGGTCTGACAGCAGCGCAGGCGGGCGCGTATTGCCTCGCGCAAACCGGCGGCGCGATCACCGGCGCGGTGCTGGCGAACGTTATGTTCAACCAGTCCGCCGCCCAGATCTCGACACACTCTCGCGCCGACACCGGCCACTTCATCGGCGAAATCGTCGCCACCGCGGGACTTATCGCGCTCATCTTCGCCCTCGCCCGTACCGGCCGCTCCGCGCTGGCCCCGGCGGCAGTCGCCGCCTGGATCGGGGCGGCCTACTGGTTCACCAGCTCCACCAGCTTCGCCAACCCCGCGGTCACCATCGGCCGGATCTTCACCGACACTTTCGCCGGAATCGCCCCCACCTCAGCCCCGGCGTTCATCACCGCCCAATTGCTGGGCGCGCTGGTGGGACTCGGTGCGATCGCCTACTTCTACCCCGCACCATCCACGGCTGCCGACGATGTCGTCGTCCCTTCCGGCACCGTGAAGTGAAAGGCACTATCTCGCAATGACATCCACCAAACCAAGTGTGCTGTTCGTATGCGTCCACAACGCCGGCCGCTCACAAATGGCCCAGGGCCTGCTCACCCACCTCGCGGGCGAGAGCATCGAAGTCCGTTCCGCCGGAACAGCACCCGCCGACACCCTCAACCCCGTAGCCGTCGCGGCCATGGCCGAACTGGGCATAGACATCACCGATCAAACCCCGCGAATCCTCACCCCCGACACCGTCGAAACCTCCACGATCGTGATCACCATGGGCTGCGGCGACACCTGCCCCTACTTCCCCGGCGTCTCCTACCGCGACTGGAAACTCGACGATCCCGCCGGTCAGGGCATCGACCAGGTCCGCGCCATCCGCGACCACATCGCCACCCACATCCGCGATCTGCTCACCGAACTCGGCATCGCCCCGCACGATCGGAGCCAGGCAGGTCCGCGCTGAAAGCACCTGTCGACCCACCTATTCGACCGAATGGCCGGCAAGGATAGCCGCGGTGTCAGCGGTGCGGTCGATGACCGCACGGGCGAGGTCGAGCATGCGGGTATTGCTCGCGCGGGAGTACGCGCGCAACGCGGCGAATGCGCCGTCCATACCGAAACCGCCCTGTTCGGCGAGCATGCCCTTGGCCTGTTCGATGACCACTCGGCTATTGAGCGCGGCTTGCAGCTGCGCCGAGACCAATACCGAATCGGCCAGCACCCGTGCGTGCAGGATGCCGATGGTCGTCACATCCGCCAGTGCCTGCGCGACGGCGATATCGTCCTCGCCCAACGGTTCCGGGCGGGCGCGGGCGAACATATTGAGCGCGCCGATGCGGTCGCTGCGCAGCCGCAGCGGCAGCGCGTACACCGACGCCCAGCCGTCGGCACGGGCACGATCGTCGAACACGGGCCAGCGTTCATGATCAATGGCCAACTCGGGCACCAGAATCGGCTGCCCACTCTCGAAGGCGCCCAGGCATGGTCCCGCTCCGGATTCGACCTGTAGCAACTCCAGCAGGCGCACCGCCTCGCTGCTGGACGCGAGTACTTGCAGCTGGTCCAGATGGTCGGCGAGCATCACACCGGCGGCATCCACCGGCAGCAGCTCCACGACGACCTCCACCAACTCCTGGGCCAGCTCGATCGGGTCGTAGTCCGCCACCATCGAGTCGGCCATTCGCACAAGTGCCGCGATCAATACGCGTTCGCGCGTTGCCATGGTTCGATCGCCCTCCTGGCGTCGTGATTTCAGGGCCGCGGTCGGCCGGGTTCACCGGGGTCGTCGGGGTCGAATCGGATCCGGCGCGCGACGATATCGGCGGCGAACCGCGCGATCGGGCGATCTGTGGTCAACGCGGTCGCGACCAGCCGGGCGTATGCCGTGGCGATATCGACGCCCAACTGCGCCGCGATCATTCCGGTGGCCTGATGAATCTCCCGGGTGGAAGCCGAGACCTCCCACCACGGCCCCAATCTGTCTCGGCCATATGGCGATCCATTCGTACCCAGCCAGCCCGGGGCGGACGCGCGCACTGCCGCGAGCAGCACCACGGTGACCAGATCGGCGATGCGCACCGCCGCGGCGAAACCGGGAACGTCCAGCATGGTGGGCACATCGGTGTAAAGGTCCAGACTGCCAACCCTGATCGCGCCCCGGTGCAGCGGGAACGAAAACACTCCGCCATCGCGCGCGCCACCCCCGGACGCGGCGAGCAGCGGCCATCGGCCGCCCGCGAGCGCGGCGCCGAAATCGGATATCAGCGCCGGTGCGTCGGACTGATATGCGTGTAGCCCCGGACCTTCGCCCGCGGCGAGCTGCGCCTGCGCGAAGCCGGTCGCGATCGCGTCCGAGGCGCCGAGCATCTCCCAGTTCTGGTCCGCTGCACACACGATGATCGCCGCTCTGTCCACCGGCAGCAGTTCCGTGCACACCGTGCACAACAGGCTCGCACCGCGCGGCCCGGCGGGATCATCCTCGGCCCGCCGAACGGCCTTCATGAACTGGGCGCCGATCACCTCCGCCCCACTCACCGTTTCCGCCACATCGCCGCGGCGAGATCGTCGGCATCGATCGCCGTCGCCGACCTGACGCGAAAGCGTTGTGTCAACGCCCCGCTCAATTCTGCCCACCCGAAACCAGTCCACATCATCGTCACGCACCGTCCACTGTGCAGCCGTCGCGCGTAGCCCGGTTCCCACCGAACGAGACCGCCTCCAACATCGGAATTCGCTACATCGGTCCATCACCGAGCGCGCGCACGGTCGAAACTCGAGGAAGGCAGCAGGTCGACCGGGGGCCAGAGGCGACGCCACCACCGCTGCGAGACCGTCACATTCGACGTGAAGTCCCGCCTTGCCAATATTAGTCACCAAGTCCCCATCGCAGAAGGTCTGGACCGGAACTCGACGAACCCTCACAGCATGAAACAAACTGTTCCGCAAACGCTTTCGCGAGGACCGACGCACCCCACTCCGATGCTTCACACATGCGTCCGAGAACTCACGTGATCCGCCAGCACCGGTCGATGAGTCCGTCCATCGCGGCCAAGGCCGACCCCGGATCGGCATGGGTTACGCTGGGATATCGGTAAGAGTGGGCGATGAACGCGGAGGCGCTGTCGGACCACCGAACTTCGATGGTTGACAGGGGGATTGGTTCGCGGCGGCTGCCGGGGCCGGGAGGTTGTGACATTGGTCGGGCCCGAAACGCGATCTCTGAGTTGGTCAGGACTGAATGAATCGATCGATTCCACCGGGGGCTGGGGTGGGAATTTCAGTTCGGCTGTTCCGATGATAACGCCGGAATAAGCACCGAGGCAGCGGTTTTGCTGTCCAACAGGGTGAACCTGAAATGAGTGTCGATCGGGCGGACCGGGGTACCCGTTATTGCGAATAACGAACGGAGGTGCGTATGCCCTACGACAGTGAAGCGTTCCTGCGGGCGCTGTCCCGCTTCGTACGTCTGCTGCCGACCGACTACGACATGGCCACGGCGCTCGATGAACTCGTCGACGCGGTGATGAATGTGCTCGAGCTCGCGGGGGCCGGGGTATCCCTCGAATCAGCGGGATCATTGCGGTTCGTGACAGCGCCGAACCCCGCGATCGCCGCGATCGAACAGTGTCAGGAAACGACCCAGCAGGGGCCGTGCGTGGCCGCGTTCCGCAGCGGCAGGCCGGCGCCGATCACCGATCTGGCCGAGCGGGTGCCACAGTGGCCCGAGTACACCGCCGTCGCCGCCCGGCACGGACTTCGCGCGGCCGCAGGTATCCCGATGCGATTGGGCGAGAACAGCATCGGCGCGGTCAACCTCTATGACAGCAAGGTCCGCGCCTGGCATCGAACCGAACTCGAGGCCGCCTGCGTGCTGGCGGATATGGCGACCGGGTACCTGGTCAACGCCGACAAGCTCACTCAGCTCCATCAGCTCAGCGCCCAGCTGCAACACGCGCTCGATTCCCGGGTGGTCATCGAACAGGCCAAGGGCATGATCGCCACCCGCAATGACATCCCCTTGGACGAGGCGTTCCAGCTCATCCGCCGGTACGCCCGCACGAATCAGTTGCACCTGCGCGCGGTAGCCCACGCGATCGTCGAAGGCGGACTGCGGATTTCGCAGGAGGACACATGCCCGGGCGCGCCCGACCGGCCATGACTGTGACGATGCGATCTCAATCAAGACCGGACAGCCGACTTACCGGATGAAAGGGCTGGTGGGGGCGATAATTGGACGGTGAACGAACCACTGGACCAGACCGTTGCCGCAGCCCTCGCGGGTGGTGACGCGCGCGTGAGCCGTCCCGGTGCGGGCAGTTTCCGGTTCTGGTTCGCGACGCAGCGGTGGGAGTGGTCCCCCGAGGTGTATCGGATGCACGGCTATACCCCGGGCGAGATCGAACCGACCACCGATCTGCTGTTGGCGCACAAGCATCCCGAGGATCGCGAACATGTCGCCGAAGCCATCGCGCGGTCGATCGATCAGGGCACGCCGTTCTCGAGTCGCCACCGCTTCATCGATGTCACCGGGGCCGAGCACACCGTGATGGTGGTCGCCGACCGCATCGTCGACGACGAGGGAACACCGGTCGGCACCGCGGGCTTCTATATCGACCTCGGCGAGATGCTGGCGGAGATCGAACACGAAACACTGCACGCCACCCTGCCCGAAGTGATCGAAGCCCGCGCGGAGATCGAACAGGCCAAGGGTGTGCTCATGCGCATGTACCGCATTAACGCCGAACAGGCATTCAAGGTCTTGACCTGGCGTTCGCAGGAGACCAACACCAAACTGCGAGTGCTGGCCGCGCAGCTCCTGTTCGAACTGCCGCAGGTACCGCAGGCGCCACCCGCCACAATCGCCGCGTTCGACCACATTCTGCTGACGATGCACACGCGCGTACCGAGTCACACCGCGCAGCGCGCACCTGAGCACGACAGCTGAAAGCACGATTCGCGATAGGGCAATTCCGTCCCGCACGTTTGGGCGCGGGCGTTCCGGGAACGGCGATGGTGTCACCGATCAGGAGGACGCCATGCCGAAGGAATGGACCGACAAGCAGGAACGGCAATACGAACACATCCGGGATTCGGCCGAGGATCGCGGTCAGAGTGAGAAACGCGCCGAGGAAATCGCTGCGCGCACGGTCAACAAGAACCGTGCCCGGGCCGGGCAGACGAAAACCGCCAGCCGAACCTCATTGGAGGGCAAATCACCGCAGCAGCGCGGTGGGCAGCGGTCGGGACGCAAGGGCCCCAAAGGTCTGACCCGTGACCAGCTCTACAACGAGGCTCGCCAGCGAAATATCAAGGGCCGCTCCGCCATGACGAAGGCCCAGCTCGCCACGGCGCTCGGTAAGTAGCGCACCCCACCTACCCGGCATCGCGATATTCGATAACCGCGCACCCGGTGGCTATCCCGCGATGTCCTGCAATTCTTCGAGGAGCCTGTGATGCATTTTGACGAATCCTACGGTGAGACACCGAGCACGCAGTTCACCGATGAGACCCCGAGCGCACACTCCGCGCTGCTGCGCCTCAACGCGGTCATGAAAGACCTGAATTGGCACGCGGACACGCTCCCGAACCCGCCCGTGGATCCCCCCGAGCCCATCCCGGCGGAGCCGCCCGTCGAGCCGGTGCCCGCACCACCGTCGCCCGTGCCCACACCGCCGTCACCGGCCCCGGTTCCGCCCGTGCCCGAACCGTCGCGCCCCTTCCCGGAACCGCCGGCCCCCGGCGAGCCCGCACCATTCCCGGAGCCCCCCTCGCCGGGCCAGCCCTCCCCCATGCCGAATCCGCAGGTTTTCCAATACGTCCGCTGAGGCGGTCGTCAGGACAATCAGTGATCTGGGGCCGCGGGCACGAGTCGATCGGCCCAGTCGCGCGGCAGCGCGGCACACGAGACCTCGGCTATCTCGCGTAGCCGAGGTGTGGGAGTTCCCAAGCGGCTCAACTGAATCAGGCCCTGCGCGACCATGACGATATGCGCGCTGAGCGCGGACAGGGTCGCTTCGTCGACCTCGCCTGCCGTTGCGATGGCGGGGCGAAGACGTTCGGCGACACCGTGTTCCATCGCTGTGGTCGTGCGGGTGCCGATGGCGGCGACCTCCGGAAAACGATCACCGAACAAGGCGATGGAATTGATCATCAGGCAGCCGCGGCGATCCGGGTGCGCGGCGCAATCATTCACCACAGCCTCCAGCAGCGCGCGTACCGCCGCGCGGGGCGTGCCGGGCGCGGTAACGATGACATCGCGAATGAACCGGGCGCGGCGAGCGCAGTAGCGTTCGAAGGCCGCCAGGAACAGCCCGCGTTTGCTGCCGTAGGCGGAGTAGATGCTGCCGTTGCCGACACCGGTCGCGAGTGAGACATCTTCCACAGACGTGGCATCGAAGCCCTTGGCCCAGAACAGCTCCGTCGCGGCGTCGAGCAGGTCCGATTCATTGAATTGCCGCGGCCGTGCCATGCCTCACCGTACCAATCGGTTCGTCCGGGCCGCGCTCGCGCCTTGTTCTGGAGGCATGACTCCAGAATAATGGTTGTCATGTCCTCCAATCACGCCGCTTCGCTACGCCGCAGGATCGGCATCCTGGTTTTCGACGGTGTCAAAATGCTCGACTTCGCCGGTCCTGCGGAGGTATTCGTCGAGGCCAACCAATCGGTCGACGGGTACGAGGTGGTGCTGGTCTCGCCCGACGGGTCCGATGTGCAGACTTCGATCGGGGCGCGAATCCAGGTCAGCGGCGCGGCGGCGGACTCCGGATCGTTCGACACGGTGGTGATTCCGGGCAGTGAACAGCATCCATCCAAATTCGTGACACCCGAAGTGCTGGCCGCGACCAGGTATCTGTCCTGGAATACCCGCCGACTGGCCTCGGTGTGCAGCGGCACTTTCGTACTCGCCGATCTCGGCATGCTCGATGGCCGCAATGCCACCACGCATTGGAAGTTCACCAGGGATCTCGCGGCTCGCTTTCCCAAGATCGCGGTGGATCCCGACGCGATCTTCGTGCGCGACGGAAACCTGTACAGCTCAGCGGGAGTGGTGGCCGGGGTCGATCTGGCGCTGGCGCTGGTGGAGGAGGATCACGGTGCCGACGTCGCGCGGCGCGTGGCGCAATCACTGGTGGTCTACATGCAGCGCGCGGGCGGGCAATCGCAATTCTCGGCATCACTGAGCGGGCCTGCCGCCCGAAGTCCGCTGGTGCGCAAGGTGATCGACCTGATCTGTGCGGATCCGGCGTATCCGCACACCGTGCAGACCCTGGCCGCGCACGGTCAGGTCAGCGTCCGCCATCTCACCCGCCTGTTCCGCACCGAGGTGGAGCGCTCCCCCGCCGAATACGTTGCCTATATCCGCTTCTGCCTGGCGCGGGACATGTTGCACGCCGGGCAGAGCGTGACCGAGGCCGCCATGGCGGCCGGATTCGGCACCAGCGAGGCATTGCGCCGGGCTTTCATTGCGCGCCTGGGTATTTCGCCACGCAAGTATCAGCAGCGGTTCCGCTCCACCGGATCGGCCGCCGGGCTGGATCCGGCTTTCGAACAGGCTGTGTCCTGATGCCGAACCCTGCCCACCTCCCACCGGGCGCGAACCCTGCAAGCCGGTGGTGGCACAGTGGACCCGACACCGTCCGAACCACGAGGAGCAGCCGATGAGCGGTCGTACCCCCAGCCATTGGGAGGAGCTCATCGCTGCCGATCCCGCGCATTCGACCTGGTACGTGGAGCGGTTCCGGACATTGGCGGCCGAGGGCACCGATATCGCCGGGGAAGCGCGCATGGTCGATGCCATGCTCGACCGAGGCAGCCGGGTCCTGGACGCAGGGTGCGGTCCAGGCCGCGTGGGCGGATATCTGCACGGCGCCGGGCACACCGTGGTCGGCGTCGATATCGACCCGGTGCTCATCGCCGCCGCCGAACAGGACTACCCCGGCCCGACCTGGCTGGTCGGCGACCTCGCCGAACTGGACCTGCCGGGACGCGACGTAGCCGCCGACTTCGATGTCATCGTGTGCGCGGGCAACGTGATGACCTTCCTCGCGCCGTCCACGCGGGGTGCGGTGCTCTCCGGATTCGCTGGACATCTCGCCCCGACCGGCCGGGTGGTCACCGGTTTCGGCGCCGATCGCGGCTACGACTTCCCCGAATTCCGCGCCGACGCCGAAAAGGCCGGTCTCACACTGGATTTGCAGCTCGGTACCTGGGATCTGCGTCCATTCACCGACGATTCGGACTTCCTGGTGGCGGTGTTCTCCCGCACCCCGTGACCGCATCCGCGCGAGAATGACCGCGCACCAATCGGTTACACCCAACCGCGACGCCGACTGACATAGCGCGGCTCGAGCACATAGCGGTACAGCCCGCGCACGGCGGCGGGCATGAAACCGAGCATTTTGGCCCTGGATTCGGCGGGCGCGTCGTCCAGCGCCCACGGCAGATATTCGGTGATGGCGCGGGTGCCGTTGCGCTTGCGCATCTCCTCACCGAACGCGGCCCATCCGCGGCCGCCGACGGTGCGGTCGATCAGCGGCAAGGCCACCTGTTCCTCATGCGTGAAATGGGTATCGAGCGCCGCGGCCAGTGCGTCCACATCGGCTCGCAAGCGCTGGGCGCCAACGGAATTGGCGACACCGTATTCCACCTTGGACAGCAGGTCCACGATGCCCTCGTGCTCGGCTTCCATCTCGTCCAGGATCGCCAGATCCGCCGGATCATCGGCCGCGGCGCGCACCAGTGGCCACAGCGCCGCATCCTCGGTGCTGTGATGCCGGTCGAGCTGGCGCAGGAAGGTCTCCCATCCGACGCGCACCGATCGCTGCCCGAGGCGGTCCTCGGCGACGGCGGCCGATAGGCGGATCAGATCGCGCATGCACGCGTCGTGAGCCAGATACATTCCGAAGAAATCGATGGTCGTTGTCGGCCTGTGGTCGTTCAGCATTCTCGTCAACCGTTCTCGTTCAACTCTTTTGGGTGTTCAGGGGCTCGGGCACGCGGTCACGGCATGACCGAACCACCGGCGATATCGAGCGTGATGCCGGTGATCCAGGACGATGCGGCCGAGACCAGGAATAACGTCGCGGCGGCGATATCGTCGGGTGTGCCGAGCCGTCCCAACGGGTAGCCGCGCCCCAATTGCTCTCGCTGTTCCTCGGACATGAAGCTCCGCATGCGATCGTTCTCGACCGCGGCGGGCGCCACGCAGTTGACTCGAACCCCCTGCGGCGCAAGCTCATTGGCCAGATGGCGAGTCATTCCCACCACTCCCGCCTTCGCCGCGGAGTAGGCGGCCGCGGCGCGACTGGCCTGCCGGCCCGCAGAGGAGGCCATCGTGACGATCGCGCCGCCGTGCGCGGTCAACTCCGGCAGGAAGGCCGAGATGGTCAGGAAGGTCGCGGTGAGATCGGAATCCACCACGTGCCGCCAATGGTCGGGCGTCTCCTCGACCGAGGGCACCGGCTGGCCGTAACCACCGGCGAAGGCGATCACGATGTCGACCTTGCCGAATCGAGCCAGGACCTGGGCATGTAGCCGGTCCAGGTCCGTTGCGGAGGTGCAATCGGCCACCGCCGCCAGCGCCCGGCCGCCCGTGTCGGTGATCGCGGCCGCGACGCCGTCCAGCGCGGCTTGATCGCGGCCCACCACCGCAACGTCAACTCCGTTGCGGGCCAACGCGATTGCGGTAGCAGCGCCGATGCCCCGCGAGCCGCCGGTCACCACGGCGGTCTTGCCCGCCAGATCCGGGTGGTTGCCCAGCACCACAACCCCTGAAGTAGTCACGCCACTGTCCTTTCGCCCTCATTTAATTAATTAGACGGTCTGTATGAATTAATCAGGTTCACCAGGTACTGTCAAGGCCATGAGCCCGCGTCAATACAATCTGGGGAAGCGCACCGCGCAGATCGAGCAGAGCCGCCGACAGGTTCTCGACGCCGCTCGGGAAGTGCTGGGCGGGGCCGATAACTACACCGGATTCACCCTGGACGCGATTGCCAAGCGCGCGGATGTGGCCCGCGCAACCGTCTACTACCAGTTCAAATCCAAGACCGGTCTGCTGGAAGCGGTCTGCGACGACCTCGCGGCCGAGGGGGGCCTGTCCGAACTGGTCAAAGCCTTCACCAATCCAGAACCGCCCGCGGCGCTCACCGAGTTCATCGCCTGCTTCGCACGCTTCTGGCAGGCCGATCGCCCCGCCATGCGCCGGCTACGCGCCCTGGCCGCGCTCGACGCCGATGTCCACGCGGTCATCAGCGCCCGCGACGAGCGCCGCCGCGAAGGTTTGACGGTGCTGGCCAAACGCTTCACCGACGAAACCGCGGGAGCCACCGACCATCAGGTTCGAATCCTGCTGGCCCTCACCAGCTTCGAAACATTCGACACCATGATCGGATCGGACGACGATCTGTTCGACGCGGTCCCGGTGATCGCCGATCTCGCCGCCACCGTGCTGGGAGCGAACGCGTAGCGGTCTCACGCGCGTCTTTCTCATTCGTCGGTGGGCGACCCATACAGTTCGGTTTCCGAGACGGCGCTCTCGGCGGCATCGGCACGTCCCATCCGCGCCGCGGACCCGAACATCGACCCCCGCGCAGGCACATTCGGCGCGAAGCGCAGGAACCCGATCGCCTCGGGCACATCGACGTACACCGCCTCCATACCCCCTGTCATGGAATAGGTTTCGTGCCAGAACCCGGTTCCCCCACTGTCGCGCAGGAAGTCTCGCCACCACACCCGATGCGGCTCCGATCGCGCGAACGCCAGCAGCGAATCCATATCCCGCCAATACTGGCGCATCCCGATATTCGCCGGAAACATCGAGTAGACAACGGTTTCGTGCAGTAGCAGCCCCTCGGGCTGATCCTGCACCGACGTCGCGATCTTGGGCCCGAAACCCAGCAACGTCCGCACCCCGTACAACCGATTGACCCGCATCCCCAGATAGATGACGATCAGATCGGGATAGCCGGACAAATCCACGGTCTGCCGATTCACTCGTGCTGCCATACAGCTCATTCAACGCCCGATACCTGGCTCGTGCGTGGTACTCAGTGAACGGTACGGCGCCGACCACGTGAAAATACGTGCTACGTCAACCGAATTCGCCACGACGGCGCAAGACGTACAGCGCGTGCACGCTCTCGCGCGGGTGTGGTGCGGACACGACGCGTCTCCCACCAGTAGGTGGCCGCCACGGTCAAATACGCCGAACCCACACCCATCACCGGCAGCAGGATCCCGAGCGTCACCATCATTACCATCGACATGAGCACTCCCTCCGGAGTCGATCTCCCGGCAGCTCTGCCGCTCTCATCTGTCGAACTCACGGTGACACACTTTCCATCCCCTCGCGAGTGTGGGATTCCCCACTGGGGGAGGGTCCTGAAGCACTGAAACGTGGAGTGCCACATGCGAATTTGCTATTACCCCGCCCGAAACAGAATCAGACCCACGACAACGGGAACGATCATCACCGCGACGGCGGAGGCTCGGATCAGGATGGTTGCCCAGGTGGGAAGGGTCCGCATGCGCGCTCGGGCGGCGCGCATGCGGACCAGGGCGACTTCCGACATGCGCCGGGCCCATTCGAATTCGGATCCGAGAATGATCAGGCCGAGCAGGGCCAGTGGACGGAAGACGATGGCGCCGAACACGAAGATCGGGAGACCGATGAGGACGATCCCGATCCGGAAGAGCACCAGCGTTACCCGGTTGCCACGGGCCCTGCGCCGCAGTCGCAGCAGGCGCTCGAGAATACTGCCCACGTACGTGCCGTCTCGACGCCGACTACTTCGACGCGGTGAGGTAGAAGGACTTCCTCAGCACCTCGGCGACCTCGTCGGGCAGCTGCGGAAGCTCACCGCCGTAGGCGATCGTGAGTTCGAGGGAGTCCGTACTGCGTACCGACCAGCCCCGGTTCGTCAACCACTGCCCCGGTTCGGTGCGCACCTCACGGTAGAAGAGTTCGGACATATCGAGTCCGCCGAATGGATTGTCGCCACCGGATTCGTCATAGAACGTGGACTCGGCACCGACCAACCGACTGCTATCGGCATCGACCGGGAACCCGTTCACCGCGAAATAGCTACCGGGAGCCGACAGTTCATCGATCCGGTGAAACAGCAGATCTTGCGTGGCGGCGGGCAGATACTCCACCAAACCCTCCGCCGCCCATGCCGTCGGCAATGCCGGGTCGAATCCGGCCGCCGTGAGCGCGATATGCCAATCGTCGCGCAGATCGACCCCGACAGACCTGCGATCGCACATGGGTTCCGCACGATGCGCGGCCAGCACGCGGTCCTTGAACTCGAGCACCTGCGGTTGATCGATCTCGAAAACCGTTGTGCCGCCGAGCCAGTCCAGGCGGTACGCCCGGGCATCCAACCCGGCCGCCAGAATCACCGCCTGCCGCACGCCGGATTTCGCGGCCTCGGTGAAGAAGTCGTCGAAGAACCTGGTCCGGGCACCCAGCAGTCCGGCGAACGGTGAGTTCCGCCCGGTATCCCGCGTGAGCATCCCGGTGAAGATCGGGTCATCCGATGCCTCCACGAACAGGCGCGCGTAATCGTCCCGGATCCCGGGATCCGGTCCCTCCGAAATCAGTGCTCGGAACGCCGCCATACCCAGGGCGGTCGCACCCACTCCGCTGGCAATGTCCCACGTATCTCCATCGGTTCGCATTGCTGTGACACCTCCATTGATCTGTTGACGGGATGGGTCGTTCGAATACTCGGATTCGATTTCGGAGGACCGGTCCGGCTGATGAACGCCTCAGCTCACTGCGCTCTAGCTGCTGCCGAACGAGCCGGTGGAATGATTCCCGCCCTGCGGGGATCCGCCGCCCGGGTGGCTCGGGCCTTGACCACCGGGACCGGGACCACCCTGCCCCGGGCCGCTCTGACCACCCGGTCCCGGACCGCCTCGGCCACCGGGTCCCGGACCTGCGACGTTGTCGAGCGTGATGCCTGATTGGTCGCTCGCCTGCACGACGGCCGGCGTCTCGGCCGATGCCTGACTCACCACGACGGCGAGCGGGAGGGCGACCACGGCCCCCGACACCGCCAGTCGCGCGATCAACCGGCGTGATCTGCGATTCATTCTCGTCTCGATCATGTTTGAACCTCCTTGTCCGCGATCACGTCCCGCGGCGACCGCCAAACCCGGCACGGCCACCAATTGCGAGTCATGTCAACGGTTTTCATTCGATTCCGACGCCGTGTTGCGCCGATGGACCCCATACAACCCGCACGAGCTATCAGCCACTCAGCACGATGCTGTGAATTTGCCATCAGCGGAATCCGGCGCGGATTGATACGATACGGTCTCGTACACAAACAGCCTCGATCGAGAGGAGAGCTTGTGAACACCGGTCGAAACAGCACGGCGATCACCGCACTGGTGGTGGACGACGAACCGATGCTGGCCGAAATGATGTCGACGGCCCTGCGCTACGAGGGCTGGCAGACCCTCACCGCCGCCGATGGCAGAAGCGCCATCCAACAGGCCGACCACGCACGACCCGATATCGTCCTGCTGGACATCATGCTTCCGGATATGACCGGCCTCGACGTACTCACCGAGTTGCGCAAGCGGAATCCACATCTGCCGGTGCTGCTGCTGACAGCCAAGGACTCGCTCGAGGATCGGATCGCCGGATTCACCGCGGGCGGAGACGATTACGTCACCAAACCGTTCAGCTTCGAGGAAGTGATCCTGCGGGTGCGCGCACTGCTGCGCCGATCCGGCATCGCGGCGGATCTACGAGGCGAACACCTCGTGGTGGGTGATCTGATTCTGGACGAGGACAGGCATGAGGTCTGGCGCGGCGGCGAGCCGATCACGTTGACCGCCACCGAATTCGAGCTCCTGCGCTTCCTGATGCAGAACGCCCAGCGGGTACTGAGCAAGGCCCAGATCCTGGACCGTGTCTGGCACTACGACTTCGGCGGACGCGCCTCGGTGGTGGAGCTCTACATCTCCTACCTGCGCAAGAAGGTCGACAGCGGACGCGAACCCATGATCCACACCATGCGGGGCGTCGGCTATGTCCTCAAACCGGCGCGCTGACACCCCGCCAGGCCGGGGACGACGGCCCCGGTCATTGCGATCGCGGCTGCTGGCCGGACAGGTGCTGGTGGTGTCCGCGGTATGCCTCGGGGTCGGGGCAGCCAACGGGTTCGCACTGCATCAATTCCTGATGGGCAGGCTCGACAGCCAACTCACCTACACCGCACAGCGCGCGGTCCAGATCGTCGGCGGTGATCCGGCGGACGCGGATGGCCATCCTGCCGATTCGGCGAAAATACCTGGGGCGACCGGGGTTTCGGGGCCCGGACCGGGTTTCATCGGCGCTCCCGGACAGCCGCTGGGCACCTTCGGCGCGATCGTCGAGGACGGGCAGGTCATCAGCGGCGGCATGGTGACCTCGAGCGATGCACGAATAGCGTTGCCCGCCACGGCCGATGCGGAAATGACCCGGCTGGCGGTGGACGGCGTGCACACCACCCAGACCATTCGAGGGCTCGGACGGTATCGCGTCATCGCCCGCGCCACCGCGCACGGGCAGACCGTCGTGATCGGCATGCCGGTCGCCGAGGCGCACGCCACGGTGCTGCGCGTGCTGACGGTGTTCGCGCTCTTCGCCGCGGTCGCGCTGGCCGCGGCCACGACCGCGGGAGTTCACCTCGTCCGCAGGGCACTGGCGCCGCTGGACCGGGTCGCGGCCATCGCCACCGGGGTCGCGGACCTGCGCCTGGATCGAGGCGAAGTCGCACTGCCCGTGCGGGTTCCGCCGGCCGATACCGATCCGCGCACCGAAATCGGCGCACTCGGCGCAGCGGTGAACCGAATGCTCAGCCATATCGCGGGCGCGTTGTCCGCCCGGCACGACTCCGAACTCCGTGCTCGCCGGTTCCTGGCCGACGCCAGTCACGAGTTGCGCACTCCGCTCACGGTAATCCGCGGCTATGCCGAACTCGCACAGCGCAATCGATCCGCCGTGCCGGCCGATGTCGCCCATGCGATGAGCCGCGTCGCCTCCGAAGCCGAGCGGATGTCACGACTGGTCGAGGACATGCTGCTGCTGGCGCGCCTGGACTCGGGACGACCGCTCGAGCGAGAGCGGGTCGATGTGTCCGCGATGACGGTGGAGGCGGTCAGCGACGCGCATGTCACCGGTCCCGAGCATTACTGGAATCTCGATCTGCCGGATGAGCCCGTCATCGTCACCGGAGACGCGATTCGACTGCACCAGGTGCTGGCGAATTTGCTCGCCAACGCCCGAACCCACACCGCCCCGGGAACTTCGGTCGCGGTGTCATTGACCACCGACCCGGTCGGCAACGCGATCTGGCGCGTCGCCGACAACGGTCCGGGCATTCCGGTGACGTTGCAGCCCGAGGTATTTCAACGCTTCAGCCGCGGCGACTCATCACGCTCGAGGCGCGCCGGTAGCACCGGATTGGGCCTCGGAATCGCCGAAGCGATAGTCAAGGCGCACGGCGGAATCATTGCCCTGCACAGCATTCCGGGCAGCACCGAATTCACGGTGACCCTGCCGCGCGAACTCGGCATCGGTGATCAGGAGCGCGGTGAATGACTTGAGCGGCGGGTCACCGACATCCGGGATCGACTACGCCTCGGCGAGCTGGACCAGGCCCTTGGGGTCCCAGGGCAGTGGGCCGGTGGGGAAGCTGAAGCGGAGCATGCGATGGGGGGCGGCGGCTTCGAAGTGGAGGGTGAAGGCGGGGAGGATGCCGTGAATCACCTTGTCCAGCAAGCCGTTGATGTGGGCGAAGCTGGGTTTGGCTTTCACCTGCCAGGCGTCGAATCTTCCCGCGGCGATATCGATGGTGGTGCGTTTTTCGACCTTGATCTCGACCGGCCAGTGGATCGAGTAGGCGAGCCAGAGGCTGATGGTTGCTTTGGCGCCCTTGGTGAAATCGAGTCCTCGGAAGGTTGTCGCACCGCCGAGCAGGGAGGTGAGGGGGCTCGGGAAGGGCTCGACCTTGCCGCCGAACTGGAGATGCGAGGTGCCGACGAAATTGCCCTCCTCGCGGCTGACCACGGTCTCCCCCAGCTTGCTTTCGGCGGAGTAGCTGACCGTCGACAACCGGCCGCCGGTGCGATCGAAGACCTGCGCGACCCGCATGCTGAAATCGTCCGGCATCTCCACGGTCAGATCCGTGCGGTAACCCGTCTCGCCCTGATGCTCGACCAGCGCGGTCACCTGATACTCGGCCGGATCATCACCCACCGTCACCACGTATCGGGACAGTTCACCATCGGCAATGCCCGGATCACGAAACATGTTGCGCACCTTGATATCCCCTTACAACGCCGGAAAACCGGAAACCCTTCGACCGAGCCATCAGTATCGATGAGCGCCGGTGTCTGAGTCACTGTACCGAACGGAGAAATCCCGGGCTCGGCATTGTCTTCGGCGACAGACGCGCTGTGCCCGCGCCGTCGGTCCGTTGCGACTCAGCGGAAATCGCGCGATTCGGTGTGCAGCGGGATACGGCGCAGGGTCGTATCCATCGAGGTTCCGTCGAAATCGCCGGTGAGATGCAGCCGTGCGTCGGACTGCTGCGTGTAGCGCAGCGTCGATTCGCCAACGTGCAGCACCGCTTCCGCGACGGTCAGATCCTGCGCGGTCAGCTCACCGTTCTCGCGGATGAGGACCAGGCGGCGCGAGGCAGGGCGGTCATCGATCGCCACCCGTACCCAGCGGAGGCCGTCGCCACGAAACTCGTCCACCGCCCAGACGCCATCGAGGGACGAGAGGCGTTCGGTGTAGTTGTGATAGGTCCGAATGCCATTGGCCCCCATGAACACAATGACGAGCACCGCGGCCACTGTGTGAGCGATGTTGCCCGCCAGCCGAATTCGCCGATCGCCCCGGGGCCGCGGTAGCGCCGCAGAGTCCCGGTTCCGGAACAGCACATCGATCAGCCGTGACCACCACGGCATCGACACCACCAACGCCATGCCCAGCATGATCAGTGGCGGGGCGAGCACGGGTACGTGATAGGCGATATTGAACGTACTCACCTGGATCAGCGCAACCATGCACACCAGCGCCCCGAGCAATACGGTGCGGCGGAAGATCAACAGCAGCCCGCCGATCACCTCCACCGTGCCCGCGATCACCGTATAGGGCGTCGATGTCGCCATGAACTTCCACAGCATCCCCGAGGGCGAGGATTCACCCAGTGACACCAGCATTTCCCCGGGCAGCGTGAAGACAATGAACTGCGTCGGAATGACTTTCACCATCCCGAAGCCAATCATGGCCAGCGACAGCCCAACTCGGATCACCGAGTGCGCCACCTCGGCAGCCGACACCAGCCCCGTTCGATTCACAGCCGCCAATGTAGTGCCCGGATGTGGAGATCCGGTGTGAGTGTTGTCTGAGGCGGCGAACGAAAAGGCCTACTGCCCCAATCGCACCCGAGACCACCACCGCGGCAACCGCACCGGGCGGCGATCCGTGGCGACTTCCGCTGATTTCGGCCGCTTCAACGATCCGGCCATATTCGCTCCGCACGCTGACGGCAATGCCGCAAACACCACGGCAACCTCCGCAAGTCAGGATTCGATGACACCGAGCACCGGGTCGGGACTCACTGGGAAGTGTTCCCATTTCGGTCACGCGCTAAGCACGTGAAACCGGCCCGGACACGCCGATGTCAGGTAACTGCGAGATGTCCGGCCGGAAAACCTCTGGAGAGAAGTTCATGACCGGATTCCCGGCGCGCACCGACGGCGAGATACTCATCGCGGGCCGCTATTGGCAGTGGCTCCGGCTGCGCCGGGAAGTCCTTCGCACCCGGCAGCGCCATGTGGTCGGCGTCGCTGAGTGAATCCCCCGGCTCAGCGACGTCGATCCGTTTCGCCTCGGTCGCCGGATCGATGCAGATGAGCGTGGATTCGGCCCAGGAGATAGCCCGTCTCGACCGGAATCGGCACGCATTCGGACACTCCCGCCGCGGCGGCATGCGCCAGGCTTGTGGAGTCATTTCGGTCGCTCAGCATGAGGATCGGCGCGGTGGTCCGGCGTCGCAGTTGGCGGCACAGGCGAGTGCCCGGCATATCCGGCAACAACGGATCCACCAGCACCAAATCGGGCGACCACAACATCGTGGCGCCCAGGGCGCGCTGACCGCTCATCGCCTGCACCGAGTGGTAGCCCGCCGTGGCCAGTATGAGTACCGCGACCTCGGCCGCGGCCGGATTGCATTCGACGACAAGAACTTTTGCGGGCGTACCCGCATGTTCACCGAGTGCCAGTCGAGGCCGATTGGTCCTCGATACGGGTGCCGGACAGTGTTCCATGGCCGATCCTCCATGTGACGGATCCCCGACCCGCTACGACCTCGAAGCTATAACCCGCGCCCAGAAAACAACAGGCAAACGGGAGTGATCGCTGACCGTTTGCGGGATTCTTCGCCTGCGCGTCACCCGCGGTTCCCCTGCCCGCCATCAGGTATTCCCGCGACCACGGAGGTGACTACGCATGCCTGCGGGATGACGCGCGTTCTCGTAGTCCGGCCGGCGTGGGAGGCCACGTGGACTACGCGTGGCACGGGATTCGGTAGGCAGCGCGTGTGCGAGACCTTCAAGAGGTACCTGGACGGGTATCGACGGAAGGACAAATCCCATGAGTTACGTGACCACCGAGGACGGGACCCGGATCTTCTACAAGGACTGGGGGCCCGCGGATGGGATACCGGTGCTGCTGAGCCACGGCTGGCCGCTGAATTCGGATGGCTGGGAGGGCCAGGCGCTGTACCTGGCCGAGCACGGCTGCCGCGTCATCGCCCACGATCGGCGCGGGCACGGGCGCTCTACGCAGACCTGGACCGGCAATGAGATGGACACCTACGCCGACGATCTCGCGACGCTGCTGAATGTGCTCGACCTGACCGGGGTGACCCTGGTCGGGCATTCCACCGGCGGTGGCGAGATCACCCGCTACGTGGGCCGGCACGGTTCGGCGCGAGTGGCGAAGCTGGTGCTCGTCTCGGCTGTGCCGCCGTTCATGCTGCGCACCGACGACAATCCCGAGGGCCTGCCGATCGAGGTATTCGACGCCATTCGCACCGGTGAGCGCGAGTCCCGGTCGCAGTTGTATCGCGATCTGGCCGATGGGCCGTTCTTCGGGCACAACCGCACCGGCGATGTCCCACAGGGTGTGCGCGACGCCTTCTGGCTGCAGGGTCTGGCCTCGGGCCACCGCAATGCCTACGAATGCATTGCCGCGTTCTCGGCCACGGACTTCCGCGACGATCTCGCCGCGATCGATGTGCCCGCGTTGATCATTCACGGCGACGAGGACCAGATCGTGCCCTTCGAGGTCGGCGGGCAGCGCTCGGCGAAGCTCATTCCCGGGGCCGAGCTGAAGGTGTATGCCGGTGCGGCGCACGGGCTTCCCGATACCGCCAAGCAACGCCTGTCCCAGGATCTGCTCGACTTCATCCGCTCCTGAACGCCGGAACGAGGACACCATCATGAATCAGCCTGCACACCAGGGCAATCCGCCCATCGTTCTCATCCACGGCCTCTGGATGACCCCGTCGAGCTGGGACACCTGGGCCGGTCGCTACCGCGAACGCGGACATCAGGTCATCGTGCCCGGCTGGCCCGGGATCGACGATCGGTCTCCAGCTGAGGTCCGCGCGGACCCGAGCCCGCTCAAAGGCGTCGGCATCAACCAAATCGTGGACCACTACACCGATCTCATCGAAGCGCTGCCGGAACAACCCATCATCATGGGGCATTCGTTCGGCGGCATCTTCGCTCAAATGCTGCTCGATCGCGGTCTCGGCATCGCCGGTGTCGGCGTCGCACCGGGACAGCCCGCGGGGGTGCTCGCCCTGCCGTTCTCGACGCTGCGCACCGGACTGCCGGTGCTGTCGAATCCGTTCGGGCGCAATGGCGCCAGCCCGATCTCCAAGGGCCACTTCCATTACACGTTCGGAAACGACCTCAGCCGAGCCGATTCCGACCGCGAATGGGAGGCAAGCGCGGTGAACTCCTCGAACCGGGTGTTCTTCGAGGGCGTGCTGTCACTGCCCAAACAGAAGAGCGGAATCACCGCGGTCGACTTCACCAAGCCCGACCGGGCACCGCTGCTGCTGATCTCCGGTGAAATCGACCATGTGGCACCGCCCGCCATTCAGCGAGCCACACTCGGCAAGTACGCGCGCGGCACGGCACTGGTCGAGCAGATCGAATTCCCCGGCCGCACACACCGATTGGTCAGCCAGAACGGCTGGGAGGAAATCGCGGACTACGCGCTCGACTGGGCACTGAAACACGCCGGGCGATGACTCCCGTCACCATCACCCATATCGGCGGCCCGACCGTGCTGATCGAACTCGATGGCTGGACCATCCTGACCGATCCGACGTTCGACGATCCGGGGCGGCGCTACGACTTCGGGCTCGGCACCAGCTCGGTGAAGACGGCCGGACCGGCGCTGCGCCCGCGCGACCTGCCGCCGGTGGATGTCGTTCTGCTCTCGCACGATCACCATGCGGACAATCTCGACGACGCCGGGCGTGAACTGCTGCGGTCGGCTCCGACCATCGTCACCACCAACAGCGGCAGCCGCCGTCTCGGACTGAAAACCGCACGGGGCCTTGCCCCATGGGAGCAGACCGTGCTGCGCAAGCCGGGCAGCGAACCACTGCGGGTGACCGCCACCCCCAGCCGTCACGGTCCGCCGCTCAGTCGCCTACTGGTCGGCGACACGCTCGGATTCGCGATCGGCCGTACGACCGAAACCGTTGCCGCGGTATGGATGTCGGGCGACTCGGTCTACTTCCGAGGACTCGAGCAGGTCGCGCGCCGGCTCGAGGTGGATATCGCCCTACTGCATCTCGGAGCCGTCCGATTCGGACTCACCGGGCCGGTGAAATACACCATGGACGCTCGGCAGGCCGCGAAGTTCATCGAGCGGCTCCGGCCACGGGTGGCGCTGCCGGTGCACTACGAAGGCTGGAGTCATTTCAGCGAAGACGGCGAGCACGCGCGAGCTCGGTTCCTGCGGGAGTCCGAGGCGGTGCGGGATCGCGTGCGATGGCTCCCGCGCGGTGAGCCCGTCGCTTTTCCGCAACACACCAATCCACTTACGCACTGATTCTCGAACGAAAGGGTGATCGATATGTCGTCACCGACAACCCCTGGCCGTATCTCCGGCAAGCGGCGCGGCGGCCCGCTGCTGACCCTGGCCGCGGCCGCGGTACTGGCCTTGAGCCCGATCCTGCCCGCCGCCGCGAACGCGAGCCCCGGCGATCCGACCATCGTGCTGGTGCACGGCGCGTTCGCCGACGCCACCAGCTGGGACGGCGTCGCGGCCGAATTGCGCGGACGCGGCTATCGCGTTGTCACCGTGGACAATCCGCTGCGCGGACCGCACAGTGACGCACAGGCCGTACAGCAGGTGCTGGACGGCATCCAGGGCCCGGTCGTGCTCGTCGGACATTCGTACGGCGGCGCGGTCATCACCAATACACACAACGCGAAGGTGAAGGCCAACGTCTACATCGCCGCCTTCGCACCCGCCGAAGGCGAATTCGTGCAGGGACTGCTCAGTCCGATCCAGTTCCCGGGCAGCCGAATCCTGCCTCCCGCACTGGAAGTGCGCCCCGTAGGTGCGGGCCTGGACGGCTATATCGCCGAGCCCTACTTCCACGACATCTTCGCTCAGGATGTCAGCGCCGCCACCGCCGCGACGATGTTCGATCACCAGCATTCGGCGGCGCTGTGGGCCAATCTCGAACCCAGTGGCGCGCCCTCCTGGGCGACCACCCCCAGCTGGTACCTGATTTCTCAGCAGGACAACGTGATTCCGCCCGCCTCCCAGCGGTTCATGGCCTCGCGGGCCGCACCGTCACACACCGCCGAGATCACCGCCTCGCACGCCTCGCTCGTCTCGCAGCCGGTGATCGTGGCCGACACCATCCAGGCGGCGGTCGACGGCACCCGCTGAACCGGTACGCGATCACATACCGAGGGGCCGTCCGGACCTGCCGCGGCGGCCCCTCCCCTTGCGGGACACAAGCATTCAGGAGGAACCATGGACGCAGTCATCATCGACGCGGTCCGCACACCGATCGGCAAGGGCAAAGCGAGCGGAGCGCTGGCCGGGGTGCACCCGGTCGATCTGCACGCGCACGCCCTGCGCAGCCTGCTCGACCGCACCGGCGTCGATCCGGCGCTGATCGGCGATGTCATCGGCGGCGTGGTCGGCCAGATCGGCGAGCAGAGCATCAATACCACCCGCTGGGCGGCGCTGGCGGCGGGACTGCCCGAGACCGTGCCCGCGGTAACCGTCGATCGCCAATGCGGAAGTGGCCAACAGGCAATTCATTTCGCGGCCCAGGGCGTGCGAGCCGGTGACTACGATCTGGTGATCGCCTCGGGCGCGGAGTCCATGAGCACCGTCCCGATCGGCAGTCAGACCCTGGGCCGCGACGCGCTCGGCCCGCGCGTGGGCCGCCGCTACCCGGAAGGGCTGGTCCCCCAGGGCATCAGCGCCGAACTCATCGCCGCGCGCTGGGGTCTGCCCCGCGGTCAGCTCGACGCCTTCGCCGCCGAAAGTCATCGGCGCGCGGCGACGGCCTGGAAGGAGGGCCGTTTCGACGCCGAACTCACACCCACCGCGTTCACCCGGGCCGACGGCAGCGGCACCGAGTTGACCATCGATGAGACCATCCGTCCCGCAACCACCGTCGAGGTCCTGGCGGGATTGAAACCCGCCTTCTACAGCGACGCCTACGCCGCCCGGTTCCCGCAGATCGGCTGGCAGGTGACCGCGGGCAATTCCTCACCGATCAACGACGGCGCGGCCGCGGCGCTGATCACCAGCGCCGATACCGCCGCCCGCCTGGGACTGCGACCCCGTGCCCGCATTCGCGCGCTCGCGGTCGTCGGCGATGACCCGCTCTACATGCTGACCGGAATCATTCCCGCCACCGCGCGCGTACTCGAGCGTGCCGGGCTGACGCTGGACGATATCGACGCCTTCGAGGTCAACGAGGCGTTCACCAGCGTCGTGCTGGCCTGGCAGGCCGAGACCGGAGCCGATCCCGCGAAGGTCAATATCAATGGCGGCGCCACCGCCCTTGGTCACCCGCTCGGCGCGAGCGGAGCCCGGATCACCGCCACACTGCTGTCGGTGCTCGATCAGATCGACGGGCGCTTCGGATTGCAAACCATTTGCGAGGCAGGCGGATTGGCCAATGCCATGATCATCGAGCGGCTCGGCTGACCACGCGGCGGCGCGAATCGGACCGGGTCATCGGCGGACCCGGTTCTCCGCACCGCCTGAAATGTCTGATTTATTCTGGGTATGCCCCTCTCGACCCGATACCCGGCCGGCGGTCAGACTATGCCGACCATGACCGCACGACACCACCTGCCGGTCCGCCCGTGACCGTAGTTTTCGACACCCGCGCGTTCCCTGCCGATGAGCGCGCCGAGGCCATCCGCGATGCGATGCAGACCGCCTCGGTGCCCTCGCACGTCGTGCACGAGGACCCCGGCGGCCCGGTGCACGGCATCTTCGAGATGTGGGAATTCGGTCCCGCCAGCATCTTCCGCGCGCAGATGTCCGGAATCCGGCTGCGCCGCACGCCGCGCCAGGTGCGCGCGTTCGAAGCGCCGATGCTCGCGATCGCCGTACAGCAGACCGGTCTCGGCCACTACGAACAGCTCGATGACCAGCGCACGGTGCCGGTGGGCGAACTGCATGTGATGGATCTGAACGCCCCCTACGATTTCCGATGGAGCGGTTCGGGGGCCTCGACCTGCCTGTACGTCCCATTGGATCGGCTCGAACTGCCCGCACCACAGATTCGCGCGGCCGCGCGGCAGGTCCGGGATAGTGCGCTGTACCGGCTCGTGGCCGATCACATCGTCGCCATGACGAGCGGTGCGGACGCGCTCTGCCTCGGTCCCGCCGCGACCGCGACCGGATCGGCCAGCGTGGAACTGGTTCGCGGACTGCTGATCTCGGCGAGCCGCCCCGACTGCGACGCCGCCATCGCTCCCGGCGAGGTACTGCTGAGCAGAATTCGCGCCTATGTGGACCGGCATCTCGGGGATCCTGATCTCGACGCCGCGCGCATCGCGCATGCGCACAATATCTCCGTGCGCTACCTGTACAAGGTCTGTGCCGCAGCTGATTACAGCCTGGCCCAGTGGATCATCGGCGAACGGCTGGCACGGATCCGAGCGGAGCTGGCGCGGCCCGAAGCGCAGCACCGGTCGATCGCCGCCATCGCGGCGCAGTGGGGCTTTCGCAACCAATCCCACTTCACCCGCCGGTTCCGGCACGCGTACGGCATCGCGCCGCGTGAGTGGCGGCGCATCGCGAGCGAATCGAGGCCCATTCTCGATACCCCGGCCGCCACGGAATAGCCCGCCGTCGACCAACTGTGCACGCGCAGTCGAAAACCCGTGCACACCGGGAGCACTCACCGGTCGATCCGAGTTCTACGCTGCGCGCTCCGGGTTGATCCACAGGGAGGGGGTGCCTGGTGAGCGTTCCCCGCTGCACCGGCCTCGAGGTCGATAACGAGCGATCGATGCACCGATCATGAGCGACGACACGGGACAGTTGGTCGGCCGCAGCGCCGAACTCGACGAAATCGCCGGGTTGATCGCCTCCACCCGGAATGGGCTCGGGCAGGCGCTGTGCCTGATGGGAGACCCCGGCATCGGTAAGACCGCGTTGCTCGACGCCGCGATCGCGCGCGCCACCGGATTTCTGGTGCTGCGCCTGAACGGCTACGAAATCGAGCAGTCGCTGCCGTACGCGGGCGTGCAGCGTCTGCTCGCGCAGTTCGACGCCGAACCGGACGAACTGCCCGAACACGAACGTGAGGCGCTCGCCGTGGCGGCCGGTCACCATGCCGGTCCCGTCCCCGATCGCTTCCTGGTCGGGCGTGCGCTGCTGGGACTGCTGGCTCTCACCGCACGCCGTCGCCCGGTGGTGTGCGCGATTGACGACGCCCAGTGGATGGACCGGGAATCGCTGGACGCCTTGGGTTTCGCCGCTCGGCGACTGCACGCGGACGCGGTGCTCGTACTCTTCGCCGCCCGCCCCGACGCCGATGTGGACGTACACCTGGGCGGTATCACCGCGCAGCCGGTGCCCGAGCTCGAACGAGCCGGCGCCATCGAATTGCTCACCACACTGCTGGGCGTGCGATTCGATCCGCGCGTGGCGGCGGGCATTGTGGACGCGGTCGGCGGAAACCCGCTGGCGCTGACGGATCTCGCCAACGATACCGATCCTCGGCAACTTGCCGACTCCACATTCGCGCCCCATCCGCCGGGTGCCGGGCAGCGGCTGGAGCGGCTCTATCAACGACAGGTACGCGACCTGCCGCCCGCCACCCAGCAGTGGCTGCTGGTCGCCGCCGCCGAATCCACCGGCGACCTGAGGCTCCTCGACGCTGCCGCCGCAGATCTCGGCATCGACGAAAATGCCGGGGAGGCAGCCGATTCGGCCGGATTGGTGATCATCGACCGCAGCGTACGATTCCGCCATCCGCTGATCCGGGCCGCGGTCTACGGTGCGGCGCCCGGGGCGGACCGGCGGCGGGTGCATGCCGCGCTGGCGCGCGCCGCCGCCGATTCGGCGAGTACCGATGTGCACGCCTGGCACGCCGCCGAAGCCGCGCCGCGCCCCGATGACCGGGTCGCCGCGCTGCTGCTGGCCGCGGCGGCACGCGCGGGGCAGCGCGGTGGCCTGCTCTCGCGCGCAAGCCTGTTGCGCCGCGCGGCCGAACTCACCACCGACCCGGCCCTGCGCCGCGAGCATCTGCTCGACGCGGCCGAGGCGGCGGCCGAAGCCGGTGCCGCGCAACGGGCCCTGGATCTGCTGGACCGGATCGAGGACACCGCCGACTCCGATCCGGTGGCGACCGGACGAGAGCTCATGCTGCGCGCGTCGGCCGCGATATTCCTCATCGACCCACAGCGAATGCCGGAGGCGCACTCCCAGCTGGCGACCGCGGCGGATCTGTTTCACGGGCGCGACGCGCAGCGTGAGCAGCTCGCACTGCTGCGCGCCTTCGATGCCGTCCTGCCGGTCGAAAGGCTCAGGCGCGGATCAACATTGGCCGAACTCGGCGAACGAATGCGCAGCGCCGCCGCGGTCCGCGAGGGGGTCACCGCGACCGTCCTGGCGGGTGTGGCCGCACTGATCCTGGATCCCTATGCCACTGCGGTCGAACCGATCCGCGCCGCCGTCGCGGCCATGGCCGAACTCGACGATGAGCGAATCCTGGTATTCGGCACCGCAGGCGTGGCGCTGACCACCGCACTGTGGGATGAACGCGCCCGAGACCGGCATCTGGAACAGGGCGAGCGCATCGCGGTGGCACACGGTGCGTTGCGCGCCCTGGACATCTATCTGTGGATGCGGTCGCTCTCGGACGTCGATCGCGGCGATATGAGCACCGCCGGGCGGACCATCGAGCGGGTGCGTGAAACACGCCGCGCCATGGGCTTTTCCGCCGAGAACGTCATCAACAGCTCCTATCTGGCATGGACGGGAGCGCCGTACGAGCTGATCGAACAGCTGGCCGAGGCCACCCTGGCGGCCGGGGTCGGCGGGGTGTATTCCGCCACCATGCACGCCCTCGCGGTGCGAGATCTCGCCGACGGCCGGTACGACGTGGCCTACGACAAGCTGGCGTCACTGCGGCAGCACGCGTTTCTGCAAGCGGGCCTGCGTTATCTACCGGAATTCGTCGAGGCGGCGGTGCGCAGCGGACATCTCGACGAGGCCGTGGAGGTCACCGGGCAGCTGGTCGCGATGGCCGCGGCCAACCGGACAGCCTGGGCGCGCGGAATCGGTGCGCGCTGCCTGGCCCTGATCGACGAAACCCCCTCTGCCGAGCACCATTTCAATGCCGCCCTGGCGATTCTGGCGACCACCGATACGCCCGGGGACCTGGACCGCGCCCACCTGCTCTACGGCGAATGGCTGCGCCGACGCCGCCGCCGCAAGGCCGCGAGCATCCAATTACGCCGTGCCCGTGACGGATTCGAGCGTGCCGGGGTGATCGCATTCGCCGAACGCGCTCGCCGCGAACTCGCCGCCCTCGGCGAGCAGCCCGAATCACCCCGGCAACCAACAGCTCACGACGGACTTACGGTCCAGGAATCACAGGTCGCCACCCTGGCCGCAGGGGGCGCTACCAATGCCGAGATCGCGGCGACACTGTTCCTTAGCCCGAGCACGGTCGACTATCACCTGCGAAAAGTGTTCCGCAAACTCGGCATTTCCTCGCGCAGACAGCTGCGCGAACATATGCCGCCCGCCGACCGGCAGTGAGGACTACGCACTACGCGTGGTCCGCAGCCTGGACCTGAGAGGTCATCCTCGAGATCCGGACGCGCTCACACCACGAGGGGGACCACGTGCCACACCTGATGCCAGTCGAGGAAACTCGAATAGCCATCGATAACGTTCGGGCAGTGAGCTTCCCATGACGCGCACTCAACTGCTCGGCCGAGCAGAGGACCTCGCCTGGACCGGCGCGCTGTGCGCGTCGGCCACATCGGGACGCAGTGCGGTCGCTGTCCTCGAGGGTGACGCGGGCATGGGCAAAACCGCGCTGATCGCGGCGGCGCTGGCCGAGCACGACAACTTCGAGGCGATCGCGATCACCGGGGTGGAGGCCGAGTTCGAACTGCCGTTCGCCGCCCTGCAACGACTGGTGCTCGCCTATCGCGACATGCTCGATCGGCTCTCCGAAACACACCGCACCGCACTGCTTGTCGCCTCCGGCCTGGCCGATGGTGTCATCGCGGACCGCCTCGCGATCGGGGTCGCGCTGCTGGCGCTGGTGACCACGCTCTCGGCCGCGCGGCCGGTGTTCCTTTGGGTCGACGACTCACAATGGGTCGACGAGGAGTCGCTCGGGGTGTTCGCGTTCGTCGGCCGTCGCCTGCTCGCGGACCCGGTGGTCATGATCTATTGCCGGCGGCCCGATGGCGCCGGGCGTGATCACCTGGCCGGACTGCCGACCCGCACCCTGGCCGGATTGGACGTCGCGACATCGATCACGCTGCTGCGCTCGATGCGCGGCGAGCACGGCATCGAGCGCGCGATAGCCGCGCAGATCGCGGTCGCGACCGGTGGAAATCCGCTTGCCCTAAGGGATCTCGGCGATGAGCTCACCCAGCGGCAACTCGAAGGGGTCGCGCTGCTGCCTGAACCGGTCCCGCTGGGAACCCATCTGCAGGCGAACTATCTGCGTCTGGTGCGGCGTTTGCCGGAGCACTGCCAACGCTGGCTGCTGCTGGCCGCCGCGGAGGCCGACGGCAATCTGCGCACGGTCAGCGCGGCAGCCGAACTGGCGGGATTGCCGCGCGATGCCTCCACCCCAGCCGAACTCGCCGAACTGGTCACCGTCGCGGATCGAATCGTGTTCCGGCACCCGCTGATTCGATCCGCGATCTACGCGGGCGGCACCGCCGAACAGCGCCGCGACACCCATCTTCGCCTCAGTCGCGCGTCCACGGAACTGGACCTGGAACAGCGTGCCCTGCTGCACCGTGCGGCGGTCGCCGACGGAATCGACGACGAACTCGCCGATCTGCTCGAAAACGCCGCTGCCGCATCGGGTCAGCGCGGTGACTTCGCGACCAGGACCCGGTTGCTGCTGCGCGCGGCCCAAGCGTGCACGGGCGAGCGACGGGCGCGGCGACTGCTCGCCGCGGTGCAGTCCGCGATGTTCTCCGGCGCCATCCAGCAGGCACGCGCCGTCATGGACGAGATCGACGAGCGCTTCCTCGGTGAGGATCGGCGCGCCGAACTCACCGTCCTGCGGGCCGAGGGCCGACTGCCCGCACTCGAACCCGGCGCGTTCGGCGCTCGCGCCACCGCGCTGGTGCGACTCGCCGAGGCGCTCGATACCGCCGGGCGACACGCGGACGCCGTCGGCGCGGTCGGTATGGGCATTCGCGGGACCTGGCTGTCCGCGCATCTCACCGTCGGCACCACCACGAGCGATCTCGCGGAGGTCGCACTGCGGCTGGTCGACGCCGACGCGGTGAACGCCCCGGCGCTCTCGATGCGCGCATACGGCGAGTTCATCCTGAACCGGCCCGGCGCGGCCGACACCTATCGTGCTGCGGCGCAGTACTTTCTGGAGCATCCATCCGCCGCACTGCCGTACCTCTACTCCTACAGCGGGGTGGTCGACGTCGCCGGCACACTGATCGATGACGCGTCCCGCGACGGCATTCTCGCCGGGATCGAACAGTGCGCGCGGCGAGACAGCAGTGGTTTCCTGCTCGCCAATATCGTCTCGTTCCGGGCCCATTTCGACATACAGGCCGGGAGGGTAGCGCAGGCACGGGCACGTGTCGCGGAAACCGTTGTGCTGCTGGGGGCTTCGGGCTACCCCGAGGATCATCTCACCCTGCGCGCGCTGCGTGCAGGCATACGGGGCTGGACCGCGGCACCGGCACTCGACTCGAAACAGACCGCCGCCGAGATCGAGGAATGCCGCGATACCGCGTTCGGCGCGGGAGTCGAACTCTGGCAGCGCGCGGAACTTCTCGAGCAGTTGGCGGCGGGCAGCCCGGCCGATGCGTGGGATACCGCCCGCGCCCTGCTGACCGTAATCGGCGAGCCCAATGCGTGGCTGGCGATCGATCTGATCGAAGCCGCCGTGCACGCCGAGGAATTCGCGATCGCCACCGAACTCGGCGACCGACTCGAGCACCGCTCCCGCGTGCTGGACACTCCACTCGGGGCCGGACTGCGCGCCCTGGCCCGGGCAGCGGCGGCGAATGAGCCGGAAGCGCTGTACCGCACGGCAATCGAGAGGCTAGCGCATGCGGACACACCGATGTATGCCGCCCGCGCGCACCTGCGGCTGGGCGAATGGCTGCGCCGACAGCGCCGCCGCACCGACGCCGCCACCCACCTCGAACAGGCAGCTGCCATCTTCACCGCCCAGGGCGCCACATCCTGGTCCGCGCGCACAGCCCGCGAATTGGCGCCCCTGGGAATAGCTTCCGCTCCGCCCCGCACCCAGCGGACCGCCCTCACCGCCCAGGAGGAAACCATTGCCAATCTCGCCGGGCGCGGTGCCACCAATCAGGAAATCGCCGACCAACTGTTCCTCAGCGCCAGCACGGTCGACTACCACCTGCGAAAAGTGTTCCGCAAACTCGATGTGACCTCGCGCAGACAGTTGGCCGCAGCCATGGAATGAATCGCCGCTCAACCATCATCGGTCGGCCGTCGAAAACTCTGATCTCACGTTCTGTGCCCGCCCAACGTCTACAGGGTGAGAACGAGAGAAGGGGATGCAGATGACTACTCGGCACGTGGTGATCGACACCGCCATGCTCGGCCCCGTCACGATCGTGGCGACCGATGAGGCTGTCAGCGGCGTGTATTTCCGGCATCACATCCTGCGACCGGCCCAGGAGCTGTTCGGGCCGGAGGTGTCCTTCGCCGATGATCCTGTCCTGGGTGAAGCCGCCGGGCAGCTGTTCGAGTATCTGCTCGGGCAGCGGCGCGACTTCGATCTGCCGATGAGCCCCTCCGGCAACGACTTCCAGCGGAAGGTGTGGGAGCAGGTCGCCGCGATTCCGTTCGGTGCGACCATCACCTACGGGCAGATCGCCGAACAGCTCGGTGACCGATCCGCGGCGTACCTGGTCGGACAGGCCGTGGGAGCCAATCCGCTGTGTATCTTCATCCCGTGCCATCGGGTGATCGGGGCGAACGGATCGCTGACCGGATACGCGGGCGGGCTCAAGCGCAAGCGCGCGCTGCTCGAGCTCGAGGAGCCGGCGACGGTCAGCGCGGGAAGGCTGTTCTGAGCGTGAAGCCACCGTTCGAGGCGGTAGTGACCGAATACGGGCCCACCGTGCTGCGGGTCTGCCGGGTCGTCCTCGGTGCGCACGATGCCGAGGACGCCTGGTCGGAAACATTTCTGGCCGCGATGCGCGCGTACCCGGATCTTCCGGAGACCGCGAATATCGAGGCGTGGCTGGTGACCATCGCACATCGCAAGGCGATCGACGCGGTCCGGGCTGCCACACGCAACCCACTGCCGGTCGAGCAGATGCCTGAGGAACCGATCGGCGACGGCGTCGTCGGGGCCGACGATGCCGGAGTCTGGGCGGCCGTGGCCGCACTGCCGGACAAACAACGCCAAGCCATCGCCTACCACTATGTGGCCGGACTGCCCTACACCGAGATCGCGCAGATCCTCGGCGGCAGCACCGATGCCGCGCGCCGCGCCGCGGCCGACGGTGTGAAGAACCTGCGCAAAACCTATCCGGACGCGACATTGAAAGGAGCGACACGATGAACGAGCTGCACCACGACGATGACGTGCTCGCCGCTCTGTCCGCCACCGTGGACGAGGACACGATGGGTCGGCTGCACCGACTGCTCGAGCACAAGGCCGAACAGGCCGAGCTGATCGACGTCGCCTACACGACCATGGACACCCCGGTCGGGCAGTTGCTCTTGGCCGCCACTCCGCGGGGCCTGATTCGGGTGGCCTATGCCAGGGAGGGCCACGACGGCGTCCTCGAGACCCTCGCCCACAAGGTGAGCCCGCGGATCTTGCGGGCACCGGGACGCCTCGACGAGGCCGTACGTGAGATCGACGAGTACTTCGCCCGGCAGCGCACGACTTTCGATCTGCCACTGGATCTTTCGCTCTCGCATGGATTCCGGCAGATTGTGCAGCAGCATCTGCCCGAGATCGGGTACGGGCAGACCCGCAGCTACGGCGAGGTCGCCCAATTGGTCGGCAACCCCAAGGCGGTGCGGGCGGTCGGCACGGCATGTGCGACCAATCCGCTGCCTGTGGTGGTGCCGTGTCATCGGGTGCTGCGCGCCGATGGCAGCTTGGGCGGATATGTCGGCGGGGCCGAGGCCAAGCATCTGCTGCTGGATCTGGAGACCGCCGCATGAGCGCCACCGAACCGGTAGTCCGCGATGCCGCCTGAACCGTCCCGCACCTACCTGCTGCTCGATGCCATGGGGAATGCCTATCGCTCCGAGACACCGGGACTGTGGGGTGGGCATCGGCGCAGCAGGATCTACGGGCGGCTGGATTGCCGCTCGGCGGTGCGGGCGATCGCGGCCGGACACTACGTGAAGTACCGGGTGTTCTTCGCGGACGAGGCTACGGCGGTCGCGGCGGGCTATCGGCCGTGCGCGATCTGTTGCCCTGACCGCTATCTCATCTGGAAGGAAGGCAACCGATGACTGCCGCGACCTCAACACCATTGCTGCACAACCCATCCCACGCGGGTGAAGACGTCCACACCGCTACCGATGGCGAGATCGCCGCCATCATCGCGGCGGCTCGCGCGCGGGGTGCGCGAACCTTGACCTTGGGATCGGGACGCACACCCGCCGCTCTAGCGACGATGGCCGCGGTCGCGGACCAGTGGGAACGTGGCGGCGGGCGGATCGCCGACCACATCACCTGGCCCGAGACCGCGGCGTCATGGCTGCGCCAGGCTTGCCGATTCACCACCGCCCCAACGGATTTGTGGGTCATGACAGGACCGCGCCTGGGGTGGGCGCAGATGACCCGGCGGCTCCTGTGGTCGACCGCCTGGTCCGCCCGCGACACGATCGTCACCACCATCGCCGATCCCGCCGCACTGGCACTGGTCGGGACCGCATACCTGGAAGGGCTGACCGGCGTTGACCCCGACGGATCGACCTGGACAGTCACCGATGGCCTGCTACTGCCCGCCACGTCAAACGAATAGGAGAATGGTTGCGCTGCAACCAGTCTCACTCTTCAGAGTCGACTGCAATGCGGCGAGTCCAGGTTTCCGTCCTCAGCCGATCACGGCTCAATGTTCTCCAGGTCCTCGAGCAGGCTGGGATGTTTGGGCTCCCACCCCAGCACCTGCCGGGTATGGGCGCTCGATGACGGCTGATCGGTGGCGAAGATCGTCCCGAGCGGTCCGAATGTCTCCTCCGGCAAGGACTTTGCCTCGAGCCCGAGCCTGCGGCCGATGACCGCAGCGATATCGCGCACGGCGTCACCCTCATCGGCGACCGCATGCCACACGGTTCCGGCCTGCGCGCCCTCCAGAACCAGCCGGAACAGCACGGCCGCATCGAGCGCGTGCACCGCGGGCCAGCGCTGCGCGCCATCACCCGGGTAGCCGGAAACCCCTGTGCGCCGGGCGATATCGGTGAGCATGCCCGCGAATCCACCCTTGCCCTCGTTGTGCACGGTGCGCGGCAACCGCACCGCCGCACTGCGCACACCACGCGCGGACAGCTCCAGAATCGCGTTCACCGAATGACCGCGCCCACCGACCAGCCCTTCGATCGGGGACGGATCGGCCTCGGTGGACGCCCGTCCCGGGACCGCCGGTGTACCCGCCACTGTGACCAGCGGGCGATCGCTGCCGATCAACTCCTCCCCCAGCGCGGCCATCGCAGCGCCTTCCTGCGCGACCGCCACCCCGACCGCCTCGGCGCTGCCGAAAGCGGCATGGTCGAAAGCCAGGTGAATCACGCCGTCGGCGCGGGCGGCACCGGCGCGGAGCGTGGACAGGTCGGCGAGATCGCCCCGAATCGGTTCCGCACCTGCGGCGATAAGCGCCGCGGCCGAGGAATCCGAGCGCGCGAGCGCGAGGACGGAATGGCCATTGTCGAGTAGTTCGGCGATGACGGTCGAGCCGATCAGGCCGGTGCCACCGGTAATGAAGACGCGCATATCGCTACCTTCGATAGTGATGGGACTTTGGTCCCATCACCGTAGCACCGCAACGGCACCTTTGTCCCATCACTCTCCTCGCATATTCGCCGAATGGCACCCTTGACGGTTACATCGTGTCTACTTATAGTTACGCGCTGTAAAGTTAAAGTGACGCCAGTCACGCAGCTCGAAGGACGCCATGCCGATCAGCAGGACGTTTCCCCCGCACGACTCGACCGGCAGCTCGAATGCCGACGGGAACGCGCCGCCCGTCATCCCGCCCTATGCCTGGCGTCTGGTTGGCCTGCTCGCGGTGGCCAATGTGTTGAACTTCTACGACCGTGCCCTGCCGACGATCGTCGCCGAGGACATCAAGGCCGAGTTCGGCCTCAGTGACACCCGGCTCGGCGTGCTGATGAGCGGCTTCACCGTGATCTACGCCCTCGCGGGGATCATGCTCGGGCGCATGGCGGACCGGCGATCGCGCCGGATGATCATGGTCGGCGGCCTGGTGCTGTGGAGCTTCCTCACCGCGGCCAGCGGTGGAGCTTGGAGTTTCGCGGCGCTGCTGATCTTCCGGCTCGGCGTCGGTGTCGGCGAGGCGTCATACGCCCCGGCCGCCAACGCCACCGTCTTCGACATGTTCCCGGTCGAAAAGCGTTCGCGGGCAACGGCGATGCTTCAACTCGGCCTGCCGCTGGGTCTGCTGCTGGCCTTCTTCACCACCGGTCCGCTGGTCGAAGCGTTCGGCTCCTGGCGGACGCCGTTCTTTATCGCCGCGATCCCCGGTCTCGTGGTCGCCGGACTGCTGCTCGTGGCACCGATGCCCGAGCGACCTGCGGTGACCGCCCAGCAGCAAGAGCGCGAGCGTGGCGGCCGAGCACTCTGGGCGCTGCTGCGCATCCCGACGATGTGGTGGCTGATCGTGGCCGGAATCGGCCTGCAGATCAGCAGCTATTCGGTGGCGACGTTCCTGGTGCCACTGTTGCAGCGCTACTTCGGGCTGAGCCTGTCCGAAGCCGGGACGGGCGCGGGCCTGGTGATGGGTGTCGCGGGACTCGTCGGCGTGCTCATCGCGGGACCGATCGCCGACCGGGCACGACGCCGCTCATCGGTCGCGCGTCTCGCGGTGGCCGCCGTCGGCATGGCTGCCGCGGCCCCGCTCGCGTGGGCGGCATTCGATCTGTCGCCGAGCAGCGCGGTCGGATTCATCGTCCTGCTATCGCTCGCATCGGTCCTGATCAACATGGTGCAGCCGGTCGCGCTGCCCGCTGTGTCGGAAATTGTCGAGGCGCGTCGGCGCGCCTCCGCAGTCGCGATCTATTTCGCGGCCTTCTATCTACTCGGCGGCGCGTTCGGCCCGGTACTGACCGGCGCGCTGTCGGAGCATTTCGCCGGCAACGCCACCGCCACCGCCGAGATCACCGCGTCGGCGCTCGGCCTTCACACGAGCATGGCGTGGCTACTTCCCTTGTCCTGCTTGACATGTGCGCTCGGCGTAGCCGGCGCAATGACCACTATCGAGAGCGATCGCCGCAAGGCCGCACAACCGGAGGTAACCCGATGAACAACCCGCACTCCGTCCGAGCCGTGCTGGCTCGGACCAGCCTCACCGCGGCACTCGCCGCCGTCATGTTCACCGGCGTGAGCGCCGCGCACGCCGAACCCGGCTCGCAGGGCTACGACCGCACCGCGAGCTTCGTCGGGAACGCGGGCGCGGTGAGCTATCAGGTGCACGTTCCGCCCGCTCAATCTTCCGGCCGCCCTTTGCCTTTGGTGGTCGCGGTGCACGGGTGCGCGATGACCGGCTACACCCTGAACTCGATGAAGGACATGACCGACCTCAACGCGGTAGCCGACCGCGAGGGTTTCCTGGTGGTCTATCCGTCGCAGGATCCCCTGCGGGGCCTGCGCCTGAATTGCTGGAACGGTGACGACGCCGCCCATCAACAGCGCGGTGAAGGCGAGCCCGCACTGATCGCCGGTCTCACCGAACAGGTCATCACCGAATTCGGCGCGGATCGCTCCCGGGTGCATGTGCTCGGCGCGTCCTCCGGTGCGGGCATCGCGGTGATCATGGGAGTCACCTACCCCGATGTCTACGCCTCCGTAATGTCGATGGCGGGCGGCGAGTACAAGATCAACGAGGCGGGCCGGGATGCGGCAGGCAGGCTCGACCCGGTCAATCTCGGACCCGTGGACACCGCCGAGCGAGCCTTCGCCGAGATGGGCCCGCGAGCGCGCCCGGTGCCGGTCATGGTGGTCCAGGGTGACCAAGACACCACTGTGCCACCGTATTTCGCGACGCGTCTGGTCACCCACTGGGCCGCGATCGACGACCTCGCGATGAACGGCACCCTCGATGGCCCGGTCGATGATGTTCCGGAATCAGTGGTGCAGGTGAACGATCCGAACAAGCACTCATACACGTACTCGAAGTACTTCGCGCGCGGCGGTGACACCTCACTGATCGACTACGTGCTGGTGAACGGCATGACGCACCGCTGGCCCGGCCCCGGCACCGGTCCGCTCGTGGACAACCAGGGCCCCGATCTCGCCACCCTGTGGTGGGACTGGGCGAAAACCCGGAGCATGCCGTGATCACGCGGCTCGAACCCGCACCGCCGTCGGGCAGACTGACCGACGTGGACACTCCGGCACCCCAGCGACGCACCCGCATGTCTCGTGAAGCACGCGCCACCCAGATACTCGACATCGCCGAGCGCCTGTTCGCCACCCGCGGCTTCGAGGCCACCTCGATCGAAGACGTCGCGCGCGAAGCGGGGGTGACCCGGCCGATCGTCTACTCGCACTTCCAAAGCAAGGACGCGATCTTTCTCGAATGCGCGCGCCGAGCTCGCGCCGAACTCGAACACCGGGTCCGCGAGCCCGAGGTGCTCATCGAGGCCGGAGCCAGTATCGAGGTCGTGATGCAGCGCGCGGGCGAGATCTTCTTCGACCTGCTCGAGCGCGACCCACGCCGCTGGATGGTGCTGTTCAACCCCAGCACCGCACTCACACCCGAGTTCGCCGAGCAACTGGCCGGACTGCGCAAGCACACGATCGATCGCATCGCCGAGATGGTCGCGCATTTCTCGGGCGGCGACGCGATCGATACCCCCTTCGCCTACGCCATCAGCGGCGTCGGCGAACAGCTCGGGCGCTGGTGGCTGGCGAACCCCGACATTCCCAAGGATCACGTCGTCGCGCTCTACCGCGACTTCATCACCGGCGGTCTGGCCACCCGGCTCGGTGCCGAAAGGAGCGGGAAATGAACACTGCGACAAGAACATTCGGTGAGGTGCTCGCCGATTACGCGGCAGCGCGGCCGGATTCGCCCGCCGTCACCCGCGGCGCGGACACTCTCACCTGGGCCGAGTTGGATCGCGACAGCAATCGACTGGCCCGCCAATGGATTCGGCTGGGCGTCACCTCCGGCTCGTACGTCTCGATCATGCTCGACAACTCCCCGGCATTCATGACCGCGGCGTTCGCGGCATGGAAGCTCGGCGCGGTGCCGCAGCCCCTGTCTTCGCGACTCACACCAGCCGAGTTGCAGGGCATTCTCGAGGTGGTGGACCCGGCAGGGGTGGTCGGGCTGCCAGACGGTACGGATCGACTGCGATTGCCTGCGGTCGCCGAGCCGGACGAGTCCGCGGACCCGCTGCCCCGGCGCATCTCGCCCGCGTGGAAAGCACCCGCCTCGGGAGGCAGCACCGGTCGCCCCAAAGTGGTCGTCGCCGGTAATGCCGCACTGCTCGACGAGGTCATCGGATTCGCCGATGTGCTGGGCATTCCCGCCGGGGGCACCGTGGCCGTGCCCGGCCCGCTCCATCACAACGCGCCCTTCATGTTCGCGGCACTGGCGCTGCTGCGGGGCTCGCACGTGGTGTTGCAGGGGCGCTTCGACGCCCGCACGCTGCTGGCCGATATCGCCGCCCATCGAGTTCAATGGCTGTACGCCGTTCCCACGATGATGCAACGCATTTGGCGTCTCGAGCCCGAAGTGCTTGCCGCGCATGATCTCTCATCGCTGGACCTGGTGGTGCACATGGCCGCACCCTGTCCGCCCTGGCTCAAGCGCGCCTGGATCGACTGGCTCGGCGGCGAGCGGATCCTCGAGGTCTACGCCGGTACCGAGGCACAGGCGGCCACCGCGATCACCGGGGACGACTGGCTCGAGCATCCCGGATCGGTCGGGCCGGCGGTGGTCGGTGAGATCACCGTGCTCGGTCCCGATGGCACCGCACTTCGGCCCGGTGAGGTGGGCGAGGTGTGGGTGCGCCGCGGCGCGAACGCCCCGGCCGCGTACACCTATCTCGGCGGCTCGGCCCGCACCCGTGAGGGCGGCTGGGAGTCGCTCGGCGACCTCGGCAGTCTCGACGAGCAGGGCTATCTCTACCTCACCGATCGCGATACCGATGTCATCCTCGTGGGCGGATCCAATGTCTACCCCGCCGAGGTGGAAGCCGCTCTCGCCGAGCACCCCCATATCGACGACGCGTGCGTGGTCGGGCTGCCGCACGAGGATCTCGGGGCGGTGCCGCATGCCATCGTGCAGTCGTCCGCCGAGCTCGAATTCGATTCCGTCCTGACGTTTCTGCGGGAGCGGCTCTCGCCCTACAAACTGCCGCGGAGCCTGGAAATCGTCGGCCACCCGCTGCGGGATGACGCCGGCAAGGTGCGCCGCTCGGCGCTGCGCGCTCAACGACTCGAAAGGGCGGACAATGCCGTACACGATCAGTGACACCCCCAGCGGGCGCGTGCGCCTGCACTGGGAAGAACAGGGTTCGGGCGAGCCGGTGGTGCTTGTCATGGGCCACCTGTTCTCCAGTGACATGTGGTATCCGGCGCTTCCGGCGCTGGCCGAGCAGTATCGCGTGATCTACTTCGACAACCGTGGCACCGGCACCAGCGATGCCACCGGCTCCGCGACCGTCGCCGATCTCGCCGCCGACGTACGCGCGGTGATGGACGCCGCCGGTGTCGCGGACGCGCACCTCTACGGCGTGAGCATGGGCGGTGGGATAGTCCTGCAGCTCGCCCACGACGCGCCCGAGCGGGTGCGATCGATGGTGTTGGGCTGCACCGCGATGCGCAGTCCCGAACACCCGCTACCGCCGCCGCCGGGTTTCCTGGCCCGCCAGCTGAGGTATCGCGTCCCGGCCCGCCTGCTGAAACCTCTACTGCGCAAGCGACTCTACGGGCCGATGGCGTCGCCGGAGGCGGTCGAACGCGACCTCGACGTACTCTGCCGCATGCGTTTCTCCGCGCGCGGTGTCTACGCCCAGGACCTCGCCATCGCGGGGTACGACATGACCCCCGACAAGGTCGCCGCTCTGACCGCACCCGCACTCGTGCTGCACGGCACCGCGGACGAGGCGGTGCCGTACGCGGCGGGGGTGCGGCTGGCCGAGACGCTGCCCGACGCCCGCCTCGTCACCTACGAAGGAGCCGGACACAACTATCCCGTCGACGTCGGCGACCGCGCCAACACCGATGTGCTGGCATTCCTGGCCGAGCACCGGAGCTCGAAAGAGCAACGGGCCGAGCCGATCTGAGAATCCGCCCCGTCCTGTTCTCGCCGCCCGGCGTTGCGACGGCCGCGAACGGACTTCGCGTGTTTGTGTATTCGCCGATGGGGCACAGCCACAGAGGCGGAATTACCTGGCGAAGATCAGTGAGAAGGAGCGCAATGGCGTGGGATATTCGCGTGGCCACGGGAAGGAAGGTTTTCGCCACGACCGCTTCGGTCGTGGCGCTGACCATGGCGCTCGGCGCCTGCTCCGGCACACAGTCGGATTCCGAGCGCCTGCAACGGTTCTACGACCAGAAACTGGTATTCGCCTCATGCGACGGGTACGCGACCACCGCATCGGACGAGAAGGCTTTCGCCGACCCCCGATTCGAGTGCGGTCGGCTGGAGGTACCGCGTGATTACGCCGACCCGGGCGGGGCCACGATGCGGATAGCGGTGCTGAAGGTGCCCGCGCGGGGCGAGCGCATCGGGTCGCTGCTGCTCAATCCCGGTGGGCCGGGCGGGCCGGGGATGGGTATGGCCGCGGCGGCGGCGACCACGTGGGCGCAGAGCAGGCTCAGCGAGCGATTCGATCTGGTCGGCTTCGATCCGCGCGGCGTTGGTGCTTCCAGCCCGTCGGTGCGCTGTTATAGCGATGCCGAGGATGACAGTGGCGCAGCCGTTTTCCCCACCGCCGCCACCGTGGGCCGGTTCACCGAGTCGGACACCCGCGCAGTGGTCGACCGCTGCGCGAAGGGCTCCGGTGGCCGAGAGGCGCTCGCCCACTTGGGAACCCGCGACGCGGCACGGGATATGGACATCCTGCGCGCCGCCGTCGGCGACACCAAGCTGTCCTATTTCGGGCAGAGCTACGGCACACGACTGGGCGCAGTGTACGCCGAGCTCTTTCCCGATCGAGTACGCGCGATGGTGCTCGACGGTGGAATCGATCCCACCACAGGCACTTCCGAGCGTCGAATCTCGCAGTTCACGAGCTTCCAGCGAGCCTTCGACGCCATGGCCGCCGACTGCGTTACCCGCCCCGACTGTCCCCTGGGCACCGACGCTAGCCAGGCCGTCACGGAATTTCAGGGCATTGTGCGGCCGCTGCTGGATCATCCGATTCCCGCGGGAGACAACCGAATTGCGGACTATCCACTCGCGGTGGGGTCCGTGATCGCCGGGCTTTATGACTCGGCTGTCTGGCCCGTCATCACCGCCGGCCTCGCCCAGATCCGCACCGGGCACGGCGATACCCTCCGCAAGATCGGCGATGCCTTCGGCGGCCGCGGCGCCGACGGCCGCTGGCCCAATATCGCCGACGCCAACTACGCGATCAACTGCATGGACGAGCAGCGTCATTCCCCCGAACAAGAAACGGACCTGCGCAGGGACATCTATCGCGTCGCTCCGTTCCTGGACCCCGGCCGTGGCGCGGACGGAGCCCGCGACGGCTGTGAATTCTGGCCCGCCACACCGACTCTCGGCTATCCCTACGCCACCGGCATCAAGGGTCTGCCCCCGACGCTGACCATCTCGATCACCGGCGACCCCGCCACACCGTACGAAGGTGGTTTGAAGCTGGCCGCAGCCCTCGGAGGTACCGCGCTCACAGTCGAGGGCAACCAGCACACCGTCGCATTCGCCGCCACCAGCGCCTGCGTCAACAAGGCCGTTGAGGACTATCTCGTCGAACTCCGAAGCCCAACCGCCGACACGCGCTGCAAGCTGTAAGCGGTGATCGAGACGCTTTCTGCCGCTTAGCCTTCCGGGCAGGAGTGCCTGTCTCGGTGTGCTACCCGCCTAGATCAGGGTTCGCGAGATGGTGAATCCGCATCACCGGCCGCGCTGCGCGCCTGCTGTGCGAGCGCGGTGAGCGCGTTCAGGTGTTCGTGGTACGCCCTGCGGCCGCCATTGGTCAGGGCGAGCCACGTCCTGGGCCTGCGCCCGATGTATCCCTTTGTGACCGTGATGTATTCGGCGCTCTCGAGCGCGGTCATCGCCTTGGACAACGTTGACTTGTTCATCTCACACAGCTCGACGATCGTCCCGAACTCCGCCTCCTGGCACCCGTCCAGGAACGCGACCACGGTCAGACGCGGCAGCGAGGCGAGTACCGCACTCAGTTCCGCCACGCCGTGACCCGCCGCCGCGCCAGCCGCAACCAGGTCCACACACCCATGACCAGCGCGAATGCACCGTCACTGAGAAAGACGAAGGCGACGGACGGCACCAACTCACCCGAGGCCGTCCGCTTCCATCCCCGCACCGGTTCCTCGGCCAGAGATCTGGGGACGACACCGCCGTTCCTCCAGCTCCGAATCACCCACGCGATGAACAGCCCGAGCGCCAGCGTCGCCACGACTCCGGCAACTCCGCGGGCGGTGATCGTCCGATCGACGAGCATGCCGATCGTGTCGCCGATCAGAAAGAAAGCACCGAAACACAGCAGCGCTCCCACCGGCGCCACCCAGCCGCGCCGAGCCGTCGCGGTGCGGGCCCGATGGTTGGAAGCCGAGGCAATGTCCAGCGCGGCCTGTGGTGTCAATTCATCGCTCACAGCTGCCACCATAATCAACTAGTTTCCAATCGCCAACTAGTATCCCGTTCGCCTCTACGATCCGAAACGCCTACGGGGAACCGGTGTTATCGGAGCCTGTGGGCTGATATCGGAAATGCGGGAGCAGGTCCGCGACCGGACCGGCGGCTAGACGAACTCCTTCGTGGACCACGATGCCTTCCGCGCAATGACGGGCAAGCAGGTCGAGATCGTGGCCGATGACGATTACCACCATGTCGGACTCGTGAGCCACGCTCGCCAGCAGCGCCATGATCGTGTTCGCGGTGTCCGGATCCAGGGCCGAAGTCACTTCATCGCAGATGAGGACTTCCGGGTTGTAGGACAGTGCGCGCGCGATCGAGACCCGTTGGCGTTGGCCACCGGACAGCTCGCTGGGACGACGGGTCACCAGCTCAGGGTTCAAACCCACCGCTCCGAGTACCTGCGCCACGGTTTCGGCACGTCGCGCGCGGTCGCGAATGCCGCGGCGGGTCAGCGGTCGTTCGAGGATCTGGCCGATGGTGCGCTGCGGATTGAGCGTGGACAGCGGATCCTGCGGGACCAGTTGGATGCGGGTGATCTGCTTGCCGCGGCGGCGCCCCGATAGCGGCATCGGACGCGACTCCAGGGTCAACTGTCCGACGGCGGAGGGTTCGAGCCCGGCCAGGATTCGCGCCAAAGTCGTTTTGCCGGCGCCGGATTCGCCGAGGACGGCGGTAACACAACCCGTACGGGCCGTGAGTTCGATGTTCGACAGAATCGTCCGTCCGCCGCGCGCGAGGCCAATTCCGCTGGCGGAGAGTCGATTCGGACGTATCGGCGCAACCGTCGCGCGGCTTTCCGCAGGCGTGGATTCGAAGTCCTTGCCGAGGTGGATATGCGCATCGACCAGAGCGTCCAGGGTCGGGACGTCATGTCCCGAGACGAGAATCGTTTTACCGCAATCGTGTGCCAGGGAGCGAAGGAGGTCGGCGACGGTCCGCCGGGCCTGGGCATCGAGGCCACCGAAGGGTTCGTCGATGATCAGAATGGGTGTGTCTCGCAATACCGCGCGTGCGAGCGCGAGCCGGCGTTGCTGGCCACCGGACAGCTCGCCCGCGCGCCGTTCGACGAGGGACTGCGGAAGCCCGACCCTGGCCAGCGTATGCTCGACGGCCGTTGCGTCAGAGGCGGTTTCAGCCAAGAGCGCACGCACTCGCATCACCGGATTGAGCGCCGACCCGGCATCCTGACCGACGAACGATACCTGGGTGCGGCGGAGCGCGCGCAGTGCGCCGGGGTCGAGGTCAAGTACCGATTGCCCGGCGATGTGAATGGTGCCGCTGGTGCGGTGAACAGTGCGGGGCAGCCAACCCAACAGGGCTTTCATCAACATTGTCTTACCGGATCCGGATTCACCGGTGAGGCCGGTGACGGTGCCGGAGTCCAGACCCACCGAGACTGTATCCAGAATCGTTGTGCCGCTGCGTGAATCGATCAGGCCGAGGTCCTCGACGACCACCGTGCGCTTGGTCATCGGATCCGCCCAGCGGTATCGAATCTCCGAACCGTGAACGCCACCCCGATCGAGACGGCGGCGATCGCGACAGCGGGGGCGATGACCGCCCACGGGTTCAGCATGATTCCGGAGCTGTTCTCGCGCACCATGATTGCCCAATTCGTCTGGCCCAGCGATGCGGGCAGCTGCAAGAAGGCTGCCGTGCTGACCAGATAGATCGCTTCCACGAACCGCAGCCCGAGTTGCGCGGCAATCGTCGGGCGCAGATTCGGCAGCACTTCGCGCACCAGCAGGTACGGCAGCGATTCACCGCTGGCGACTGCGACTTCGACGTATCCGCTCGCCGCGATGGAGCTTGCGGCCGCCGCGAACACACGTGCGGAATACGGGGTTCCGATGAGGGTCGCGACCAGCACCAGGCCGAATGTTCCCGAGCTCGGCCAGGACAGCATGACCAGCAGCATCGCCAGAATCGGCGGCACGAGCATCACCGAGTCGGCGATTCGCTCCACCACGGCCCCTATGCCGGGCCGCAGCGCCGCAGCGGCTCCCAATAGTGCCGCACACGCGGTCACACCAACCGCGATCACAGCGGCGATGGTGATCAGCCCCCAGCCGCCCGCGAGCAGATTGCTCGTGACATCCTGCCCGAGATGGTCTGTGCCCAGCCAGGCGTCGCCCGAGGGGCCGGCGAACGGGATATCCACGCTGTCACGAATCCCGTGCGGCGCGAGGAATGGACCGCACATCGCAACCGTCGCGATCATGATCGCCGGAAGTACGGTGAGCACCGTCCGCGGCGGAATCGATACCGGCCGCGTCGTCATGAGCGCCCTCGCACAGACCAACTGCGCACCAGATCCGCCAGGATCAGCACCACGGTGATCGCGATCCCGGCAATCGCAACGACGGCAGCCACTACCGCGGGATCGCGGTCATTGACCGACCCGGCCAGTACGGAACCTATGCCCGGATAGTTGAACACCGCTTCCACCACGATCGCACCGCCAAGCAGCATGCCCACCGATGTCGCCAGCGAGGACGCGATGGTCGGAGCGGCGATGGGCAGCACATGCCGCACCAGAATATGACGGGGTGTCAGACCGTCGAGTTCGGCGGCATGCACATGCGGCAACTGCGCAGCTTCCTCGAGGGCGGCGCGGGTGACCCGAATGTTCCACGCCGCCTGCGGGATTGCCAGCGCCAGTACCGGTAGCACCAACGACCTACCGTCCACGACTACACCGCCGGCACCGACGACTGTCACCGCGGGTAACCATCCCAAACCCAGAGCGAAGACAAAGACCAGCACGGTAGCGACCACGAACTCCGGTACCGCCACGGCGGCGGTCGTGCCAGGACCGAGCAGCCGGGCGGGACCACGCGGATGCAGAAACCACCAGGAGCCGACGATCGTCGCCGCCGCAGCGGTGACGATCAGCGCGATTCCACCCAGCAAGAACGTATTCGGGAATTTCGCCGACAACATGTCGTTGATCGAGCCTCCGCGCACGCTGGCTCCGAGGTCTCCATGCGATAACCCGGACAGCCAGGACCAGAACCGAATCGGCAGCGGCCGGTCGATACCCATCGCGGACTCGTAGGCGGCAACCTGCGCGGGGCTGGCGTCACGACCGAGCACCGCCCCGGCTCCCCCACCGGGAAGCAGTGCCACCGTGGCGAACACGACGACCAGAACACCCAGCAGGCATCCCACGCGTAGCACAATCAGCCGCGCCCAGCGGGTCACGGTACTCGGAAACCCTATGTGCGACATGGGATCAGCGGTGCTCCGTTCGGTGATATCAACCGGCCAGCCAGGTCCGTTCGAGTTGTACTCGGCCATATCCAGCCAGTGTCGGCAAATCGCGCACTTTCCTGGAGGCGACATCGACGCCATCGGCGGTGCCCCACACCAGGTATCCGCCGCGATCGTATTCAATACGCTGGATCTCACGGCTCGCGGACGAATACCCGGCATCATCGGTTGCCGACAATGCGCGTAGATAGGCGGCATCGAGATCGGGATCGTGGGTGCCCGCCTCATTCCACTTCGTCGTGGAGATCATGGTCTTGCTGGCGAAGAAGATCACCGAATCATTGGTTCCCCAGTTCGCGGTGTACAGCGGTGCCTTCAGCCAGGTTTCGTCGTAGAACACATTCGCGTCCTGCACGACGACATCGAGTTTGACTCCGATCTCAGCGGCCTGGGTCGCGAACAGTCGCGCAGAATCGACCTCGCCGACCGCTTCATCCTTGGTCACCAGCGGATAGGTGCGGCCGGTGTCGAACTTCGCCTCGGCCAGCAATGCCTTGGCGCGCACGATATCTCGACCACGCTTGGGCAGTGTGGTGTCGTATGTCGGATCGGCTGTGCCGAGTACATCATTGGCGGCCGATCCGTAGCCCGAGGTGATCTGTTTGACCATGACGTCGCGATCGACGGCCAACCGCAACGCGTTTCGCACTCGCGCATCCGCGAACGGGCCGTCCGCGGTGCGCATGACAATCGGGATGACGATATCGTTCGCGCGGCGCACGACCGACAGGTCACCACGCCCGGCAGCTGTTCGGCCCGCGACCGCACCAACATTGGAGGCCAGGTCTATCTGCCCGGCCATGACGGCGTTGGCCAGCGCGGTATTGCTTTCGAAACGGCGAACTTCGATCGCGTCCACCCGGGGTGCCCCGCCGTGCCAGGTCTCGTTGCGCACCAGCCGGGCATTGCCGTCGTTGTAGGACTCCAGCCGGAATGGCCCACTGCCCACCGCGGCGGTGAAGTCGGTTGTGCCAGCCTTGACCACAAATGTCATGAGCCGCAACAGCATCGGCAGATCGCGATTGGGCGCCATGGTCGTGATGATCACGCCATCGGCGCCGTCTGCGGTGATGGCATCACCGGAGGCGACCGGAACCTTGGTCTCCCCCGCGATTTCCCGCAGCCGCCGCAGCGACCACACCACGTCTTCCGGACGCACCGCGGCACCGTCGTGGAAAGCCGCGCCCTGCGCGATGGTGAACCGCCAACTGCGCGGATCATCGAGCTGCTTCCATGAGGAAGCCAATCGCGGCGCGACATTCGGATTCGCGGCGGGAACCGTCAGTGGATCGAACACCAGCGAAGCGATGAGGAAATCACTGTCATTGCTCAAGGTCTTGTGCGGATCACGTTCGATCTTGGACGCCTTCCCGAGCGCGCCGACCCGCAGGGTTCCCCCATTGCGCGGACTTCCGCCGTCCGAGCTCGACGTGCCGCACGCGGTAACCGCGAGCAGTCCGGCGGTCCCGAGTCCGGTTGCTGCCAGGAATTGCCGACGAGAGAACTCCACGAACACACCTTCGCCTCGGACAAAGTTTGGAATGCATAACCTAACTTAGGCGGTTGGCGGCGGCAACTACCCGATTTCCATTGACATCGGTGGGTGCTTCAGACGTTATCGAGGTCGTTCTTCCATGTGACAGCACCTTTGTCCCGTCACCTATCATGGCTGACATGGCGCGATGGGAACCCGGGGCACGTGAGCGGCTTGTGCTGGCCGCCGTGGACCTGTTCACCGAGCAGGGGTACGACGCCACGACAGTCACCCAGATCGCCGAGCGAGCCGGGGTCACCAAGAGTACGTTCTTCCGCCACTTCTCGGATAAGCGCGAACTGCTGAGCGCGGGTCAGCAGACGCTGAGCCAACTGCTGACCGAGGGCATCGCCGAAGCGCCCATCGATGCGACTCCACTCGAGGCGGTCGCGGCGGGCCTCGAACGCGCTTCCGGCGCAATGGGTCCGATGAATCGCGAACTCGCGCCCCGACTGGCCGCGGCCATCGCCGCCAATACCGAACTGCAGGAGCGTGACGCCCTCAAAAGCGTCGGGATGGCAGCGGCGATGACCGAGGCACTGCTCGCCCGCGACGTGCCGAACCCCACCGCGCACCTCGCCGCCGAACTGGGCATCCTCGCGTTCAAATGCGGCTACGCCAACTGGCTCGAAGCCAGCCAGGACGCCGAACTCGCGCCGTATACCCTTGCGGCCCTGCGGGATTTGCGGGCAGCGAGCCAATCGCTCACCTGACGACTACTCCAGGACCGCGGTGGCGGTGATCTCGATCAGATGATCCGGGATGTCGAGCGCGGCGACGCCGAGCAGGGTGGCAGGTGGGGTGGCGGTGGTGCCGAGTTTCGCTGCCGCGCGTGCAATGCCCTCGGTGAGCTGGGGCATCTTGTCCGGAGTCCAATCCACTACGTAGGCAGTGAGATTGGCGACGTCGTCGAAGCTGCCGCCGAGCTGGGCCAGGGCAGCGCCGATATTGAGGTAGCACCGCTCCACCTGAGCGGCCAGGTCCCCGGCACCGATGGTGGTTCCCTCGGCGTCCCAGGACACCTGGCCGGCGATGTGCACCAGCCGAGATCCGGTCGCGACCGAAACCTGTTGGTACAGATCGATTTTCGGCAGTCCGTCCACGTTCGTCAGTTCGATGGCCACAGCGCCGTCCTCTCACGTTGTCACTTGCGGATACTCGGTCACCGTAGGAGAGTGAGCGCGGACATGGAAGAACGCACCTTCAGGTAACCGAGGAACCTCATGGGAACCCAGCAGTTCGAGAGCCCGCTCGATGTGGCCGATGTGACGCGCGCGGACTCACTCGCACGCGAGATATTCACCGAGATCGCCAATAAATGGGCGTTCCTGATCGTCGATCTGCTCGGCGAGCGCACCATGCGATTCAGCGAGCTGCGCAATGCGATCGAGGGCATCAGCCACAAGATGCTCACCCAGAACCTGCGCATGATGGAACGCAACGGCCTCATCGAACGCACCGTCTTCCCCACCGTCCCGCCCCGCGTGGACTACACCCTCACCCAGCCCGGCCACGTGCTACGCGAACTCGTACACGGAATGTGCGACTGGACCCACGAGTACCTCGGCCACATCGACGACGCCCGCACTCGCTTCGACGCTGCCGCACCTGAGGCATCGGACTGAACCGCAGGAAACGAGCAAGTGGACATTCCATGACATACTTCCCGCACCCCGGATGCCGCCGATGCCGACGCGTGCACCCCCGTCGATGTGAGAACCGATGCATGAAGACCCTGAACTCGCCCAGGCCCGGAACTTCCTGGTCGAGCTGCGCGGCCACGCGCAGACGTTGATGCGCCGCCGCGAGCTCGCATCAGCGGGCGCTGCCGCGTCCGCCACACCGTTCGATGCCGAGCTCACCGCCGTCCGGCAACAGATCGACAAGATCCTGAACCGATTTCCCGCACTGCGACCGCCCACGCCGAGGACCTGAGCCCGGGACCCGGACATTGTCAGACCTCGATATCGTCCGGGTGGGGTGGAGTGTGCACCCGGGATGCGATGATGGCCGCGGCCAGGCAGGCGACGGCCCCGACCGCCAACGCCGCGCGCGGACCCGCGGCATCGGTGATCCAACCGGTGACGATACTGCCGATGGGCGTGGTCCCCATGAAGACGAACACCCACAGCGCCATTATCCGGCCTCGATAGCTCGGGTCCGAATGTAGTTGCAGCGCAGTCGATGCCAACGTCACGAAGCTGAATGCGGCGAACCCGGTGAGTGCCAGGGCCGCGCAGGCCGCGATCAGATTCGGCGCGACGGCGGTGACGGCGAGCCCGACGGCGAAGGCTGTCGCCGCCGCCACCAGGTACGTTCGGCGCGGATGCGGCAGCAGGCCGACCGCGAGCGAGCCCGCGACCGATCCGATGCTGAGCATGGTCGACAGCAACCCGTAGGTACCTCCGGTGCCGTGAAATGTGTTCTCCGCGAACACCGGGAGGATGACCGGGAAATTGAAGGCCAGCAGACCGACCAGGGCCATCATCGTCAGCGGCAGCCAAAGCTGTTGCCGGGTACGGGCATAACGCAGCGCCGACGCCACACCACCGGGTTTTCCGGTTCCGGCCGTGCGTACCGTGAGCGGCCGAATCGCCAGCAGGGCAACAACCACCGCCACATAGGAGATGGCGTTGACCGCGAAACACGGCGTGGTCCCGACCGATGCGATCAACACTCCCGCCAACGCGGGACCGACGACGCGGGCACTGTTCATCACGATGCCGTTGACGCTGGCGGCGCTGGCCAGATCCCCGGATGGAACCAGTTGCGCGACAAAGGCTTGCCGAGCGGGCGAGTCCACGATCTGCACCAGCCCGCCCGCGACGGTCACCGCGATGAGCAACGGCACATCCGCGCGCCCGGTCGCCGCGAGCAGCCATAGCAGCCCCGCCAGCAGCCCGAACACGATCTGAGTACAGATCAGCAGTCGCCGCAGATCCACCCGATCCGCGACCACCCCGCCCCACGGCCCGAACAGCAGCGGCGGTATTCCACCCGCCGCGAGTACCACACCCAGCGAGGCGGGCGAGCCGGTCAACTGCAACACCAGCCATCCGATCGCCGTCGCCTGCACGAATGTGCCACTGGCGGAGGCGATCTGACCCGCGAAATACCACCGGAACGGCTGCGACCGCAACGCTCGGAACGCATTCGCCCGGCCGGTTCTCCGAATACCCTGTGCCGCCGCTGCTTCGGGCACCACCGTCAATGCTTCACGATCCACACGACACAATATCCCCGGCGCGTTCGCCCGCAACACGTTCTGATCATGAACCCACGAGCGAACTATGCGCCATCGTTGCCGTCGCGCAGGGCATGGATCATGCTGCGCAGGATCCGTGATGCGTCCGATCGCTCGGCCTCGGTCATACCGGCCAGCATTCTGACCTCGACCGACCGCACCGCAACGGTCGCCTTCTCGAGGTTCCGGCGACCGCGCGGGGTGAGCCGCGTGGGAAGGACCTTGCCGACCGGGGCGGCTGCGGGCCTGGTCACCTCGCCCTCACGTTCCAGGGTCTGGAGCAGCACGTTCATCGTCTGACGGGTGACGAACGCGCCGCGCGCGAGTTCGGAGTTCGACAGGCCCGGCCGTTGCGCCAACAGTTCGAGGCAGGAGTAGTGCGTCACGCTCATTCCGAGTGGGCGCAGCACCTCTTCCATCGCCACCCGCAGGGCACTCGAAGCCTCTTTCAGTAGGTATCCGAGCGAAGTCTCCAGGTCGACGCCATCTTGACTCATGTCAGTATTCTGACATACATTGATTCGTGTCAGCTAACTGACACGAACGAGAGGATCAATCATCATGTCTGTCACCGGCCCCGACTTCATCTCCCTGCAAGCGCGAGACCTCGATGCTTCCCAGGCGTTCTACGAGCGGTACCTCGGCCTGGTCCGCTCCCCCGCCGGACCGCCGCACGCCGTCGTCTTCGAAACCAAGCCGGTCGCGTTCGCCCTGCGTGATCTCGTCCCCGGCACCGACCTGTCATCGGTCGCCCAGCCCGGCATAGGCGCGGCGATCTGGTTGCACGCCAACGACGTTCAGGCGATCCACGATGCCCTCGCCGCCGACGGCCACACCATCGTCGCCGCCCCGATCGACGGCCCCTTCGGGCGCACCTTCACCTTCGCCGACCCCGACGGCTACCAGATCACCCTCCACGACCGGGCTTGAAAGCGGTTGCCTGGGCACGTGTCACACCTACGGACGCTGCGTCGTCTATCCAATGACGTTGTAAGCGAACGAAAGGCACAGGCCATGTCGGCGACACAGGTTATCGAAGATCAGCGGAATGATGCGGCAGCCGCCGAAAGCGTTGCGCACCCGCCCAAATGGAAGTTCTGGCTGCTGACCGTCGTGGGCCTCTACCCCATGCTGACGGTGCTGGTGACAGTCACCGGCCCCCTGCTCGAGCACCTGCCGACACCGCTGCGCCTGGCCTGCATCGTGCCGGTGGCAGTCGCAGCCATGGTGTGGGGCATCATGCCCTTGTTGACGAGCCGCTTCGCCGGGTGGTTGGCCCGCTGAGGGCGACGGTACTGCCGCTCAGTCTGCTCGAATACGTCGGTGGCCGAACGGGATAGATCGCGCACGGTGCCTCTCGACCGGTTGCGCGAACCTGGCAACTCGGTCGGTTAAGCTCATCGTGCCTCGCGGTCCAACAAACGGCCGTTCGAGGGAGCTGGTGTGCAGTCGAAGGCGCCCTGTCGTTTGATCGGAGGCCCGCGATGCTTGCGCGTGCCCGAAAAACCCTCCCCGTCGGCGATTTTCATCGGCAGGCCGAGTGACGGACAAGATGCCGGACGCTGCCGCCGATGGGAATCCGCGCCCGCGCCACGAATGGGCTCGGACGCTGACGAGGGCCGTCGAGTGCCTGGTCGACAGGACACGGGAAACCACACGGCTCGAACGCGGGTTGTTGCCCAGGCCCTTGCTACTGGGTGACGGTGGCGTAGAAGTCGAATCGCACTATCGGCCCGGACGCACACATTCACTGCTGGGTGGCGACTTCTATGACATCGTGCAGGAGCCCGACGGTACCGTGCACGCGGTGATCGGAGATGTCGCCGGTCATGGTCCCGATGCCGCCGCCATCGGGGTCGCGCTTCGATTGGCTTGGCGCACACTGATTCTCAGCGGTATCACCGGACCACAGCAGGTGCGGATGATGGAGCGGGTGCTGGTTGCCGAGCGCGTCGACCATCGCACATTCGCCACGCTCACCGCGGTGCGCGCATCATCGCGCGATCGCACGGTGCAGGTAATCCGCGCGGGCCACCCGGGTATGTTGCTGCACTCGCGAACGGACACCAATTGGCTGGAGGCCGCGGGCGGCCCCGCACTGGGAGTAATGCCCGGACGCGCCACATGGCCGGTATCCGAGCTGACGGTCCCCGAGGGTGCCGGATTGGTGCTGCTCACCGACGGCCTGTACGAGGGATATACCGGCAAAGGACGCGAGCGGTTGGGCGAAGCGGGTCTGCTCGCGCTCGCACGCACCGTGACAGCTGTGCGCCCTGTCGGGTTCGTGGACGAATTGATCAGGCGTGTCGAAGCTTTGGCGAGTACGTCCGGTGGCCTCGACGACGATGTCGCGGTGGTGTACCTGCGCTGGGCGTGAGAATCGCCCGCGCTGTGATTGCGTCATCGGCCAGTGGGTATCGCCACAACGTGGAGGCGACTGGGCAGGTGGATGATCAGGTGGGGGAAGTCATCGCGACCCGGGCCGTGACCGATGGCGATCGACCGGTGCTGATCGAAATGGGCAGGCCCGCGCACACCACCCTTGACGGCGGCGGCACGGCGGGCTTCCGCATCGAGGGCCTGGGCGAATTCACAGCCACGGGCAGCGACGGGGTGGCCGCGCTGTACAACGCCCTACTGGACATCGGCGCGGTCCTGGCGCGGGCCAACGGCAATGGTCATCGATTCACCGTGCTCGACTCCTCCGAGCAGGGATTTCCCGCAGCACCGCGCACCGAAATGGATTCGGCGCCGACGACCGGTGCGCGCGGGAACGAAGTGATCGCGCTGCGCATCCTGATCACCCGGGTGGGTCCGTGTGCGGTGGAGATCCACAGGCCCACCCGCGCGCCCGGACAGCGCTACTACCTCTGCAGGTTCCGCATCGACGGAAAACCGCACGCGGTCGCGTCCGGCCTCGATGAAATCCAGGCGCTGCTCACCGCACTACGCATGATCGGGGCGCGCCTGATGCTGCCCGCCGACTGGCCGCTGACCCGGGCCTCGTAATCGCCTCAGTCGGAGACGCGTTCGTGCAGGGTCAGCAGGCGATGATCGAACCGGGTCCGGAACTGCGGTATCTCGTTGGTGAGCGGACGCAGCTCGGTCACCAACCGGGCGGCCAGGACGCGCAGCTTGACGTTGGTCTCCTGTGATCGCCATTTGAGCAGCCGGAACGCTTGATCGGGGGTCAACCCGTAGATCAGCATGAGCGCACCCTTGGCCTGCTCGATCGTTTCCCGGCCCTCGTACATTTCCGGGAGCGGCTCTTCAGGACTTTCCTGCACGATGTCGGTGATCTCGATGTAGTAGCCGAGGGTCCCGACGATCGCGCCCTCGTCGTCGGCCATCAGGTCCGCGACCGCGATCACTTCATGCTCATACCCGGAGGTGTCGATGATCCGGTGCCTGCTGGAGAACGGCTCACCGTCCTCGATCATCTTGGTGATCGCACCGGCCACACGGTCGCGATCCTCGGGATGCTTATGGGCGAGTAGAAGTTCGGTGGTCGGCTCGACCTCACCGGGCGCGTAGCCGTGCATCGCCGCGACCTCGTCGGACCATTCCCACCGCTGCTCGGCGAACCAGAAGCGAAAACTGCCGATGGGCTGCGGCGTTCCCACACCGACCACCGATTCCACTTCGGCGACCTCTTCGGCGGCGGCCGCGCTGACCGGCTGTTCCACCTCGGTCGCGTCCTGAGCGACCGCCGACTCCATCTCCGTCACCGCACCAGTGTGCACGCACCGGCCGACAAGCGGAAAACTCTCGCTATTTCAGGTCGATGCGCACACGGTGGCGGCGTTCGGCGTAGGCGAGATCAAGCACCTCACGCGGGCGGCACCGGTTGGTTCGCACGCGCGGCGCGTGTGAACGCCTGGCGCAGCTGGAGGATTCGCACTCCACCCGCCACGGCCATCACCAGCAGTCCGGCACAGGCGGCGACCAGAATCGCGACTCCGACCGGCATATCGAAATGCCAGCCGAGGAAGCCGAAGCGGAAGCTCTCGGTGTTCTGCACCACGAAGATCAGCAGGACCACCAGGAATACCCCGCCTGCGGTCAAGCCCACCCAGACGCTGCCGGCCCTGGTTCGCTTGATTCGTGCGGGCTTGGGCGCGGGTTCGACCGCCGGGGGCGCTGCGGGCGGGGCAGGAGGCGGCGGTGCGTCATGGGTCGGCGGAGTGACCGGCTCACGCTCGAGCCCCTTGGTCGGATACGGCTCGTTCTCACCGGCGGGATACATGATTGACCTCCATCAACATCGACGCTCGCGTGTCATCCGGCTCACCGTTTCGGGCCGAACCCCTATCACCCGGATACCCGGCTTTTGCCAGGTATCCCCGAATCGGCCCGGGATATTCGGGGAATATCCACCGGCCGCCGCACGCTTGACGATCAGCGACCCATGGAAGGCGGTTCTCGATGTCGGCACAAACGGCCGTGGTCAAGGTGATTCGCAGCGCGGATCGCCACCACTGGCGCAATGAATGGCTGGACTCGCGGCAATCGTTTCCGGCCACCGGCAATTTCGATCTCGCCGCCAACGCGCACGGTTTGCTGATGGTGCACAACGAGGATTTCGTCGATCCCGGCGAAGGTTTCGACACCCATCAGCACCGCGATACCGAAATCATCACCTGGGTGCTGGAAGGCAGTGTGGTGCACCAGGATTCGGCGGGGAACTCCGGCATCATCAATCCGGGCCTGGCGCAGCGCATGACGGCGGGAACCGGAATCCTGCACTCGGAGAAGAACGGTGCGGGCCGTTACGAGAAGCCGACTCTGCATGTGGTCCAAATGTGGCTCCCCCCGGACGAATCCGGGCTCACGCCCGGCTATCAGGAGATGGACATCGCGGGAGAGTTGGCACGCAATTCACTGGTTACCGTCGCGTCGGGCATACGCCGCCATCGCAATGAAACCGCCATCACATTGCACAACAAATATGCCGCACTTCACGTCGCACGCCTGGAGCCGGGCTCGACCGTGACTGTTCCGGACGCTCCGTTCGGCCACGTATTCATCGCGCGCGGACAGGTCGAATTCGAGGGATCGGGCCGACTGGAACAGGGTGATGCGGTGCGCCTCACGCGAATTGGCGGCCAGTCCATCACCGCCGTCGAACCCAGTGAGGTCCTGGTCTGGGAGATGCACGGCGAGTTCGCCTGACGCGCACGCCGATCAGCCGATTCAAGCGCGAACCGGATTTGCTCGTCGGTGGCAGCCCATATAGTGCGCACTGTGACGGATCAGGAGCAGGAATCGCGTACGCCCGACCTTCGTGTCGAGCATCGAATGATCGGCGAGGTCGCCGTGGTGGCGATCCAGGGCGAAGTCGACAGCAGCACGGCCGGGCAACTGGCGACTGCGGTCCAGTCCGGCCTGGACCGGACCCGCGCGGCGTACTGCATCTTGGATCTGACCGATGTCGAATTCCTCGGTGGCGCGGGTTTGAAGACCCTCGCGGCGACCAATCTGGTGGCCGAGATACGTCACGAACCGCTGCGCATCGTGGTCGATGCCAACCGTCCGGTCATCCGGCCGCTGGAGATCTCCGGTCTCGAACACGTCCTGGAGCTCTATCACACCGTCGAGGAAGCGCTGGCCGGTCAAGGCGGGTCGCTGTGACGGGTCGGCGACCCTAGGAATCGTTGCGGGTGTCGCTCTGCTCGGGTTCGAACGCGGTGGCCAGCGGAGAGAACCGCGGACGATCGAGGGGAAGTTCGGCCCAGACCGTCTTGAAGCCCTCGTAGTGCAGCACTCCCCAGTCGGTGGCGAGGCGGTCGATGACGATCATGCCCCGCCCACCGGCCAGATCCGGGGTGCGCACGCGCGGGTCACCGGAGCCGCTGTCGTCGACCTCGACGCGCAATCGCCCGGCCAGTAGCTGTAGGCGGCAGCGACGCGGTGATCGGCCGTGCTCACGCGCGTTGGCGACCATCTCCTCGATCACCAGTACCGCGTCTTCCACGGTGACGCCGGTGCCGGGGGCCAGCAGTTCGCGCACTGCCTCGCGGACCTGCCAACCCTGCATTTCCTCGAGATCGAATTGGGCCACCTGCCCGCCGTCACCGACAATCACGGGTAGGGGTTCGGTCATCGCGTTCACCCTCCGCTCGCCAGATCAAGACAGCCCTCGGCTACCCGAGTGCATGGCGAGGAAACCCGCCAGCCCAACACACTGTAGAACGCGTTGACCGCTCTCCCAAGAAAACAACGGTCTGCGAGGTTGCGAAGACGACCGTCCGGTCAGCGATCCGAGAGGTATTTCGGCTGCTGTGGCCCGGTTCTCGTGAACTGCTGGCTACCGCGAAGCAGCCGGTGCAAGTGGGATTGTCAGGAACGACGCGGCGGTGTCGTCGCGATGGATGTCGTAGGAGCTGCCGAGCAGGGCCGGATAATCCTTGGGATTGAGGATGTGGGTGGGGAAATCACCTGTGCCGATCGTGATTTGGAGGCGGTGGCCCGGGGCGAAAACGTGGAAGGCGGGGCGGATCTTGATGGTGTATTCGGTGCTCTCGCCGGGGATGACCGGGAGCAGGGAGTCGCGGGTGCCGGGATGGAATGGGCCCTGCACGCTGCCGTCGGGTGCGCGCCAGGTCCGATTGCCGTCCAGGGCACGGTAGTTGCCTGCCAGTTGGCCGTCGGTCAGCGCGGTGACAGTGCCGTCGGGGGCGATGTCTTGGACCGTCACGTTGAAGGCCGAAGCCGGTTTGTTCGAGACGGCGAACAGGGTGGCTCCGATCGGCCCCGCGAGCAGGGTCGACTCGGTGAAGGTGTCGGTGGTGTAGGTCGGGTTCGTCAGCAGGCCGGGCACGCTGGGATTCGCGGGGAATTGGGCGCAGGGATCATCGATGCCGATCATGGAGGTCAGCAGCTGGAATACGCCGGAGAAGTTCCGGGAGTAGCTTGCGTTGCAGATGGTTCCCGCGTTGATCGGGGTGAAGTCGACGCGGTCCGAGGCGGTCACGTCGGTGGGCTTGTCGGGTGAAAGCCGTTTGCCCGCTTGCAGATACAGGCGTTGGGTCGGTGCTTGGCGGACCGGATAGGTCGCGCTCTCGATGACATTGCCGTTGACGTCGATGGCATGCAACGGAGTCTGTGTTTCGTCGATACCGTTGTGATCGTTCTTGAGCCAGCGATCGAACCAGGCCAGCTGAATGGCGTGCATGTCGATATCGTCGGTGTTGCGCTGACTGCCGGGTTGGATGTGAAACCAAGGGCCGGTGAGCATTTGGAATCGTCCGCTCGGTGATGCGTCCGGCGGCATGGGGCCGTCGTGGGGCCGTCCGGCGTAGGCGTTCTGCAATCCGGCGAAGGTGCGCGGAGTGCCGTCCTGGAGCAGATCGTATTGACCGCTGATCAGATAGGTCGGAATGTCGTTGGCGGCAATCTGTTCCAGCACGTTGTCGATGGCGCGCGATTCCCAGTACGGGCTGTCGTAGAGCTTGTCGCCGTCCAGCAGCGCGTTGATGATCGAGGGCCAGGTGCCGTCATCGCGCAGGTGGGTGAGCAAATGGTCGACGAACACGCTCAGCGCCTTGCCAGGCTCTCGGTACAGGCCCAGAATCGGGTCGATCTGCGGCAGCGCGGTGATCGGGAACGCCAGGATCGAGGTCAGGAAGGCGATATTGAGGAATCCGTCGTGATCGAGCAGGTCCTGGAACATGTGATTGCCCGGCATGAGCGGGAACAGCGCCTTGATCGGGGACCCCGGTTCCATGACACCCGCGGTGAGCAACTCGCTCATGCCCAGATAGGACAAGCCCCACAGGCCGATCTCGCCGGTCGAATTCGGCAGTGCCGTAGCCCATTGCACGACTCGCTTGAAATCCTCGCGTTCCTGCGGCTGCAGGATGCTCCAGTTCCCGTTCGAGGAGCCGGTACCGCGGATATCGACGATGACGCTGATGTAGCCGCGCCTGACGAAGTAGTCGCCGTATCCAGCGGCGTCGGTGAGCTGTTTGGCGACATCAATGACCGAGGGCAGTGCGTTCTGGAGTGCGGGTCCGATCCCGTCATAGGAGAGCAGGCGCAGGAATCCGGCGCTGTCCTTGCCGTAGGCGGTCTGGGTCATGACGATCGGAAACGGCCCGGCCGCAGGGGCTCCCGAGGAATCGGTCGGGTATCGGACGTCGGCGCGCAGGATCACCCCGTCCGCCATCGGGATCTCGACGTTCTTGTGTTCGCCGACGCCGTAGAGCTCCGGGCCGGGATTCCAGCCCTCGGGTAATCCGGTGCGGGCGTTGGCTTTCGGGAAAGCGTTGTCCGGCGCGGGAGCCGCACTGGCAGGCAGTACGACCGAGAACGCCATGGTGAGCATCAAGGCACCAATAATGCTGGCGCTACGAAGGATTCGAGTAGTCGTGCGATTCATTGACCGACCTCAGTTCTGCTGTCCGATGGCCTGACCGACAAGCGCCTGTGCCAGCGGCGGCAGAATCTCCGCCAGTGCCTGCCCGAACTGCGGTTCGGTCAGCGTGCTGACCGGGCTGCTGATATCGCAGCCGATCGGCGCGGGCACGCCATTGAGCCGATCACGCAGCCAATGGAAGGCTCCGGGCAGATGGGTGGCGACACCGGAGATGTGTTCGGCGGCGAACTCGCGCACATAGGTGACGCTCGGCGCGCCTTCACGGCAGTACTTGTCCACTGCCGCATCGGTTCCCGCGATGGGAATGAGTTCGTCGTTCTGCGCGTGATAGAAGTAGATCGGCACCGTGGGTCGCTGCTGGCCGAGGGGGTTGTCCGCGATGGCATCGCGAATCTCGGGCAGTCCCAAGGGATCCGAACCGCCGAAGGTGCCCAGATAGTTGAATCCCGGGAACAGCAGCGCGCCCTGGGGATGGCACAGCACCTTCTTCGAGGCGAGCACGAACTGGCCGAGCAGATCCACCCGCTCGCGCATGACCCGCGCCATCTCCGGATACTCGGTCGCCAGACCCGCGAACGAGGCCGAGATCAGTCCGGCGTAGACGCCATTGTTGTTGTGCCGTACCACGGCGGCGTAGTCCCCCGGGGCGACACCACCGGCGGCCGCGCCGACGATATTCAGTTCCGGCGCATAGCTTTCCTTGATTTCCGGGACGAACGAGCTCGGAATGGTGCCGCCCGAATCGCCCCACAGCGCGACGGGAGTCTGCGCCCCGCTCAGCTGTGCAGGCTCGAACCGTTCGGCGGCACGGATACCGTCCATGGTCGCCTGTGCGTTCATACGCGCGGCTCCGTACGCCGAATTCGGTCCCTGATAATCCGGCAGCACGACGGTCCACCCCTGCCCGATGCCCGCGGCAATCGGAATGAGCGTTTCGGCGGCATTGACATAATCCGCCGGAATGGCACCGGATTGGATGACATAGGACGGTGCGCAGTATTGCGCGACACTGTCCTCGGCGATCTGGTACGAGAGCAGTTTGCGCCCGCCCGCCGGTGCCTCACCGCGCGGTTTGAGCACGGTCGTGACGGTAGCGATGGCCTCACCGTGCGAGTTATTCGTGCGGTAAAGCAGTTGCCACGCATCGATATTGAGCTGCACCAGACCGAAGAACGCTGGGTTGACGCGGCGCACGCGCAAGATCTCACCCGGCTCGGTCGCCGTGACCGCACCGGCGGCCGGTCGATAGAAATCGTCCAGTTCCGGCGGCAGGGTCAACGCCGGGGCCGACTCGATCGGCAGCGTGCTCGGATCATCCGGTGCCGCCTGCGCCGAAACCGTTGAGACCCAAGGCGTCAGCAGCACCGCGACACCGAGGATAAGTACGCGCCCTGCGCTGCGCACGTTCATCCCGAATTGCCTTTCCCGAACGACGAGTGGAATTCGGCGAGCGTAGACACAGCATCGGCGCATTGACCAGGCCGAAAGCGCGATATGCGCGAATTGAGCGCTGCGGTCATATATTCCGAGAATCGCGGTCATTCCCAATGAGCGTGCGATCGGCTCCTCTGGTCAGACTCCCGCGCGGTAGGACCCCGGCGGGCTACCCGTCCAGCGGCGAAACGCCCTCCGGAAGGCACTGGGTTCGGAGAACCCGAGCCGACCCGAGAGTTCCTCCACGGTCTCCTCACCGCGCGCCAGTGCCGCGATCGCCGCGTCCCGCAGAATGTCCTCGCGAATCCGGGTGATGGAGGTGTGCTCCTCCCCCAGCCTGCGGCGCACGGTCTGCGGGCTCAACGCCAGGCACTGTGCGATCTCCTCACCGGTCGGCCACGCACCGGTCAAGCCGCGACTCAGGATCCGCCGCACCTGCTCGGACAACGTCGTTCCGTACTCACGTCGAGTGAGCAGGTCTGCCGGTGCGTTGCGAATCCACTCGATCAGTGTCTCTTCGGTCTGAGTGATCGGCGATGACAGCACCGAACTGTCGAAAACCAGTGTGGCGGAGTCGCATCCGAAGACCAGCGGTGCGGCGAACACCAGATCGAAATCGGCGGCGTTCACCGGCCTCGGAAACGGAAACTCGACCTGCCGCAACGCAATTCGCCGCCCGATCCCCCACGCCATCATCCGATGCGCCGAAGCCAGTAGAAACGAAGTCATCAGGTGCGCAGGATCATTGAGCCCCGACACATCGATGGTGAACCGAGCCCGCGCCCGCTCGGTCGTGGTCGTCATTATCGGCAACCCGGGTGCGAGCCGGTGATACTCGGCAAACCGCGCCAACGCCGCCCCCAAATCCGGACACCCGATCACCCCGAAACAAATCAACCGCAATGTCCCCCGCGGCACCGGCCGCGCCCCCAACCCGAACATCTCATCATCGGAGATCCGCCACAGCTCCCGCACCGTGCGAGTCATCTGCTCGACGGTGACCCGCGCCCGATCCTGCCCGATCAAATCCGGCGCCACCCCCACCGACCGCAGCAACCCCTCGGTATCGACACCGCGAGCGGCCGCCAGCGCGACCGCCGCGCGTACGAAATCGATCGGCACGGTCCGCGCGATATCCCCCGACGCCATCCTCCCCGCCACGCACCCCTCCTGCCCATGCCCGTCGAACGCGACCGTACCAGGGCAAACTGGCCATAAATCGCCAACAGCCGCCGATGAGTTCCACGCAATCCCGCCGTCTACCCACTCGAAAGCTGCACACATCACAGAAGGAGCCCGCCATGAAGTTCACAGCGACCGTCTTGCTCGCGGGCAAGACAGCGACCGGCGTCGTGGTGCCGCCCGAGGTCGTCGAAGCCCTGGGCGGCGGTAAGCGGCCGAAAGTCCGGGTCACCATCGGGGACACCGTGTTCCGCAACTCGGTGGCCCCGATGAACGGGGTATACATGCTCGGCCTGAACGCCGACGTCCGGCAGCAGACCGGCATCGCCGCGGACGACGTAGTCGAGATCGATCTCCAACTCGATACCGAGCCCCGCCTGGTCGAGGTCCCCGACGACTTCGCCGCGGCGCTGAACCGTGAACCACGCGCGGCCGCCGCCTTCGATCGACTGTCGTACAGCAACCGCCGCGCCCACGTCCTGTCGATCGAGGGCGCGAAAACCGCCGCGACCCGTGAACGCCGCATAGCCAAGTCCATCGCCACCCTCTCGGCCGACTAGCTCCAGCCACCCGACGTCCTGGACGCTTCGACCCCCAAAAACCGAGCCGGGCACACCGGGAAGGCGGTCAGCGAGCGTGTCAGGCGCTGAGGAGGCGGCGGATGTGTGCGGCGACGGCGTGTGGTTGCTCGAGTGGGAGAACGTGGCCCGCGCGGGGAATGAGGTGCAGGTCGGCCTGCGGCAGAAGCTTTCGCAGGTCCCGGCTGTGTGCGGGTGGGCTCAGGCGGTCCTCGGTGCCGACCAGGATCAGGACGGGGACCTCATGCAGTGGGGTGAGGTCGCGTGCTCGGTGGGCGGCGAGTTGGGGCAGCAGGGTGTGGAGCGACTGCGGTGGGGTGGCAGCGATGCCGGCGGAGCAGTCGCGACGGATCGAGGCGGGGGTGGACCAGCTATAGAGCGGCCATCGGCTGGTCGTCAGTGTTCGAAGTACGAATTTGGCTGTGCGCGAGACGATTGGGCCCAGCGGTCCACTCGGCGGAGCCGCGATGACCGCGGCGACGGTGCGGAATGACCGGGCCACGAGCGAACCGAGCGGGCCGGGCAGTCCGCATCCCAGATCGAAGTTCCCGGCGGTTGTACTGACCAGGACCACAGCGGCCACCCGGGAGCGGAAATGCTCGGGGTGGTTCGCGGCATAGGCCATGATCGTCATACCGCCGAGCGAATGGCCGACCAGGACAACGGGTTCGGCGGAATTCAAGGCGTCCAGCGTTGCGTTCAGATCGGCGGCGAGCTGGGTGACTGTTAGATCCGCGGGACCATGGTGGGGGCTGGCGCCGTGGCCGCGATGGTCGTAGGCGTCGGTGTCATGGTCGTGCTCGAGTTCCGCGCGAACCGTTGACCAGGAGTCGCAGGTGGCCGCGATGCCGTGCAGGAAAAGCACCGCGGGGCGGGCGCTCAGTGGGATTCCTTTGTGCGGGTGTGGAATTCGTCGAGATTCACGGTGGCAAGCATCTGCCGGTGGGCGCGCGCGGACCAGGGCCAGATGACCGGGGTGCCGGTGGAGTCCAGGTACCAGCTGTCGCATCCGGATGCGAACGTGGTGGCGGGTAGCGCGGCGGTGACCTGATCGTTGAAGGCATCGGTGGCTTCGGCGGTGGGTACGACCTCGGTGACCTGACCGGCGGCGAAGAGTCGCACCCAGCGCAGAATGTAGTCGGCGTGAGTTTCGGCGGTGCGGATCACCGATTCATTGGCGAACGGGCTGTTCGGTCCGACGAGCATGAACATATTGGGGAACCCTGGCACCGCGACGGTGCGGTAGGAGCGCGGGCCTTGATTCCATGCCTTGTCCAGGGTCATCCCGTTCTCGCCTACCAGATACATCGGCCGCATGTAGTTCTCGGCGTGAAATCCGGTGGCGAACACCAGCACATCGATCTCGTGCTCGCGACCGTCGCGGGTGATGACCCCGGTCGCGGTGACGCGCTCGATAGGGTCGCTGATGACTTCCACGTGTGGTTGCTGAATGGCGGAGTAGAACCCGGTGGCGACGATCAGGCGTTTGCACATCGGCTGATCGGTGGGTGTGAGCGTGCGGCGCAGCTGTGGTGAACGCACTTGCAGCAGAGCGAGTTTGCAACCCCAGGTCAGCACGGTGCGCTGCCAGCCGGGCCGGATGGCGGCCGTTCCGACGGTGGCGTCGAACAGGGTGCGCCAGCCGTGCAGTGCGATGTGGGAGAGACGTGTTGAGCGCCGGTGCATGGCCTTGGTGAGCGCGGAATAGCGTTTGTTGGGTTTCGGGAACACCCACTGCGGGGTTCGCTGGAACAGCAGGAAGTGTGCCGCCCCGGGCGCGATCGAGCTGGTCAGCTGCACACCGGTGGAACCGTTGCCCACCACGGCGATTCGCTTACCGACGAGTTCGGCGTCATGCTCCCAGCGCGCGGAATGGAAAGTGCGCCCGGTGAATTGCTCGATTCCGGGAATGTCAGGTTGTTTGGGATGCACGAGCAGCCCGGTCGCACACAGCAGCAGGTCCACGGTATCGGTCTCGCCGCCTGCCAACGTCAACTGCCAGCCACCGTCGCTGTAGTGGCCTTCGACCACTTCCTGCCCCAGGCGCAGATGCGGGCGCAGGCCCTGCTCGTCGGCGACGCGCCTCAGGTAGCCCTGGATCTCCGGGCCGTCCGAAAAGTACCGGCTCCATTCGGAATTCGGCGCGAACGAGAACGAGTAGTTGCGCGCCGGGATATCGCAGCACAGCCCGGGATAGGTGTTGTCCCGCCACACCCCGCCGACCTCGGAAGCCTTCTCGTAGATGACGAAGTCGTCCATTCCGGCCTGTTTGAGCTTGGCCGCCATACCGAGTCCGGAGATGCCCGCACCGACGATAGCGATGCGTGGCGGACGAGTGTGCGGGGTGCGCCGGTCGAGCCGGAACAGGCGGATCCGCCGCTCGGTGCCGGCCTGATAGGTGGCGTACGGCGGCCAGAACGCCACCACCTCGTCCCAGGCCCGCGCATGCTCCTCACCATCCAATTCCGTTGCGCACACCGCGATATCCCGGCCCATCCAGCTGATGGTCGCGTCGGGTCGCCCGCGCAGGTTCGCCGTCCACGCGGGATGGCCGGGTTTGCCGAAATTGCTCCCCACCAGCAGCCAGGTGTCGCGCTCACGGTCCGGCAGGCAGACCAGCGGAGTGCGGCGCAGCAGACCGGTTTTCGCACCGACGGTGGTCAGTATCAAACCGACTTCGGGCTGCGGCAGGGTCAGCAGCATCTTGCGCCCACCGGTCAGCCGATGCACCGCGCGGTCCAGACCGGGGATGACCGACGGCGCGATCTTCCGAAACCCCGTGGTGGACATGACCCGCTGCGCCGCCCCGATCATCGCGTCCTTCATATCCGTGTGTCCTCCCTGTGCTGCTCGCGGATCAGATCTGTCGCGGGGATCCAATTACTGTGCGCGCCATAGGGAACCCGCCTGGGCAGGTGCACGACGGCCACGGGCGGTCCGCTGAAGTCCGCCGCGTCGACGATGATGAGATCGCTGGCCTGCCGAACTCGGTCGAGCGCCAGGTAGACCAGCCAACCGCCGTCGGAATCGCCTGGTATGTAGGCCATCTCACTCGGCACCTGATCCGCGGAGCCGCGCGTCAGCGTCGTACCGGTCGCCGAATCGCGGCATACCAGCGTGGTCGGCTCATGGTCGATGACCGATGTGCTGTCCCCGGCGATCGCGTAGCTGTAGCGATATTCACGCCCCACCAGGCGCGGATCGATGCGCGGCAGCTCCTGTGGGCGATCGTCGAGTTGATGTTCGGTGACCCCGCCGGTGCGCAGGTCGATGATCCAGCGCCATGGCACGCCCTCGTACGAGAGCGGGTCGCGCCCGGGTTCGAACATGCGCGGATAACGGATGGCATCGATCGTCACCCGCTCGCCGTCGTCGTGGGCGTTGATGGTGTGCAGGACATAGCAGGACGGAATGTCGAACCAGCGCAGGCTGTTTCGGTCCCCGTCGCGCGGGAGCACCCCGATGCGCGCCTGATGTCCGGGATCCCAGACAAACGGGAACCGTCCGCTGATCGCGGTCGGAATATGAAAACGCACCGAAAGGTCGTACAGCAGCGCGTAATTGCGGGTGAGCCCGATATCGTGCATCATCGGGCGGCCGCCGAGCGAGAGCCGCTCGAGCTTGCGCACTCGCCCATCGACGCCGACGACGAGATAGTCGACCCGCGTGCTGCGCGGGGTGTACGCCACCGCGAACAGCTCGCCGGTATGCGGATCCAGCTTCGGGTGCGCGCTGAATCCGCGCGGCAGTGAACCACCCAGATCGGTATACTCGACGGTGTCCAGGGTGGGGCTCAACCGCGCGGGTACGCAACCGGCTTCCACGAGGGCCAGCAGCATATTGCCGTGGCAGATGACATTGGTGTTGACCACATCGTTGAAGAAGTGCCGCGGCCCGGGCGGACGCGATTCGCGCAGTGCCCGGCTGACCCGCCGGGAGCGAATCCACCTGTTGCGGTACCACTTCGCGCGTCCGCCCTCGATCCGGATGCCGTGCACCAGCCCGTCCTGGGTGAACCAGATGTAGCGGCTGCGGCGCAACCGGCCGGGCTGCCGCACCGGGCTGGGGCCGATCTGGGTGAACAGCCCATCGAGTTCCTCGGGAATGCGGCCGGAGACGGGCAGGTCATGTTCGGTGTGTTCACCGTAGACCGGCTCGAAAGCACCGCGCAGGAAGGGATTCGACGTCGCGGTCACCGCTGCCCCACCGCGACGAGGCGCGAATTCATCCGCAGGCGACGCAGCAGTACCGGATCCGTGGTCAGGATGACGGAGTTGGCGACCAGCAGATTGGTGGCGAGGAAGAAGATCATCTCCTCGATCGGCAGTCCCAGCGGCCGCACGGCGACGGTGAGGTCGGGATTGATAATCCAGATGTGCTGCCAGATCGCGAATCGGTCAGCGCACCACAGCAATACGGTTGGCACCCCTACCGCGAGGAACCGGAGTTGCCTGCGTGCGTGCAGGACATCCGAGCCCACCGCGCTCTGCAACATGAGCAGCGGCACGAACCAGACGATGATCGCGGTGAAGTACATCAGCGAGTCCGATCGTGCCCAGGTCACGGTGGCCACGAATAGAGTCGCCCATCCCGCGACCGGCACCCAGCGGGTCTGACCGCCGAGATAGTCCTCTGGCTCGGGCTCAATATCGTTGCGACGCAGCAGGTACAGCGTCCACAGCCCGGTCGCGAGCGTCTGGGTGATCATGAAGACGTATTCCTCGACCGGCACCGCGAAGATCGTGGCCAGTACCCGATCCGGCGGATACGTCCAGATGTCATGCGTGATCAGGTAGTTGTCCCACGGTGTGGTCGTGATGACCGCGACCGGCGCGAGCACCGCGATGGTCAGCAAGCCGATGCGCCACGGGGATGCGGGCGAAATCGGTTGCCGCAGTGCCAATATCGCGACCAGAACCAGCGCGGGGGCAATGAATACGGCCAGGAACTGCCAGTAGGTCACGACCGGTCCGCCCGTCCCGCGCCGACCGGTTGCGGCAGGCGGGCCTTGCGGGCGCGCAGATACCGCGGCACGGCCACCGCCAGACGGCGAGAGTTGCCGACCCGGGCGCGCCTGGCGAATACGTCGCAGTCCTGCCGTTCGATCTCGTCCAGGATCTCGCCGTACAGAATGAACGCGGTCTCGATGCACGGCCGACTGGTCGGATGCAGCAGATCCACTCCGTGCCTGGAGGATTCGTAGATGCCCCGGGTGCGGTCGATCTCGAAGCGAATCAACTCCCGCACCGCCGGTGTCGCCACCCCGGCCCCCAGATCGGCGCGCGTCAGGCCGAAGGCGGCGAGATCCTCGAGCGGCAGATAGACGCGCCCGCGCGCCAGATCCTCGGCCACATCACGAATGAAATTGGTGAGCTGGAACGCCACCCCGAGCTGATGCGCGTGGGTGTACGCCTCGGCGCTGATGGGTTCGAGGATGGGCACCATCTGCAATCCGATGACCGCCGCCGATCCGTACATGTACCGCTCGAGATCGGCGTAGGCCGGGTATTCGGTGACGGTCAGGTCCATCGCCATCGACTCGAGGAAGGCGATCAGATGCTCGTGCGGAATATCCCAGGTGCGCACCGTGTGCTGAAGCGCCCGGCATACCGGATCGATGGTGCTGCCCGCCGCGAGATCGTCGAGCACTCGCGCGGACCAGGCGGTCAGCCGTTCGGCGCGCCCGGATTCCTCACCGTTGTCGACGATTTCGTCGGCATAGCGCGCGAAACCGTAGAGCGCGTGCACGAATGGGCGCTTCGCCGGCGGCAGCAGCAGCGTCGCCAGATAGTAGGTCTTGCCGTACTCGGCGTGCATTCCCCGGCACAGCAGGTAGGACCTGCGCAGCTCGGGATCGTCGATGCCCGCGGCGTCGAGCGCCCGTTCGGCCGCGCTCATGCCCGGCTCCCCTCGGCCTGCATGACGACGCGCCGGGCGCGGGCGGCGGTTCTGCCCACAATGCGGTCGGCCGCCAGTCGTCCGCTGATCAGCACCATCGGCACACCCACACCCGGATGGGTGCCGCAGCCGGTGAATACGACGTTCTCCCCGTACAGATTCCCGGGACGGAACGGGCCGGTCTGCCCGAAGGTGTGCGCGGCGGAAAACGGTGTGCCCGCTGCGAATCCGCGTTCACGCCACTGTTGCGGGGTGACGACGTCCTCCACCTCGACCGCGGCGTCGAATCCCGGGTACCCGCGGGCATCGAGCACGCGGCCGATCTCCTCGCGATAGGACGCGGTACGACGTTGCCAGTCGATGCCGGAGGTATCGTTCGGCACCGGAAACAGCACGTAGTAGATCGATTTCCCGTCCGGGGCCAGTGCTGGATCACTCGCGGTCGGGCGCGCCACGAAGAAGGACGGGTCCGTGGGCACCTTGCCCTGGACCATCAGCTCGTGAAAGGTCCGCTCCCATTCGGTGCCGAAATGGATGTTGTGATGGGCCAGTTCGGGATAGGCGCGGGTGGATCCGTTCAGCAATAGCACGCAGGACGGGGAGTAGCGCAGCCGTCGCAGACGGGCGGGTTCGTGGCCGAGCAGATCGCGATACGCCAGGGGCAGATCGGGATTGAGCACCACGACATCGGCCGCGATGCGCTCGCCCGCCTCGGTGATCACCGCCGTGGCTCGCTGTCCTGCCATCTCCACCCGCGATATCCGGGTGTTGTATTCGATTCGCACGCCGTGCTTCTCGGCGACCGCGGCCAGCGCCTGCGGTACCGCATGCATGCCGCCGGTCGGAAACCACACGCCCGCAACACAATCCATATAGCTGATCACGCTGTAGAGAGCCAGCGCCTCGGTCGGAGCGAGCCCGGCGTACATGGCCTGGAAGGTGAAGATCTTGCGGGTGCGCGAATCCCGGAAGTACGAGGCCGTTTTGGGTGCGAGCTTGCGCAGACCACCGGCCGCGATCAGTCGTGCGAGATCGGGCGCGAGCGCGCCGAGCGGCGAGTCGTAGTTGCGGTCGATGAAGGAGTTGAACTGGTACTTGTACATTCGCGTGCTGAAGCGTTCGAACCTGCGGTATCCGGCCGCTTCGCGCGCGCCGCACACCCGCCGGATCTCCTCTTCGGTGCCTTCGGAGGTGTCGCGGATATCCAGGCGTGAACCGTCGGCGAAGAACGCCCGGTAGGCGGGATCCAATCGCTGGAGCGGGAGCCAATCCTCCAGGCGCTCACCGACTCCCGCGAGTGCGTCACTCAGCAATTCGGGCATGGTGAGTACCGCGGGTCCGGTATCGATTCGATATCCGGCGCGTTTCCACTGCCCGGCCCGCCCGCCCGGGATGGCCTCGGCCTCACAAATGGTGACACGACGACCGGCGGCGACCAGGTGCAGCGCGGCGGCGAGCCCGCCCAATCCGGCACCGACGATGACCACATGGTCGGTCGATCCCCTCACTTGACGCATGGGTCTGCCTCACAGTCGGTGTCGTGCGGGAATTGTTAAGAATCGGAACCGGTTTCGCTCGTATCGACCGAAACGCTAGCACGAAATTTGCCAAGTCATAGCCGCAGAATAATTGCGGGCTTCTAATACGGACCGAAGCGGGCGCTTGGTGAGTTGTTACCGCGACCTGCCAGCCATTTTGTACTTCATCAAGGTCGAAGGCAGAAAAGTTGCGACCTATTTGCTAGTTACCTTTATTCGGACAATGCTTCGGTAGGGTATCCAATTGGATTGCATCTCAGGCTATTTCTCCTCTTCCCCCATTTGAGCCTGGAGGCCGTATGACTGCCGGTCCGCTCGAGCCGAAGACGAAGATCGAAAACAGGACGGTCGCAGAGGTACTCGCGCAGACCCGGGCGCTGGTGGAACCGGCACACCGGGCCGCAGTAGACCGACTATCGGGATCGATGCGCCATATCGCCGGATATCACGCGGGCTGGTGGGACGCCGACGGCGCGCCGTGCGCCGAATCAGGCAAGTCGGTACGCCCCGCCCTGGCACTGGCCGCCGCACGCGCCATCAGCGGCCGGCACGGCGATATGCGCACCCGCGCCGCGATTCCCGCGGCGGTGGCTGTCGAACTGGTGCATGACTTTTCGCTGCTGCACGACGACGTCATGGACCACGACCTCACGCGTAGGCATCGCCCCTCGGCCTGGGCGGTATTCGGTGTCGGTCAGGCGATTCTGACCGGTGACGCCCTGCAAGCACTGTCGATCGAGGTATTGAGCGAACTCCCGTGCCCGAATCCACCTGTGCGCGTGCTCATCTCGACGATGCTGGAGCTGTGCGCCGGCCAATCGGCGGATATCGGATTCGAGAACCGCACCGACGTCACCCTCGATGAATGCATGACCATGGCGGCAGGAAAGACCGCCGCGCTGTTGGGCTGCGCATGCGAACTCGGCGCGCTCGCGGCCGGGGCGACACCGCAACAGGCCGCACAGCTGCGAGCGTTCGGCAGGCATCTCGGCACCGCGTTCCAACTCGTGGACGACCTGCTGGGCATCTGGGGCGATCCGCGCGCGACCGGTAAACCCGTCGGCTCGGATCTGCGCAGCCATAAGAAGTCCCTGCCGGTGATGGCCGCGCTCAGTTCCGGGACCGCCGCCGGTGACCAGCTCGGGCGGCTGTACCACCGCGACGAGCCGGTCGATGATCCAGCGGTCGCGCACTTCACCGAACTGATCGAGCGCGCGGGTGCGCGCCGGTGGGCGAGCACCGAGGCCGAACGCGAAATCGCCTCCGCCATGACCTGTTTGGCGCGCTTGGGCGCGAGCCCGGCCGACACGCACGATCTGCGACTACTGGCTGACCTGATCACACACCGGAACCACTGATCCGATGGCCTCCTCGAAGGGTCGACCGGCCGGCGGATCCGTACTGCGCACCATCGCGAGTCCCGCCGATTTGCGGGATCTGAACGAGCCCGAATTACTGTCGCTGTGCGCTGAGATTCGACAGCACCTCATCGAAAAAGTCTGTGCCACAGGCGGACACCTCGGAGCCAACCTGGGCGTGGTGGAGTTGACCGTCGCCGCGCACCGAGTATTCGATTCCCCGGCCGACGCGATCGTCTACGACACCGGCCATCAAACGTATGTGCACAAAATGCTCACCGGACGCCTCGGCGACTTCGACGGCCTGCGCGCGCAGGGCAAGCTCGCGGGCTATCCGACGCGAGCGGAATCCGCACACGACTGGATCGAGAACTCCCACGCCTCAACCGCTCTGGCATATGCGGACGGCCTGGCCAAAGCCGCCCGCATGCGCGGGTCGGACCGGCGCGTACTTGCGCTGATCGGCGACGGGGCACTGACCGGAGGGCTGGCCTGGGAAGGCTTGAACAATCTGTCCGCCACACCCGAGCAGCCGGTTACTGTGCTGCTCAACGACAATGGGCGCTCCTACGATCCTACCGTCGGCGGGCTCGCCCACCATCTGCGGGAACTGCGCGCCGACCCGGACTCACGAACCCCGGGCCGGAATCTGTTCGAGGCCCTCGGCCTGGTGTACCTGGGACCCGTCGACGGTCATGACGTGGTGGCGGTGGAGAACGCACTGCGCCACGCGGATCGGCTGGGACGAACCGTCGTGGTGCACTGCGTCACAGAGAAGGGACGCGGCTACGCTCCGGCCGAACAGGACCTCGCCGATAGGATGCATGCCGTCGGGGTCATCGATCCCGCGACCGGTGCCTCGGTGTCCTCCGCGGCGCCCTCATGGACCGGCGTGTTCGGCTGGGAGATAGCCGAACTCGGTGCACGGCATGCGAATCTGGTCTGTGTGACGGCCGCGATGTTGCGGCCCGTCGGCCTGACCCGGTTCGCCGATCACTATCCCGACCGCGTCTTCGACAGCGGTATCGCCGAGCAGCACGCGGTCTGCTCCGCCGCCGCGCTCGCCATGAGTGGCCTGCATCCGGTGGTATGCCTGTACGCGACATTCCTCAATCGCGCCTTCGATCAGGTCCTGCTGGACGTCGCACTGCACCGGCAACCGGTCACCTTCGTGCTGGACCGCGCCGGAATCACCGGGCCGGACGGACCTTCCCATCACGGACTGTGGGATTCGAGCATTCTCAATGTCGTGCCCGGGCTACGGGTCGCCGCACCACGGGACCCGGCCTCGTTGCGCGAGTTGCTGGCCGAGGCGGTGACCGACGAATCCGGCCCCACTGTGCTGCGCTTTCCCAAAGCTGCTGTGGGGGAGGATATTCCGGCAGCCTCCCGAACGGACGGCCTGGACATCCTGCATCGAAGTCCCCGCATGCCGTTGGATGTCCTACTCGTATCGGTCGGCGTAATGGCAACCCCCGCGGTGGCGGCCGCGAAAGCGTTGAGCGCCGACGGAATCGGGGTGACGGTCGTCGACCCGCGCTGGATCTCACCGATCACTCCGGCCCTGGTGACGCTGGCCCAGCGCCATCGGCTCACCGTCACGATCGAAGACGCCGCCCGCACCGGCGGCACCGGCGCACTGCTCGCCCAGGCGTGCGCGGACGGCGGTCACCACACGCGAATCCGCTCGCTCGGGTTACCCCGCGAGTTCATCGAGCATGGGGCGCGCGCGGATCTGCTCGACCAATACGGGCTCACCGCGGCGGGCATTGTCGCCGAGGTGCATCTCGGCCTGGGTATATCACGCTCTGCGCCAGTGGATTCCGTCATCCCCGCGAACTCCGAACCGGGTTTGGCGGGCGATGCGTTCCTTGCCACCCCATCCACATCCGGTACGACGCCGCATCGGCATAGCTGAATCGACACACCACCGACAATCAGAGGGAGACGAACGTGGACGCGATCGCGAGGCGGGGCGCCGCCCCGGCGGAACCCCTCGGACCGGACAGTGTGATCTGGCGTTTGGCAGGGGATCGAACCGTGAGCTTGCAGGGTGCGTCGTGTCTGCTGATGCAGACCGCGCATCCGTCCATCGCCGCGGCGGTCTTCGACCATTCGGCGTATGACGCCGATCCGACCGGGCGGTTGATTCGAACCATCGATTCGATCCGGCGGCTCATTTATGGCGGGCAGGGTGCGCTCGACGAATCACAACGACTGTTCGAGTTGCATAAATCGATGAAAGGCATTGACGCAGAGGGCAATCGATATCACGCGTTGCACCCCGAAGCCTACGCGTGGGTGCTCGCGACGCTGTTCGACGGCCTGGTTCGCTATCGCAGGGCGATAAACGCACCGGTGTCCGAACCCGATCGCGAACTGCTGTATCAGGATTGGCGTCAGGTCGGCGCGGTATTGGGGCTGCAACCCTGGCATCTCCCGCCGAACGTCACAGAGTTCGACGAGTACTACGAAACGATGATCGCCGAGCGATTGCAGACCGGCCGCGTATTCCACCGGATGTTCAAAACTCTGGTCATGGACTCTGCTATGGCCTCACCAGTGCCGTACCTGCCCAACCTCGTATGGAATCAGCTCCGCCCGTCGGCAGGCTCGTTCGTGCGGTTGTTCGCGGTCGGTCTATTGCGCCCCACCGCCCGCGCGCAGTTCGACATGGCGTGGAACGCGCGGGACCAACGACGCCTCAACAGGTTCGGGACCACCATCCGGACCGTCAATTCCGCGGTACCCGCACGGGTGCGCCTGGACCGCATCGCCAGCGCGGCCCTCAGGTCGTGAGCCGCACAGCGCGCCGATGACACCTCGCCCACCGCCTCGGTAATGCCGTTCCGATGTGCCGCGATATACGGTGCAGACTATCGGCTGCTCGTGCATGTGAGGAGGGTCTGCATGTCCGATGCTGATCCCCGGGATCCCCGCGCTCAGGAGGAGATTCAGGAGGCGGTGCGCAGAGCCCGGCAGGGTGCGCTGAGCGGATATATGTCCGAGCAGGACATCGTCAACGCGGCGGTCGGGTACCTCGGAACGGACTTCACCGGCAGCCCGGGCATCGACCTCGAGATTCGGCGTGAGGTCGGTCGCCAGGGTATGGAATCGACCACCGTGTACGAACCTGCTGGAACCGGGTCGGCTGCGCACCCGCCCGCGTTCCCGACCGATATCGAATCACCCACGGCCGAACCGGTTTTCAGTCTCACCGTCGATCACTGGCTGGTGGACCGGGAAATCCAGCCCATGCGCGGCTACGCAGCCTACGACCGCGCCCTCATGACCAACAGATACGACCCGACCTGCCCCTCCGGTTTCTATCGCGGATACCTCACGGCCCTGGTCGGTCTCGCCCAGTCGGTCACCGTCCACGATTCCCTGGACCATCTCCAGGCAATTGTCGAACACCTCGATGGCGCGTTCCGCACCTGGAACGGCACCGCCGATGAGACCACCGGTGCGGCCTTCGCCCTGACCAACGCGTGGGCGTACACCGAATCCGGCTCGTCCGTCGCCGACATCATCGACTTCGTATACGGCGAAATAGCGTGCATCGCAGACTGTTTCGCACTCACCCGGTGACGCGGGCCGCCTCAGAGTTCGAGCGAATCCGCTGAGCGCTGCACCGCGGCATCGAGGCGAGTGCTGCGGGCGGTTTCGTTCAGCGCCCGCGCCACCATGGACACCGGCTCGACGGACGGGGTGATCAGCGCGATCATCGCACTGATCGAGGGATTCTCGAGCCGGAGCACACGCGCGCCCGCAGGTGGGCGCATGGTGCGCAGCCAGGTCGAGGGAATCACCGTTGCCCAGCGGCCGGTCGCCACATGCCCGAACAGTGTTGCCACCGAGTCGGTTTCGAGCTGGGGGCTGGCAACAAGGTTCTGGGTGGCCAACGCGTCATCGACGAGTTGGCGGGCACGCATCTCCGAATTGAGCAGGCACAGTGGCAGTTCCACGACCTCGTTCCAGCTGAGAGTGCCGGATTGGCCGGTGAGCAGTTCGTTTCCCGCCATCAGCACCTGCTGTTCGAAATACAGTGGGGTGACGGTCAACCCGGAGGTGTCCTGCCCATCGGGGTAGATGACCCCGGCGTCGAGTTCGCAGCGCCGCAATCGATCCACGATCTGCGCCGATCCCAGACTGCCATGCAGCCGCACTCGCACCAGGGGATGCTCGGCGCAGAACGGGTCGGTGAGCAGGGCGACCGTAGCCGCCGCGGCGGGAATGACACCGATCCGCAAATCACCGGTCAACCCGTTCTGCAGCGCCACGACCTCTTGTTTGAGCGCATCGTGATCGGCCAGAATCCGGCGCGCCCACAGCACCAGTCGCTCACCTTCGGGAGTGAGTCCCTCGAAGGTCCGACCGCGCTGTACCAGCGGAACCTTCAACTCCTGCTCCAACTTTCGGATGGCCTCGGACAGCGCGGGCTGGGACACGTAGCAGGCCGCCGCGGCCCGCGCGAAATGCCGCTCCCGAGCGAGCGCGACGAAGTATTCGAGCTGGCGAAACAACATCCCGCTATTCGACCATGCCCCAGTCGATCTCGAACCGACAACGCGTGCCACCTCGATGCGGGGACCACTCTCCGATCACTGATAGATCTCCCCGATCGTCGCGAAATCCGCATCGGATACCTGTGCAACGGGCCGACTGCATACCGCGCGCCGCTCGCCGCCGGCGCGGCCAACGACGCATAACTCACTCCTGTCGGCGGCCGGTCATCGGAAGAGCTTCGATTGATCGAAGACGCCGATCGAACTGCCCGCCATCGTTGTTGAACTGCGAGTCGCCCCTGACGGAAGCTTGATCGGCAGGGGCCAGGCCCAGTGCAGCCGCCCGCAGCCCAAGCCCGGCCCCTGCTTTCCTCAGCGCTTAGGGCGGATCTAAGGCACCAGCACTGCCGCGCCAGTGAAGCGTCCGTGCGCCAGGTCGGTGAGCGCACGGTCGGCGTGATCGAGCGGGTACGGGTGGACGGTCACTTCGAGCCGGTGCTTCCCGGCGAATTCCAGGAACGCCCGGGCATCGTCGCGGGTGTTGGCGGTGACCGAGCGAATCTCTCGCTCCTGGAACAGGTGCCGCTGGTAGTTCAGAACCGGGATATCGCTGAGGTGGATTCCCGCGATGGACAAGATCCCGCCCCGGTCCAGGGCTTCGAGCGCGGGCAGCACCAGCTCACCCACCGGTGCGAAGAGAATCGCGCCGTCGAGCGCGACCGGCGGCGGGTCCGCGGCCCCCTGCGCCGAACTCACACCCAGTTCCAGTGCGAGCTGCTGTGCCGCGACATCTCGGGTCATCACATGGACCTCCGCGCCGCGGGCAAGAGCGACCTGCGCGGCGAGGTGGGCACTGCCGCCGAACCCGTAGATGCCGAGTCGCCCGCCTGCCGGAAGCGCGGCGCGTTCGAGGGCCCGGTAGCCGATGATCCCGGCGCACAGCAGCGGCGCGAGCTCGGCATCGCTGTATCCGGTCGGCAGTCGATGAGCGAAATCCGCTGGTACCGTAGCATATTCGGCGTAGCCGCCGTCCGCATCCCACCCGGTGTAGCGCGAATTCGGGCAGAGATTCTCCGCGCCGCGCACACAGTAACGACACTGCCCGCAGGTGTGGCGCAGCCACGCGATCCCGACCCGCTCCCCGACCGCGAATCCCCCGGTATCACCGGAGCCCAGCCCCACAACCTCCCCCACCACCTCATGCCCCGGCACGACCCCGGGCCGATGCACGGGCAGATCCCCTTCCGCCACATGCAGATCCGTCCGGCACACCCCACAGGCCAGCACCCGAACCAGCAGTTCACCCGCCCCCGGTTCCGGCACCTCGAGATCAACGAACCGCAGCGGCCCGTCATCGATCGCCCCCGGTCGCTCCACCTGCCAAGCGCGCATTGCTCGAGCCTAGATCAACGCACCTCGCATGTACGAGAGGCCGCATTCGCCACCCCGATCCGATTGCCAGGCGCCCTCCACGTCGTCGGTGACGGCGCGAGGTACGTGAGCCCGAGCGAACGTCTCCGAAAGGCGGCTCAGGCCACCACATTCGAGCGGTAGTCCGGGCGGCTGAGCAGCGCCATTGTCGCCTGATGCAGTGTCGGTGCCAGGGCAGGCAGGGCCGAAGCACCGCGCATCCGGAGGCAAGCCCTGACTCTATGGTCGATGCCGCCTACCAGGAGGTCGAAGACGGGGTCCGGGACATGTGGATACGGCTCGCCCTGTGCACGCGCTCGCAGGTACGCGGTGCGGATGCGTCGGGCGAATACCCGCTCGACGTGCGAGCGCTGCTCGGTCAAACGCTCTCCCGCGGACAGGGTTTCCACATGCAACGCCTTCGTCATCGAGGGCTCGTCGGCGAGGAAGGAGAGATAGCCTCGCAGCGAGGCGTACAGCACATCGGGTAGCTCGCGCGTGGGTGCGTTCTCGACCGCCCAATCCAGTCGCGATTCCGCCATGCGCATCGCCTGCCCGAATCCGGCCGCGAAACAGTCCTCCTCGCTGTCGAACAGTTCATAGAACCTCGTGCGGGGTATCCGTGCACGCCCGATGATGTCGGCGACGGTCAATGGCCGGTACCCGATCTGGGCCACCACTTCGATTGCCGCCCAGGACAACTGGTTCCGCTGCACCGCGGATACGGCCGCGCGGGTCAGTCGATGCGGTCCGCGTGGCAACCGAGATCGTTCGACGATCGTGTACCGGCCCGATCCCATCTCAGGAAAGCCTGTCCGCATCGCGCCGCACGCGGGCGTCGTACTCACCACGCGCGGGCGTGTCGAGCCGATGTAGCACCCGATCTCGGGTGAGATGTCCGCGCACGGCGGCGATCAGCTGATCGGGCAGCAGTGCCGCGGCGATTTCGTAGGCACGCATCCAGCCCGGAACCGCCACAATCGTGCGGCGATGGTTACACGAGGCGACAACGGCATCGGCGATGCGTTCGGGGTCAACCGTGGGCAGCACGCCGCCGAGCTGCACACCCGCGACCAGATCGGTGCGGACCGCCGAGGGCAGCACAGCGGTCACGCTGACTCCGGTGCCGTGTAATTCGTCGCGCAGGGACTCACTGAATCCGATCACCGCATGTTTGGACGCGCAATAGGACGCCAGACCGGCACCTGGCACTTCACCCAAATATGAAGCGACATTGACGATATGGCCGTATCCACGCTCGAGCATGCCGGGCAGAACCAGTTTGGTGCCGGTGAGCACGCCCTTGACATTGATATCGAGAATGGCGTCGGTGACCAGGTCGTCCTCATCAGCGAAACGACCCATCGGCATGATTCCGGCATTGTTGACCAGCACATCGGGCGGGCCGTCCACCGCGGCAAGGAACTCGGCGAACGATTCGCGCGAGCGCACATCCAATCGGTACCCCTTACCGCCCACCTCGGTCGCGGCCTCCTGGGCCGCGGCCTCGTCGATATCGCCGATGAACACCCGAGCCCCTTGTGCGGCACAGGCCTTCGCGGTGGCGAGACCAATTCCGCGGGCACCGCCGGTAATCACGACGCAGGCACCACGCAAGCGCACGGGAATCATCTCGGACCTCCCCGGTGAGCCGAGCCGGCCGACTGAGCGCGGTCGCCGACCGTGAGCGCGATGGTGTGTGTCATAACGGGTATAAAACGCGAAAATGACTCAGCAGTCAACAACTGACGATTGATTCATTTACTGACTCGTCTACCATCGCCGCATGGCCCAGCCCCTATCCCGCGTGGAACGTCGTAAGCAGGAAACCCGGCGCGATATCCTCGACGCCGCCTTCGAATGCTTCGCCGAACGCGGCTACCACGGCACGTCCATCACGCATATCGCCAAGCGGGTGGGCATCGCCCAGGGCACCTTCTACCTGTACTTCCAGAGCAAACGCGACATCATCGACCAGGTCATCGACGATCTGGTCGAACGCCTGACGATCGCCCTGGCCGCACAACCGCCGGACTCCCCCACCACCCTGGGCGACTATCGCCGCCAGGCCGACCACATCGGCGAGTCCCTGACCGGAGTCTTCACCGCCGACCCACGCGCCACGCGCCTGCTGCTCTTGCAGGCCGCCGCCGTGGACGACGAAATGGCCGAGCGAGTCCTGACCTTCTACGACCTCGCCGCCGCCATCCAGGCGACCTACCTCCAGCACGGCGTCGACGCCGGCTACTTCCGCGCCGACCTCGATGTCGAAAGTGCCGCCCGCGCGGTCAACGGCATGCTCTTCGCCGCGGTGATGTACCAATTACGCGATCCGAGCCCGCAAGCCATGGAGAGCCTCGCCCGGACCATCCGCGAACTCATCGTCCGGGGGCTCGGAGCCGGAATCGATATGCCCTCGACAAATCCCTGAAAGACATTCCCCGAGTACGTATTACGTGTGCGGTGGTTCGAGTACGCGTGTCATCCAGATCGAATCGCCGCGGTCGGGGTCGGGATCGATGCGGCCACTGTTGTAGAAGTCGAGCTTTGCCAGAACACGCAATGACGGGGCGTTCCATTCGCGGACCGTTGCCCATAACCGTTGTCGGCCAGTGTGTGCCGCTGCCTCGACGACAGCGCGTGCCGCCTCGGTGGCGTAGCCGAACCCGTGGAAGCGTTGGGCGAGTTCGTAGGCGATCTCTGGTTCGTCGTAGGTTCCCTGACCGATGATCAGGCCGCAGTAGCCGATGAACTCGCCGGTGTCTCGGCGCTCGACGGGAAGCAAGCTGAGGCCGCGGGCGCTGCCGAGGGGATTGGCTATCGCCCAGTCGCGCATCTCCTGGACCGTTGGGTGCCCGGCGGCGTCGATTCTGTTGCGGGCGCGTGGATCCCGCTCGGCCCACAGTGCGCGATGGGCTTGCGCGTCGGTGGGTAGCCAGGGGCGCAATCGGAGTCGTTCGGCTATCAGACTCGAGGGGAACGCCGTGTACGCCACGATTCCAACCTAGTCAGACGGTGATGGCATCGGCGGATGTGCCGACCCACTGTTCCAAGGTCGCGGTCAGAGCGTCGGGGGACAGCGGGGTGCCGGCGGGGTTGACCCAGGCGACGTAGCCGTCGGGGCGGATGAAAATTGCTTCGCAGGGCGGGATCTCGCCGAAGACAGGCATATTCCAGTCGCTCGCGGGGATGTGGGTTTCGATGTAGTCGACGCGGTCGGACCATGCGGCGGGGACGGCGGTCAGGGCCTCGGTGCCGAGGTTGATCAGTAGTGGGCGGGCCGGACGCAGGAGGTCGAAAATCGTTGTGGCGCTTTCCTTCAGGGGAAGGGTCAGGTTGGGCATGCGGCGGCCCAGGAGCGGGTGGGTGTCGCCGAGGGGGTAGCGCAGGTCGAGACCACTGAGGATTCCGCTCAGGTGGAGGCAGGTTTCGGGGACGGCGAGCATATCGGTGACCACAGTGCGCAAGGCGTCGTTCTGGGCACCGGGCTTGATGAGCGCAGTTTGGGCCTTGGTCAGTTGCAGGACGGCGGCGGCGATCGGGTGCCGTTCCTGGTGATAGGTGTCCAAAAGCGCCTCGGGTGCACCGTGATTGAGTACGGCGGCGAGTTTCCAGCCCAGGTTCACCGCGTCCTGGATGCCGAGGTTCAATCCCTGTCCGCCGATCGGGGAATGGGTGTGCCCGGCGTCGCCCGCGAGGAACACGCGGCCGTGCCGGTAGTCGGTGATCTGACGGAATCCGTCGGAGAATCGGGACATCCACCGTGCTCCACTCAGGCCGTAGTCCGTGCCCAGGCCGTCGCGCATGACCTCGCGCAGCTCGTCCAGGGTGACTGGTGCTGCGCGGTCGGCGGGTGGGGTGGCGCGCATCATGCTCAGGCGGAACCAGCCGGGTTCGGCGCGGGAGATCTGGTACGTGCCGATATGTTCGTTGCGGCCGAACACACCGCGGCCGTCGGGCGGGGAATCGAGTTGCACATCCCCGACAACCCACCAGGACACGGGGTCGTCGCCGGGAAATGCGATATCACAGAGGCGGCGCACGGCACTGTGTCCGCCGTCCGCACCGACGAGATAGTCCGCGCGAATCGTGCCGGGTCCGGATGGTCCATCGACGGAAACCTCGACCCCGTGCTCGTCCTGGCGCAGGTCCACGACACTGGTGGACCATTCGAATCGCGCGCCGAGTTCCACGGCGCGCGTGGTTAGGATCCGTTCGGTCTGGTGTTGCGGCAGGATCATCGCGGCTGGCCAGCCGGGGTCGAGATCCTGTGGGGCCATGGGGATTCCGGAGAACAGCACGCCGGGCAGGGTCTTGCCGAGGCGCTGGAATTCTTCGCCGAGACCACGCTGGGTAAGGATTTCGACGCTGCGGGCGTTGATGCCGGGCGCACGGGACTCGCCGACCGTGCCGGAGGCGCGCCGCTCCACCACGACCACATCCACACCGCCGAGGCGTAGTTCGGCGGCGAGCATCAGACCGGTCGGCCCGGCACCGGCGATGACAACTTGGGCTTTCGAAGCCGAAGAGTTAGTGTTCATAGGATCCTATGTAACTCCACATAGGACCCTATGTAAAGGAAGATATGACTCCGATCACCACACCGAGCCTGGCCCAGCTGATCAATCGCGCCGCCCGCGCCTTCGCTCGCGATGCCGATAGCGCGCTCAAACCCCTGGGCCTGCGCTACGCCCAGGTTCCAGTGCTCGCCCTATTGCACGAGGGCCCCGAGCTGACCCAGAAGGAGTTGGCCGACGCGGCCGGGATCGAACAGCCCTCCATGGCCCAGCTGCTCACCCGCATGGACCGCGACGGTCTCATCCGACGCACACCGCATCCGCGCGATGCACGTAGTCAGGCCATCTCACTGACCCCCGGAACCGATGCCCAACTGACCGCGGCGACCGAGAGCCTGAGCGCGCTCAACGATCGCGCCGTCACGGGATTCACCGCCGCGGAGATCGACACCTTGAAGCAGTTGCTGACGCGAATCGGCGACAATCTCGACCGCCGGAAGGACATCGACTCGACGGGATAGTCCTCGTCGTGCGGGCGTCGAATTCAGCCCAGAGCCAGCGTGCTGATATCGAGGTTCATGGCGTCGAGGCGGTCTTTGTCCGATGGGAGAACAAAACTGATGACAGTCTTGCGGCGCCCGGAATCGTCGGCCACGCACGCGGCGTACGTATCCACGTCGGGTGGCAGATCGAAATTCACCACGAACGGGACCGAACCGTCGAAGACCATCGAGTGCGGGGCGGCCAGGAATCGAATCAGGCCCGAGTTGAACTCGGCGATCGCCGCCTGGTCGACGCTCGAATCGTCGGACCGGCATCGCACCGTATAGCCCTTCTCCGCAAACCTGTTCACAACAAGCTTCGCGCGCGCCGAGTCATTGACATACAGCACAGTGCGCTGCACCTCGTTGCGCGACAGAATGTCCAGCACCACAGCAAATTTGAGGGCGTCGGAGTCGACGAATACACAGTACTGAGTGACGTTGCGGAAACTCCGCGGACTGCCGGCCATCAGCCACCTCACCCTCGTGGAATCTGAACTCGGCAAACGATACTCCGAATCACATTGCACTACAGGCCCTTTCGAAAGGCCCATCGAACGAAGGTTCAGAGCAGGGGCTCGAGAGCCGCGGCGACGCGATCAAGGGGTGCATTGCTTCCTTCGGCTCGGCACAGGACCAATGCGCCTTCTATACCCGCGATCAGCAGTGTCGCGATATTCGCCGCCTCGTGATCGGGTGTTCCATTGCGCCGCAGGCAGTCTCGGAACGCATGCTGCCAGCGCTCGAAGATGGCACGTGCGGCCTCACGTAGCGCCTCATCATCGGGTCCCGCGCCGATCGTGATCGCGGCGACGGGACAGCCCGGCGGGTGTTCGCCACTGGCCATGATCATCTTGGCACCGGCGATAATCGCCCGCATCGCCGAGAGCGGTTGCTGTGCGGTGCACCAGGATTCGATATAGGCACCGACGGTGGCATCAGTGGCGGCCAGGACTTCCTCCGCCACTTCGGTTTTGCCGCGCGGGAAGTGGTGATAGATCACCCCGCGATGGGCCCCGGCCGAAGTGGCGATCTCCCGGATGCCGGTCGCGCCGTACCCGCGGCCCCGGAACAGCAGCGCGGCCTGCTCGATCATCTGCCTGCGGGTATCGCGCGCCACCTGCATCCCTCCATCATCTTGACTAAGTCGATCGACCTAGAACATACTCCACTCGCAAAATAAGACGATCGACTTAGCGAACTCGCTGCCCGACGAACAGGACCCCCATGTCTTTCGCCACCTTCCGCGCCCTGGCACTGCGCTACGTCACCGCAGTCCTCGAAACGCCTTGGCAGTTCGCCGTTTTCCTGATCGGCGCGTGGTTCACCCTCAACGGCGTCATCGCCTTCGGGATCTACCCCGATATGGCTTTCGGCGGGGACATGCATGCCTGCACGATCCAATTCCTCGGCTTCATCCCCGTCACCGTCAACGGCTGGCACGCCCTGTTCCACCTGATCACGGGCATAGCGGGACTCGCCCTGGCACCTGTGCGCGCCCGCGCCCAGCGCTACACCTGGGTGTGCGGCCCGTTCTATCTACTCATCGCCGCATTGGGATTCGCCGGTGGCGACCATGTCGTGCACATGATGGCGGTGGACACCTTCGGCAATATCGTGCACACCATCGAAGGCAGCATCGTCATTGCCATCGGCGTATGCCTCACGCGGCAGGGCGATCGGCCGAATAGTCCTGCGGCCGTTGCTGTTCGATGAGATCGATCAAGGCTTCCATTGCCGCGAGCGAGGACCATTCGTCGCGAGCGATCAGATCCGGATGACGATCGGATCGGGCGACGAACACTTCGTCGTCCGACGACCAGAACACGTGGACTGACGACAGGCAGATCTTTCCGCCGACGATACCCATGACCGCTGCCTCTTCTTATGAATCCAGACTCCGAATCCTAGATTCTGGCAACCGAACTCGAATGCGTTGCGGCTCCTGACGCTTCCACAACCATCGAGCGAGCGCATTTTTCCGACTCCTTGACGCATCCCCACCCAGCTACTCTGTGTTACAGTCTAGTGGTAGTCAGTGACACAGTATAGTGCGCTCGGGATCGAAGGAGGATTGCCACGGACAACTTGACGGAGATGTTGAAGGGCACGCTCGAAGGCTGTGTGCTGCAGATCATCGGGGCCGAGGAGACATACGGCTACGCCATTACCCGCCGATTGAATGACCTCGGTTTCACCGATGTGATCGAGGGGACGGTGTATGCCATCCTGCTGCGACTGGAGAAGAACAAGCTGGTCGACGTGTCGAAGCGACCCTCCGAGGTCGGCCCGCCGCGAAAGTTCTACGCGCTCAATGACTCCGGACGCGCGGAACTCGCAACCTTCTGGGCGAAATGGGAATTCGTCTCATCTCGCATCAATGACCTCAAGGACAGCAAATGAACTTCTGGGAGAAAGTCACCGGTAGCGACCTCACCAGGGAATACGGGGCCTTCGACGCGCGAGCGGAGGTTCTGCCGGCCGAGTATCGAGCGGCGTGGGACGAGATCAAGGCCAATCTGGCTGTGTACTCGGACTTCTCGGGTCGCAATCTGATGCCGATCCTCGACGGCGCCCTGGGACTGCTCGAGGAATCAGCGGCCGAGGGGCAGAGTGTCCAGGACGCTCTGGGCAACGACATCCAGGGCTTCTGTGCCGCGATCGCGGGCGAAGAAGGAGCCAAGACCTACCGCGACAAATGGCGAAAGCAGTTGAACAAGAACGTCGCGACCAAACTCGGCCGGTTGGGAGAATAGCCATGGGAATCCGCGACATCATCGAAGGCAAGCGCGAATGGCGGGCGCACGTGGCACGGGTCAAGGCGCTCCCGCCCGATTATCAGATCGTCTACAACGAGATCCAGAAGTACCTGTTCAAGGTCGGCCCGGTCGATCTGGTCGAGGGGAACCTGCTCTCGGGCCTCGTCGATTTCTTCGAGGAAGGCGTCGCGGCGGGCAAGGGAGTCCGCCAGGTCGTCGGCGAAGACGTTGCCGCCTTCTGCGATGACCTGATCAAGGACTCCCCCACCTACGCCGACCTCTACCAGGAGTCGGTCGCCAAAGAGGTCGCCAAGAAGGTGCGGTGACCGACGCCCGAGACCCTGCGGACAGCTTCGGACCTGGCAACTCACGGCGCGAGAAGTGGCTCGGCCTCGTAGGCCCGGTGCAGTAGCTCCACCAACGGTGCCGTCTCGGCGAACGACACCGACTCGATTCGGTGCACGGCGATGCCCGGATTCCACGAGTTCATGACCACCGCTCCGGACAGGGCGGGCAGGTCCGCCAGGGTGATTTCCCGCTCATGCTGGGCAACCCCGAGTCGCTCCAATTGCCTGCGCACGATGCCCAATGTGGTGCCGCGCAACATATCCGCGACGGGCCAGACCACCGCGGACCCATCCCAGAAGGCCAGATTCCAGATCGACGCCTCGCTCAGGCGTCCCTGACGGTCGAGGAACGCGGCGTCATCGAAACCCTTGGCGACAGCCTCACGCAAGTAGTACGTCTTGGCCACCTCGCCGACGTGCTTCACGCTCGGCAGCGTCCGTTCGTGCTCGATCGCCGCGAGCGCGAGCGGGCCGTCCGGCCCCGACGACGGCGGCCCGGTCCGAATCAGCATCTCGGGCTCGACATCTGTTCCGGCGACCGTGAATTCGCCCGCCGGCGAGTACACCGTCGCGGTCAATGACTGATCGGCCGGACCGTCCGCCAATGCGGTCCGCAGATATGCTCGCACCTGCTCGTCCGGCAGGGCACGGCCGAACATCCGCGCCGAGGCGCCCCGCAACCGATCGAGATGCAGATCGAGTCCGCGAATCCTGCCGTCCCGCACCTGCATCGCGGTGAAGTGGGCATATCCGGCGAATGCCAGCGGAGTCAGATCCTGCGCATCCACCGGGTGGCCATTGCGCTGAGCAACAAAGGAGTTCATACCTGCGACTCTGCCGCCGGACGCCGAACCCAACCAGTGCGCGGTGATCCGGGGTGTGGCACCACCAGCCTCCGGTCGCCATGCGCGTGACGCGTTTGTCCAAGAACACCGAGCACCATGCTCCTAGGGTGAAGCTAAGCAATCCACCCAAGGGAGTTGCATCATGACCGGATATGTCGCCACCGCAGAAACCGATATCACCGCCTCGCCGGAGCAGGTGTGGACCGTCCTGACCGACCCCGAGCAGCTCACCGAGCTCTGGTTCGGGGCGCAGGTGCGCACCGACTGGCAGGTGGGCAGCCCGATCGTCTGGAAGGGCGAGTACCAGGGCAAACAGTATGAGGACAAGGGCGAGATCGTATCGTTCGAGCCCGGTCGTCTGTTGAAGATGACCCACTACAGCCCGCTCACCGGCCAGCCGGATGTGCCCGAGAACTATCACACGCTCACCTACGAGCTGACCGGCGACGGGTCAAGCACCCATCTCACGCTGAGCCAGGACAACAATGCCAGCGAGGATGAGGCCGCGCACGCTCGCGGAATGTGGGAGACCCAGGTCGGTGGCATCAAGAAGGCTGCCGAGAGCTCATAGCGTCACGGGCAAGGCACCGCGCGTGCCTGGCAATGCGAAACCCCGGCCCGCTCTATGGCGGGCCGGGGTCTGTCTCGGTCAGACGTGCGCCGGTGGGGCCGCAGTCTTGTTCGATCCCTCTTCGCTCACTTCCGATTTCGGGATCAGAGCCGTGGCGATCAAGCCCAGGAGTACGAAACCTGCCGCGAGATAACCACCGAGATGGATGCCATCGGTCATGGCGGTCCGTCCGGCATCGGCGATCGACTGGGTTTGCGGCTGAGCCGCGAAACCTTCGATCGCCGCGCCCGCGCTATTGGTGATCGCGTGCGCATGCTGCTCGGCTTGCGCTGCGGGCACACCGTCCGCCTCGAGATGGTCGGTGACCTGTGAACTCAGCGTCGTGAAGAACACCGTGGTCAGGATGGCGATTCCGAGCGCGGATCCGAGTTGGCGGAACGCGCTCTGAATTCCCGAAGCCTGGCCGTTGTCGTTCTCCGGGATGTCGGCGAGCACCACATTGGTGACCTGCGCGGTGGCGAAGCCGACACCGACGCCGTACAGGCACAGCACCAGGGCGAGTGACCACCAGGAGCTGTCGGTCGAGGCGACCAGGGCGAGCCCGGCCAGCCCGAGCACCTCGAGCGCCAATCCCAGCCGGACCAGGTTCAGCGGCGAGGCCTTGCCCGCCATACCGAAGCTCGCACCACTGGCGATGAAACTGCCGATCGCGATGGGCACCAACGCCAAACCGGCTTGCACAGCGCTGTAGCCGAGGGTGAATTGCAGCCACAGCGGCAGCACGGCGACAATGCCGAATTCACCCAGGCCGATGATCAGCGTGGCGATGTTGCCATTGCGGAACGAGGCCAGCGAGAACAGCCCCAGATCCATCAGCGCCTTGTCGGTGGCTCCGGCACGACGCAATTGTGCTTGCCGCCACAGGAATCCGCCCAGTGCGGCGGCACTCAGTACGAGCGCGACCAGAACCGGCGAAGGTCCACTGCCCCAAGAGAATCCGCCGAGATCCAGCGGCTGGGTGGTGGAGATCCAGCCATAGGTGCGGCCCTCGACCAGACCGAAGGCCAACAAGCCCAGGCCCAATACCGACAGGATCGATCCGAGGATATCCATACGCCCCGGAACCCGAGGCGACGGTGCGACACAGGTCAGCACGCCGACCACGATCAGCACCGCCAGCGGCACATTGATGCCGAAAGCCCAACGCCACGAAACGTTTTCAGCCAACCAGCCACCGAGTAGCGGGCCCAGTGCGGCGGCCGCGCCGATGGTCGAACCCCAGATCGCGAACGCCTGGCCCCGCGCCTTGCCGGTGAAGTTGGCATTGAGCAGCGCCAGTGAGGTCGGCAGGATCATCGCCGCACCGGCACCCTGCAGGAATCGTGCGATGACCAGCAGCCCGCCACCGGGTGCGAGTCCGGCCAGAATGCTGGTCGCGCCGAACACGACCACGCCCGCGACGAATACCCGCCGCGCGCCGATGATGTCCGCGATCCGCCCGACCACCAGCAGCAGCGCCGCGAACACGATCGCGTAGGACTCCTGAATCCATTGCGCCTGAGTCGATCCCGTATGCAAGCCCTCGATGATCGACGGGATGATCACGTTCACGATCGTGGTGTCGACCACGATCAAGGCCACGCCGAGGGCGATGGCGATCAACCCGAGCCATCGACGGGATGACGCCGTCGTCTCGTCCATATCCCCTACTTCCATGGTGGAATCATTCCATGGTGAAAGTATCTACAATGGAGGTAGGTTGTCAAACGGTGTCGCCGGTGCCGATCCGGCCGGAGAAAGGTGGACAGGGCCGATGAACCACCCGGCTACCCGGGCGCAGCAGGAGCAGGTCATCGAGGGTCTGCGCGCCTACGGCGCCAACTTTCGCGAGTTCAGCCGCCAATTCGCGGCCTGGCTCGGCCTGCATTCCACCGACGCCGACGCCCTCATCGAGATCCTGGCCGCCGAGGAACGCGGCGTGTTTCTGTCCCCGGCGCGCCTGAGCGAGCGCATCGCACTGTCCCAGCCCGCGACCACCGCACTGCTGAATCGGCTCGAACAGGCCGGGCATGTGCTGCGCACGCGCGACAGCAGCGATAGGCGCGTGGTGACGCTACGCAGCAGCGCCGACGTGCAGAATCTCGCCGATGAGTTCTTCCGCCCCCTGGGCGAGCGCGTGGACGCGGTGATGGCCCACTACTCCCCCGAGCAGCTGCGTCAGTTCGACGGCTTCCTCACCGAACTGACCGCAGCGATGAACGCCCAGCTCGCCGAATCCCCCAGTGCCCCACAGGCACAGCGGATTCCGCGCAAGAGCTGACTCACGACCTGTCGGCGGTCCAAGCGTTGTGCGCGTCCTCGACGGTCGGGTAGACGGTGAAGATACCGTCCAGGCCGATCAGAGAGAAGATGCGCGCGAGTTGGTCCGGAACGCCGACCAAAGCCATTGCCGCATCGGCGTCTTCGGCGCAGTTGTGGGCGGCCAGGAGTGCGGTGATCCCGCTCGAATCGCAGAACCCTAGCTCGGTCAAATCCAGCAGAAGCAGTTGGGCGGCAACGAGTTCCAGCCCGCGAATGGCCTCGAACGCGGTCGGTGAGCTCGCGGCGTCGAGCTCACCGGTGAAGGTGAGAACCGGACCCGCCGGACCGGTGTGCTGGGTGACGGTGAAATCGGTGCTCACGCTTGCTGGCCTCCGGCCGGTGGAATGCTCATGGCGAGTAGGGCAGTGTCATCGTCGACCCCGTCACCGAATCCGGCGAGCACCGCGGTGATCGCCTCGATCAATGCGGGCGCGGTGGTCGGTCCGAGGTCGGCGACGAGGTCGCGTAGTTGTTCCTCGCTGAAGCGTTCGCGTCCGCGGGTGCGGGCCTCGGTGAGCCCATCGGTGTAGAACAGCACGGTATCGCCTGGGAGCAGCCGGATTTCGACGCTGGTGAACTTGGCCTTGCGGACCGCGCCGACGAGCATTCCGCCGCGATATTCGATCAGGGTGGTGGTGCCGTCGGCGCGAACCAGGACCGCGGGGGTGTGGCCCCCGGTGCTCAGCACCAGTTCCGCGCCGTCCATTCCGGGCGTGAGAGAGCCGAACACGACGGTGCAGAAGCGGGGTTCGTCATTGCGATAGCGGTGGTGCAGAACGGTATTGAGGTTCTCCAGTACCGCGATCGGGTCCGGGTCATAGACCGCGGCCGCGCGCAGTGTGTAGCGGGTCAGAGATGTCACCGCCGCCGCGGACGCGCCTTTACCCGAGACGTCCCCGAGGAAGAATCCCCAGCGATCACCGGCGAGAGGGAACAGATCGTAGAAATCGCCGCCCACGTTCTCGGCCGAGGCGGGATGATAGTAGGCCGCGACCTCCATCCCGGGCACCTGCGGCAGCACCGGTGGCAACAGTGAGCGTTGCAGGGTGGTGACCAGCTTCTGGACCCGCTGATGTTCGCGCTCGGCCTTCTCACGTTCGAGATCCGCGGCATAGCGGGCGCGCTGCAATTCCTGCTCGTACGCGCGGCGATCGGTGGCGTCGAAGATCGTGGTGCGAATCAGCTGCGGAGTGCCGTCCGGTCCGGCCTTGACCACCGAGGTCACCAGGATCGAGAGCCGCGAGCGGTCCGCGCGCACCAGCTCCAGCGCCAGCCCGCCCGCCTCACCGTGCATCGACAGCATCGGCCAGATATGGGTTTCGTAGTAGATGCGCCCGCCCACGGTGAGCAGATCGGCGAAATGCTTTCGCCCGACTAGGTTTTCGCGCTCGTAACCGAGCCAGCCCAGCAGCGTGCCGTTGATTTTCGCGATCGTGCCGTCCATCAGCGTGGACAGATATCCGCAGGGCGCGTTCTCGTACAGATCCTCGGCGCTGTCCTCGAGCAGGGCCGAGAACACGGTATCGGCGTTATCGTCGCCCGGCAGGTGCGGGCCGCTGGTGCTGTCGCCGGTCCGGGACATCATCTCGTGCCCACGAAGGCGACGATGGCCGCCGCGGTGGCCTCGGGTGCGCTCAATTGCGGGCAGTGACCGGTCGCGTCGAGGGTGAGAAGCACACTGCCGGAGATGTTCTCGTGCACGTAGCGGCCGACCCCGCGCGGCGCGATGGCATCCTGCGCGGTCTCGATCACGAGGGTTTCGACGCTGACCTTCGGCAGGTCGGCGCGATTGTCCGACAGGAAGGTGGCTTTGGCGAATACCTGCGCGATCTTCGGATCGGTGCGGCAGAAGCTCTCGGTCAGCTCCTGCCCGAGTTCGGGGCGCTCGGGATTGCCCATGATCACCGGGGCCATGGCGTTGGACCAGCCCAGATAATTCGCATCGAGTGAGTCGAGCAGTTCGGCGATATCGGCGTCGCTGAATCCGCCGCGATAGTCTCCGTCGTCGATGTAGCGCGGTGAGGGGGTCAGCAGCACCAGCTTCGCGAACCTGTCCGGTGCTCGATTCGCGGCCAGCACCGCGATCATCGCCGACACCGAATGCCCGACGAGAACAACGTCCCGCAAATCCATTTCGGTGCAGATCTCGACGACGTCCTGCGCATACGCGTCCAAACTCGCGTATCGATCCGCGGTCCACGCGGAGGTATCCGATCGCCCGGCCCCCACGTGGTCGAACAGCACCACCCGGAATTGCTCAGCCAGTGCCGGAACGATCAACCGCCACATGTGCTGATCGCAGCCGAACCCGTGTGCCAACAGCACCGTCGGACCGTCCAGAGCGCCCGTGACGACCACATTGTTCCTGCTACGCGCGCTCATTCACCTCATCCTGCCACCTTTCGGCGGTCGCTTCGCCGCCACCGACGACGCGGGCCGCATCTCAGTCGGCGTGCGGGTACCCGATCGCGGCGAGATCGTCCGCCAGATCCGCCAGGGTCAACTCGGCGTTCAACGACGATACGAGCCCCTGATCCAGCGGACGCAGGTCATAGACCGCGCGCACCACGTTCAGGTCCACGTCGACCTCGTAATAGTCCTCGGCGAAGCGCTGGAACGCTTCGGGCGATCGGTCTACCAATAGCTGGAACAGCTCCGCCGATCCATCGAGATCACCACTACCCAAAGGGAATTCGATCACCCCGTGCTGCCATCGATCATCGGTCGCGGCACGCCACAGACAGACGGTCAGCACGGGCACCTTGTTCTGGTCGGAGAACGCGGGCTCGGTCACGAAAGGCGTGAAGGCATCGGGAACCTCGTCGATCACCCCGGGCCAGGGCTCACCGTCATTGGCATACGGGCTCATCGGCGATTCATGGGCGAACCCGCGGATATACGCCCCGGCCGCGGAGAACACGATGGAGTACTCGTCCCCCGACCCGTTGCGCATCGACGCCATTTCCTGGCCTTCATCCCACGCGGCGTTGAAGGAGTAGTACCGGTCAACCCAGTCCGGGCTCAAGATCGCCTCGAGCATCGCCATCGAACGGCACAGGTCCCGAAGTTCGGCGATCGCCGGAAGGCGTTGCGCCACATCATTTACGGTCACGGGCTCATCAAACCCGAACCGTCCGACAACAATCGCGCGGTCAGGCGATGCTGGCTTGGCGACGCCATTCCCGCAAACCGTTGCGCAACCGGTCGAAGACCTCCAGGGGCGGCTCGGCGACTACCTCGGCCCCGGAATGGTCCAGGGGTGGGGCGAGAAATTCGGCGAAGGCGATGGCACCTGCCATCCGGTCGCGCACATCGGCCGGAACCAAATCCAGCACCAGCCCGAATTCCTCGGTCTCCTCGAGCTCGAGGTGCGCGATCACCTTGTCCGCGAACACCTCGAACTCGGTATCGAAACCCTTGTGCTCGGCACCGATCTTGTACAGCCCGTTCAGCAGGTACTTCGCCTCGTGCTCTTCGTGCAGCCGGTCGGCGACAAGCTCGGGATCGTCCAGAACGCGGCGTACCGCGGGGTGCACCACCTGTTCCTCGGCGGTTTCGTGCACCGCGAGCAATCGCACCAGGTCGGCGAATCGCGCGCGCTTCTCACTCCCGGACGAGGACCGCACCTCATCCAACGCGACTCTGATCTGCCGGTGCTGGGCCAATAGCAGGTCGATTGCCTCGTGATTCGTTTCGGACATCGAACATCCTTCGGTATCGAATGCAGGGATATCCATCGCGCTACCCATTCGATCGACACCGAAACACCCTTCGTACCGGCCGGTAGCGGCATGCCGCGGCGGAAAACCGTCCTGCGCTTTGCCTTTCGTTCGCCCGATACATCCGATCGGTAGCGGGTAGCCAGTCGATATCCATCAATCGAGTGAGAGGGGCCGGGCCATGACCCGATTCGGATACACCTTGATGACGGAGCAGAGCGGGCCGCGCGAACTGGTGCGCTATGCCGTCGCCGCCGAACAGGCCGGATTCGACTTCCTGGTCAGCAGCGATCATTATTCGCCCTGGCTCGCCGAACAAGGCCATGCGCCGCACGCGTGGACCATGCTCGGAGCGGTCGCGCAGGCGACCGAGCGCATCCCGTTCATGACGTACGTGACGTGTCCGACCCTGCGCTATCACCCCGCCGTCGTGGCTCAGCAGGCCGCGACCTTGCAGATCCTCGCCGACGGCCGGTTCACCCTCGGGCTGGGCAGCGGCGAAAGCCTCAACGAGCATGTCGTCGGCGCGGGCTGGCCGGGCCTGGACGAACGCCAGGACCGGTTGGAGGAGGCCATCGGCATCATCCGCGATCTGTTCTCCGGTAATACGGTGAGCCGCCACGGGAATTGGTATCGGGTCGACGCGGCCAAGCTCTGGGATGTGCCGCGTGAACCGGTGCCGATCGCGGTCGCGGTGTCCGGGGACCGATCGGTGCGACGCTTCGCCGACCTGGCCGATGAGATGATCACCACCGATCCCGACGCGGACCTGGTCCGAGCCTGGCACGGCGCGCGAGTGGCCGGTTCCGGTGCGCCCACGACGAGGGTGACGGGCCAGCTGCCGATCAGCTGGGATACCGACCGCGACAAGGCGATAGCCCGCGCGCACGAGCAGTTCCGATGGTTCGCCGGCGGTTGGGACGTGAACTCGAATCTGCCGACACCGGCCGCGTTCGCCGCCGCGACCCAGTTCGTGCGCCCGCAGGACGTGGCCGACACCATCGCCTGCGGTCCCGACCTCGATGCCGTCGTCGCCGCGGTGCGCCCGTATCAGGACGCCGGATTCACCGATCTGGCTCTGGTCCAGATCGGTGACGAACAGCAGGACCGGTTCCTAGCAGAGGCCGCCGGCCCGCTGCTGGCGAAACTACGTGCCGCGGACGGTGATTCCTGACACCAGCGAGCGTCTATCGGCTATTCACCCGAGATCGCCGAGTCTGCCCATGGTGTCGCGATAGGCCAATAGATGCTCGAGAAACGGGTGCGGGTCATTGTCATAGAGCTCGCGCAGGGACGCTGTATCGGTAGCCGAATCAGGGGTGGGAGGCAGATCGAGTTCGTCGAACAGCACGATCTGCAATTCGAGTTCGGAGTAGAGGTCGACGTCTCGGCCGATGACGGCGCAGGCGGCGTGCTGTGCGGCGGCCGCGGTGCCTCGTAATTGTTGCTGCAGGGGCAGGGGTGCCGAGGATCCGCGTACGGGTTCGGTCATGCGATTCATCATGGCGCGACGTGCGCCGATTCTCGGGCGACGGGCCGGTCAGGGCGGAGTTTCGCCGCCGGGCACAGTGGCCGGAATTAGTATTTTGCTTGCAATGCAGGATGCTCGCGTGCGGGCAAACGGACGAACTGCAGGAAGAAGTGGTCGATCTTCCTGACCGCCTCGAGGAATTGATCGAGGTCCACGGGCTTGGTGATATACGCGCTGGCGTGATGGCGATAACTGTTCAGCACATCGGCCTGCGCGGCGGAGGTGGTGAGCACGACCACCGGTATCGCGCACAGCTCGGGATCGGACTTGATGCGCTGCAACACCTCACGACCGTCGTACTTGGGCAGATTCAGATCCAGCAGGATCAGGCCCGGGCGCGGAGCATCGGCGAACTCGCCCGCACGATAGAGAAAATCCAGCGCCTCCTGGCCATCACGGACCACGTGCAGGACATTGCCGACTTTATTGTGCTGGAGCGCTTCTCGCGTTATCAGCTCATCACCGGCATCGTCCTCGACCAACAGGATATCGATGGGTTCACCGCGAGTAAGCACCCCTGCATACTAGGCACGGCGTAAACGACCGGCCACACCGGTCGGCAAGGTATCGACTCAATGCCCCTGCCGGACTTCGGGATCCGGCTGCTCGTCACCACTGCGGCGGCGCCATTCAGCGTAAATCACTCCCGCGCTGGACAAGAACAGCACGACACAGGCGATTCCCGCCACCGTCGCCCACCCGGCGAAGCCGTATCCGGCAGCGACGAGCGTCAACCCCAGGGCGACAATTCCCAACCCGCCCAGCACGATGCCGATGACGTTGACGCCATCCTCGATGCCTTCCCCGGCGTGATGAAGCGTGGGGCGCGGCTGCGGCGACGATTCTCCGGACGTTCGTCGATCGACCATCATGAGCAATCTCCCTTCGTAGATGAGCTCACGGCGTTGGACGCTGTGCCTCCGCGTTGAGGGTGCAGTCATCGGTGACGGTGCGTACGCCGTGAGCATCGGCCGCGACCTGAACCGAGCTCGAAACCAGGCCGAACAGTCCGACACTGTCGCCATACCCCGTCGACGCGAACCAAACCGTTCCCGGGCCACCGCGCCGACGTCAGACCAGGCCCTCCTGCTGTGCCACGGAATGACGCGGGGACCGCGCCGGCGTGAACACCTCGAGCAGGAAGTCGTCGTCGCGGTAGGACCCCACGGCGGCCAGGCCGCGATGGCCCCCGAGGATGGCGTGAACCTCATCACCTGTCAGCGGATACTCGGGCACGGGGTGACGCCAGTGCACACAGAGCACGACCCCGTCGGACTCGAGGTGGTCCAGTAGCTCGTCCACGACCGTGCGCAGGGCAGGAGCTTCGAGGTAGTAGCACACCTCGCTCAGCACGATGAGGTCGAAATGCTCTGCGGGCCAGTCATCCCCGAGTCCCCAACGCCGCAGGTCAACGGCTGCCGCCACCCCGGCCAGCCTGTCCGCCGCACGGCGCAGGGCATCGTCCACGATGTCGGTGGCCAGGATCCGATCGCAGCGCCCGGCCAGCTCAACGGTCAGAACGCCTATACCGCAACCGGGTTCGAACGCAGACCGGTAGCGCGGGCGCGGTAGCGCCGCCAGGGTGAGTGCGCGTTTGCGCTTCTCGTACCAGCGAGTGGTGAACTGCCAGGGGTCGGTGCTGGCGGCGTACATCTGCTCGAAGTAGGAGTTCGGCAGCCGAGCCGGGCTCATCGGAAGTAGGTTTCGGTCGGGCCGGTGAATCGGCGCAGGACGTGGGTCGGCACGATCGCGGCGTCGGCCGGGTCCTCGGACAACGGCAGCAGCTGACTGCGAAAGTGCGATATGGCACGACATTTCGCGGCCTGCACGGCCGGGGGCAATGTCAGCACCGCCGGTGTGCACGACCGCAGCCGCACATCGTCCGGGCTGGCCCACTGCCACATCCACACCGGGTACTGCAGCAGTTCGGTATTCGTGTCCCCACAGGCCGTGGCGGCAGCACGCCCGACCGCCTCGTGGTCCGGGTGACCGTCGTATCGCCAGGTCGCCGCACAGACCGCCCCGCCCGCGCCGAAACCATCGAGCAGCGCACGCAGTTCGTCGGTCAACGCGTCTTCGTGCGCGGCGATCTCGCCATCGGGCAGGCCGAGGCGAACGGGCGCACCGGCACCCAGCTCCCTTGCGGCACTGCGGGCTTCGTCGATGCGAATCGCGGCCAGTCGGGAAGGGCTGTGCGAGGGGGAATTCGGATGGGACGCCTCGCCGTCGGTGACATTGACGATGGTGATCGCCGTGCCGGCCGCGTGCGCCATCGCCACAAGTCCACCCGCACCGAGCGTTTCGTCATCGGGATGCGCGGCCACGACGACCAGATGCGGCGCCCCCGGAAGCGGCAGGGGTGCGCGGTCGCGCCGCCACTGCTCCCACCGCTCCTCGGGAACACCGGTGGCCCGCACGTCGATCACAGGTCCGGCCATGGGAATTCCTCTCCCGCGACGTCGCGGCCGAGGTCGGCCAGATCGACTTCCGCGTGACTTTGACGCACATACACCGTGAGGTCGGCGACCCGCCTCGCATGCTCGGCATCCATGCACAACGGCCCGGCACCCACAGCGCGACCGACACGATCCACCGTCGTGGTTGCCGCGTCCTCGACCAGGGCACGAACGGTCCGGGCGCGGATACGCGCGGGTCGGCTGTCGCCGCGGGGATCGGCGTCGATGTCCGCCGCCGCCGCGGCCAACGCCAGTCGCGCGGCACACAGGGCAGCGGTCACCGCGCCCAGATGCGCCAGTGCGTGCTCATCGGCCCTGCCCTTGGCCGCACGCTCGTGCAATGGCCGGGCCACTTGGCAGGCACTGCCGTACCAGCACGCCGCCACCCCGATCGCGCCGTGCCAGAACCCGGGGCGGTCCAGATAGGCGCCCGGCGCACCCACCTCCGTAGCCGTAGCGCCGTTGAAATCCACCGCGCCGGAATCGGATTCGCGCATTCCCACCGCGTGCCAACTATCGGGCACCGGTCGGATCGCGGGCTGGGACAATGACACCGCGAAAAGGCGGCGCTGCTGTCCATCACGGGCGGTGACCAGTGCGTGGCTGCAGATGCTCGCACCCGAGCACCACGGCTTGCGCCCTTCGAGCACCCAGCCCGCGGAGCCCGTGCGAGCGCGCAGTACCGGCTCGGGCGGCTCGGCCGCCCAGACCCCCCAGAGCTGCCCGGTCACCGGTGGCCGCCCACCCAGTTCGTGCAGGATCGCGGCCGCGTCGGCGTGCGCCTCGACCATGCGCCCCAGCACGGTGTCCTCGGCACTCGCTGCCGCGAGTGCACGAAACCGCTGCAGCGTCATCCCGCTGCCGGGGAAAGGGAGGTCCAGGCAGCCCGAACTCGACAGCTGGCGCAGCCGCTCACGGAGGTCACGGGAGCGCTCACGCACTTTCGGCTCCCGGTGCATACGAGGACTCCAGTCGCCGCAGATGTGCGGCGAACCCGCCGGGCGCGCGGCCGAATCGCCGCCCCGACGTCGCCGCCACGACATCCTCCGCCCAGGCCACTCGCGCGCCCAAGGCGGTCGCCCGGCGCACGAACTCCACGTCCTCGCCGGAGCTTCGCGGTTCGAATCCTCCTGTGCGCCAATAGGTATCGGCTCGGAAACCGAGACTCGCACCATGCACATGACCGGCCGCGCGTCCCATCCGGTACGCCCGCTCGTAGCGAGCGCGCACCTGCGGGGTGTACTGATCCCACTCGGTCACCGTGACAACCCCGGCCACGACCTCCGCACCGGCATCGGCGTACCGCAGCTGACGATCCAGCCAATAGCGATCGACACGGGAATCCGCGTCGGTGGTGGCGAACCAGGTGCGGGCACCGCGATCGGCGCCCGCCGCGGCGAACCCGGCGGCACGGGCGATCCCGACATTGTGCGCGGTCACGGTGCTGACCTTCGCCCCAGCGGCCTCGGCGATCGATGCGGAGTCGTCGGTGCACGCATCGAGCACCACCTGAATGCGGACCGGGACACTCACCTGCTCCGCGCACCGATGCAGGGCATCGAGGCAATCCGGCAGCAGTTGCTGTTCATCACGGGCCGGGACCACGATCACGACATCGTCTATCGCGCGCGGGCCGGGCACGGCGACCTCCGGGATGATCATGCTTGCGGTCTACCCGCGAGGTCCGTCGACAAACGATCCACGGGGGGAGATTGCCGCGCCGCCGACTTCGACGGCGTTCCCGACTCAACGGTGTATTCGGAGATGGTCAGGACTACGCCGGGTGGCCAGGTGTCAGATCCGCGACCGCGTGGAATCGAAGACTCGTAGTCGTCGCGGGCTCCGCCGCGGTGGGCGACAGCACGAACCCGACGTGGTCGCCGAAGTCGGAGGTCTGCACGATCTCACCGGTGAACCAGCCCGCCGCGCCCGCCAGAATCGGTAGCCGGTGCGGCCCCTGCTGCCATTCGCAATGCTCGAATTTGTCTATTTCCGAACCGGTTTCGGCGCCGAAGAGCTCGGCCAGCGCGGTGGCGTCCGCGCCGAGCAGATGGACGGCCAGATGCCTGGCTGCCTCGGCGATGCGATAGGTGTGGTTGACCTTGGACACGCAGACCAGGAAACGACGCGGTTCGATGCTGACCTGCGAGGCGAAGCCGACCAGACAGCCCGCGCGCTGATCACCGGCGACCGCGGTGACCACCCACATCGGGCCGTCGGCCTGGGCCAGGACGGCATCGAAATTGCGTGCGATCCTCGAAAGATCCTGTGACATCGGCACCTCCCGCTGTTCGACAAGTCCGATGACACTCAATCACGAGCGAGCGGGCCTGCGAAGTTTTCGGTGGCTGGTGTCGCACAGCGGGTAGGTGCGGGACCGCTTGCACAGGCACAGCGCCACGACGAAGCGGTCCGAGCGGATGACGGTGCCGTCATCGGTGACCAGTTCCACCGGGCCCGCGATCAATGCGGGCCCCTCACGGGTCAGTGTGACGCGGCGGTATTCAGTAGCCTCTGATTCGGCGGGCACAGCGCATCACCGATCCTTTCCTCCGATGAAAACGATGGGAGCAGCGAACTCTGGCCGGCGCGCCAATGATGGTGCAGCACAAGTTCGTTGAAATGGTCCTCCAGCAGGTTCGAAGCCTGGATTCCGAACACCACCGACTCGGTCAACTCCGGCTCGGCCGCGAGCAGGTTGCCGACGACTTCGCGGCGCATGACCTGTTCGTGGACCGCGTCCGCCTCGACATGCTCGGCGTAGAACCGCTCACACGCCGGATCGGCCTCGAGCCGGCGCAGCGCCGCGAGCATTCGGCGCGCCGACGGGGAGGAGGTGATCTCCGCGGCGGTGAGCTGCCCGATCAGCGCACCACGCAGATCGCGATGTAATCCGAACAGCGACATCAGGTTCACCAGCGCGAGCATGGGCGCGGGCACGTCATCGAGGTAGTGCAGATAGCCCGGGTTCAGTCCGGCTCCGGTGAGCAGATCGGCGTACAGCCGCGCATGCATGCGGTCGGCATGGCCGCTGCCGAACTCGTCGAATTCGAGCGCCACCAGCGCGGCTTTGGCCGCCCCGTGCAGGCGCGGGATCACCCAGGCGTGCGGATCGGCTTCCTTGTGGTGATAGATCGAGCGGTGAATCAAGAATTCGCGCAGTTCCGGCCATTCGCCTTGCTCGGCGAGATAGCGGGCGATCCCGTCTTCGGGCTCGATCAACAATGCGGCGATCTCGCCCTCGAGGTCGACCCCGCCGGTGACGTCCTGCCGCAACGTGGTCAGGAACCGCTGCTCGAGACCCGCGCGCACCCGCAGCAGGTCCGGATCCCATTCCCAGCGAGGATCGACGAATTCGACACCGCGATAATGCAATTCGTAGCAGGTGTGCAACGTCAGATGCAGGTCGTCACCGTAAGGCGCTGCCGTGGAGGCGATTCGAAGCAGTTCCTCGACCACGTCGCCGTCGAGCTCGGCGTCGCCGCGAAGCACGCCGATGACTCCCTGCGACAGTGGCCCACGGGGCGAAGGCAATACCGATATCTCGGATGGGGTCTCGTACATAAACACTCCTGTTGGTTCCGCGGGCTGCGGGTCTTGCCGCTCTACCCCGGCTCGAACGGTATGAATCATGGGCCGAGGGCCGGCATCGGTTCGGGCACGCTCGCACAGCCGAGGCGGAACGAATCCACCAGCCCGGCCAGGCCCGAACGCGCGGCGGCGCGTTGGCGATCGGCACCGGTGCCCGCGAATCGCAGTGTGCGCAGCAACCGATGCGCCAGATCGAGATCGCCGAGCTCCTCGAGTTCCTCGGAGATCCACTCGACCATGCGATCGAGCAGGTGTATCGCGGGGACACGAACCCCCTCGACCGGATCGACCGCGCGACCGGCGAGCCCGAACCGGGCCGCCGACCATACCGCGGCCGCACCCAGCTGGGCATCGAATCGCGGACCCTCGATTCCGGCGGCCAGTTCGTGAACGGCCTTGTGCACCAACCCGCGCGACAGCACGGCTTGCAGGATCGCGTCATCGACCGTCGCGGCGGTGTCGACGGCGCGAATCTCGACGGTCGGATAGGCATCCGAGGGCCTGGCCAGCCAGAACGACATATGGTCATCGACCAGCACACCGCAGTCGATCAGCGTGGCGATTCGCTCGTCGTAGTCCGCGGCCGAGCCCGTGTACGGCGGCAGGCCGAAGCCGGGAAATCGGCTCTGTTCGGCGATCCGCCAAGAGTCGTATCCGGAGTCGCGGCCGCCGTGAAACGGTGAATTGGCTCCCGCCGCAATCAAAGTCGGCAGCCACGGCCGCAGGTGATTGATCACCGCGACAGCGAGATCGCGCGACTCGACCCCGACATGCACGTGCGCGCCGCACGCGGTATAGCTCCGCATCGCACCCTCGAATCGATCCTGGATACACGCGTAGCGCTCGGCCATCGCCGCGTCGGGCGCGAGCTCCCAGCGTCGCGGCGCGGTCCCGATCGGCACCACCGCCACCCCGCACTCGCTCGCCGCCGCCGCCAATCGCTCCCGTGCACCGACCAGTTCGGCGCGCAACCCGGCCATATCGGTATGGACCGCGCTGACGGCTTCGACTTGGATCGGTTGCAGTTCGGGTTCGAACCGCAGCGCCCCGGGCGCGGGGTTGGCGCGCAACCAGCCGAGAACGGCCTCGGCTTTCGGCTGCGCCGCCCCGTCCGCGTCCAGGAGCAGGAACTCTTCTTCGAAACCCATTGTGCGCGTCGCTCGCATCGGGACCGCTCTTTCGCCGCAGGGTTGATGACCTGGCCATACCCCGACAGCGATCTTGGAAACAGTCGCACGCTCGCACATCGTGTGTTCTCGAGCATGATTCGGCCGGGACGAGCCGGGTATAGCGAGTGAACCCAGTTGAGCCGACGCCCAGGAGTTGCCGTGCCTCTACTAGCCGTGCCCACGCCCGCACCGCAGCTCGCGCGCCGCGACGATGCCGGACCGGACGACCGTATTCACGGAACCGTGCTGTGGTTCGACTCCGCGAAGGGATTCGGCTTCCTCGCCTCCGATGATCAACCGGACCGGAACATATTCGTCGAGCATTCCTGCATCGATCAACCGGGATACCGCACGCTGTCCGAAGGGCAAGCGGTCCTGTTCCGCTTCGAACGGGACGCACGAGGCGCACGCGCTACGTGGGTGCTCCCCCGCTAGTTCCTCGCTCGCAGATCCACGCCACAGATGACGAAAAGTATTGATGCCGACCAGGTTCCGGACGATCCCACCGATTTGACCGGACACTCGTGGTGGGGTGTGCTGCGGCGCACCATCCGAGAATTCGATGCCAATAAGCTCACCGATTGGGCGGCGGCATTGACCTATTACAGTGTGCTGTCCATCTTTCCGGCCCTGATCGTGGTGACTGCCGTGCTCGGGCTGCTCGGCCCGGCATCGACGCAATCGCTGATCGACACCGTTCGCGCCATCGGCCCCGGGAGCGGCACCGCGCTGCTGGTCGATGCCATCGAGCAACTCCAGGGCTCACGCTCGCTCTCCAGCGGTCTGGCCATCATTGGCCTGGCGACCGCACTGTGGACCGCGTCGGGATACCTGGGAGCCTTTATCCGAGCAACGAATTCGATCTACCACACCCCCGAAGGCCGCCCGCTGTGGAAGACGGTGCCGCTGCGTCTGGGCTTGACCGCGCTGATGGTGGGCCTGATCGCGGTCTGCGCGATCGGGACCGTCTTCACCGGCTCGCTCGCCGAACGAGCCGGGCGCTGGCTGGGCTGGGGGTCGGCGGGCGTGCGGGTCTGGGAAATCGGCAAATGGCCGGTGCTGGTCGTGCTGGTGACCCTGGTCATCGCGCTGCTCTACTGGGCCGCCCCGAACGCTCGCCAATACGGCTTCCGCTGGCTGACCCCGGGTAGTGCGCTGGCGGTGCTGATCTGGATCGCCGCATCGGCCGGATTCACCCTCTACATCAGCTTTTTCGGCTCCTACAACAAGGTGTACGGCTCACTCGCCGGAGCGGTGATCTTCCTGGTCTGGCTCTGGCTCACCAACCTCGCGGTCCTGCTCGGCGCACAGTTCGACGCCGAACTCGCCCGCGGTCGCCGCATGGAACAGGGCCGCCCAGAACACGCCGACCCCATCCTGCCGCCCAGGGACGAACCCGGCCCCGAACCAGACTCCTGAGTCCGAAAAACGCTTGGACCTGCACAATCAGATCCGTCGGGGCGTAAAATGTGAATTGCTACGCGGGCTCGGCTGTTTTGCCCGGCGACTCAATGGCGAGCGGCGGGGCACGTCTGGCCGGCGCGGCAGTGGGAAGCGAGCCCCCGCGAATGGCTGGCCGAGCGCCCCTTGCGGGCAACCGCAGGGGGCGTTTCGACGGCCGCACGAAATCCACCGACGGCACGCTCCAAGATGATTGGATGGGCCGGATCTGATACCGATACCCGGAGGAAGGATATGTTCGAGTTGATCATCTGCCGTGGCACGATTCCCGATCGGAGTTCACTCCCGGGCACCGGGGATGCGCGATGAGCGGCGAGGCGGCGGAGTTGACCCTCGGCACCCGCAATGTCGGGGCCGCACTGGTGTTGTCCGCGTCCGGCGAGATCGATGTCGTCTCGGCGCCGAAACTGTCCGCGGCATTGGCCGAAGCGGCGGCTTCGGAATCGCCGGTGCTGGTCGTCGATCTCGCGCAGGTGCGATTCATCGGTTCGGTCGGATTGAGTGTGCTGCTCGAAGCACGGGAATCGGCCTCGAACCGCACTATGAAAGTGGTGGCGTCCCCGCAGGTCCGACGGCCCATAGAGATCACCGGGCTCGATATCGCGCTCGATGTCTACGACAGCCTCGACCAGGCCCTCTCGGACGCCTGACCGATTCGAGCTCGAAAAACCTTTCCCAGCGAAAATGGACAAACCACATACGTGGGCTATTTGTCGCGCGCGGGAAACATTTCCTGTGCTTTGGTTTTGACTCCCTGGGCGATGAGGTGCCAGCCGCCGGGGTCGCCGCGCAGGATCGCTTCGGCGGTGTCCTTCATCTGCTCCCAGGTGGCGTGCGGGGGAATCGGCGGTACCTCGGGATCGGTGCGGAAGTCGAGCAGGATGGGGCGATCGGCCGCCAGGGCGGTCTCCCACGCCGGGCCGACCTCATCGGCGGAGTCGATTTCGATGGCGGCCAGACCGGCGCTACGGGCTACGTCGGCGTAGGAGATATCCGGAAGAGTTTGCGACTCTTCGAATTTCGGTGCGCCGCCCATGGAGCGCAATTCCCAGGTGACCTGGTTGAGGTCGTTGTTGTGGAAGACGCACACGATCAGGCGCGGGTCGCTCCAGCGATCCTGATAGCGGGCGACGGTGAGCAGTTCGGCCAGTCCGTTCATCTGCATCGCACCGTCGCCGACCAGGGCGACGGCCGGGCGGTCAGGGTGGGCGAACTTCGCGCCGAGGGCGTAGGGTACGGCCGGTCCCATGGTGGCCAGCGTTCCGGACAGTGAGCCGCGGATATCGCCGCGCATTCGCAGACACCGCGCGTACCAGTTCGTGGATGAGCCCGAATCCGCTGTGACGATGGCGTTTTCGGGTATCCGTTGCGACAGCTCCCACACCACGCGCATGGGATTGACCGGCTTGGCGTCGAGCATGGATTGGCGTTCGATCGTCTGCCACCAGCGCACGACATTCTGCTCGATTTCCAGTGACCAGGCCCGATCGGGTTTCGCGTGCACCAGCGGAATCAGCTCCGCCAGTGTGGCTTTGGCGTCACCGACCAGATTCACCTCGGTGGGATACCGCATTCCGATCATCGCGCCGTCGATATCGATTTGGACGGCCCGCGCCTGACCGAAGTCCGGCATGAACTGGGTGTAGGGAAAGTTCGATCCGATGATCAGCAAGGTGTCACAGTCACGCATGAGCTCATAGCTGGGCCGAGTGCCCAACAGTCCGATAGAGCCTGTGACATAGGGCAATTCGTCCGAGAGTACGTCCTTGCCCAGCAGCGCCTTGGCCACCCCTGCCCCGGTCAGATCCGCGATGCGCTTGACCTCCTCGGCAGCGCCGCGCGCGCCCTGACCGATCAGGATCGCCACGCGAGAGCCAGCGTTCAGAATCTCCGCGGCACGCTCGATCTGATCCTGCGGCGCACGAATCACGGACGTGGAGAACGGGTCCGGAGAACTCGACGGCACCTGTTTGAAGTCATGGGTTGGCGGCTCATACGGCTCTTCCTGCACATCGGACGGGATGATCACCGCGGTCGGCGCACGCCGTGCGGCGGCGGTCCGGAACGCGCGATCCAAGGCATTGGGCAGCTGGCTCGAAACATTCACCTCCACCAGATAATCCGAGGCGACATCCTTGTAGAGGTTCTGCAAATCCACCTCCTGCTGATAGCTCCCGCCCATCGCGCTGCGCGCGGTCTGCCCGACAATCGCCACCACCGGCACATGGTCGAGCTTGGCGTCATAGAGCCCATTGAGCAGATGAATCGCCCCCGGCCCGGACGTGGCGACACACACGCCCACCTTCCCACTGAACTTGGCATACCCGGCCGCCGCGAAGGCCGCCATCTCCTCATGGCGCACCTGAATGAACGCGGGATCCCCGTCTGCGCGCCCGAATGCGGCAATCAACCCGTTGATCCCATCCCCCGGATACCCGAATACCTGCTCGACCCCCCATTCACGCAGCCGCTCGACCACATGATCGCCAACCTGTCGCGTCATGATCTCTCCCGTCCTTCGTGCCCGGCACCCATCAGCGGCGTGATACCCGCATCGCTACGCGGCAATCACCGCGTATCTCGACTCCGGTCCGAATCGCCGCTAGTGAAAAACGTCGATGTTTTCAGATAACGATCGGCATGTGCCACAGATCACTTGTGTAACACCGTGTCGCGCTCACACCCGCGATGACCGGCATCGAATTGGCCCGATCGGCAGTTAACGGCCCATAACGGCCCACCCATGACGGTTGCCATCAGGTAGCTGTGATGTTGTCCTTGAACTCTGGATCGGAACCTTCACTGGCGAAGGATTTGGATCCGGATTCACCGAACCGCCGGGACAACCGATGCGGAACCGAGGAGTCGATTCACCGACGCGTGAGGAGAAATGCCGTGTCCATCAGCGAAACCAATGATGTCGTCGTTGTCGGGGGCGGCTCGGCAGGTGCCGTACTTGCCGCCCGATTGAGTGAGGATCCGGCACGGTCGGTGCTGCTCCTCGAGGCCGGGCCCGCTTATCCGCCGGACGGGTATCCCGAAAGTGTTTCGTCCCCAGCCAATTTGGGGGTGTTCACCGGGCACGACTGGGGGTACCACTCCGAACCGGGATACATCGGGCGTCCGATCGAGACGTGGCGCGGCAAAGTGCTCGGTGGGTGTTCGGCGGTGAACGGGTCGGTGGTGGCGCGGGCGCGGCCCGCCGACTTCGATCGTTGGGCCGCAGCGGGTTTGAAGGGCTGGTCGTTCGAGGAGGTGCTGCCCACGTTTCGAGCGCTGGAATCCACTACCGCCGGGGAGGACGAATGGCATGGGCGCAGCGGGCCGTTCCCGGTGCGGCAGCTCGGATTGGACGAGGTGAGCGCGATGCAGCGGGCGTTCGTCGAATCCGCCTTGGCGATCGGGCTTCTCGCGGTTGACGATTTCAACGGTCGCGACGCGCACGGGGTCGGACCGTATGCGATGAACGTGATCGACGGGGTGCGGGTCAATACCGGGATGGCCTACTTGACCGAGGCGGTTCGCGCGCGGCCCAATCTGACGATCCGGGACAACGCGCTGGTCGATCGCGTGCTGTTCGACGGCGAACAGGCCGTGGGGGTCAAGTTGGCCGACGGTAGCGAGATCGGCGCGGGTGAGGTGATCGTGTCCGCCGGTGCGTACGGCAGTCCCGCGATTCTGATGCGTTCGGGTATCGGGCCGTCCGAACAGCTTGGGGTGCTGGGAATTCGGGCGGTGGCCGATCTGCCGGTCGGGGTGCGGTTGTACGACCATCCGTTCTACTACAACGCCTATGCCGCTGACCCGGAGCGGATAGGGGATCCGTATCCGGTGATCGGGGCCAAGGTGTGGACGGCCAGCTCCTCCGCGACTCCGGGTGAGCTCGATATCCATATCACCGCAACGCATCTGGTCGATCAGGCACTGAGCTCCACCGGATCGGCATTCGTGCTCGCGGTCGCGCTCACCCGCCCGGTGTCGCGCGGCACGCTCACCCTGGTCAGCCGCGATCCGACGGTCGCGCCGCGCATCGATCTGAATTTCCTTGCCGATCCCCATGATCGGTCTCGCATGCGCGATGGCATCGAATTGGCTCGCAACATCGCCGCACAGTCACCGTTGGCCGATCTCATCGATCACGAGATCGCGCCCGGGGCGAATGCGAGCACCGATGACATCGAGGCTTCGATGCGCGAGACGCTCGATACCTACCACCACCCCACCTCGACGATTCCCATGGGCGGCCCCGACGATCCCGATGCGGTCGTGGACCACCTCGGCCGCGTACGTGTGGTTTCCGGATTGCGGGTGGTCGATGCCTCGATCTTCCCCGACGTCCCGTCCGCGGCCACCAACACCACGGTGATCATGGCCGCCGAACACATCGCCGCCCAACTCTGACCGGAGTCCGCTTCGAACAGGAGAAACCATGGCAGACAACCGATTATCTCCCGGACGCCACTTCATTGACGGACACCTGGTCGACGGCCCCGCCACGACGTTATCGTTCGCCCCCGCGTCCGGGACCGTGCTCGGCCATTTCGCCGACGCCGACGAAACCACCGCGCAGACCGCGATCGATGCCGCGCGCCGGGCGTTCACCGAGTCGGACTGGACCCGGGACCGGGAACTGCGCTCACGTGCGCTGTTCCAGTTGGCCGATGAAATGTCCACGCGGCGTGCGGAACTCATCGACCTGCTGGCTCGGGAGAACGGGAAGATCCTCGCCGAGGCCGCATTCGAGATCGATCTGGCCATTCCCAAGTTGCGTTATTACGGGGCGCTGGCACTGGTCGAAGGCGGGCGCGCCGCCGAGGTCAAACCCGGGCTGTATTCGATGACCCTCACCGAACCCGCCGGAATCGCCGGGGTGATCGCGCCCTGGAATTCCCCGATCGTGTTGTCGGTGCGCTCATTCGCACCAGCCCTGGCCGCGGGCTGCCCCGTGGTCATGAAACTTCCCGGCCAGACCGGTTTGGTCAATGGCCTGCTCAACGAAATCTTCGCAGCCACAGCGGCATTGCCGCCGGGCGTGATGAACAGCTTCACCGAATCCGGCAATGCCGCTGCGCCCCTGCTGGTCTCCTCACCGCATGTGGAGGTGGTCAGCTACACCGGCAGTACCCAGGTCGGCCGCATGATCATGGCCCAGGCCGCGGCCCAATTGAAAACGCTCTCACTGGAATTGGGCGGCAAGAGCCCCATGCTCGTCTTCGACGACGCCGATCTCGACGCGGTCGTCCCCGCGCTGACCAAAGCCGTCACCACGTTCACCGGCCAGTTCTGTATGACGGGCAGCCGCATCCTGGCCCAGCACGGTATCGCCGATGAATTGCGTGAGCGCATGGCCAAATCCCTCTCGGCGGTTCGGGTCGGCCCGGGTGAGGATCCCGCCAGCGATATGGGTCCGATGATCGATCGCCCCAATGCCGAACGCGTGGATCGCATGGTCGCCGAGGCGGCCCGCTACGCGAGCGTCATCGAGCGCGGCGGTCTGGTGAACCCGCATTCCGATGCCCTCGACGCCTACTACCGCCCCAGCCTGGTGGAGGTCGACGACACCACCGCGCCGATCGTGCAGCAGGAGGTCTTCGGCCCGGTCGCGACGTTCGAGCTCTTCGACGATGAGCACACCGCCGTCACCATGGCCAACGCCACCGAATACGGCCTGGCCGCGAGCATTTGGACCCGCGACGTGGACCGGCCACTGCGCGTCGGCCGCGAACTACAGGCGGGCACCGTCTGGACCAACACCTGGGCCATCGTGCACGACCAGTTTGAAGAGGGCGGCTTTAAACAGAGCGGCGTCGGCCGCCTCAATGGCCTGCGGGCACTCGAGGAATTCCAGGAGATCAAACACCTCGTGCACGCCGCCCCGCGTTCGGCATGAACGCCCAGCTCTGCGGACAGCCACCAACTCGCGTGCCGCGCTGGAAACAAGCGGTCGCCTCCGGATTCGCGATCTTCCCGATCGCCTTGTTCGGCAACACAATTCTGATCCGGCTGCTCGGCGATCTACCGGTCGTGGTGCGCACGATCCTGTTCGTGTGCGTGTTCAGCACGGCCATGACCTATTTCGCCGTCCCGGCGGTCAACCGACTGCTGCGTTCCTGGCTGCACCCGCACCTCACCGCTCGCCCCGCGCGAGTGCGCGCGATTCGACGATCGAGGCGAAGGACAGCGGTAGCCGAGAGGGGCCGCGCAGGGTGACATGTTCGCGATACGGCGGCTGCTCATCGATCAGGCGCGGGTCGCGGACACGGCGGGCGAAACACCGCAGCGCGACAGCGGCTTCGAGGCGGGCCAGTGGAGCGCCGAGGCAGAAGTGCTGTCCCAGACCGAAAGCCAGATGCCGGTCCCCGCGTGCGGGATCGAACCGGTGCGGGTCGGGGAACACTTCCGGATCGCGGTTGGCGGCAGCCAGCAGCAGCACCACGAGATCCCCGGCGGCGATATCGATGTCGGGCAACGCGATGGCCTCGCGGGCGATGCGCGGAACCAGCTGAACCGGAGGGTCATAACGCAGGCTCTCCTCGATCACCGAGGTGACGAAGGCTGGTGCGGTGCGCAGGATGGCCAGATGGTGGCGGTGCCGGAGCAGGGTGAGCGCGGTGTTGGCAATGAGGTTGACGGTGGTTTCGTGTCCCGCGATCAGTAGCAGGGCACAGGTCGCGATCAGCTCGCCATGGGTGAGCGCGTCCCCGGATTCTTCGGCGGCGATCAGCGCCGACAGCAGATCCTCCCCCGGCCGGGTGCGGCGATGACGCACGAGTTCTTCGAAATAGTCGTGCAATTCATTGTTCGCACGGACCATCTCACCCGGATCCGGGCGGCCCGCACCGGTGGCCGAGATCGGGTCCAGCGCCCGAGCCAACTGCATCGACCAGGCGCGCAACCGGGGCTCATCCTCGAGGGGGACACCGAGCAGTTCGCAGATCACCGTGATCGGCAGCGGGTAGGCGAGATCGGCGACGAGGTCGAATTCCTCGCGTTCGGCCGCGCGGTCCAGCGCCGCATCGGCGATCGCGGTGATGCGCGGCTCGAGACCGCGCACGACCGCGGGGCTGAACGCCTTGGCCACCAGTTTGCGCAGGCGAGTGTGGTCGGGGGCATCGCGGAACAGCATCGACGCCGTCCCGGACAACTCACCGGCCCGGTCCCCCGCCAGGTCGTGGACAGGTGTGGAGCCCAATGGGATCGAGGCGTGATGCCGCTCCACGACGGCCGCCCTATGGCGCAGGATGGTCGTGCAGTCCCGATGCGAGGACAGCACGACCACCGGAGTCTTACCGAGCCGGATCGGCCCCTGCTCCCGAATCCGGTCGTAGAGCGGGTAGGGGTCCGCGCGCTGGGCAGGGTCCAGGAGTCCGGCAAAGAACCCGGGGTCCGGTGGTGTGCTGGTCATGGTTCCGCCGATGAGGTCAGCCGTGCCCGATGGCACGGTGGGTGAAGGTCGGTGTGGTGCCGGGGTTCAAGCGTGCGCCGGTCAGCTCACTGGAGGGGAAGAATTGCCGAAAGCGTGAATCCCGCTGGGACACATCGGCAATGGTCTTCTCGATCACCAGCGAGTTGTACTGCTCGTAGGTGGTCTCGATGGTGTTGGCGTTGAGGATCACCTCGTGGCCCCACGAGCGGGCCGCGCGGGACACACCCGGGATACGGGAGTGCTCGGGGGTGAGACACTCTGCGGCGATGGCATTTTCGCTGATCGCCCAGATTCCGGTGTCGGTGTTCAGGACGAGGGATTGATTGCCCATGGCATGCCCGGGCGTGGCCAGCAGCGCGACGCCGGGACCGAGCAGCACGCTGCCGTCCAGAGGAGTGATCTTCTCCGGCGGTACGTCGACGAAGGTGGCGGGCTGGTACCAGGGCCGCTGGAACGGGTGCAGATCCGCCATCGCCTCAAGCTCATCGCGCTGAGCGAGCAGGGTGGCGTTCGGAAATGCCGCCGCCACGGGCGCGTTCGGGCTGATATCGGCTTGCGGGCGGGTGGTGCCGAGCCAGCGCCGCACGTCCTGGGTATGCAGATGATCGAACGCCAGGTAGTCCACCTCGGCCGGATCGATCCCGGCTGTGCGGCAGGCGCTGAGCACATCGGTGTACTCATGGACGAACAGGTTACGCAGCGGGCCCGGCGTATATCGCTGGAGCTCGGCGAAATACGGTGTGTAGGAGTCGAGTTCGTGATCGCTCGGTTCGAACAGCAGGGTGCGGCGGGTGCCGTCGGTGTCGGTCCAGCGCACGATGAGCATGCGATTGACAATGGTGAGGAACGGCGTCGGGCTGATCGCGGCGCGGAACAGCCCGTACCCGGTGGGGTACGGCAGTGAGATCAGATCGTGGGTGCGCACCGAATCCGGTGTGCCGGTGGCGGCGAACTCACCGCGGAAATCCAGTGCGGCCGTGCGGGATGCGCGCAAGCGCGGGCCGAAGCCACCGGGTGCGGTGAGCGCCTTGTCGAAGGTGTCGATGCGGGCGAACGGTGCGGTGGTGGCCGGTCGCGGAATGGCGAGCGGTTCGGTGGCGAGGCGTTCGGCGATGCTCATGCGAGCCTCCTGGCGGCGGTGAGTGAGGCGGTCACAGGGTTCGGGGCCGCATATGGGCCATCGAGAACAGCGGGGTCAGTGGCCGGATCGGCAGGGGCGGCACCCACACCCCGAGCAGGTCGACGCGGTGCAGGCGCGCTTCGATGACCCGGCCGATACCCAACTGGTCCAGCGGATCACGTTCGGAGCCGAGGACTTCCAGGTGGAAGTCCTCGACCTTGCGGACTTCGACCACGCTCTCGCGCGGGGTGAACCCCACCAGCCAGGAGGGGAACAGTCCCGCCGAACCCACGACATTGCGGTGCGGTCGGCCCAGGATCGGCGGCGGGTCCGCGATCACTTCGCCGAGTCGGCCGCCCATATTGAGCAACTTGTGCCCGCGGCGGGTGGCCTCGGCGCGGATCTCGGTATCGGTGACCGTCCAGTCGATCTCGCCGAGTTTCTTCGGGTAGCCCAGCAGTTCGCGGCCGATGATCAATGCCACGTCATCGTCGAGAATCATCCACGGACAATGGATTCCGGTGCCCTGCACCGTCTTCACGTGCACGAAGATCCCGGCTTCGTGATAGCCCGGCGATTCGAAGTTATTGTCGGGAAACCAGGCGGTGAACAGGTCCGCGCGAGCCGGTTCGGTCAGCCGCACGCCGGCTGGCAGCCACTGGTTCATACGGTCGGGGTCGATTTCTACTGTGGCACTGAAGTAGTGGGCATCGCGGTACAGGCTCTTGCGCGGATCGCCCAGGGCGAGCACGCGGCGCAGATCGCCCCCGAGGGTGCGGCCCATGCTGCGGATGGCGGGTTCCCAGCCCATGATCAGTTGACCTTTCGATAGACGGTGCGCAGGATCGGCCCGACCAGCGCGCGTGGGGTGTACTGGCCGCCCAGGGTCTGCACCTTGGCGAACACTCCTGGCACGACCCGGCGACGCCCGGCGGCCATGCCCGAGATCGCTTGCTCGGCAGCCTGTTCCGCGCTCACCCACAGCGGGCCGGGCACCATGCGGTCCAGGTTCGGGGCTTGTGCGACCTCGGCGTATTCGGTGCGCACCGGGCCGGGCGCGAGCAGCGTGCACTGCACCCCGGTTCCGACGAGTTCGCTGTGCAGCGATTCGGCCAGGGTATTGGCGAACGCCTTGGACGCGGCGTAGGTGGCGTTGTTGGGGCCGGGCTGATTGCCCGCGGTGGAGCCGGTGATCAGGATCGCTCCCGCCCCGCGCTCGACCATGGACGGCAGGACCGCCAGGGTGAGGTCGTGTACCGCAACGGTATTGAGTTCGACCTGCTGTCGTTCCCGGGCCGGGTTGGAGGTCGCCAGCTCGCCGTAGGTGGCGAAACCGGCGTTATTGCACAGTACGGCGATCTCACGTTCGGCGAGTTCGGCGCACAGTTTCGCGCGTTCGCCGCGATCGGAGAGGTCGATCGCCCGGATCTCGGTCTCGATGCCGTAGTGGTCACCCAGGCGATCGGCCAGTGCGCGCAGCCGGTCTTCGCGCCGGGCCACCAGGATCAGCGAATATCCTTGCCGGGCAAGACCTTCGGCGAGGGCGACGCCGATGCCGGAGGAGGCTCCGGTCACGACGGCCCGCATCGCGGGGGTGGGTTTGGGCAGGCTCATCAGGGGACTCCTCGGTTCAGAACTGGGTCAGGGCGCGCACGGTCACGGTGGCCCCGGCCGCGGCCAGGGTGCGGACCGCGCCCGGGCCGCTCACCTGCTTGTCTCCTGCGGCGATACGACGGAAATTGGCTGCGTGCCAGGCGAGTTGGAGATAGGAATTGAGCGGGGCGATGGGCAGCGGGATGCGCGGTGCGGTGGGTAGCACCTGTGGTTCGGCGGTACCGGCCAGCAGTTCGGCCGCGATATCCGGGCGCACCGCGAACGGGCGGCCCAATCCGATCACGTCGACAGCGCCCTGAGCGAGCACCTCATTCATGAAGTCGAGGGTGCGGATGCCGCCGGTGAGCATGAGCGGCATGGTCGAGCGGGCACGCAGGTTCTGGGCGTAGCGCAGGAAATACGCTTCGCGTTCGCGGGTGGAATCGGCCACCACACCGGTCATGGCCGGAGCCTCGTAATTGCCGCCGGAGATCTCCAGTAGATCGATCCCGGCCTGCTCCAAAGCCAGTGCGATATCGAGTGATTCGCTTTCCTCGAGCCCCTTGTCCTGGAAGTCGGCAGAATTGAGCTTCACCGACAGCACCGCATGGGAGCCGATGGCCGCGCGCACATCGGCGATCACCTCGAGCAGCAGGCGACGACGATTGACCGCGCTGCCGCCGTACCGGTCCTCGCGCTGATTGGCCAACGGGGACAGGAACTGTGAGAGCAGATACCCGTGCGCGGCGTGGACCTGCACACCCGCGAATCCGGCGGCCACCGCGAGCTCCGCGGTCCGTGCGTAGCGGCGGCGCAGATCGGCGATGTCATCGAGCGAGAGTTCTCGCGGCTTGCGCAGGTTGTAGCCGATCACCTGCGGCCGCAGCGGCGACGGGCCGACGGGCCGGCGCAGCAGCGGACCGACCGCCACTCGTCCGGGGTGATTGATCTGCATGAGCATGACCGCGCCGTCGCGTGATCCCGCACGCGCCCAATTGCTCACGGCCTCGAGATGCCGATCGTCTTCGAGGGTCACATTGCGTGGTTCGACGTAGGCGCGGCGGTCGATCATGACATTGCCGGTGATCAACAGGCCCGCGCCGCCGCGACCCCAGGCGCTGTAGAGCCGGGTCAGGGTCTGGCTCGGAGCGCCGTCGATCTCGCCGAGCTGTTCGCTCATGGCGGCCTTGGCGAGGCGATTGGGCAGGCTCACCCCGCACGGCAGGGTCAGTGGGCTGCCGACGGCGATAACACGGCTTTTGGGTGGCATGGGTCAGACTCCTTGTCTGGGAAGAGATTTCAGGCGATCCGGCGGGAGAGGGCGAGGATCGGGCGCAGCACGCTGACGGGTAGACCGGGCGTCTCGACCGAATTCGCCTGCGCGGCAGCCGATGATCCGGTGACAAGACCGCGAAGGATCAACAGTTCGGCCATCGCGCGGAGCAGCCATCTGCCGCGCCGTGCCTCCCAGCGCAATTCCGGTCCGCCCGCCAGGATGCGTGCCGACGGTTTGGAGACGAGGGTGTAGAGATCGCCGACCGGGGTGCGCAACCGCTGTTGCAGCAGCGCGGCCTCGGCGAGCAGTCGCGCGCTGTTCATCAGCAGCATGCCCGCGCCCGAGCGCGGCGCGACCAGTCCGGCGAAGCTCAGATTGGCCAGGCCCGGCGCGAAGGTGTGCGCCACCAACTTCGGTTGGCCCTGTTCCCACTCGAGCAGTCCGTCGCGCAGGAAGGGGAAGGTGGTCCGGAATCCGGTCGCCCACACGATGGTGTCGTACTCACCGCTGGTGCCGTCGACGAAATGCACGGTGTGCCCGTCGAATCGCGCGATCTCGGGCCGGACCGCGATGCGGCCGTGCTTGAGGAAGTACGGCAGCTGCTGGTTGACCACCAGATCCTGATCGAAGATCCCGTGCTGGGGCTTGTCCAGGCCGAAGCTGGCGAAGCTGCCCATGCCGATCGCGATGATCGATCGAAACACCGCCTCCTGCACCACCTTCGGCACCGGCACCGAACCGATATCGAACTTGCCGCTGGGCACGCCGAGCACGTACTTGGGAATGAACCAGTAGCCCCGGCGCAGTGAGATCTCCGAGGCGCCGAAGGTGGTGGCGGCTTCCACGGCAAGGTCGCATCCGGAGTTTCCGGCCCCGACCACCAGCACGCGTGAGCCTTGAAAGTCGCTGGGACGCTTGTAGTTCTTGGAGTGGATCTGCTGACCGGTGAATTCGCCCGGGTACGACGGGATATTGACATCCCAGTAGTGGCCGTTGGCGATCACGACACCGGCGTATTCGCGCACGGTGCCGTCCGCCACGGTCACCCGCCACCCGGCCAGACCCGAATCATCGAGCGGCGCAATATCGGTCACCAGCGTGTCGAACTCGATGCGGCGGTCCAACCCGAATTCGGCGGCGAAGCCGCGCAGGTAGTCGCGCATCTGTGCGGCGCTGGGAAAGTCCGGATAGTGCTCGGGCATCGGATAGTCCGGATAACCGGTGATGTCCTTGGAACTGATCAGGTACGTCGAGTCGTACACCCCGTGCGACCAGTTGCCACCGATCGCGTCGGTGGCCTCGATGTGGTCGTAGTCCAGACCCAGATCCGTATACGCCTTCGCCACCGCCAACCCGGTGTATCCGGCCCCGATGATGCAGTATCGGCGCGTCATTGCGACCTCCTCAAAAGCTACAGCCAATGTAGCTACAGTGAGTGTAGTATTTGCGGCGACGGTGCCCGATGTCAAGGCCGTAAGGTGTTTCGCGAGGTAGCGACACGAATGGAAGGAGCCGGCGTGACCAGCGCCCCGGCACGACGGAGCAGGACATACGCCCCGCGCATGTCCCCCGAGGAACGCCGCGAGCAACTGCTGGACGCGGTCCTGAAGATCATCGTCGAACAGGGCATCCACAAGGTCTCGATGGATACGGTCGCCCGCGAGGTCGGCGTCACCCGCCCGGTCGTCTACGGCGTCTTCTCCGATACCGACGACCTACTGCGCGCCTCGCTCGACCGCGAAACCAATGCAGCTCTCGCGCAAGTGCATCCGCTGCTGACCGCCCTGCGCGAATCCACCGATCCCGGCCCCGCGATCATCGCCTACCTCGACGGTTTCCTCACCGAGGTCCTGGCCGCCCCCGACCGCTGGCGCGCGGCCTTCAGCCTGGTCGACAGCACCACCCCCAAATTCCGCCGTCGCATCGAACGACAGCGCAAGGCCATCACCGAACTCCTCGAGAACTACCTGCGCGACACCCCCGGCATACCGGCCATGGATATCGAGATGACCGCCCGCGTCATCTTCACCCTCGCCTGGGAAGCGGGCCGCATGCTGCTGTCCGAACCCGAAATCTTCACCCGCGAGCGCCTTCTCACCTTCGCGCGCACGATCGTCGCCGATCACTTCGCCACCTCGAGCGCTCTAGAGAAGTAATCGCGCCGTATCGGTTAGACGGGCGCTGTGGCGGGCAGTTCGGTAAGCACGGACGCGATGCCCCTAGGAGGACACATGCTCACACTCGGTGTGATCGGCTGGATCATTATCGGCGGGCTGGCGGGATGGCTTGCCAGCAAGCTCATGAAGACGGACGCGCAGATGGGGATTCTGCTCAATATCGTGGTGGGGATCGTCGGCGGCCTGATCGGCGGGTTCCTGCTGCGCGGATTCGGGGTGGACGTCTCCGGCGGCGGATTGCTGTTCAGCCTGCTGACCTGTCTCATCGGCGCGGTAATCCTGCTGGGAATCCTCAAGCTGATCACCCGGAAAACCTCTGGCGCACGATGAAATCAGGCACTCGATAGCTGACCGCACACGATGTGGGCAGGCACATCCCGCAGGTGAGACCCATCGGCCGACCCGCACCGATTGCTGCCGAGCAGAGGGAGTAGACCGGATGCATGATCAACTCCGCGCACGATCGGTCTGGTTTCCGGGTACCTCGTCGATGGGGAGACATCGACGAATCTCGTCGCGGCATAGTGCTGGCCTGGGTGGCGTTCACCATCACCTTCGGCGGGGCACGACTGGTGACCTGGCTGATCCAGATCGATCCGAAGAATGTCGGCAACGTCTCCGCAGGAGGCACCCACCTGCACCACTACCTCTGGGGAATCCTGCTGCTCGCGGGTGTCGCCATCTTCGGCATGGTCGACCGCAGCCCACGCGCCCGCACCTGGATGGGCCTCGCCCTGGGTATCGCTCTGGGACTGATCGTCGATGAAGCAGCACTGCTCATCACCCTGAAAGATGTGTACTGGCAGACCGCGGGCTGGCCCAGCATCGCCATCGCCCTGACCCTGATCGGCCTGGTCGGTTCCGGAATCGCCCTGACCCACCGCGGCTCGGCGACCACTCACGACCACAGTGAATCCGACACCGCCGACAGCAGATCGTGACCGCTCCGACCTCGGAACAGCCAGCTTGCGTGGGAATGATGTAAACCGACGTTGGCCTAGCGGTGACCTTGGATGCCTACGATGAGAACGGTGACCGCTCTCGCGGTGTCGCCCACAACGTTGTCGGTGCTCCCGCGCATGGTTGGCCTCGATGTCGCTGCCGTGGCTGGTTGAACTCCCAGCCTGCTCGGTGAGATGTGCATCGGGCAAGCAATCGATCGGAGACCGATTTCGTCATGGCAACACATCCGGCACATTCGCGCGATACAGCTCCCGATGCCCGGGCCGCACAACGTCGGCGTACGCCTGCTATCGAGCCCGAGGATGAGGCACCGGTAGTCCGGTGGCCCGAGCCGAGTCGTCTGGAATCGTGGTGGGACGCGATCATGCACCACACGCAGCCGCCCGCGACCACCACCTGATTTCCCGATCCGTTCGCGGTTTAAAACGCGCCGATCTTGGTATGCGGTGATTGTCGGCGCAGCCGCGACCCATGTGTCCGAGCCGATACGAGGGTTCCGCTCTGCGTGTACTCCTGGGACGCGGGGCGGGGCCCTTGTCCAACCCGCTGTCCCTGGGATTCCCGGACGCTCAGGCGGCGTCGCCGGGGCGGTGCGACAACCGTGCCAGCGCCTCGTCGATGGCCTGGGTCGCGATGGTACGAACCTGCTTGAGCGACACCATTTCCGGTTTGTCACCGTAGGCGTTCTCGAGATCCTTCTCCGCCAGCCAACGGAAATACTGGCTCTTGGTCATACCGAGTTCGGCAGCGCGGATCCCCACCCGCAGGTCCAGATCCTTGGTCAACTTCACCGATCGCGGTTGCATGCGATCCTCGTTGCCCGGCTCGGGGGCTGCCGCGGGAGCAGCACCGCGCTGCACGCGCGCCAGCAACTGCGCCATCTGCTCGGGAGTGACGTCATCGGTGTGGGTGGTGTTGTCAATCATTGCTGGCCTCCCACTTGGCGAGTTCGGCGATTTCGGTGCTGGTCAACGGACGGACATCGACGATATAGAAGTCGGGCGGGGTGATTCGGCCGGTGACCTGGACGGCTTGTCCGTCGTCGGTACGCATCCACAGCTGGTACATCACCCACCCGGTCGCGGGGTCATGTGCGGGCTCGCCCCATGCCTTGGCTTGACCGGCGAGCCATCGACGCATCAGATCTTTGGCCTGCTCTGGCGTGAGATCGACGCCGGCATTCCTCATCATCTGCGCAAGCGCGTAGTACAGGTGGATAGCCACTGGCTGAGACTACCCAAGAACACAATGAGACTACCACGGTGGCTCATTGTCCGAAATGCTCCGAGCGACGCGAGGCGTCATATGTCCGCCGGCGACTCGAGGTGGTTGCGCAGCCGTTCGGCGTAGGGCGACCGCGCGTCCGCGGTTGCCATGTCCGGCAGCGGTTTCGAACCGTAGAGGTTGTCGTCGCGGTATCGCGGGAAGACGTGCACGTGGTAGTGCCATACGTCTTGGCCGCCGTCGGGTTCGTTGTGCTGACGCGTGGAGACGCCGTCGCAGTCGTAGGCGGCCCGCATGGCGATGGCGATCTCACGGACCACATCGTGCACGGCATGTCCGAATTCGGGCGGCAGGTCGTAGAGGTTCTCGTGGTGCGCGTTGGGGATCACCAGCACGTGCCCGCGATTGTTGGGCCACCACCGCGACGCTGTGAACGCGGTGGCGAGCCGGGTGCGCAGCACGATGTCACGCGGACCGTCGAGTGGGGTCTCGCCACCATCGAGCAAAAAACAGAATGGGCACTGATAGCCGGTCGGCTCATGGTTGTGCACGTCGACCAAAAGTACTGCACCGCTCATCATTTCACGATGCCTTCGCGCAGCGCCGCCCGCCGATGCCGTACGAAGTCGTGGGTATCGACTCGATCGGCACCCTGATCGGCGCGAAAGCCTTCTCCGAGCGGAGAATCCGCTGCGCATATCGTGCCGACCTCACCGAGGGGCAGATGCGCATGCCTTGCACAGGTGACGGCGGTGTCACCGTCGACTTTCGAGCTCCCGCTCGGCGGCGCGATCACCCGTAGTTTCGTGTCATACGACCCGGCGATTCGCAAAACATGCTGAACACCAGGAGATTCCGCCCGCAACACGGCGTCGGTGCGCAGATTTCGAAGCCCCCTATCGTGCGGCAAGCACCGATGGTCGGCGAGATATGCGTGCTCGGACCTGCTTACGCGATCGCAACCGGTGGTCGGTGAGATATGCGTGCGCGGAGCGGGTTACGTGGTCGGGGTCAGGCGGGGCGTTCGCATGGTGGGTCGATGCAGGTCTCGCGGGTCGAGCGCCAGGTCGATCGTGCTGGTGATTCCCCGGTGTCGAGTTCGCGGTGGGCGCGGGTGAGTTGGGTTTTCGCGCGGGCGCGTAGTTTGGCGGCGCTCTTCCTATCGCCCATCAGGTCGGCCAGGTCGGCAAGTAATGCGTCCATGGGGCCGAATATCGCCGCGCCGCTGTCTAATCCGATCAGGGTCCCCGAATGCGGTGTGAGGGCGGCGTAGAGTTCAGGAGCGGACTCGAGCGCGCCGAGTTCGACTGCGGCTTGGGCTCGGAATGCTGTCATGAGTTGCGGATAGAAGTCGGTGCGGATGTGCGGGTGCCGGTCGAATAGTGTTCGCGCGCGCTCCCAGTCGCCCGCGTGCAGTAGGGCGAGTACATACACCTGCGCCACCAGGTCGGGCTCCACGCGGTACAGCGCATCGAGTTGCTCTGCCAGCGGGGAGATATCGCCGCGCGCCCAGGCCACCACCAGTTCGCCGAGCAGCAGTAGTTCGCTCTCGTTGGCTATGCCGGATCCGGCGATGCGGACGCCGAATTGCCGATAGCCCGCTTCGGCCGCGTCCAGATCGTCACGGAGCACGGCGGTGACGGGTGAGAACGCCGCGAGGGCGTCCAGCAAGGGGCGCAGTTGTGCGGTCGAGGCGCATTCGAAGGCGCAGGCCGCGTGCAGGCGGGCGGCGGCCACATCGGCGGCACGGCAGGCGGCACGGAAGCGCAGATAGTGTGCCAGCGCTTGATATTCGAACGAGAGCGCGGTGTGCGCTGCCCGCAACAGCTCGTCGGCGACCGCATGCCAGTCGTCGAGCATGGCGGGTCCGGTCACGGTGAACGCCAGCGCGGACAACGCCGCGCAGAGCAGTCCCCCATCCCCAGTCCCACGTGCCAGATCGACTGCCGTGCAGGCACGTTCATGCATTCGGCGCACATCACCCTCGACCTCGGACTCGTGCACCAGCGCGATCAGCAGTCGGCAGCGCTCGGATGCGTCGGTCGACCGGGCCAGGGCCGATTCCAGGGCGATCCGGATTCGGGCATCGGGGTGCCGCCAATCCCTGATCGACCAGATCCCCGGGGATCGCCAGCAGGTGAGCGCCTCGATCACCCTCGCCGGATCGCTCAGCGTCTCGGCGAAATCGAGGGCCCGCTCCCGGGCGGCGCGGGCGGCGGAGATCTGGCCGTCCCGCGCGAGCGCATCGGTCAGCGCGCACAGCGCCTCGAGCAGCTCGGTGTCATCGCGGCGCTGTGATCCACCGGCGAGCTCGTGCAATTCGATTGCAGCGCGCCATAATTCAGCGGACTCATGCCATGCGCCCTGCTGATCGCACAGGCGGGCGGCCACCGTGACGCTGTCGAGCGCGTCCGCGGCGGTCGCACGAGTGGCTCCACGGAAGGCGTGCCGTGCGCGCAATCGCGGATCATCACCCTCCAAGGGCTGTCCCGGCTTTTGCTTTCGCAGCAATTCCAGTGCTGCACAATGCATTCGATGCCGTCGCAGCGGAGATAGACTGTCGTACAAAGCCTCAAGAGCGAGCACCTGGCACAGCTCGATCCGCCCGTCGGCGTTGAACCGTACCAGTCCCACCGCCGCCGCAGCCTCGACATGATCGACGATCAGCTCCTCCGACGTACCGCACAGCGCGGCCAGCGCCTCGGCATCAATCGCCCGGCCCCACACCGCGATATATTGCAGCACCGACCGCACATCCGGCTCCAGCTGCTCGATCCGCTCGACCAGCACCGCACGAATACTGGTCGGCATCGACCGCCGATCCCCCTGCACCGCAATCAATTTGGACATCTCGCGAATGAACAGCGGATTACCGCCGGTCCTCTCGTGCAGCGACCGCACAGTGTCGCAATCCACCGACACCAGACCGGCGTCCCGAGCGATCTGCCGCGTTCCGGACAGGTCCGACCCGGTCAGCTCCAGGCGTTCACTGACCCGGTCCGCCAGCACCGCCTCGGTGGCTCGGACCGCCGAGGAGAGTTCGCAATCGCGTGCGGTGACGATGATCAGCACCGGCTCGTCCTGTAACCAGGTCACCAGCTGGCGCAGCACCTGCAGCGTCGCCGGATCAGCCCGATGCACATCTTCGAGTACCAGGGCGACCGGACCGCCGCGCGCGAGCTCTCGGCAGCGCAGGCTCACCGCCCGCGCGATGGTGAAGGGGTCGACTGATTCGAGCCGATCGACCGGCTCGCCGCCCAGACCGCTGAGCAATTCGGACCACGGCCACGCGGGCGGTGCTCCATCGACGTCGGGGCATCGCCCGCCCGCTGTCGCCCAGCCCTCGGCGGCGAGAGCGGTCGATGCCGCGGCCGCGAGGGTCGTCTTTCCGGTCCCGATGTCACCGGTCAGCCAGATCAGGCGCACTCCCGCGGTCCGGGCCTGCTGCGCGGAATCGATGATGGCGGCGAAATGCTGCGGATAGCAACTGGTCTCCTGTGGCGGCGGCATGCGAGGTTCGACTGGTTCGAGATTCGCACGTTCGAAGGCCGGAAACTGTTGACGGGACTGGAGCGCGGGCACGGATTCAGATCGCTGATCGGTAGGAATGGTGTGACCCAGAATCGCGAATTCGAGTTCGTTCAGTTTCGCACCGGCATCGATGCCGTACTCGGTCCGCAGAAACTCCCGGGTGCGGCGCACCGTCTCCAGCGCCTCGATCTGCTGCCCGAGCTGGTATTGCGCCAGTGCGAGCAGGCGCGCGGTTTCCTCTCGCCCCGGGAATTCCTCGATCTGCCGGCGCAGCGTGGTGACCACCTCCCCGAACCGGTCGAGTTCGAGTGCGGCTTGCGCGCGCATCTCCATCGCACTGGCGTGCAGATCGGTAAGTCGTGATACCTCCGACGCCGCCCACGAGGCGTCGGCGAAGGATTCGAAAGCGGCGCCGTGCCAGCACGCCAGCGCCTCACCGAGAATTCGATATCGTTCGACGGGACCGGGTCGATCGACCGAATCATGAACGCGCTCTTCGTATTGCCGCATCAGTGTCTCGAACTGCCAGGCATCGACATTTCCCGAGTCCAGTCGCAGTGCGTATCCACTGCCTTCGGAAACCAGAATCCGAGCCGGCGTCCGGGGTCTTCGGTTCGGTTCGAGCACCCGCCGCAGATTATGGATCTGGACCTGCAGCGCCGACGGCGCATGCGGCGGCGGGCGGCCCTCCCACACGTCTTCGACCAATCGATCGACACCCAGCGTTCGTCCCCCGGCCAATACCAAACGACCCAGGATCGCCTGCTGCCGTCCCGCCCCTATCCGCGCGGTCTGGTCGCCGAGTACGACTTGCAGCGGACCGAACACCCGCACCTTCGGTTCTGTAATCACCTGCGTTCCCTTCGATCTCGACGCTTTCAGTCACGCTTTCTCAGACAGTCGACGGTAAATTACCTCCGGAAAACAGCCTTGACAAATCATCACCGCATATTGATGTGTCATCAAAGCCATTGACCGCCAACCTAATTGGCGTATCACGCTCGTATCTCAGCGAGTCCGCGCGGCTTCCCGACACGCCACGACCGGCAGAATCACACCGGCTCTACCGCAACTGTATTCGCGGAATCCGACGCCATCGCGACGCGACAGAATTACGAGATCGCATCGAATCGAATCGGAAGTCACGAGGAAGTCACGAGGAAGCGATCGCAAAGTGCCCTGATGGACAATCGGCCAATCGTATTGCCACACATCAGGAGTTGAACAGCATGAATATATCGGTGAGCAGCGAATTCGAGCGGGATGTTCGCGTGAAAGACTCGCTGCGACAGCTTTCAGATTCGCATCGGCAAGCGGTGCTGACCGGATTACTCGGCGTCGCCGAACGGGCGATGGAACTGAGCGGCTACCTGCTCACCCCTGCCGACGATTCCAGCCCGGACCTGCCCGACTCCGATCTCTCGGAACCCATTCTGCCCGGCCTATATCGAGACCGGGACGGGGATGTCTGGGAGCGGACCGCGGGCGGCTGGCGCCTGCGCATTCAGCAGGGTATCGAGCTCAATGAGGCTTCCCCGTGGCATTGGATCGACGGTCACGTCCACGAGTACGGGCCTTTCACCTTCATGTCCTCGTACTGAATTCCGCTTCCACGCCGAGTTTTCCGATCGAATCGAGGCAGGGACGATGACCGATGCATTCACCCCCATCGCACGCCCCGAGCTCTACGGCGCATTCGACGCGGCGGTGCGATCCCCCGCCGCGCATGTGCTGCGGATCTGCGCCCCGGCCGGGGCCGGTAAGACCCTGCTGATCGCCGACTGGCTGGACAATCGATTCCGCCGATCCCACCCCGGCGCGCATATCGCCTGGCTCACGATCGCCGACGCGAACCGTGCGCCGAGCACGCTGCGAGACGCACTGCGCCAAGCCCTCGGTCCCGATCCGCACGGGTGCGACTCGGTCGAGGAGGCCGATCGGCGCACCGTACTCGTCATCGACGACGCGCACGAGGTGACCGATCCGAAAGCGATCACGATCCTCGAGGATGTACTCAACAACGCGCCGTCCACGCGGACCACGATCGTGGCCGCGCGGGGGGAACCGCCGTTGCGCTGGCACACCATGGAACTGCGCGGAGGCGTAACCCGCTTGCACGCAACAGATCTCGCGCTCAACTCCGCGCATGTACGACAGCTGTGCGAACATCACGGCTACCTGCCCGATGACGCCGAACTCGCCACCCTCATGCGCCTGACTCGCGGCTGGGCCGCACTGGTCCGCATCGCCGTGCGGCATCTGGCCGCACACCACGACCGCCCGACCGCGCTCGCCGAACTGGCCCTGGTCCCGCCGGCGATCGCGGACCTGTTCACCCAGGACGTGCTCGAACCACTGCCCGACCACGTGCGCCGGTTCGTGACCGTGATGAGCGTGCCCGATCGCTACACCGCCGCCCAGGCCGAATACCTCACCGGCACAACGGCACAGCCGATTCTCGACGAACTCGTGCGCGGCGGATTCCCGATGCACCGCGCGGCCCGCGCCGGTGAGCTGTGGTGCAGCTATCACCCGCTGCTGCGCGCGCATCTGCTGGCCGAATTCCGGCGCGGCGGTTCGCATTCCTTCGCCGAACTACATGCGCGCACCGCGGAGTGGTACCTGACGCACGGGTTGCCGATGTCGGCACTGCCGCATCTGTTGCGCACCGGCGAACCCGCGCCGCTGCGTCGATTCCTGCGTGACCGAGCGCTCGGCGTGGTGCTCGACGGCAACGGTCCCGGCCTTTTCCAGCAGATCGAGCACAGCAGGCCGGAGCTGGCAGGCGACCCTTATCTGCGGGCGATGCGCGCGGTGGCGGCACTCGAAGGGCACAATATCGCCACCGCGACGGTTCAGCTGGACCTGCTGCTGCGCCGCCGCCCCGGCGGGCCCGCCACACTCGTCCCCGACCCGTGGCTCACGCCGCTGGCCCTGGCCACCACCGCCTCGATCGCCGTGGCGACCGGTGCCAGACTGACCGAATTCCGTATCCCGCAACGGCTTCCGACCACCGGGCAGTCCGATATCGACAGCTACGCCGCCATCGAGCTCGGCACCATCATGATGGCGCGCGGCGATATCACTTCCGGCGATCAGCATTTCCGGCGCGCGCTCGCGCTCGCGGACTCCTGCGGCAACGCACGACTGACCGTGCGCGCGGGCACCCGGCGCGCCATCGCGGCTGGACTCGGCGGCGCGAACGGGCGCATGCGCCGACATGCCGACGCCGCTACCGAGGTGGCCGTCGCACACGATCTCCTCGACTCACGCGACGCACGCCAGGCCGCGGCATTATCGGCATTCGCCGAATATCTCTGCGGTGCCACAGCGTCGACCCGCGATTACACCGGACCGCGCCCGGTCATCGGCGAAGAACCCGGTGGCGGGCGGTACGCGGAGCTGATGTGGGGATTGATCGCCTTCGATGAGGCCGAGGACAAATACGATGCGGCCGAAGAACTGCGGCGCGGGTTGTCGGTCCTGCTGCACCGGCCGCCCTCGCTGCCCGCCGCGGTAGGGCGGCTGGTGCCGCATGTGGTCCGGGTGCTGCTCGAGGTCGAGGCCGCCCACTCCGCGCGGCTGATCGTCGAACAGGCGGGCGCGGTGCTCGGCGATACCGTCGATATCGTGCTGGCGCGCGCGCTGAGCCTGGTGCGGGATCACCCCGCATCGGCCCGCGCGCAGGTGGAACCACTGCTCGATACCGACCATCCCCGCCATCCGGTCAGCATGATCACCGCGTGGGTGGTGGAGGCGAGCGCGCAGGCGGCGCTGGCGAATCCGCCCAAGGCGCGCACGGCGATCGCGGCCGCCGTGCATCGCGCCGCTCCCGAACATCTGGTCCGGCCGTTTCTCGATGTTCCCGGGGCCGGTGCGCTGCTGGATACCCATTCGCGAACCTTCGGGCACGACAGTGACTTCGCCGAGGCCGTGCGCGCACACCCGGGCATCGGTCGCGAACACACCGTCGCGAATCTGACCGCGACCGAATTGACGGTGCTGCATCAATTGCCCTCGGGCCGGACCGCCCAGCAGATCGCCGAAATGCTGGGGGTGTCGATCACCACCGTGAAAACGCACCTGCGCGGGATCTACGCCAAACTCGGCGCCAATTCCCGCGCGGGTGCGCTCGATCTGGCGCGGCGCACCGGACTGCTCTGAGCATCCGCGCTAGCGAATATGATTGATGTACAACACATTTTGGCCAGTACCCAGTGGACGCACCGCATGGCGAGGATCTCGCACGGGCCTCGATGTTCCGACAATGCGGATTACCACGGCCACCGCCCGCAATAGCGCTCCACGCCAAGTCATCCCGGGTCGCGCAGGGCCGAAATCGCTTGCGGCTCTGCGCTGCTGTGCACGCGGTGATCGAGCCCAGCGGCGCGCCGCCATATCCAGCACCTCGATCACCACGGTGATCGCGATGAGCGCGTGCACGCCTTCGAGAGTGCCGGTCAATCGCAGCGCCTGCAAGATCACAGTTGCCCAGAGCACCAGGCGCACAACAGTATCCGCACGGGAGCGCCGAGTGCCCGGCGCTTCCGTCAGGCCGCCTGGGTATGCCATGTCGCGACCGCCCAGATGACCACCACGTCCAGCACGATCACCAGAATCGACCATGCCGGGTAGTACGGCAGGGACATGAAGTTGGCGATGATCGACAGCGACGCCACCGCCATGGCCGCGACCCTGCCCCACGCGGTCCCGCTCATCAGCCCGATTCCGGTGAGTACCAGCACGATTCCGGTCACGATGTGGATCCACCCCCACGCGGTGGTGTCGAACTTGTAGATGTATTCGAGCCCTGCGACGTACAGCTGGTCGGCGGCGACCGCCGAGATGCCCTGCAACATATCGAGCACCCCGACGGTCACCAGCAGTATCGCCGCGGCGACGGCTCCCCCGGGCGTGCGCTGCTCGCGCACCACCTGATCGCTGTCTGCACTGAGTGTCATGGTCTACCCCTTCTCGACTGTGATGGGTGCACCTCGAACCTGCACCGCCACCGATCCGGCGCGCCTCCTCCGATTCGGATGAGCCCGGACCCGCCGCCGATATCGATCCGGCGACCGCAGCGGAGTTCATCCGCTGCGTAGGAGGAGATGCCGCGGCGGTCGCCGCAGGGTCGAACCTGTATCACCCGTCGCGGGAAAGTCCGCCGCACAGAAGGGTTTTCGCAATGTCGTTCTGGGACATAGTGTGGTTCATCGTTCTGAGCTTTCTGTTCTTCGCCTATCTCATGCTGCTGTTCTCGATCCTGGCGGACCTGTTCCGCGACAGCAGCGTCTCGGGCTGGGTGAAAGCCATCTGGGTGCTCTTCCTGCTGTTCTTCCCCTTCGTATCCGCGCTGATCTACCTGATCACTCGGGGGAATTCGATGGCGGCGCGGACGGCCGCGGAGGGCCTTCGACGCCAGGAACAGCAGAACGATTACATCCGGCAGGTCGCCCGCGCGGACACCACCGCGCAGCTGTCCGATGCGAAGAAGCTGCTCGATGAAGGCGCGATCAGCGCGGAGGAATTCGCCCACATCAAACGAATGGTCATCGGCTGATGGACGCCGACGGCCCACTCTCGGGTGAGGAACGCGCCGAACTGGATCGATTGCGCGCCGCGGTCGCCGCCGAATCGCACAGCGGCGGGCAGCTGCTGCGCTGGAGCGCGGTCGGAATCCTGTTGACGCTCACCGCGATCGTGCTGCTGGGCACCGTGACCGCGCGTTTCGCTCGCAGCGAGATCTTCGATACCGATCGCTATGTCGCCACCGTCGCACCGTTGGCCTCGGATCCGGCGATTCAGCATGAGCTGGCGGACCGGCTCACGGAATCGATTGTGACGCATGTGGATATCGCGGGGATGACCACTCAGGCGATCACGGCGTTGACCGACAACGCCGGACAGGTGACCGATCGCCCGCGCATCGCCGCGGCGTTGAACAATCTGCCGACGCTGGTGGCCTCGCAGGCCCAGTCGTTCATTCACCAGACCGCCGCCTCGGTGGTCGGCAGCGACGAATTCGCGCAGGCATGGACCGCGGCGAATCGGCTGGCACATGAGGCGCTGGTCGGCATCGTCACCGGAGATACCCGACCGGGGGTGCAGGTCGATGCGGACGGCACGGTAAGCATTGCGCTGCAACCGATTCTGGCGACGGTGCGCGAGCGGCTCGATGAGCGCGGGTTCACTTTCGCCGATCGCATTCCCGATGTCGATGCGCGGTTCGTGCTCTTCGAGGACACCCAGTTGCCCAAGGCGCAGCGCATTGTGCGCTTCCTCGACCGCGCAGCGACCATCCTGCCGTTGATCGCCGCGGGCGGCCTCATCGGCGCTATCTGGCTGTCGCCGAGGGGATTTCGCCTCCGGGGGCTCGCCTTGGCCGGGCTCACGGGCGCATTTTCCATGGTGATGCTCGGGATCGGGCTGGTCATCGTCCGGGGCCTGTACCTCGAGGCGATACCGCCGGACACCGTCTCCCCCGATGCGGCCCGCGCCATGTTCGACACCGTGGTCGCTCCGCTGCGCGCCGGCATGCGCGCGGTCGCGACCCTGTGCCTGTGCACCGCGCTGGGTGCCTATCTGGCCGGTCCATCACCATCGGCGCGCACGGCCCGCGCCGACTTCCGGCGCCTCGTCACCGCGCTGACGAGACGCGGACAAGACCGCAAGCCCACCGCCGCAGCGCGATTCGCCGAACGCCGGCGGATCCCCCTGCGCATCGGAGTGCTCACCGTCGCGGCGCTGGCAGTGCTGTTCTGGCCTTATCCCACCGCCATGGTCGTGGTGGGGATAGCGGCGATCGCGGGACTCTCGCTCATGGTCCTGGAGACCCTCGCGCAATCCGTACCGACTGATCGAAACCCGGTATCGACAACATAATTCACCCGAGGAGCCGAATCATGACCCGCTACCCCGCCATCGCCGACCACGGCCTGATCGGCGATCTGCACACCGCCGCGCTGGTTTCCACCGACGGCACCATCGACTGGTTCTGCTGCCCCCGTTTCGATTCCCCGAGCGTGTTCGGATCGCTGCTGGATCAGCAGCGCGGCGGCCACTGCCGAATCCGGCCCGCACAGCGGCCCTTTCGCACCCAGCAGATGTACTTCCCGGACACCGCCATTCTGATCACCCGATTCATGACCGATATCGGCACCGGCGAGGTGATCGACTTCATGCCGCCCGCGGGCCGCGACAGCACCGAGACCCATCGCATCGTCCGGATGCTGCGCTGCGTGCGCGGACGCATCACCTTCGAGATCGACATCGCCCCACGCTTCGACTACGGACGGCGCTCCCACGCCACCCAGATCACCCCGGACGGAGCGGTTTTCGACGCCGGTGACACCGCCCTGACCCTGCACGCGGTGCGCGAACCCGAGGACCCGCGGCTGGCGCAGGTGCAGATCTCCGAGGACAACGCGCTGCACGGTCTGCTGCCATTGCGGGCCGGGCAGGTGCGCGGGTTCGTGCTCGAATCCGGAGTCGCGCGCAGACCACAACCGATTCGAGTAGCGGAGGTGGAGCGCATGTTCGACGATGTGGTCCGCTTCTGGCACACCTGGGTATCGCATTCGACCTATCGCGGCCGGTGGCGCGAGATCGTGCACCGCTCCGCGATCACGCTCAAACTGCTGACCTACGCCCCGACCGGTGCGATCGTCGCAGCCCCGACCGCCGGGCTACCGGAACAGCTTGGCGGTGAACGCAATTGGGACTACCGCTACACCTGGATTCGAGATGCCTCATTCTCGGTCTCGGCACTGCTGGGGCTGGGCTTCACCGTTGAGGCCACCGACTACGCCACCTGGCTGCGCGGGCGCTACCAGAACAAGGACAGCCGCCTGGAAATCATGTACCGGGTCGATGGTTCGGCGGATCTGAAAGAGGAAACCCTCGCGCATTGGGAGGGCTATCGCGGCTCCCGCCCGGTCCGTATCGGCAACGACGCCTCGGGACAGCTCCAACTCGATATCTACGGCGAGCTCCTGGACAGCATCGACGCCGCCGACCGGCGCGGGTTGCGCATCGGCCATCAGGGCTGGCAGCGCGTCACCGAACTACTGGATTGGCTGGTCGACAACTGGGACCAACCCGAGGAAGGCATCTGGGAAACCCGCGGTGGCAGAGCCGATTTCACCTACGGCCGCCTGATGAGCTGGGTGGCCTTCGACCGCGGCATCCGCCTGGCCGAACGCCACAGCCTGCCCGGTCCCATCGACTCCTGGCGCGAGCAGCGCAACCGCATCGACGAACAGATCTGGGATCGCGGGTGGAACGAACACCGCCACGCCTTCGTCCAACGCTACGACTCCGAGGTCCTCGACGCCGCGCTCTTGCGCATGGCCCAGGTCGGTTTCATCGCACCCCGCGACCCCATGTGGCTGTCCACTCTCTCGGGCATCCGCCGCGAACTCGTCACCGACAGCCTCGTGCACCGCTACGACCCCAGCGCCTCCCCCGACGGGCTCGCGGGCTCGGAAGGCACCTTCTCGCTGTGCACCTTCGACTACGTCAACGCCCTGGCCCGGGCAGGCAACCTCATCCAAGCCCGCGTGGTCTTCGAGAAAATGCTCACCTACGCCAACCACCTCGGGCTGTACGCGGAGGAAATCGCCCTCACCGGTGAGCAATTGGGCAATTTCCCCCAGGCCTTCACCCACCTGTCCCTCATCGACGCGGCCCTGACCCTGGACCGCGCCATGGACGCCAGCCCGCAACCGGTGGGCTGAGGACACTGGGCTGCGCCACGGGACTGTCACGGGCGCACAAGCACTTTGAGGGCCTGGCGCTCATCCATCGCACGGTAACCGTCTGCGATCGCGTCGAGCGGAATTTCACGGTCGAACACCTTGCCGGGATTCACACTGCCGTCCATGACTCCCGGCAACAAGGTGTCGATGTAGGCGCGAGCGGGAGCCAGTCCACCGGTGAGAGTGACGTTTGGGCCGAACAGGCTTCCGAATCCGACCGGGGCGGAACCATATTGAGGGACGCCGACACGGCTGATAACTCCGCCCGGCCGCACGACTCCGATGGCCTGTTCGTAGGCGGGCATGTGGCCCACGGCCTCGATGACAACGTGGCTGCCATCGCCGCGGGTCAGCTCGCGAACCAGGGCGACCCCTTCCTCACCGCGCGCGGACACCACGTCGGTGGCACCGAATTCGCGGCCCAGATCGGTGCGGTCCTTATGCCGCCCCATCAGGATGATCTGCTGTGCACCAAGCTGTTTCGCGGAGAGCACCGTCATCAAGCCGACCGCGCCGTCGCCGATGACGGTGACCGAAGTGTCTGCGGTGACGCGGGCTTTGACGGCCGCGTGATAGCCGGTGCCGTACACATCGGACAGCGTCAGCAGCGAAGGGATCAACGGCGAGTCCTCCTCGACCGGAACCGCGACGAGCGTGCCGTCGGCAAGCGGCACCCGCACCGCCTCTGCTTGCCCGCCCCTCACATCACCGGCATTCCAGACACCCCCGTGCCTACAGGAAGTCTGCAACCCTTCGAGGCAGAACTCGCACGTGCCGTCCGACCACGCGAACGGCGCGATCACGAAGTCACCCCGGCGCACCGTTCGCACGTCCGAACCGAGCTCCTCGACCACGCCGACGAATTCATGACCCATGGATCTGCCGGCGGGCACTTCTCGCATGTTGTGATACGGATGCAGGTCCGAGCCGCATACGCAGCTGCGCACCACCCGAACGATCGCATCGGTGGAGTGTTCGATGGCCGGATCCGGAGCGTCGATGACTCGAACATCACCGGCACCGTACATATAGGTCGCGCGCATGCGAATTCCTCACTGTCGATTCGGTCACGCACAGTCCCCCTCACCCTATCCTCACGCTTCTAATGATAATGATTGTCGTTATGCTCGCAAACACGTAGGCTCGCCCACCGCCGGGGTTCGACCGAATGGCCAGCGGGCCAACACCGATGCCGTCGCCCCGGCGCAATCCACAAGACCCGATGAGGAATTCGAGGTACATCGATGGGGTATTCCGCCCACCGTCCCATGCTGTCCACAGCACTGATGCTGACCGCGGCCTGCGTCACCGCCGCGACGGTCAATGCCAACCCCGCGGCCGTCGAATCGCCGGTGAACTACACCGCGACCGTCAGCGACACGAGCACGATCATTCGCACCGACGGCGGTTCATTGAGCGCCGACAACGGCACCTTCACGATCAGAGCGACCGACGGCACCGTACTGGGCGGCACCGAACTCGCCTTCCGCGTAGACGATTTCGTCTTCCCCATCGCCGCGCAGGTCACCGACCGCACCGCCACCCTGACACCACAGTTCGACCTGACACACGCGGTCTACCGTCCGGTCGCTTTGCCCTTCGAGAACTCCGCGCCCTGGAAATCCGAATACGATCGCGAACAGGCCGCCTGGAGCCGGATGACCAGCACCATCGGTATGGGCGCCACCATCGGCACTCTGGTGGGCGGCATCGGCGGCGCCGCCATCGGCTGCCTCATCGGCGGCGCGGCGGGAGCCACCCTCACCGGCGCTCTCACCGCCATGTTCGGTGCGCTCCCCGGCGCTCTCGTCGGCTGCATCGCGGGCACCGCCGCCATCGGCTTCCTCGGCACCCTCGCCGGCCAACTCTTCGTCACCGCCCCCACCGCGATCCTCGCCGCCGCGCAATACTTCACCACGATCAATTCCCCTTACCCGGCGAAATAGACCAATGCCCTGAGTTCGATCCCGTCCTCAGGGCCGTATATCCGTTGTGGCCGTTGCGGTGTCGCGAATCGTCAACATCCTGGCGGCTCGGGTCGCAGGCCGGTCCGCTCTCGGTCCATACGGTTGATGAAGGAATCCATACGGCTCGGCATGGGTGATCGAGCGTTCGGCTGATTCCAGATCGGCAGGGGATGGACATGACGCGTACGCGCCGCGTATTCACCCGGATGGCTATCGCCGCGGTGACGGTGGTTGTGGTGTTCGGTGGGGCGAATCCCGCTGCGGCCGAGCCGTATCCGGCTCCGCAACCACCCGATCCCACCTATCCGTTCGCCGAGGTCCTACAGTTGCTGACCGGCACCGAGCATGACCTGTCGATGCCGGGGGCATTGGACTATTGGCTTCGTTCGGCCGCACTCGTGAATCTGGCCAATGCCGGGCTGCCGTTCCAGGATCTGCTGCGACCGGAAACGTGGTCGGGACCCGATGCCGCGCAACGGCAATTGGTGGCGGCGCAAAAGATCATCGACGGGGTGCTGCACTTGCCACCTCTCGGGCTGGCCGCGCCGGTGAACCCGGCGTATGTCCCGAACTGGAGCCACGACGGGAATTTCACCAACAACGTCACCGACGCGGTCCTCGAGGACGACTACGAGAATCCCGCCGCACAGGAGGCGAAGTTCCGCTATCCGTGCGTCCAGCCCAACGCTGATGTCCTGTTCGAGAACGCCGACGGAGTATGCGTCCCGGGCACCGCAGCCGGCGAGGTATTCAAACTCGGAACCGTCAAGAAATTCCAGGTCGTCAACAATCGCGGGATCAAACTCGGCGCGAAGATCTTCTTCCCTGAGGGCGCCGAGGACTCCTCGGAGAAATTCCCGGTGACCGTCATGCTCCCGGGCGCGGCCGAAAAGCAGTCCGACGTCAACAGATACACGCTCAGCGCGGTGCGCAAAGGCTTCATCGGAATCTCACTCGCGTACTCGGGCAATGCCGCGGGGACCGGCGGCACCATCGCCGATGTCTACTTCCCCCAGCTGAAGAATCCGCACCTGAACTTCCCCGGCTCGGCCCGCGACATCCAGGATTTCATGCGCTGGCTCAACCGCGCCCCGATCGCGCCGATCGTCGATCTGAACGGTGACGAGCTCGGCAATCTGGCACGCGGTGAGATACCGCGACTTCAGCGCTACAACCCCGCCTACGCTCCAGCTGGGGACAACGAACTCAACCCGTGGGCCGACCGGATGGACCTCGACCACGTCAATCTGTGGGGTCAGTCCTTCGGCTCGGGAGGTATCACCAGCTACGGCTTTTGGCAGGGCCTCGGGCAGGGGTTCGATGGCAATCCCCTGCCCAAGGTGAGTTCGATCGTGGGATTGTCCGGATTCTCCTACACCACAGCCGATATCCCGATCCAGTTGCAGACCGCCGACTTCGACATCCCGGTGCCCAACGGCTACCTGATCACACCCCAGCCCAACGGCCTCGCCGATGTCACCGACGGCCCGATCGGGGTCAAGGAGTACTACGACAACCTGCGCCGGGAGGCACACGGGAACAGTCCGTTGATGTTCCTGACCTATGAGGGCGGCACCCACACCGACTCGTTCAACCTGTTCGGCATCCCCTACAACGTGAAATCGGCTTACCTGTCGACCACCTCGGCGATCAATTGGTTCCAGTGCTACGGCCGCGCCGACACCGACGAGGGTGCGTGCGCGGCCCTGCGCGAGCCGATCGCCGGAATGTCCCGAGCCTTCGCCACCGAATACTCCCCGGACGGCCCCGCCGGCCCGAGCCTGTGCGTGACCATCCCCGACCGCGCGACCTTGATCCAGGCGCTCTACCGCCCGGCCGACTTCAGCCAGAACAACTGGGGCCCTGCGAAATACGATTGCACACCGCAACAGCGCTAGCCGACGTCGGTTCACCCGTTGTGGCGGTATGTGATTCGGCCGGTGTTGAGGGTCAGGGCGATGGGGGCATCGGCGAGTTCGTCCGGTGGGGCCTGGAGGGGGTCGACGGTGAAGGCGGTGAGGTCGGCGCGCATGCCTACTGCGATGCGGCCGGTCAGGGCGGATTGGCCTGCGGCGGTGGCGGCGTGGGTGGTGTAGCCCTCGAGGGCCATCAGGGCGGAGAGGGATTGTTTGGGGCAGACCGGTTCTATATCGGGGTGGCCTGCGGGGCGGCGGAGTTGGGCGTCGGCGAGGATGGCGCGCGGATCGTACGGGGCCACAGGCCAATCCGAGCCGAGGGCCAGGGTGCCGCCGTTGTCTCGGATGTCGCGGGTGCGGAAGGCGCGGGCGGCGCGTTCGGGGCCCAGGCGAGTGGACCAGTTGTCGGTGTGGTCGGCTCGGGTGTAATGGGTGCAGTGGGTGGGTTGCATGCTGGCTACGACGCCGTGTTCGGCGAAGCGGTGGACCAGGTCGTCGGGGAGGGTTTCGATGTGTTCGATGCGGTGCCGGGCACCGTTGGGCGGGAGGGCCGCGCGGGAGAGGGTGTCGAGGGCGTAGCGGACTCCGGCGTCGCCGATGGCGTGGGTGACGATGGGGACGCCGTGTTGGGCCAGATACATTGCGGCGCGGCGGTATTCGGCCGGGTCGGGCCAGAAGGGGGCGGTGGATTCGCCGTGGGTGTCGGGCTCGTCGAGCCAGGCGGTGCCGCCGTCGATGGTGCCGTCCATCATGAATTTCACGCCGTCGACGCGCCAGCGGCGGCCGCGGGTGGATTGGAGTTCGATGATGTGATCCAGGGTCGCGCGGTCGCTTCCGGGGAGGCAGAAGGGGGCGAAGCGCAGGTGGATGGGGAGGTCGCGGTCGGATTCGAGGTCGAACATCAGGTCGCTGCTGTCGCCTTCGAAATCCATGGCGTTGGCGGCGGTGATGCCTACCGCGGCCATGCCATCGAGGATGGCGCGCAAGCGAATTCGGCGCGATTGGGTGGATTCGCGGGGCAGGATCTCGCGAACCAGGGCCATGGCGGCGGGTTCGAGCAGATGTCCGGTGGGGGCGCCGGTGTCGTCACAGATGATGCGGGAGTGTTGTACGAACTCTCGCGGGCCGGTGATGCCCGCGCGGCGCAGGGCTTCAGGGCTCACCAATGCCGAATGGGCGTCGAACATTTCGATGAATACGGGGATCGATGATCCGATCGTCTCCACGATGGGGGCGTGGGTGACCGGGAGGTCGCCGAATACGTTGGGGTCCAAGCCCCAGCCGCGCAGCCAGCCATCGCTGTCGATGGATTCGCTTGCCCTGCTGAGTGTTTCACGCAGGGCATCGAGGTCGCGAACCCCGGACAGGTCGGTGCCGTAGGTCAGGTTCAGGCCGGTGACAGGATGGATGTGGCCGTCGATGAGTCCCGGTGTGAGAGTGGCGTTTCCGAGGTCAATGACTTCGGTGGAGCTGCCACGCCAGGATCGGGTGTCGGCCTGATCGCCGACGGCGACGATATATCCATCGGAGATGGCCACCGACCGCACGACGGGACTTGCGCCGTCGAGGGTGTGAACTGTTGCGGCGGTGATGATCATATCGGCCGTTGTCATAGGGCTGTCTCCTTGCTTTCGAGGTTGGTTGGGGTCGTGGTGTCGCGGTCCTCGCCGAAACCGCCGATGGCGGCGTAGGCGGTGGGGCGGTATCTGCGGAACCAGACGGCGGCAGCCGCGCCCAGGATCATGACGAAGGGGACGACGCCGATGAGAATGGCGTTGGTGGTGCCGGTCGTGGCGGTCGGCAGGTTGATGTACCAGATCACCAGGAACAGAGCGATACCGAGAGCTATCGCCCCTAGTGAGGCGGCGATAACCCCGGCGCGCTCGACCGAGACGGCCTTCTTCTTGACGAAGTACGCCACCACGGCAATGGCCGTAAGCGCTTGCAGGGCAATGACTCCCACGATCCCCGGGGTATTGACGAAGATCAGCAGGCGACGGTACGGGTCAGCCTTGGCGACCGCGAAGCCGATCACGATGACCGCCGCCAGCACGCTTTGTAGGGCACCAGCCCGGCTGGGCGACTTGAGCGTGGGATGGGTCCGGTCGAGCCATTTCGGCAGCACGCCATCGCGTGCCAGCGACAGCGTGTACCTGTTGATCGCATTGTGGAAGGCGATCTGCGAGGCCAGCGCACTGGTCACGATCAGCACGGACATCACATCCGATGACCACACTCCGACATACTGTTCGATCGCGGTGAAGAACAGCCCGGCCGTGTCCTGTTGCGCCGCCGCTTGGACATTCGCATCGCCGAACGCCTGCACGATCGACCACACGATGAAGCAGTAGAACAGCGCCATGAACGCGACCGCGAAATACGTTGCGCGCGGGATGGTTCGGTCGGGATCACGGGCTTCGGCGCGGTAGACGGCGGTCGATTCGAATCCCATGAACGCCGCGAACGTGAAGGACAGCACCCCGGCCATACCGGGCGCGAAGGCCGCATCGGGGGTGAATGAGGTGAAGGTGATGCCGTTCGCGCCGCCCTTGACGACCACCGATACCGCCAGCACCAGCAGGATCGCGGTTTCGGCGATCAGCAGCACGCCCAGGAATTTCGCGCCGACATCGACACCGCGACGGCCGACGAACCAGACGATCGCTATTGCGCTCAAGGCCAATATCGGCCAGTCGACATGGACGCCGAACAGCCGGTCGATGGCCGCTTGGGTTTGCACCGCCATCAGCCCGTATACGCCGATCTGAAGCGCGTTGTAGGACACCACCGCCAGCACACCGGAGGCCAGACCGACGGTCTTCCCGAGGCCGAGCGTGATGTAGCTGTAGAACGCCCCTGCTCCCCCGATATGGCGGGTCATGGCCAGAAATCCGACCGCGAATACCGCGTAGATGACCCCGGCGGCCAGATAGGCGATGGGCGCGCCGGGCCCGGCAACGGCCAAGGCCAGCGGGGCCACCCCCGCCATGACGGTCAGCGGCGCTGCCGCGGCAATCACCATGAAGGCAATTCCACGGGCCCCCAGGGCATTTCGTTTGAGACCGTCACCGGGACGGTCGGCAGCCATCGACTGATCGAGTGAAGACATAGGCGGGCGGCCTTCCAGAGTTCTCCGGGCGCGGACACCGGCACGAAGATTAATCGAATGTGATTCGATTAACTATGCTGAGGGACGACAACGGTCCCGTCAAGGTGTCGCGGTAACTTCGTGGAAAACAGAAAGGTGGACCCGAGGCATGGCCAGACCGAAGACCCCGCGCCTGAACCGGGCGATGATCGTCGACGCGGCGCTGGAACTGGTCACCTCATCCAAGGGGCTGACCATGCCCGGGCTGGCGGACACACTCGGGGTATCGGTGTCCTCGGTCTACCACCATGTCCGCAATCGGACCGAGCTGGTGGAACTGATCCGCGGCCGCATCGCGGGACGCGAATTCGTGAACGTCGATCGAAACGGCCCGTGGCGCACGGTCCTTGCCACCTGGCTGCGCGAATATCGCTCCGCGTTCAGCGCCTATCCCGAACTGGTGCGATTGTTGATCGGGCAGACAGTCTCCGCGCCGGAGGTGCTCGCACAGTACGAGTACATCGCCGGAGTCATCATCGACGCCGGTTTCCCCCGCGAAGAAGCACTCCCGGTGATCATGGTGTTCGACAGCTTCGCCCTGGGCTCGGCACTCGATCTGTCCGCACCGGACGTGATCTGGGCGACCGACGCCACCAATCACCCCAACATGACCACCGCCATCGCCGCCGCACCCACCGAAGTGGTGGCACGCGCGGACGCCGCCTTCGAATACGGATTACGTTGCCTGCTCGACGGATTGGCGCTCCGACTCGGGGAAACACCCTCCGCCACACACAGCTCGAATTCGTGAACCGCCACTCGTGACAGGTCAGTCCCGCGCGCCGACAATCGGCAGCCACGGGACGGCATTGGGCCGAAAACTCTGCCGCTCGGGCACCAGCCCACCGTGGTCATCGAGACTCATCATCGTGACACCGACCAACTCCGCATCGCTGTCATCCTGCGCGGCAACCGAACTCCCACACACCCCGCAGAACCCGCGCTGAGAATCAGGGAAGGTGTTGTACCACACCGGCTCACCACCGGGCCCGGTCCACTCGAACCCGTCACGAGGAAAGTCCACCCACGACATCACCGGAGCGCCGGACAGCCGCTGACAATGCGGGCAACTGCACAGATGCGGAAACGACAACTCCCCCACTGCCCGGTACCTGATATTCCCGCACAAGCAACCACCGGAATGCATGGCACACACACCCTTTCGCATGATCGTCCCGAGGCAGACGCTGGTTCTTCTGATCCGGAAGAGATTCGATGACGAGGTACGGCCGAACCCTAGCAAGGTGGACCGACAGATCCTCCGGTGCGCTAGCCACTGAGCGGACCCTTGACGATCCGCTGACACTACCGAGTGTTCTCGTGGAAAATATGCTTGCATTCCAGGATCCAATTCCCAAGGGGGACTTAATGCCTGCAAGGCTTGCCATCGTTGGAGTGTTGCTTGGCGTGTTCACCATTGGCGCGACCGCGTGCGACAACTCCCCGAGAGAAGCACAAGCCTCGCCCACGTCGGCATCGACCATCGCCGAGAGATGCCACGCGAAGGTTTGGCCGCAAGCCCTTCCTGATCTGCGAGGTGAGCGACTGGTTGACGCAGAACTTGGGGATGGCGTCTGCTTCGCGATTGATTCAGCGATCGGCCCTGACGGCACCAACGTACTAGACAAATCCAATAGCCCGATCTATCTCGTCATCGATCAATCTCCAGCGCCGGGCACGCTGGTCGGGGAACAACAGTCGATAACTCTGAGCGTCGCAGAGAGTAAGCCCAACTAGGACAGCGCCAGTCGGCCAATTCACACCGGTTCCGGATCGTGAGAACACCACGATCAGAGCTCCGATCGGATGACCGCATACACCTGCGTATGTGATCGGCCTGCTGCCGCAGACAGACTTGAAGAGCGGATCTCAGTCCCACACGGGTCTGTGAGCCAACAGGTTGGGGAATTCAGTTTGCAGCACACAAAATTCATTGCCCCACGGATCGCGAAGCACCCAGAAGTCATAGCCTCGTTCGCACTGATGATCGAAACGTTCGGCCCCGAGCGCCTCGAGGCGACAGACCTCGGCCTCAACGTCGTCGGTCTCGATATCGAGATGCATCCGTTCTTTCATCCGCTTTTCTTCCGAAGTCGCCTGTAGCAGCACCCAGATCTGCGAGTCAGGCAAGCGCAAGCGCCGGTAGACATGGCGACTCTGCGGATTGACCGGTTCTTCGACCGCGTCGAGGGCACTGCCCCAAAAATCGGTAGCACGGTCGAGGTCGCTGACGTCAATTACAAAGTGGCACAGGCGACTGCGGTGGCCCATCAGCTACCCCCCACCGGCAGCACATAGGCGCGGGCGAACCAGGCCCCAATTGTGGCCGCATGCACGTGACCGGCCACGGCTCGATCGCCCTGGATCGCGAAGGTGGCGTGCACGTGGACTTTGCCGTCTCGGATCTCTCCACTGCCGTGCATTTCGCCTGGCAGTCGATAGGTGGAGACGATGTCCTTGGTCGGGTCGTCGGCGGGCATCGTGGAGACGGTGAACTCATCGACGCCGCCGATCAGCGACACGATCGCAGCTTGGGTGATGCCGGCGGAGTTCGCCTGGTGCTCAATGGATTCGATCATCTCGCCGGCGTCGACCGTGAAGATCAGCATGCTCGGCATGCTAGCCAGCAGGCAGCGTCACGGTGTGTGACTTCGGCTTGAAATGCCGATTCGGCGCACTTATGACGCGGACAGCGGATGATCGATAGGGCGACGCCGGTCGGTATTCGGGTGCGGAAAGGTGGGTCATGGCCGATCTCGCAGTGTTGATGATCGATGTACAGAACGGGTACATCGCCGAGGATCATGTCCGGGATATGTTGGGCTGGCCGCCGATCTGGCGGTTGAACGAGGTTGTCGGCGAATGCGCGGAACTGCTGGCTGCGGCGCCGGCGGCGGACGTGCCGATCGTGTACTCACGGCAAACGGCCAGTCCGGCCGGGCTATTGGCCGCCAATCCGCGTGCGGCCCATCATCAGAAGGTTCGAGCAGAACGACTTCCGACGTTGGCCGCCGCCGAGCGCGAATGGCGCACCCAGATCATGGATGTGGTCGCGCCCGCGCCGGGAGAATTGGTGCTCGACAAGACCCGGCACAGCTTCTTCACCTACACCGAACTCGATCCGATCTTGAGAAGCCTTGGCGTACAACGCCTTCTGGTGGCGGGCCTGCAGACCAACGTCTGCGTCGAAGCAACCGTGCGCAGCGGTCTCGAACGCAATTATGAGATGGCCGTCGCCGAGGACGCGGTTTCCACCGACGGGCCCGCGCTGCACCACGGCGCCCTCAATTCGATGCGCGTCCTCTACGTCGAAGTCGCACCCTGGCGTGAACTCATTACCGAAGGCGCGCAATGGGATCGCGCGTTCACCACACCCAACTACGGCCGCGATCCGGCCTACTGGGACGAGAGAACCGTCGCGGCAAAGGCGGCGGCAACGTAATCGGCTGTGTCTCAACCACATATGGCGTTCCGAACGACTGGGTTAACCCATCGTGTCCTACCAGCACGCCGATTCCCGACGAAGAAGGCCCGTCCAGATCTCGTCCAACAGATCCATGATGTGCGAGGGCTCGAACAGCACCTCTTCCGCATCTTCGATGGCCGCGAACGCCCCTGGATGATCGGTTTGAAATCCGGTCGGCCCGCCGGCTTGCTGATAGTGCGCGCGGAATTCCTCTTCCCACGGCTCGATCATCGTGGTGATCTGCAGAATCGCCGTCAGCACATCTATCAGGCGTACCTGGTCGGGAACCAGGTCGATTGTCTCCTCGCCCGGTTCGGTCCAACCGCCTGCCAGCACGGCCAACCGCAGACGCGACGACCATGCCGTTACTTTGCACAGGCGATCCCAGAGAGCCGCCGGTAGCGGGTACGGATCCAGATTCTCCATGGGCGACGAGCCATGGCACAGCAGGTAGGCCACGCGCTGTTCGACTGCGGAGGGAACCCAACTCCTGGACCGGAGTTGCCGACGCGCTTCCACCACGGTCGCCCGGCCATGTGCGGTCCGGACGATGAACAGTTCGGTATCGAACTTCATTCGCGAACAGTAACCGGCCCAGGCTGTTTCACCGATCCGCGCGCGGGTCAGCCCCGCAGGGTGGTGATGGCTTTCTCGATGCGGCGTTGGCGGGTTTCGGGCTTCTTCGCGCTTTCGATGGAGTGGACGTGCTCGCGCTTGCGACTGTGGGAGAGGCTGTCGTAGGCGGCGCGGGCGACGGGGTCGGCGTCCAAGGCCGCGGTGAAATCCTCGGGCTCGACGACGACTCGGGGCTCGGTGTCGAGTTCCACCTCGACCTCGATCTGCTCGCCGATGTCGACGCCCGCGGCTTGGCGGTTGGCGTGGCTGAGGCCGATCAGGTGGCGGCCGCGCATGAGGGCGATCCGGCTCTTCCAGGAGTGGCCATTGATCGTGATCGTCACCGGTGGTCGTGCGCCCTCGCCGAGCGCTTCCACCACCTCGGGCGGGACTTCCAGGCCGCGCATGGGCTCGGGTGGCTCGACCTCGGTCTTGAACTTCATCATCGTCTCCTGTTGTTCCGCCGGGACCATCGCCGTGTTCGGCACTATATGCGCCGAAGTTCCGGACATTTCAGACAGGGCTGACCGGCACGCAGCGCGCGCCGGTCAGCCCTGCGAAATCGGTTATCCGCGTGCGGAATTCGCGGCCGTGATGAACGCGAGCTGCGCGGATGATGGGCCACAGACCTCGCCCTGGGTCGCATCGCCGGTGTACATCCGGTTCATGCTCTCGCGCAGCCCGGCGTCACCGCCGTGGAATTCCTCCAGCAAGCCCATCCACTGTGCCGCCAGCTGCTGAGCGCGCTCCGAGGTCGGGTCCATGCCCGCCTCGATCGCGGCATCGACCTGCGGAATCAGCTCGCTCCACGTGGATTCGGCGCGCTGGATCTGCTGTTCACCGAGATCCTCCCGGCGCTGGGCGAGCTGCGCCAACTGCTCCGGGGTGAAGTACTGCTCGAGAATGTCGTCGACCATGACGGTCCTCCTGATCAATTCCAGGAAGCGATCCGCGGAGATGTGCGGGCGGTTCTGCGCGGTCGCGGCCAGCCTTGCCACCAGGGCATGCAGCTCCTGTGTCGCGGCCAACTGGGCGGCAAGGTAATCGCGGTGCGTCGCCAGCACCTGCGGCATCGCCACCGCGCCCGTGAGCACCTCGGCGATCCGATCCAGGCTCAGACCCAGCTGGCGCAGTGCCAGCACCTGATACAGCCGCTCGACATCGGCCTCGGTGTACAACCGATGCCCGGTGCCGCTGCGCTCGGCCGGACATACCAGTCCGATGCGGTCGTAGTGATGCAGCGTCCGAACCGTCAATCCGGCCTCGGTCGCGAGCTCACCGACCTTCCACACCTTGCCCCGCACCTTCATCCGCTTCCACTCGCTTCCACCGACGCACCTCGCGCCGGCATCGACGACGCTAAAACCTGACGTTACGTCAGGAGCAAGCCCGAATCCGCCCGGAACCCAGGCGGTCGACCTCAGACTTCCCATTCCGAATCGATCCCGCGGCATCCGGCCTGAGGTACACGAGTCGTTCAGCCATGATCGACCGCACGTCTTGACCTGAACATTAGTTGAGGTAGCAGGATCGAGTCCATGATCTTGGTAACCGGTGCAACAGGCAAGGTCGGCCGTGCGGCCGTCAACCAACTACATGAGGCGGGCGTCGATGTTCGTGCGCTGGTCCGCCGCCCGGAGGCGGCGGATCTTCCGCCGGGCGTCGAGGTCGTTCGCGGCGATCTGTCGGACCCGGGCAGTCTCGATGCCGCGCTGGAGGGAGTGCATGGTGTGTTCCTGGTGTGGCCGACGCTGGCAGCGGACGCGGTCGCGCCCGCGGTGATCGGGCGGCTGGCCGAGCAGGCCCGCCACATTGTGTACCTGTCCGCCAGGGGCGCTGATGAGCGGGCTGGTGCGGTGCTCGGTTCGCACGGCTATCTCGAACGGCTCATCGAGGAATCGGGGGCGGATTGGACCTTCGTGCGTGCAGGCGGTTTCGCGGGCAACGACCTCGGCTGGGCGGAGTCGATTCGCACGGAAGGTGTTGTGCGCGAACACTACGACCAATGGGCCAGGTCGATGATCCACGAGCGGGATATCGCCGCGGTGGGCGTCGCGGCACTGCTCGAGGGTAGTACCGGGACGGTCTATGAGGTGACCGGCCCCGAGTCACTCACCGCCCCACAGCGGGCCCGGGTTATCGCCGACGCGCTCGGAGTGCCGGTGCGGTTCGAGAAGATGTCCAGGGATCAGATGCGTGCGGTGACTGCTGAGTGGATGCCGGTCGACGATGTGGACAAGGCGCTGCGCGAGATGGACGAGATGACCGCGCGGCCGGAACCGGTGTTGTCCACCGTCACCGAGGTCACCGGCGCACCCGCACACACCTATCGAGAGTGGGTCAACGACCACCTTGCCGATTTCCGTTGAGCCCCAGCCGATTCGCCGCCCTGTCCGATCCACGCTCATCCCAGCTCCGCTCCTCGCAAGGACGCGGAAGGGAGTCCCCTACCCTGGTAAATGGTTGGGAGAGTTGGGAACTGAGATCTCGAACTGCCAGGGGCCAGGGAGGGCCGGACGGGCGGCGGCCTCGGCGTGCAGGCGAAGATAGTCCGCGCGGGGCACGTCGACCGCGCCGAGCGAACCGAGGTGACTCGTAGTCACCTGGCAATCGATCAGCGCGAATTCCCACGCGGCCAATTGGGCACAGAGCCAATACAGCGCGACCTTGGAGGTGTCGCGGGCGCGGGAGAACATGGACTCACCGGCGAACGAGCGCCCGCGCGCGACACCGTAGAGGCCGCCGACCAGCTCACCGTCGCGCCACACCTCGACCGAGTGGACATGGCCGAGGTGATGCAGCTCCAGGTAGGCCGCCTGCATATCGGAGCCGATCCAGGTCCCGGCCTCTTTGGCCCGCGGTCCGGCGCAATTCGACATCACGTCGGCGAACGCGCGATCCATCGTCACCGCGTAATCGGCTGCCGCGACGGACTTCCGAAAGGATTTGCTCACCCGCAAATCGGTCGGAATGAGAATGCTCCTCGGGTCCGGGCAGTACCAGTGGATCGTTTCGCCGGGGTTGTACCAGGGAAAGATGCCCGCGGAATAGGCGTCCAGCAGCCGCTTGGGCGACAGGTCACCGCCGAAAGCGATCAGTCCGGACGGGTCCGCGAGCTCGACAGGCGGGAACGGCTGGTCCGGGTCAGCCAGATACATCCGCATCAGGTCGGTAGCGTCGGTCACCGGGCAGACATTACCGATCCGGGCGGACAAACTCAGGCTAGGACGACGGGCACGAGATACGGGTTGTTCCCGGCATGGGCGGTGGCGAAGAAGGAATCCCACTGGGCCGCAGCGGATTCCGAATCACGCGGGGTGGTCGGATCCTCGAACCACGCACGCGGTACCGCGGCCTCGCCACTGTAATCGAAGCGCAGGGCACGCCGATCGAAGTCGGGTGCGCATGGATCGGTGACCGCCAGCGCCACCAGTGCCTTCTCCAGCCAGTCCTCGAATCCGCTGTCGGCGGGCAGCACATGCAATGCGAGCACCGCGCACAAGCCGGACTTGGTGCTCAACTGCGGCTTGCCTTTCCGGAACATCAAATCCAGGATCTCCAGACGCATCAACGCTTCCTGCAACGGGCCCGCAGGGTTGCCGCGCACACCGAGGTCATCACGCACACTCTCGAGACCCAGATCGCGTACCTCGGACACCGACACCTGCAACGCCCAGGCGGCCTCGAGTCGCTCGAACGCGTCCCGCACATCGATCCAGCCGGACAGCCGCCACACCACCCATTCCAGACTGGCCAGCGCGAGAGCCAGTCTGCCTTTGTAACTGATCTTCGCCAGCGCGACCCCCAGATGTGCTGGTACACCGTCGAAGTCGTCGAGGCGCATCGAGATCTGATTGGTCCACGGGAAGGTGAGCGGGACTTGGGTAATGGCGGCGGGGATATGGGCGGGACGATCCAACATGCCTTGTGGTTTCCAGTTCGAGACAGCGGACAGCTCGGTGACGGCAGGGACGATTCAGCGAATCATCCACGCCGAGTGAAGGTATCAACCCCTGCCGATCCTGCCTCAGCGGTCATCGCTCGCTCCGGACGAACGGCAATCCTCGGAATTCGCAAACTAGAGTGCGATTATGGGGACAAGCCACGATGGCCGCCGGGTGCAGGCCCGGACCGATCCCCGCCCGTTGCCTAGGCCCTCGGCGCGACTGCGCACCCATAGCGCTGTCTCCACGGCTCTTGCGCTGCACAGCGATGACGCGTTGCGTGAACTCGTGGATGCGGCCGCACCGCTCGGTGCCGGTATCGGTGGGAAGTCAGCGCTGCTGGATATCGCCGGAACCCCGGTCTTCGTGAAGCGTGTGCCGCTCACCGATCTCGAACGCCGACCCGAGCATGTCCGGTCCACGGCGAACCTGTTCGAGCTGCCGATGTTCCATCACTACGGCGTCGGCCTCATCGGTGGGGCGGGCTTCGGCGCGTGGCGCGAACTCGCCGTGCACACCATGACGACCGATTGGGTGCTCGCGGGCGAACATGAGGGATTTCCGCTCATGTACCACTGGCGGGTACTGCCGGACACGACACCGCTGCCGACCGAACTCGCCGATATCGATCGCGCCGTCGCCTACTGGAACGACCGACCTCAGATACGCCATCGGATCGAGGCCCTGCGGGATTCGTCGGCGAGTATCGCGCTGTTCCTGGAGTACATCCCGCAGACCCTGCACGAGTGGCTGAACGAACAGATCGAGTCCGGTGCTGCGGCCACCGATCGAGCCTGCGCCATGGTGGAACGAGAACTGGCCGAGGGAGTCTCGTTCATGAACAGCCGCGGGCTTTTGCACATGGACGCGCATTTCTGGAACGTCCTGACCGACGGCCGACGGCTCTATTTCGCCGACTACGGCCTCGCGCTCTCCGAAGGGTTCGACCTCTCGCCGCGGGAGACGGTGTTCTTCGAGCAGAACCGAAGCTATGACCGCGGCTTCACGGCCACCTATCTGGTGAACTGGCTGCTGTACGCCCTGTACGGCCCGCAGGACCGGGAGGCACGCGCCGCGATGGCACGCGCCATCGCCGAGGGTAAGGAGCCAGAGGGCATCCCCGAGGGCGCCGCCCAAGTCCTGACCCGCCACGCGCCGGTCGCCGCAGCAATGTCGGTGTTCACGCGTGCGTTTCAGCAAACGAGCAGGAAGACCCCGTATCCGGATAAGGAGATCCGCCGACTACTGCACAGGTAGTAGCTTCAGGCTCGGGCGCTGCCGGCCACATTCGTATTGTGCACCGAACAGACCCACCAGCGGTCATCTCGTTCGGTGAAAACCCATGTCCCACGGTTGGTTACCGTGAAATCCGGAGTGCGCAGGGTCTGTTCGACATTGACGATCGCGTGTCCACCGGGAAGAGATCGCAGTGCCAGAATCGTGTAGTGCGCCTCGGCATCCGGGCTGTTCCGTAGCGCGGCCGAGTGATAGGCGTGCAATTCATCCCAGTTCGAATAGATCGCACCCGCCGGATTGATGAAAACGACGTCATCGGTGAACACACTGTCGAACGCCTCGGCATCCTTTGCCACAAGCGCGGCTTCGAGATCGCTGAACACCTTCGCGATCTCTGCTGGAACGGAATCCTGATCGGTTGCGGCAGTGGCCGCTGTCGGGCGCTGGCCGTGCATATCGACAGTCATCGTTCCACCGTACGACCGTCCGGATGCGGCGCGCGGCGGTGAATCGAGGTGTTGATACGCTGCCTGCGCCAAAAGCGTTCGGCCGGAGAGGTTGTCATGGGTGTATGGGGTCCGGGGAATTTCGACAGCGATACCGCCGCGGACGGTCTCGGGGAGTTGACCGATCACATCATCGGCAATATCGCCGAACAGTTCCAGGACCCGTCCGATGACACCGCACTGGAGCCCGATGAGTGGGGCGGGGACATGGTGCCCGCATGGCTCGAAATCCTTGTTCAGCTGGTCGAACCCGCGCGGGTTGGTGCGAACATTCCGTCGGTGGCGGTGCTCAGCGAATGGCGTGAGCGGTATTTGCGGGTGTGGGACGGGTATATCGATGAACTCGGGCCCAGTGAGGAATTCAAGGCCCAGCGGCGCGCGGTACTCACCGGGACGTTCGACAAAGCCATAGCTTTGGCCACGATCCGGGAGCAAGAGCTGGCGGAAGAGCTCTAGCCCACACATCGATTGCCGTGCACGAAGGCTCGTGTGCGTGAAATGTCGTATGCGCCAACTATTATGCCGCCGTGATCGACTTCGAAGCTTTGGCTGCCGACAGCTCCTGGCAGCTCACCTGGTCCGGGAACCGGTTGCAGGAGGCCGTATTCCGGCTATCACCGCACACCACCGCTGTGCGCGGCACGCTGGTGGAACAGCTCGACGCGGACGCGAGCGACCCGGAGCAGTGGGAGGCCGCGCTGATCGAGGCGCTGCTCACCGACCCCGCCTCGGCCGAACTGCGCCGACTCGAGTTGCACCTGACCGACTTTCACCACTCCGCGCGCCGGGCCGCGCGGGCGCTGGCCGGGCTCCGCCGCCAACAGCTGACCGCCCTGTACTTCGGCCACGACTTCGAGGACCTGTTCGAGCCCGCCACCACCTCCACCGGTGGCCGGATCGATCCGCTGGAGTGGTTGCACGAGGGATTCGTGGATGACATCGCGAACAACCTCTGGGCTGCGGTGCCCGCACTGCGCGAACTCACCGCCGAAGGTGGCCTGCTCTTCGACGACATCAATGGCGATGCACTGCCCGAGCTCACCGAATTGCGCATGCGCGGTGCGGTTTTCGCGGACGGCGCGGTTTTCCCCGCCAAGCTGGCGAGCCTTCGGACGTTGACGCTGGAGATCGGTCCGGACGTCTTCGGCACCGTCTGTCCCGGTGAGCAATTGGGCGGCCTGGATCCGGCCGGGTTCCCCGCGCTGCGCCATCTCGACCTGGGTGCCGCGGAGTTCGACACCGACGACTACGACACCCTCGTGACTCTCGCCGAGTCCCCGCTGCTGCCTCAGCTCGAATCGTTGACCCTGCGCAGCGTGTACATCCACAAGCACGACATCGAGGGCGACCGGCCCACCGAGCTCGCGGCCTTGGCCCCGGCCTTCGCCCACCTGAGGCTCGAGGTCACCGACGGCGCCGATGCGGACGCGGCCACGATCCTCGGCATCGAAGACTGACCGCACCGCGCGTCGGCGGAACTGGCAAGATCGATAGCGCCAAGATCGATCCTGGCGGACACGCAGGACCCTGTCGAAGGAGATCGTGATGACGGATGCGTTCGTGCTCGGTGGAGTCAGGACCCCGTTCGCCAAATACGGGGGTTCACTCTCGCATATTCGGGCCGATGACCTGCTCGGGATGACCATGAAGGGCGCGTGCGAGCGAGTCGGCGTGGGACTCGATCAGATCGAGGACATTGTCGCGGGATGCGTGAATCCGGCCCACGAGGGCATGGGCGATGTCGCGCGGTGGGCCGCACTGGCGGCGGGCTTCCCGGACACGGTCGCGGGTGCGACGATCAACCGATTCTGCGGATCGTCATTGAGCGCGACGGTCAATATCGCGCACGCGATCAAGGCCGGAGACCTTGGCGTCGGGATCGCCTGCGGTGTCGAATCGATGTCGCGGTCGGGCTGGGCGTACATGAAGGGCGACACCCCGTTCGGTCCGCGCGGGCCGGTCATCCTGCTCGACACCATGTGGGCGGGCGCGGGCGGTCCGGCCAATCCGGCGCTGCTGGCGCGCAATGCCTACATCGGAATGATCGAGACGGCCCAGAACGTGGCCAACCGCTATGGGCTGACCCGCGAGGAGATCGACGCGTTCGCGCTCCGCACGCAGCGAAATGCCAAGGCGGCCAGGGATTCCGGACGGCTCGCCAAGGAGATCATGCCGGTCGAGATTCCGGGAACCCGCAAGACGCCCGCGCGGCTGTTCGAACACGATGAGTTCATCCGGGACGACACCACGGCCGAACGCCTCGCCGCGCTGCCCCCGCAGCCGGGGACGACGCAGATGACCGCCGGGAACTCGACGCCGCTGACCGACGGGGCCAGCGCGCTGGTGCTGGCCTCGGGCGAACGGGCCGCTGAGCTCGGGGTCGAACCGCTGGCGCGGGTGGTGTCGTCCGCGGTGTACGGGATCGACCCGCTCTACATGGGTCTGGCTCCGGCATGGGCGCTGCCCTTGGCGCTCAAACGAGCCGGACTGACACCCGAGCAGATCGACATCTGGGAAGTGCACGAGGCGTTCAGCGCTCAAGCGCTCGGCGTACTGCGAGAACTGCCGAATCAGCTGGGCGGCTTCGTCATTCCCGATGAGAAGCTCACACCGAACGGCGGCGCGGTGGCGATCGGTCACCCGTTCGGCGCCACCGGCGCGCGCTACGTCCTGACCCTGGCCACCGAACTGCGCGAACGCAATGCGCGGTACGGGGCGATCGGGGTCTGCATCGGCTCGGGCCAGGGCGTCGCCATCGTCCTCGAAAACCCTGCTGCCGCATGAGAACTCGATGAGGATCCGCGAGTAGGCAGGGCTACCCTGCCTACTGATCACTGTCCGGCGAGCTTGGCGACGACCGGTGCGAATTTGTCGGCGACGTGCGCGCCGATGACGAAGTAGGAGAAGCCGTTCTCCTCGCGCCGGCGCTGGATCTCCTCGATGGCGGCCGCCGGGTCCTCGGGGAGCACGGTCATCGCGTCCGCCGCGCGCCACTCGGCGGGGTCGGTGCCGGGACCCGCCATATGCGGCGCAACCGTGTCACCGACCACCGGCACCGCTAAAGCGAGCTCGACATCGGCGGTAGCGCGGAAATCAGCTGCGAGCCTTGCGACTTCGTCACGGGGATGGCCGCCCAGCACGAAGGTGACAGTATCGGCGACCTCGGCCGCCAGCGCCCGCGCCTTCGGACCGAATACCGCCATGGCGACCGGCGTACGCAGCTCCGGGCCGTCGAGCTCGCGCAGTCTCGCGACGGTCTCACGAATCTGCGCCAGCCGCCCGGACGGCGACGGAACATCGGCTATTCCCTTGTCCCGCAACTCATCCTCGATGCCCGGCCGCCCGGTACCGATACCCATTTCGAAGCGCCCCTCGGTCAACAGCGACAGCGAGTGCGCTTCCCACGCGGTCAGCCAGGGTGCGCGGAACGGGGAGGCGTACACCCAGGTGCCCACCCGGATATCGGTCATGGCCGCGACGGTGGCGAGCGTGGCGGCGGGCGCGGGCTGCGTCAGCGGGAAGTCCGGCACCAGCAGCGTCGAATAGCCATGGTCGGCGATGCGGCGCACGCCATCTCGCCACGTCGGCAGATCGGTCATGATCGGCGCGACAACTCCGAATCGAAATGGCCTGGTCACATCGAACTCCTTCTCTCGATCAACTCAGAGGATTTGACGATGTAACCACCCGAAACTCATCGGTGGTTAGGAAAAACCGTCGAGACCAGTGAGTTCGCTCGACAGATCCCACAGGCGGGCGGCGGATTCGGGATCGACGGCCCAGGGTTTGACACCACCGATGAGCATGTCGTCGGTCGTCGCCGGATTCGCGATATCGCAGTCCTGGCAGTAGGCGCCGCCATGGTTGTCCAATTGCGGAGAAGTGGCCGCCCACACCGCCGTTGCCGCACCCTGGGCTCGAGTTTTGAAGCCCTCGGCGTGACGGCCCTCGGCGGTGATCCAGCCCTGGGCGAGGTGTTCGTCGTGGGAGATGTTGCGCTGCAAGGGAGTCAGGATACTGCCCGGATGAACCGCGAAGGCGTGCAGGCCGATTCCCGCACCGAGGGAGTCGAGGTGGGTGGCGAAGAGTGAGTTCGCGGTCTTGGACTGACCGTACGCGAGCCAGTGATCGTAGCCATGCTCGAAATGCGGTTCGTCCCAAAGGATATCGCTGAGGAAGTGGCCCGACGAGGCCACCGACACCACTCGCGCTCCGGTGTCGGCCAGTGCGGGCCGCAGTCGGTTGACCAGCGCGAAGTGTCCGAGGTGGTTGATGGCCAGGTGCGCTTCCCACCCGGAAGGAAGATGCCGCCGCGGGTAGGCCATGACGCCCGCGTTGTTGATGATGACGTCGAGCGTCGTACCGGCCGCGAGCACCCTCTCACTGAAGATCCGGATGCTGTCGAGGTCGGCGAGGTCGAGTTCATGGATCTCCGCTCGGGCGATGCCGCCGAGCGCATCGCGTGCGGCATCCGGGCGGCGGGCAGGCACGATCACTCGCGCTCCGGCGCGCGCGAGTGCCATCGTGGCTTCCTTGCCCAGTCCCGAATATCCACCGGTGATCAAGATGGTTTTGCCAGTCAGGTCGATACCGGTGAGTACATCGTCAGCCGTGCTGTGCGCGCCCAGGCCCGAGCCGATCGGCGACTGCCGTGTGAGAGTCATGCGGCCCAAACTAAAATCTAGAGTGCAATCTAGGTCAAGCTATGGGAGCGCCGATGGGTCACACGAACGGTCTGTCAATTGGCGACGTAGCGAAGGCCACCGGTCTGGGCGTACACGCACTACGGTTCTTCGAACGCGAGGAACTCTTCCTACGCCCGATCCCCCGCACCACCGGCGGACAACGAACCTTCGACTCGCTCGATGTCGAATGGTTGTTGCTATGCAATCGTTTACGCGGTTCCGGCATGCCCATCGCGACATTGCGGGAGTTCGCTCAGCTGGTCCGGTCAGGGCCGGGTAACGAGCGAGAACGCCTCGCGCTGTTGGAATCCCACGAAAAGGCGGTACGGGAGAAAATCAGCCACCTGACCGAAAGCCTCGACATCATCAGAGGCAAGGTCGCCACCTACCGTGAACATGTCGAGAACGGCACTGCCACCGGAATCTGGTCGCCCACACTGCCGGTGGTCGACTAGCTCGAAAGGTGTTGCGACCGTGACCCATAACTCGGAGGGACATCCAGGCTGGGTCGTTGCCCCGACCCCGGTGCGACGCTCCGAAGCCGCCGCTCTGCTGCGGGAGTACTACGTCGAGGTCGCCGACCGCTATCGCCTGCTACATCTGGGCCGCCGATCGACACCGACCGAACTCGAACGGGAACTCGCCGCCGACTCGGCCGACGATCTGATTCCACCCCGCGGCCTGTTCCTGCTCGGCCGATACGACGGCGAACCTGCCGCGTGCGCCGGTCTCCGAGCGCTCGGCGACGATGTCGTCGAACTGACCCGGGTGTTCGTACGGCCGCAATGGCGCGGAACCGGTGGGGGACAACATCTGCTGATCGCGGCGGAAACCGCCGCCACCGCCCTCGGTGCCACCCGGGTCGTCCTCGATACCCGACTGGATCTGGTCGAAGCCCGCGCCCTCTACCGCCGCCATGGCTACGCGGAGATCCCGGCGTACAACACCGGCGACTACGCCGAGATCTGGTACGGCAAGTCGCTGAGCCCGCAGCCTCGAGCATGATGTGCGTCTCTGTGGCGAGCGGCTACGTGGCGAGCGATGAGAGGGTGATGCCGGTGAGTTTCTCCGACTGCTGCCAGAGTTGCTGTGCGAGTTCGGGATTCGATGCGGCATGGGAGCGTCCCACCAGGGTGGGGTAGCCGCGGTATTCGTAGAAGCCGTCGGGGCCGATGTAGGCAGCGGGCGGCAGGTCCTGGGTGGCGGCGAACAAGGTCGGCAGGGCACCGGCGGTGGCGTTTTGAGCGATCAGCTTGTTGCCCACGGACATTGCGAAGTCCGCGATCGGGTTCTGGGTGTGGTTCTGCAGATTCGTCGCCGCCCAGCCGGGGTGAGCGGCAACCGCGCGCAGCGAGGAGCCCGCCGCGGTGAGGCGGCGCTGCAATTCGAGGGTGAACAGCAGATTGGCGAGTTTCGACTGACCGTAGGCACCACTTGGGCTGTAGGGCCGCGTCTTCCAGTTCAGGTCGGCCAGGTCGATGTGGCCGCGGCGGTGCGCCTGCGAGGAGACCGTGACCACGCGATCGGTGAGGTGCGGGAGCAGCAGCGCGGTGAGGGCGAAGTGGCCCAGGTGGTTGGTGCCGAACTGGCGCTCGAAACCGTCGGCGGTGCGGCCCTCGGGGACCATCATGATTCCGGCGTTGTTGATCAGCACATCGATCGGCTCGGACCAGCGCCGGGCGAATTCCCGGATCGAGCCGAGATCGGCGAGATCGAGCTCGCGAACCTCGGTGACACCACCGATCTCGCGTGCCGCGGCGGCCCCGCGTTCGGTATCGCGCACGGCGAGCACAACCCGTGCACCAGCTCTGGCCAGTTCCCTACTGGTCACCAGTCCGAGCCCGCTGTTGGCCCCGGTGACGACGACGGTACGGCCGTCCATGCGCGGTAGATCCTGTGCAGTCCAGTTGTTTTTCGACATACCGCCAATGTAGACACTGCCCACAAAGTGGTCAATGCCCACATTGCTGATACGCTGCAACCGTCATGACAACCTCCCGTTCGTATCACCACGGCGACCTGCGCGAGCAGTTGCTCCAGCGTGCCGAGCAGACGCTGCGCGAAACCGGCGCGGACCAGCTCTCACTACGGCAGCTCGCCCGCGATGTGGGCGTCACCCACAACGCGCCCAGTCGCCACTTCCGGGACAAACAGGCGCTGCTGGACGCGCTGGCGCAGTCGGGTTTCGAACGACTCGGGGCAGCCTTTCGCGCCTCCGACGCCGACGGCCCGTTCGTGCAACGCTTCCACCGCCTCGCACGCGCGTATCTGCGCTTCGCCGTGGACAATCCGGCATTGCTGACGCTGATGTTCACCCGCAAACACAGCCCCACCGCGGGCACGGAAATGGCGACCGCCGTACAACACGCCTTCGCGGTACCCGTGGCCTTGACCGCCGAGGCACAGGCACGCGCCGAGATCGTCGCGGGCGATCCCCTGCGCATCGGAATGTCCGTCGCGGTATCGCTCCAGGGCCTGGCCAGCTTCGTCATCTCCGGAATGGTCACCCCGGACGCCGCCGAGCAACTGCTCGACGAGGTCGTCACCAACCTGACCCAGGGCCTGCTCCCCCGCGAAGCCTGACCCGATACACCTCGTGAAGTCGATCTCGGCGGCCGGCCATTACCCAGCTCACCGCCGACTGCGGCATGGCACTCGGTCTGCTGACCGATTTGTCGTGTCGTTCGTTCACGGGTTGTCGATCCTGCAATGATCGATGGCGGCGAGAATGGCTTGGTCCGATTGCTCCACGAACGCGAGGAGACGGCGAAAATGCAACAGCACAATGGTGGACGGCGGGCTGACGCGAGTCGGGCCGTTCGGCTCGAATCATTCGGTGGCCCTGAGGTATTGACCGTTCAGGATGTGCCTGAACCTCAGGCGGGAGATGGGCAGCTCCGGGTTCGGGTCACGGCGGCCGGGTTGAATCCGATGGACTGGGTGATGACCGCGGATGCCGAGACTGCGGCTCGGTTCGGATTGAGCTTGCCCGTCGGGTTCGGGACCGATTACGCGGGTGTTGTCGATCAAATCGGTACGGGGGTAAGTGGTTACGCGGTGGGTGACCGGGTGTTCGGGACGGCGCTGTCCCGGGCGATCGCCGATTTCGTCGTGGTGGACGCGGACGGGAACATCGTGAGCGGGGTCGCTCATCACACCCCGGACGGGGTCGATGATCGCACCGCCGCCACGCTCTCGATCGCGGGCAGTACCGCGTCCGCCGCTCTCGATGTGCTCGACCTCGGTCCGCAGGACACGGTGCTGATCGGCGGCGCAGGCGGCGGAGTCGGGGTGTTCGCTGTGCAGTTGGCACGAATCGCGGGCGCGCGAGTCATCGGGACCGGTTCGCCGTCGACGGCGGAGTACCTGCGCGACCTCGGCGCGGAACCGGTCGCATACGGCGACGGCCTCACCGACCGGGTCCGCGAAATGGGCACCGTCACAGCGGCATTGGATCTGCACGGCACCGACACCGTGCACGCGGCTCGCGAACTCGGAGTTCCGGACAATCGCATCTGCACCATCGCGACCGTCATCGAGGGGATCCCGGCTGCCAACGGAGCCAACGCCGCACCCGATGCGCTCGACAACATAGCGCGACTGATCGCCGCCGGCCGTCTGCGTGTACCCATCGCCGCGACCTTCCCCGTCGACGACATCCGCACGGCCGTCGAACTCCAGGCGGACCGACATGTCCGGGGCAAGGTCGTGATCGATCTCTGATCCCGGAGGTGGCCGATCCGCCTATCCCCCAAGCGAATCGGCCATCCCCGCCCGGAGCACCAGACCCGGGTTTCAGGTGCGCGCGAACCACTGTAAAGAATCGGTAGTACTGTCCGGGTCGGCCACCGCGCAGGTCTGCAAGCTCACCGGCGGGTCCAGCTAACGGCAGTCACTGATCGGTTCGACTTAAACCATGGTTGAAGGCGGTCGTTCCATCTCATCCCGCATTCGGCCATCGTGTCAGGGGCCTCCGACAGGGCGTCGGTGCCTATTGTCAGATGCGGGGCAGCAATTCGAAGCAAGCATGTCGGACCCTTCTGGCACAGTGCTCGACCATGAGTTGGAGACCGTGGTTGTCGCGCTGGAGTCAGGAGTGGATTCGCAGCCGCGAACCCGGGCAGGAGGATCCGGAGATCCTGCGCGAGGGGTGGCTCGGGTTCGCACCGGCGAGTGAGGAGGCGATCGCGGCGGCCGAGGGGCGGATCGGGCGGACATTGCCGCCGTCGTATCGCGAATTTTTGTTGACGACCGATGGCTGGCGGCATGCGGGGGTTTTCGTCGACCAGATGCGGGACACGTCCGATATCGGGTGGTTGCGGGATATCGAACCGTTCTGGGAAGAGTCGTGGAAGGACCTCTTCGATGAGAATCCGGCTGCCGAGGACGGCAATCCGCTGGGCCGTGGACTGCTGATCTCGCGGGAGGGCGACGCGCAGATCCTGTTCCTCGATCCGGGTGATGTCGACGCCGAGGGGGAATGGGCCGCCTACATCCTGTCCTCCTGGAGCGATGGTCCCCGGAGGTTCGCGTCGTTCACCGCGCTGATGGAAGACCTCTACGCCACATTCCACAATATCGACCAGCCCGAGGGCCAAACTCGCGATGACTGGGATACGGCGGTCGAGCAGGCCCGCGCCGCCGCGCTCGCCGGTGCGGTCGACGCGGCGGCACAGCTGCTGGAGGAGGCCGAGAAGTTCGGGCGTGACCGCGCCACCGTACTGCGGGCGCAACTCCAGATGTTCCTCAATCGCGAACGCATGGACACCACGCAGTCGCTGCGCCGATGGGTCGCCGCGGCACCGGGATTCGCCAATTTTCGCGACGATCCGCTGTTCACCGCGGAACTGTTGCCGATGCTGTTCGCCGATCACGCCGCGAACGCGCGCCCGTACCAGAGCACGGTCCTGCAGACGGCGATGCTCGACGAGCGGATGCATCTGGTCATCGGTGAGTATCAGGCCCGGCTGCGGCGCGGCGGTGCCGAACTCGAGTTCGGGAATCCGGAATTCAATGCGCTGATCCGGCAGGCTTTGCGTGAGCATGCCGACGATCCGGATGCGCTGTGGGAAGCGGTGGGCGCGGCGCTGGTGCGGTGGCGGCCGCGAACGCCCGACCACATCGCGCCGATCGCGCTGCTGGCAGATCCGATCCTGGCCGCGACGCTGACTCCCGAGCGCGGCCGCGCACTACTGTCCCGACCGAGAGGGTGATCGGCGTGCAATTCCCCAGTCGTCACGATATGGCGATGGCGTTGATCTTCGACGAATGCGGCGACCGCCATGACTTTCCCGACCGCGACAGACTCGTGGTGACCGATACCGAGATCGACGAGTCCGGGCACACGATCAACATCAGCCGGATCGCCTGCCGGTCCTGCGGCATGCTCAAGGTGTCCAGGTGGCACAAACCCGACCGCGTCGAACCGGCGCGCGGTTTCGCCGTGATGGGCCAACAGGAGTACCCCGAGCCGGGAGACGTTCCCGGCATCGTCGATCGCACGCGACGGATCACCGACGCCGAATACACGAAATACCTTGCCACACGAGGCATCAGCGATATTCCCGCTTACTATGCTCCGGATCGGCGCGAAGGTACCGAGCAACACGAATTCGTGCTGCGCATCCGCGCCGGGCAGTTCTTCCTGCTCGAATGGCCGAACAAGATCGGCGAGATTCTCCCGATCCCGCCCTACGCCACTTCCGCCGGTCCGATCGACGCCGTCCCCGGTGCGGCGCTGTGCTGGTCGCCGATCGACGACGGCGAGATCGCGGTTACGGTGGTCACCGCACTCGACGATCCCGGGCCCGATCGCTCCTACCCTCACATCGCCGAGCTGAGCTCTCGATTCCACGCGGGCGGGGTGTATCTGTGCGAACTAGCCGGAGCCCGCCACGAGCTGCCGCCGCTGCCCGCAGGCTACGGCGACTATCGGCTGCGTTTGCATACGAGCGATTCCGGTTGCCTGCTACAGATCTTCAGCCACCCCCGCGCAAAACCCTTTGCGCACCAGCCGATGCAGGGCGTCTGATCGATAGCCGAGAATAGTCACCATCGGTCCGAAGACGACAGAGGAGTGGGCGCGATGAGCACGTTCGTTCTGATTCCTGGCGCATGTCATGGTGGCTGGTGGTTCGAGCCGGTCGCTCAGCGGCTGCGCGAGTTGGGGCATACCGCATACGCGGTGACGTTGACCGGGCTCGGGGACCGGGCGCATCTGCTCAACGCCTCGGTGAATCTGGATACGCACATCCGTGATGTGCTGGCGCTGTTGGAGAATGAGCGCTTGGACGATGTCATCCTGGTTGGACACAGCTATGCGGGCATGGTCGTGACTGGTGTGGCCGATCGGGTGGGTGAGCGGATCGACGCTCTGATGTACGTCGACGCCTTCGTTCCCGGAAATGGTGACGCCGCATGGAATCTCACCAACGATGAACAACGCGCCTGGTACATCGACGGGGCCTCGGATGATGGAATCGGGATCGCACCGCTGCCGTTCTTCGACCCCCGCGCCACACCGCATCCACTGGCGTCGGTGGTTCAGCGCCTGCGGCTGATCGGACCCGAGCGCACCTTCCGGCGCAAGGATTACGTGTACGCGGCGCAGTTCGACCACAGTCCGTTCACCTCGACTTATCAACGGCTGCAAGAGGATTCGGAGTGGCATGTACATGTGATGGCGGCTCGGCACAATGTGCTCGCCGATGGTCCCGAGCAGTTCCTCGAACTGCTGTTGTCCACCGTCCCCGACGCGTTCGACTAACTGCCGAGGTGCTGGACGAGGAAGAGCGCCGCGCGGTCCAGTGCCTGGTCGGCTTCATCCAGTGTGCCGGTGAAGGATTGGAAGACGTGCGGTACGTCGGCGGTGATGTCGAGGATGACATCCACCCCGGCGGCGCGGGCGCGCTCGGCCAAGCGGGTGGAATCGTCCAGCAGCATTTCATTGCTACCCGCCTGGAGCAGCAGCGGCGGAAAGCCGCTGAGGTCGGCGAGCACAGCCGGGCTGAGCAGCGGCTGATGCGGGTCCTGGCCCGCGGCGTACATCGCGCCGTTGTGGTCGAGGCTTTCGCGGGTGAACAGTGGATCGATGCCCGCTTTGGTGCGCATACTGTCGCCGGTGCGCGTCGCGTCGAGGCCGGGTGAGAACGCCACGATCGCGGCGGGCACAGGCAATCCGGCATCGCGAGCGGCCAGGCAGGTGGTGATGGTCAGTCCCCCACCCGCGGAGTCACCGGCGAAGGCGATGGCCGAGGGGTCTTCGCCACTGTCGAGCAGGGCTCGGTAGGCATCGAGGGTGTCCTCGATCGCGGCCGGGAACGGATGTTCGGGTGCGAGCCGGTAATCCACCGATACGGCTCGAAATCCGGTGCGGGTCACCAGGTTCGCGGTCAGCGACATCGCGGTCTCGGGTGAGCCGCTGACGAAACCACCGCCGTGGAAATACAGGATCGTCCCGGGGCGCACGCTTTTCGTCGGTTCGACGAGCACGGCGGGCCGGGTGCCGAGGGTGGTGGGCCGAGTGCGTATCTCGCTCGGCACGTTCATCTGGGCCATCAGCGCCCGGAATCCCGTGCGGATCTCCTCGACCGATCGAGGTCCGGCCGGTCGAGGCTGACGTAGCAGTGTGTCGATCTGCGCGCGTTGCTCCCTGCTCATATGCACCTTCCTAAGAAGTATCTTCCAATACACTATATGCCATGGAATATATATCAGCGAGCGAGGCCGTTGACCTGCCGAGATTGTTCTCCGATCTGGTCCGGTGCGAGACTCGGCTGTACAACGCGCTCAACGATCGCCTTCGCGAACGGCACGGGATCGTCACCTCTCAGCTGGAATTCCTGCGGTTCCTACGCGATCATCCGGGCGCGCGGGTGGCCGACCTCGCGAGCGAATTCGCCGCGGGCGTGGGAGCGATCAGCAAGGGCATCGATCGCTTGGAGCAGCAGGGATGGGTTGCGCGACAACCTAATCCCGCGGATCGCAGATCGTCGCTGCTGGCACTGACCCAGGACGGCATGCGCCTGGTGCGAGCGACGGACGACACCTTCACCGAATGCCTGACCGAATTGCTCGGCAGCAACCTGCCGAGCTCATCGTTATCGACTGTCGCGCAGGCGTTTTCGCAACTGCGCGGCATCCTCGAGCAGGCCGGGATCGGTACGCCCGCAGGCTGACCGATCCCCCGGCCCGATACCTTCGGGCTACCGCTTGCGGCCGACGCCGCCGACGATGCAATGCCGCACCGCGCTGAGATTGGTCAGCCGCGGACCGTCCTGCCACCAGTCATCGCACAGCACCAGTCCGGGTTCGATCATCTCCAGATCACCGAACATGGCCTGAATTTCCTCGCGGGTGCGGAAACGCCCGCTGCCCATCGGACTGTGAATGAACTTGTCCTCCATGTTCACCGCCAGTTCGCTGAGCTCGGGCTCCTCGGGATCCTTCGGATCGAAGAAGTGCGAGATCGCCACGAACGATCCGGACGGCAGTGCGTCGATATAGGTCTGCATGATCTCGGGCGCGTCCGTACCGAGGTAATGGTGCAGCGTCCCGACCTGCAGCAGCGCCAGCGGCCGAGTAAAATCCAGATGCTCGGTAACCGATGGGTGCTTCAGCACTTCCAGCGGCTGGAAGATATCCGCGGTGGAGATGGTGGCCTTGTTGTTCTCGGCCAGCAACGCCCGACCGTGCGCGAGCACCATCGGATCGTTGTCCACGTACACCACGCGCGCATCGGGATCGACGCGCTGCACCACCTGATGGGTGTTCTCCGCCGTCGGCAACCCCGACCCGAGATCGAGGAACTGGTCGATCCCCGCATTGCGAACCAGGAAGCGGCACACCCGAATCAAGAAGTCACGATTGGCCCAGGCCAGGTCGGTGGCCTGGGGCGCAACGGATTGCACTCGCGCCAGCACCTCCCGATCCACCTCGAAGTTGTCCTTCCCGTGGAGGAAGGCATCGTAAACCCGGGCGATGCTGGCACGGGTGGTGTCCACCCCTACCGGCACCGAGCTCGGGTAGTCGGACTCGGGCATCGCAGACTCCTGAGTGTCATGTGTCCAGTTCGCCACAAGTATGTAACAGCCGAGCGGCGAATTTCGCGCGAATGCGTTGATCGCCAATAGCTTTGGATATGCCGTGCGATCACTGTCAGCGCATCTGACCTGGTAAAAGCCAATTCCTGGACAATCGCCTGGCACAAAATGTCTTACGCCGACGTCAGTATCTTCGGCGTGCCGAGATGATCTCTGCCCGTTGTCATTCGGGCTTCGAATTCAAGGGTGACCGGTCGGTACTGGGCTCGGCGAAGCGGGCGATGGCGCGGGCGAGTGCTTCGCCCATCGCGGGGCTGCCGGTGTGGCCGGAACCGTCGATGATGTGCAGGCGGGCGTCCGGCCAGGCCCGAGCGAGGTCCCAGGCGGTTTCGAGTGGGGCGCTCAGGTCGAGGCGGCCGTGGATGAGTTCGGCGGGGATCCCGGTCAGCCGATGGGCTTCGCGGAGCAGGACTCCTTCTTCGAGCCAGGCCGCGTGCGCGAAGTAGTGGGTGCAGATCCGGACAAAGGTGAGCATCTCGGCGTCGGGTTTGGCGCTGTATTGGCCTGGGCTGCCTTGGGATTCGTGTGCGATGGCAGCGTCCTCCCAGCGACACCACTCGACCGCGGCAGTGCGGCGCACGGCAGGGTCCGGGTGTTCGAGCAGCTGACGGTAGCCCTCGACCGGGTCACCGTCACCGGGGACCATGGCGCGGAATCGCTCCCACTGCGCGGGCAGCAGCCGCGCCAGACCTCGGTACAGCCAATCGATCTCGCGGCGGCGCGTGGTGGTGACACCGATCAGCACCATGCCGGTGACTCGCTCCGGATATCGCTGGGCGTATGCGAGGGCGAGCGTCGAACCCCAGGAGCCGCCGTACAGCAACCAGCGGTCGATGCCGAGATGGATGCGCAGCAGCTCCATATCGCCGATCAGGTGCTCGGTGGTGTTCACCGCCATATCCGTGTCCGGATCGGCGGCGTTCGGAACGCTGCGCCCGCATCCGCGCTGATCGAACTGCACGATCCGAAAGATGTTCGGGTCGAACGACTTCCGCGCCCGCGCGCTACTGCCGCTGCCCGGGCCGCCATGCACCACCAGCACCGGTCGACCGGCGGAATCGCCGCTGGTGCACCAGTACACGCGATTACCGTCACCGACTTCGAGCAGACCGTCAGCATACGGATCGATCAGGGGAAATGACGTCGGCACAATCACCGAGGCTAGCGAAGGCAACCGAGATCGACAGCGGTGGCGTGTCGAGCACGGGATGAGCAAACCACGTCAGCGAACGGTCCTGTTACCTTCCCCGGCGAGCCCTCGTCATAGGTGCGACGACAGAATTCGACGGTCGTCACCTCGACGAGCACATGGAGAACGAGATGCTGACCAACATCATGTACGTGACGATCTACGTCACCGATCAGGACCGCGCGCTGGAGTTCTACACCGAGCGACTCGGCCTGGACAAGCGGATCGACGTCGCCGGGCCGGACGGGCGTTTCCTCACCGTCGGTGTTGCGGACAGTCCGGTGCAGATCATCCTGTGGCCGCACGCGGCGGCCGCAGGACAGCCGGCCGCGTTGGGTCGGCAGGCCGCGCCCGGTCCGCTCATCCTCGAATCCGATGATCTGCGAAAGGATTTCGAGATCCTGCGCGCACGCGGCGTCGCCTTCGATACGTCCGAACCCGAGGACTATCCCTTCGGGGTTCGCGCCGAGGCGACGGACCCGGACGGCAATCGGATCTCGCTTCGTCAGCAGCGCAAGCCGTGACCACCCGTCCCTCCGACGTCGTCACCGAGACGTTCGAAGCCCAGCGCGATCGGCTGCGCGCGGTCGCGTACCGCGTGCTGGGTTCGCACGTCGACAGCGAGGACGTGGTGCAGGAGACCTGGATGCGTCTCGCCCGTCAGGACACAGCGAGCATCGACAACCTGGCAGGCTGGCTGACCACCGTCGTCGGCCGGATCAGCCTGGACCTGCTGCGGTCGCGTCAGGCCCGCCCGGAAACCACCTACGGGCAGGAGTTTTCGGACTTCGTGGTGACGCCCGACGACGACCTCACGCCGGATGAGCAAGTGGCGCTGGCTGATTCGGTCGGCTTCGCGCTGCTCGTCGTGCTCGATTCGCTCACCCCGAGTGAGCGGCTGGCGTTCGTGCTGCATGACATGTTCGCAATCCCTTTCCACGAAATCGGCCAGATCCTGGGCAAATCCACCGACGCCGCCAAGATGATCGCGAGTCGCGCGCGCCGCAAAGTCCACGCCGGAGATCGGCAGACGGGTAGCGGTCGGGAACACCGAGAGGTCGTCCACGCCTTCCAGGCCGCTGTCCGGGGTGGGGATTTCGAGGCACTACTTCGCGTGCTCGATCCGAACGTGAAGTTGACCGTGGACACTGCCGATGGAGTGGTGGTCACACTCGGTGCGACCAAGGTTGCCGCTGGTGCCCGGATGTTCTCCGGGGAGGTCGCCCGTCACCGGCCCGTGCTGGTCAACGGCATTCCCGGGCACATGTCCTGGCGTTCCGACGGAACTGTCTTGTCGGTCATCGCCTTTGGCGTCACCGCGGGGCGGATCACCACGATTCATATCGTGGTCGATCCGGCCAAACTCGCCTCGATCCACCTGCCCGACCCGGCCTGAGTGTGTGTCGCCGACATCGGTCTGCGCCTGAGATAGTCGCCTGTCCAACCGGCAACACAGCGGCCGGTTGGACAGCGGGACAGTAGGCAGTTACAGATGGGCTCAGTCGGTGTGCCGGACCGTCAGCGATGCAGGATGGCGTCGCGCAAGGCGCTTGCCGCGTTATCCTGCCCCTGCTTCATCACGCCCTCGATCGCCCGTTCCAGCGGATCGGCGGTGGATTTGGGACCGGCCTTCAGGATCGCGACACCGAGCAGGCGTTGATCGGCGAACCCGGTGACACCGCTCTCCCCCGCGCCGCGCACCTTCACCGGAGGCAACCGCACCGAGGTCGGTTTCGCCGCCGCGATGAGCATGTATCCGCCGGTCGAGAAACCATCCAGGGTGCCTAGCGACCACTCCTCCAGCCGCCCCTGACTCGTCGACTTGATGCCGAAACCGGTCTGCACGCCCGCTTGCTCCTCGGTCGGCTTATCGGTGCGCTGCGGACCGGGCCATACACCGCCGAAGGTCTCGTAGGTCATGATGTTGAGCGCCTGCGTCGGATCGGTGCCGCGGGTGAACACCACGAAATCGCTCTGCTCGAGTTTGTCGAGCCGCTTGTCCTGCTCCCGCTGGACCTTGCTCAGCCAGCCGGCACGCCGACCGTTCTCTTCCTTGTCCGCCAAGAACAAATCACATGCGGCGGAATCGGATTGCCATTTCGTCACCCGCGCCTTGGCCAGCCGGACCAGTTTGCGGTATGCGTAGGCGACGTCTTGTTCGGTGTAGGTGTTCTCGGTGTCCTCGATGGCGACCTGGACCACGACGGTGAGCAACTTGTGTAGCGTCCCAGCCGATTTGGTGGGCGGATCGACCCTGTCCGCCAGCATCTTCGCCCCCTCGATGAAGTCCTTCTGCGGAAAGGTCTCCGTGCTGCCGGATTTGCTGTGATCGGTAAGAACGAGCATGGCGTACTCCAGTGCCGATTCATGAAGGGACACAACCAGTTTGCGCCGGCATCCGAACCGATACAGGCACTTTGACCGGTACGTCTTTTCACGGATTGCTGTTCTCGGCGCTGGTTCGCCCACGTCGAGTGGGCGTTGTCCGGCGTAACCGAAAATAGGTGAGGACGCCCATAATCACGACGGCGATTGCCAGCGCCGACACCACACCAGCGGGTGCTGTTCCCGCGGCGACCAGCAGACAGCAGATGAGAACACCCAGTCCTATCGGCGCTCGGGCCATTCGATCTCCAACAGATAGTGTTCCGCCGCACCGCATCCAGTCACTTCCTCACCATGCGCCCTCACGCCACGTCAGGGTCAAGCGGCGCAAGCCGAGCGATGTTCGACCCGCTGACCTTTCGAAGGGATCAGGTCTTCTTGTATTCCAGGATGTCGCCCGGCTGACACTCCAGTGCTTCGCAGATCGCGTCCAATGTGGAGAACCGAATAGCCCGCGCCTTACCGTTTTTCAGCACGGACACGTTGGCCATCGTGATTCCGACTCGCTCGGCCAGTTCGGTGACGGTCATCTTTCGCTTCGCGAGCATGACGTCGATGTTGACTACGATTGCCATATCGTCTCGTCACACCGTCAGATCGTTCTCGGTTTGCAGGTCCACGCCGTGCTGCACGATCCGCGTGAACAAGGCCGCGCCCGCGGCGATCACCGATGCGATGAACATGATCAGCAGACCGATCGCGACGCCTCCCGCCCGATCGTCGGAGCCGTTGGAAGCGACAAGATAGATTTCGAATCCCACCGCACATCCGATGACGGCGATCGCGCAACGGCGAATGGCCCGTAGGGATTTCACCGCCGCGGGCGCGAAAACGCGATTCCTCCCGGCGTATCCGGTGAACTTCGCCGTGTGATACAGCGCAACGAAGACCGGAATGGATGCGATGTACGCGCACACCAGGAACGGATCGTGGAAGTAGATCTCGGTGAGCGTGGCGTGCGCGTTCCTACCCTCGAGATGAGGTTCTCCGAGCAGGATCGCGAGGGCCGCGAGCCCAACCAGGGCGATGACCACCTGCAGAAAAACCGCTGAGCCTCGGTTCACGCACCCAACGTACGGTCAGGGAATATCGTTTGTCAATACATATATATCGTTAATCGATATATCGTCCACACGAACCCGCCCCGATAGCGCAGCAGTTCAGTGCGCTTCGTGGACGGGATGTCACGTGTGAAATCGGGTTGTGGGACTTCAAGATCACTAGGCAATATGCCCCGATATGGACACCTCGCGCTCCGCGGTACTCCGCTCGCAATTCGACGTCGTATGGTCGTTGCTGGACTACCACCTGGAACGACTCGCAGTTGACGACTTCCTGTGGGCACCCGTGCAGCTTTCATGGACTCTTCGTCACGACTACCTCGGCCACTGGGTTCCCGACTGGGAGGACTCCGAACCGGACCCGATCCCGGTGCCGACCATCGGGTGGATCACCTGGCATATCGGCTGGTGGTGGACTGTCACCATCGATCATGTGCGACACCACATCCCGCGTGACCGGGACGCCATACTGTGGCCGGGACCCAGCGCTGCGGTCGCCGACTGGTTACGAGAGCTGCGTTCGCAATGGCTGGAGATCCTCGATGATCTCACCGACTCCGACCTCGAAGCGCCGATCGGGTTTCCCTGGCCGATTGACTCGGGAAAAGTCCGTTATCGACGCGATCGCGTGGGCCAACATCGAGCTGATGAAAAACGCCGCCGAAATCGGGCAGCTGCGCCTCCTGCGCGCTGCTGGAAAACCCGAGTCCGCAACTTAGCAATGGGCCAAACCAGCCGCAGACGCACATCGGCCCGGCGTATTACGCATCCAGCCATCGAATGCCGCGACGCACCCCGACCGCATCGACTATGAACTGGCGCTGCGCTACGCCCGGGGCGGTGGTCCGGTGAGGGCCGCGTGCAGGGCTACCCATTGGTCCGGATGGACGTATGCCACCACCGTGCCGGGCGCGATGCCCGCGGCGGCCAGGGCCGAATCCACCCGTGAATGGCGGGTTTTCAGCGACGCGTCGATCGAACCGCCGACCCCGGAGAAGCCCAATCGGACGAGCTGCTCGAAGGATGCGCGATCGGCCACCAGCGGTCGTGGTCGGCGGTCGATGCGCAGGATCGCCGCATCGACCGCAGGCACCGGGCGAAAAGCGTTGCGCGACACCCGATGCCGCAGTTCCCAGGTGAACCACGGCCAGGTCGACACCGTGCGCAGGCTCCAGCGGCCGTAGTCACCGGTGCGTTTGCGGGCGTATTCCAGTTGCGTGAGCAGGGTCGCCGAGGTGAGCGCCGGTGCGTTCAGGCACCAATCCACGATCTCGGCGGTCGCCGAGAACGGGATATTGCCGACCACCGCGAACGGGGTACGCGGTGCTCGGGCACGGAGGAAATCGCCTCGCACCACGCGGATTTCGGGTCGCGTGCGAGTGCGCGCGGAGAGTTTCGCCGCAGGGAGCGGATCGAGCTCGTACGCGATCACCTCTGCGGCGCGGTCTGCCAGCGCGAGGGTCAGCGCACCCTCGCCCGCACCGGGTTCGAGTACGAGTCCACGCGGATTCGCCACCTCCATAATCGATTCGACGGCCTGCCGGTTCACCAGGAAGTTCTGCGAGAGCTCACGGCGAGCCCGGTCTCGCGGTGTATGCCCACCACCGGTGCCGACCTTGCCCTGAGTGTGCGAGTAGTCCTGATATCCGGAATTGCGGGAAGAAAAGCGTTGCGCCACAGCACATGCCCTTTCGGGTCCTCGAGAAATAGACGGCTCTCGAAGGGCCCTGGGCGCGCCTGCCGACGCGGGTACGTGTCTACCTGCGACGACTAGCGGGCCAGAGCCCGGCTGGAACGCACCCGCACGAAGAATTGGAAGCTGCACATGGCTGCCCACCCTAGAAATAGCCGGTCGGCGACGCAAACGATTTTCGGCGCGTGGTCGACCGTCGTCTGATCGGCTAGGGTCGTTGATCTTCCGCCGTATGCGCGGACACCACCCATCGCAGTCGGGAGAGCAGGAGTGAATTCGCGCATGAGTTTTGCCGCTCATCTGGAGCAGCTCGGCCGACCACTGGTCGAGGAGCAACTGGCGCACCCGACCGTGGCGGGGATCGCGAAAGGCACGCTCGCCGAACCGGTGTTCCGGTCCTGGCTGGAGCAGGACTATCTGTTCCTGCTCGACTATGTCCGCGTCTTCTCACGCTTGGCCTGGCAGGCGCCCGCAGCACACCTGGGCGATCTGGTCGACCTCGCGCACGCCACCTTCCACGACGAACTCACCCTGCACCGCGGATTGGCCGCGGAGTTCGGAGCCGATCTCGACGGCGCGGTCAAGGGTGAACCGTGTACGAAATACACCGCGTTCCTGTTGGATTCGGCCGCGAACTACGCAGACGGCCTGGCCGCGCTATACCCCTGCATGTGGGGCTATTCGACGCTCGGCGCCATCCTGGCGACGAATCCACCCCCCGATCCGCGCTACCGGCGCTGGATCGACACCTACGCCGATCCCGGCTTCGCGGCGCTCACCGCCCGCTGCGCCCAGATGCTCGACGAAGCGGGCGGCGACAATGCCGAGGAGCTGTTCCTGACCGGCATGCGCCATGAACTCGCGTTCTGGGATGTGCCTGTCAACTGACTGCAAGGTCAATGACTTTCCGCGGGAGAACTGTTGCGCCGCAGGACCATGCGCGTGCGGGCGTAGGGCACTTGCCCGATAGTGCCGAACCGGCCCGGGGAATAGATTCGAAGGTGCCATATCCGCACACTGACAAGGACACCTGATGAAGAATCTTCTTATCGTTGCCGCAGTGACCGCGGGACTCGTCGTTCCGATGGCATCGGCGGCCGCGGAATCCGTTGCCGCACCCGGTGGTACGACATCGGTCGCCGCGCCGGCGGGTTCTTCGTCGGAGGATGTGTTCTGCGCCGTGGTGCGGTTCCTCAAGGGTGGTTGGGCGGGACGCGCCACCGACTGCTCGTTCTGACGCATCACGACCATTCGGGCGTGGATCCTTCATTTTTCCGATCATCGAGGTGGCCAGATGGGCGACCGTGTCGCTGACACGATCCAGCAGGCGGTGCGGGACCCTCAAATACTGGACGCACTCGTCATGATGTTTCGGCCCTCGGCCGCGATTGTGCCCGGTCTCGGTCTGGAGCTCGCCTGCGTGCTGCGGTTGCGGGCGTCGGCACTGGCCGCCGATGGCTGGTATGACGACGCTCTGATCGACGTCGAGGAGGCGCTGCGAATCAGCCGCCGCACGACGATCATTCGGCGCACGAATGCCGATGTTCAGCTTGCCGCGGCCCTGAGCGTGCGCGCGAACCTGCTGCGGTGCTCGAGCCGGGAGCAGGAGGCGGTGGAGGACGCACGGCAGTCACTCGACCTGTGCCGAGCGCGATTCCCGCACGCCCCGCATCGGTTCGGCCCCTTACTCCTGGGCGCTCTGGACGAATTGGCCCGCGCTCTGGACAAGTCCGGCGAGCCCGCGCAAGCGCTCCCGCCCGCCGAGGAACTCATCCACACCCTGCGCCGACTCGCTCCCCGCCGACCGCGCTACGAACCCCAATTGGCCGCAGCCCTGCATCAACTCGGTGTCTACCTCTCCCACACCGGGGAACTGACCGGCGCACTGCGCGCGGCTAACGAATCCCGCCAGCTGTACCGACGTCTCGACGCCAAGCAACCGGATTCCTTTGCACTCCAGGTGGATTTGGCAACCCACAATCGGGACATTCTGCTGGATTTGGTGAACCAGCAGGGCTGACAGCTTTGCCGGGTTATTGCCCGCCGACGGCACGTGGGTTTACGTGATCGAGGTACCGGGAATGGACTGTGTGTCGGTGACCGGCACCGATGCTGTGGTTCCGTATTGGCGACGAGCAGGGAGGACTGATGATGACCGCGGCGTTGCTGTCCATCGGCTTGATCTTGTTGGCCCTCGGGGTTTTTCGGATGCGGCGTGAACCGCGCCGACTGTCGACGGGCGGTGTGCTGCTGGCCGGGGCACTGCTACTCGTGGCCGGATCGGTGGCGCTGTTGGTCGACGTCGCGGCGATTTCGGTGACGGTGCCGCAGGCGGCATATGCGGCCGCATTCGCGTTGAGCTGCATCGGTATCGCGCTGATCGCCAACGCGGTCATCGTGGTGCGGCGCGAAGGGCGGTCGCTGACCACGCTCTCTCCGGCGGTTGTCGGTTCGGGACTGGTGGTGATGGCGATACTGATCACCGCGATCGCGATCGCCGTTCCGGTTCCGACGACAATGACCGAGTTGGCCGTGCTGGCTTGCGCCACAGGCGGTTACCTTGTGCTGCACCTCGCCGCATTCGGCGGGCACGCACTGCTCTACGGCACTCTCCCCACACGATCGGAGGCCGACGCGATCGTGATCCTCGGGTGCGGGCTCAACGGCCGGGAGGTCACTCCCCTGCTCGCCGCGCGCCTCGACAGGGGTATCACCGCCTATCACGCCGCCGCGACGGAGTGCCCGCAACCGGTGATCGTCACCTGCGGTGGGCAGGGTGGAGATGAGGGCACCTGCGAAGCCGATGCCATGGCCAGGTATCTCGTCGCGCGCGATATTCCCGCGCATGCCATTGTCCGCGAACGCTATTCACGCAATACCGCGGAGAACATCCAGAACTGCCTGCGGCAACTCGATATTCGTGGAATCCCCGCCGATCGGATCCGAATGACGGTCGTCACCAGCAGTTTCCATGTTCTCCGAACCGCGGCGCTCACCCGGCGCGTCGGTATCAACGCTCAGGTGGTCGGTGCCCGCACCGCCGGATATTTCATCCCGGCCGCGTTCCTTCGTGAGTTCGTCGCCGTACTGACCACCCACTACCGGCGCACCCACCTCACCACCGCGGCCCTCACCCTCGTTGCCGTCACCGCGGTCGCGGCCGAGGCCGCACTTCCACCGCACTGACCCGCGATTTCCACCCGGAGCCGAGTTGCGTGCCTACGGTGGCGTGCCGTCGGTGGACGCCACCGACTCGGCTTCATCTCCCCCGTTCACAACGTATCGATCACGCGATCACGGTTTGATATCCAGCACTTTTGGGCACCCCCAAGGCATGATCATCACCCCGCGTAATCGAACAACGACTACGAGGACAGATCTGGCCTCGGTTACCCTCACCATGCTCACCTGCGCGGTCTTCTTCCTCGGGTTGACCGCGCTCACCGGCTCCTTCTCCACCGCCGCGACCGGCGCCATCGGGTTGTGTGGCGCGTTCGTCCTGGCGATGAAAATGATGGCCCTGCCGAACGATTCGATGTAACTCCGCCGCAGAGGCGCTTCGAAATACAGGCATCCCCTAGGGCATTTGCCCGATGTCGGCCGCGGTTGGATTCTCCTAGCGTTGACCACATGTCAGTCACGTTGAATCCATCGATCATCGGCCAGGCCGAGAAGGTGCACACCGCGATCCTCGAGGTCGCTCTTGCGAACACCGGGCTGGATGAGAAGCAGTGGATCACTCTCAATCAGGCCATTGCCATCGACCCGGTCGATACCGCCGAACTCCGCACCCGCGTCGTCACCGCGACAAAGCGCACCCCTGCCGAAATCGACTCGGCCATAACGCGTTTGAACGAACGCGCCCTACTGGATGATGCCAAGCCGACCGCGGCCGGCCGAGCCCTGGTGGCCGATATCCGCGCAGGCATCGCGCCTGCGCTGGATCGGGCCTACGGCCAGGTGTCGTTGAAGGACAGCGCGATCGCGGCCCAAGCACTGGCCACCATCACCGCCGCACTCTCGCAAGAGCTGAGCAAGATGACGGCGTGATGGCGCTGCCTCCGTGAATCACCAGTGGTCGAACTACTTCTCGACCTTGTTGTACGCGTCGAGGATCTCGGTCGAGACGCGACCGCGCGTGGACACCTCGAAACCGTTCTGGCGAGCCCAATCTCGGATCGCCCGGCTCTGCTCGCGATCGATCGCGGGGCGCGCCTTCGGAGCAGCCGCAGCGGTGCTCTTCGCGCGGCCCCGGCCGAGCTTGCGCGCGTACGGAGTCCACTGCTCGAAGACCTCGCGCAGCTTGGCAGCGTTGGCCGCCGACAGGTCGATCTCGAAATCGACGCCCTCAACGGCGAACAACACCGTCTCCTCCGCGATGGAGTCGCCGTCGAAATCATCCACCATTTCGACGATCACCTTGCGTGCCATGAACAACCAGCCCTTCGTGTCGAACCCGATGCAGTAGAGGCAAATCCTAATGGAGTCGGGGTGTTGGTTCGCCCGTCGGGTGAACGGTACCGAGTCGCATGGCCATGAGCGCGGGTCAGGTGGCAGCCGGTGTGAGTTGGAATGGATACCAGAGGTCGCCGAGGTGGCGGATGTCGGATTCGCCGAGGTCGGTGATCTGGGTGCCGAGGGCGCTTTGGAGTGTGCTGCGGGCACGGGCGGCGAATTGCGGATCCTGGCATACGGCGGTGAGGAATTGGGTTTTCTCGTCACCGGTGAGCTCGCGGGCGGTGATGTCCTCGGATCGGTTTCGATACAGGAGCTGGGCGGTGCCGCTCGCGCGGAGGTTTCGCGCCCATTGGGTGTCGCCACCCATGGTCATGATGTAGCGGTTGCCGTCGATCACCGCCACTCGGACGGGAATCTCGAAGATCCGCCCGGAACTTCGACCCGGTACCCGCAGGGTGCGCAGCAGATCCATATCACTGCCCCCGATGCCGACTCCACGCCGGACCAGAAAACGGATGACGGGGTTGACGTATTTGTAGAGCGCCAGTCGGCGAGATGGTTTCGCGTTGGTGGCCATCGGTGCACCTCGATTGGTTCGGCAATGCGTGCCAACCAATGTTCCGCCTAATCGCCGGTGCGGGTGGCGGTCAAGAGTTCCAAAGTGACGGGTTCGATGAACTCCCCGGTGGGCTCCAAATCGAGCAGGGCGGTGGTGAGTGCGTCTTCGAACGCGGTCTGACGGTCACCGAGCAGGTGGCGAAGCGGCAGGGAAGTTGAGTACAGATAGCCGATGACCTGTTCTATGGTCCATGGCCGCGGGAAGTCGTAGACGTGGCGATTCACGTGCGGGAAGGGCGAATTGGCCAGTATCTGTTCATGGCGAACGAACAGATTGGCCATCGGGACGGGGCGCTCGTCTTGGCCGTTGGGAAGGAAGCGGCGTTGGATATCGGCGATGGTGCGCTGCCAGGTGGTGATCGGGCGAATCAGAAAGGCGTCGCTGGCGATGACCAGAATGCCGTTGTCCTCGACCATCTCGTCGAGGGCGGTCAGGACGCGCGCGCGATCCATCCAATGGAATGAGCGGCCCATGGTGACCAGTCGGAAGCGGCCGAGTTGGCCGGGGAGGTCTGCTGAGGAGCCGTGTGCCCAGGTGACATTCGAGATCCCGCGTGCGTGTGCCTGTCGCGCAGCCTCGGTGAGCATTTCGGGTTCGGGGTCCACGCCGACGGCTTCGGCGACGTGGGCCGCAAGCGCGAGGGTCAGCTGGCCGGTGCCGCAGCCCAGGTCGAGTAGGCGGCCGGTACCGTCGAGATTCGCCCGCCGGATCACCTCGTCGAGAAAGATCTGCGGATAGCCCGGCCGGAACCGCGCGTAATGCCATGCCGTCCCAGCGAATAGGCCATCGGTCGAGTTACCGGGACGGTCGGTCATGGCAACCTCCCCCTCCTGAACAACGCCGCCTATTCCCTCGGGCACATGACCGGCCATGGCCAATGATCCCAACGGTACTGGCGTTCAGGGCGATTCGTCTGCCTCTCCGGTTCGCCCCGGCCGTCTCGGCGACCACTTCGCAGGTGATCGCCGAGACGAGAGACCCGAATCCGCAGGGGGGAGCGGAATCAGAACGAGCCGGTGCTCGGCTTCTGAGTGGTCGGCGGGGTTGTGGTCGTGGTCGGCGGGGTGGTTGTGGTCGTCGGCGGGGCCGTGGTGGTGGTCGGAGGCGGTGTCGTGGTCGGGACCGGCTCATCGATGACGGTGATCACCTTGGTGGTGGTCGAACCCGCGACATTGGTGCGACCGGAGAAGGTTGCGCCAATCGTGTACGAGCCCGCCGCATTCGGGGTCCACACGGTTGCCGCCTTGCCGTCCGCACCGACCGGAGCGTCGGCGACGACGGTGTCGCCGACCTTGAACTGGATGGTGCCGCCCGGCGCGGCCGGGGATACGCTCGCCTCGAGGGTCACGGGCTTACCGGTCTTCGCGCCACTGACATCGGTGATCGTGGTGGTCGAGACGGCATCGGCGGCAACGGTGATGCTCGGTCCCTTGTCGGCGTAGGTGCCGCTACCGAGGGAGCCGCCGTAGTTCATCGAGGTCGACAGCGGGGTGGCGCGGGCGCAGTTGGCACCGACGGTGTACTGCACCTCGAAGGTCTGCGATTTCGGGTTGATGTTCGGGTACACCGGGTACTTGGTGATGCCGAATTCCGCACGCACCCAGTCCGGGGACGAGGTGTCCAGGGAGACTTGGTCTCCGCCCATCTTCGCCGAGCCCGCGACGGGGGTCAGGCAGGCGGGGTGCAGGTCCTTGATGTTGTAGATGTACTCCACCGGAATCCCGGTACGCTCGAATTTGGTTGTGACGGTGACGGTGTCGCCCGGGACCGGGTTGGTGTTGGACACCGTGCGGGTGAACTTGCTGTTGCCGTCACTCCAGGTGATCGTCCCCGGCGCCGCCGAGGCCGTACCGGGCATCAACGCGACCGCGAACCCGGCTGCCACCGCGAACGCCGCGAGCGACCCGCCCACCTGCTTCATTCTCTTATCCACCATCATGTACTCCCACGCACGTCAGGTGCCTCAATGCACCCGAGTTGGCGAGATTAGATCACGGCCGAGCCCTCCCGGAACGTGGTTTTGAAATGATCGTGATTCAAATTAGGATTCGTCGCCCGCTACCGCGCAGCCACACACCACCGCCGATTCGGACCCACCGATCACGCATTGAACACGCCCCAGACACAGCGGGATTCCGAATTGCGAGGTTGCTCGCGTTTCGTCCGAATTTCAGATTCGACCTCTGACATTCTGTGCCACTATGGCCGACCCCGTGGCAGTGGGCGAAGAACTGAGGTGCGACGTCGAGATCCCACGTGCGGGATCAATCGAACAGGCGTGGTGGCAGGCCACCAATACCGGCACCCTCGATCAGATCGCGGCCGCGCTGACCGAGCTCACCACCCGCGTTGCGCGCGACCTCGAAACCGGCGCGAACAGCTCCGATAGCGAATACCGCTGGTGCTGCTGCCTGGTGTCCCGCGCAGACGGATCGATCGTCGCCGGGTTCCGCGGCCACACGACCACCGCTCAGATCCCCGGCATCCTGACCATGGTCTCCGGCAAACTCATGACCCTGTCCGCCAACACCTTTCGATCGATGTCAGCGCATGCGACCGATTCAACCCGTGGCACTGATGGTCAGGATCAACGTCCAAAACGTCAGAGCTTCACCCCACCGGACACAGCGGCAGCGTGGCACGAAATAGAGCCGCCTGATGCAGTGGATCCATTGGTCGAACAGCCAACGTCGCCATGACACTGCGGATTACGAGCGCACCACAGCCCGGCCCGGTCAACGCGGGACGGCGATCGGCCATCTGATCGATGATCTCGACATTCGTCCGGTCGATCTCGGGCCGGACCGCGGTCAGGTCGACCGCGACGGTCGGCGCCGACCCCTGATCGAGATTCCACCGCAGAATGAGCCCGCGCTGCACAATCTTGCTGGCATCGATCTGCCCGGCGAACACCTGATCAACCCACCGCTCGGACAACCCGGACTTCGCACCCAGCGCAGCCATCCCGCTGTAGACCACCGCTTCGCGGTCAGGATCGTCGATGACCGGTTCCTGACGCGTCGCCCTGGCCGTCTCCCATTTCGCCGCGGCGACGGCATCTGCCAGTTCGATGCGATCGGCGATGGCCGTCACGAGAGCATCCAGCGAACCAGGTTCGGGAGGTGCGGCGACGCTGACCGGAGCCAGGATCACCGGGATCCCGAGAAAGAGAACCGTCATCACCGCACTCCTGAACCGCATATCTCTCCTAAGCCTGATCGATCGGGGGTATCGCCCGCACGGAATCGCTATGGGGCATGCAAAGTGTGTCCGAATGGCCTGCTCGATAGTAATCAGCGGCCGACACGGGACCGATGGACAGACCTGACCGAAGCCCGCTCAGCACCAATTATGGTGGGTGCTGTGCCAGGTGATCGAGTGCGAAGGTCTGTGATGCCGCCGCATGTCGACAGGCGGTCGGCGGCGGTGCCCGCGGTGACCAAAGACGATGTGCGCGATGCCGCGTTGACGTTGTTCGCCGAGCGCGGCTATCACGGGACATCGCTCAAGGATGTGGCCGGCGCACTGGGACTGCGGACCCCGAGTTTGTACGCGCATATCGATTCCAAGCAGTCGCTGCTTGTCGACATCGTGCTGCACACCATCGAGCAGGTGGTCGCCGATTTCGAGGAAGTGCTTGCCGCGGAACGGGATCCGGTCGAGCGAGTGCGAGCCGCGACGCGGGTGTATGCCGCGCACCATGCGACCCATCGGCGGGAGGCGTTGGTGGTGAACCACGAGACCGTGCATCTGGAGGAGCCCGATCTCACTGTGGCACAACAGATGCGGCGCGATCACGAGCATGCTTTCCGGCAGGTGATCGCCGACGGTAAGAGCGCCGGGGTGTTCACCGTTGCCTCCCCCAAGCTCGCGTCCTTCGCGATCCTGGAGATGTGCGTGTCCATCGCGCGCTGGTTCAACGACGACGGTGAGGTCACCGCCGACGCTGTGGCGGAACAGTATTCGGACTACGCGCTCGCGCTGGTCGGCGCTTCCGTGGTGAGCTGACCGACCTCACGGGGGCGCACGGTCAGGGTCTGCTGGGCGATGCCCACCGGTCCATCGAGATCGTGCAGAACCGAGCTGGTCACGCCTTGGCCGTCGCGTCCGAACACGACGGTGGTGTCGAGCCCGACCCATTCCCCGACCGGCTGCCGGTAGAGGTGAATCGTCAGATCCAGGTTCGGGAACAGCCATTTCGCGGGTTCCTGCCGTACGGCGATGCCGTTGGCCGTATCGACCAGTCCGATGTAGGCCGCCAGCTCCGACACCGGTTCGCCCGCGAGCAACTCGACGTCCGTGGACACCCACGCGGTCGTGCGGCCCGGTTGCGGAATTCCGATCGGACGCATATCGATCGATGCGATGTATCCGCCCTCCCACACCTGGGACAGCGGCCATTCGGCCAGCGCGTCCGGTGCCGGGAGGCGTTCGGGTTCACCACCGGCGGCCGCATCGGTGTCCTCGACACAGGCGAACCAGGCGCGTGCGGTCACCGTATCGCGGCCGTCGATCATGGCGGTGGCCTGCACCAATTCGATCGTGCGGCCCGGCCGGAGGATGTCGACCCGAATCTCGAAGGGCGAGAACGCGATCGGGCCGAGGATATCGACGCTGATCCGACTGGCCAGCAGCGTGGGCCGATCCCGCCTGGACCGTTCGGCCTCGATCTCGTGCACCAGCAGCCCGGCGAGCGGGCTTACATGCTGTTCGGTGGCCGACCAGGCCCCACCGGTATGCGGGGTCGGCTCGAACCGATGCGGCCCCAATCGCCGGAAGAACGCGCGCGTCATCGGTCGCCTCGCACGGTCGCTGACGGCGCGACCGGGGCATTCCGCATTCTCATGAACTCTCCGCTGCCGTGACGTGCGGGTCGGCTCGAATCCGGCCCGCTCCCTAACTAACGAACGTTAGTTATCAGACCTTACGAGCCACCCTGGATCGCGTCAACCGAGGTCGGGGCATCTGTTCATTTCACGGACCCGGTGCTAGCTTCTATTTGCTGAACGCTTAACAAGTAACTTGGAGGTTGCGATGCGCACCGCTATCCATCCCCGGCTCTATGACCCCGCACCGGATGATCCCGTGCTCAATTGCGGGCAGTGCGCTCGCTGCGGTCGCGTGTACTTCCCGCCGATCGGGATCGGTTGCGAAAACTGCGGCGCGCCTGCGGAATCGCTCGTACCCAGGGCGTTGCCCACCGCCGGGGTCGTCTTCGCCGTCGCCGAGGTGAACGTGAACACACAGGGCACGAAGCCCTTTTCGGTCGCGGAGGTCGTGCTGGCCGCCGGACCGCTGATCCGGGCGGTTGTGCATCCCGCGTCACCACCGCTGCATATCGGCGACCAGGCGCGGGCGAGGTGGCACGTCGTCAAGCGGAACGATGCCGGAGCGGATCTGGTGGAACCGGCATTCATCAAGTCCGCGTCCGCATTTGGAGATTCGAGGTGAGCACCGACGACGCACTGCGCCCAGCCTGGGTGGTAGGGGTGGGCCTGCATCCCTACCAGAAGCTCGGTGGCACGCCCTATACCGAATTGGGGGTCACCGCGATTCGCGCGGCGCTGGCAGATGCGGGCATCGAGTGGAATCGGGTGCAGACCGCATACACCGGAACGGCTACCACCTCGATGGCGTTGTCGCGCTTGATGTATCGGCATCTGGGCGCGACCGGGATCCCGATGGTTCAGATCGAGAATGCCTCCGCGTCCGGATCCAGTGCGTTCCGGCAGGCGTATCTCGATATCGCCTACGGCGTGCACGATGTCGCGATCGCGGTCGGGGTGGACAAACCGTTGAGTTTCTCGTCTCCGGCGCGCGTGGCGGGCGTCGACGATCTGGTGGGCAGCCGGATTCTGCCGGTCACGCATTTCGCCCTGCTGGCCTCGCGCTATATGCACGAGACCGGTGCAACGCCGGAACACCTGGCACGGGTGGCGGTCAAGAACAGCCGCAACGCCGTTCACAATCCGAATGCCCAGCGACCACGAGCCCGCACGCTCGAGGAAGTCCTGACACCGCCCGCGCTCAGCGGTGTGCTGACTCGGTTGCAGTGCTGCCCGGTCGGGGAAGGCGCGGCGGCCGCGCTCATAGTCTCCGATCGCGCGATCGATGAACTCGGCCTGGATCGCGATCGCGCCGTCCGAATCAGAGCATCGACACTGAGGTCCGAAACCTACTATGGCACAGCTAATTTCGATGCCGCACTGACCGCCGAGACCACTGCCGAAGCACTGTCCACCGCCGGTGTGGCGGTCGAGAACGTGGATCTGGTCGAACTGCACGACGCCTTCACCATCGAGGAATTGGTGTACCTGGAGGCGATGGGTATCTGCCCGCGGGGGCACGCCGGGCCCGCTTTGGCGGCGGGTGAGTTCGATATCGGCGGCCGCGTAGCGGTCAACAGCTCGGGCGGGCTGCTGTCCATGGGCCACCCGATCGGACCGACCGGCATCGGTCAGATCGCGGAGTTGACCACCCAACTCCGCGGCGAAGCCGGTCTGCGCCAACATCGCGATGCCCGTATCGGTCTGGCCCACATGGTGGGTCTGGGCGCGGTTTGCGCGGTGCACATTCTCTCGCGCGATTGATGCGCGCGGCATATCCATCACACAGGGGACAACGATGACCCAACCCGACCATGGCACTCCCGAATACTGGGCCGCGCACCGACCGGATCAGCCCGCGGTGATCAGCGGCTCCACCGTCCTGACCTATCGACAATGGAACGAGGCCGCCGATCGCGTCGCGGAAGGGCTTGCCCGCCAAGGGCTTTGTCCCGGCGACCGGCTCGGCATGCGGTTCCGGCTGGCACCCGAATGGTTCGTGATCCAGCGGGCTCTGCAAAAGCTCGGCGTAGCCCAGGTGGCGGTCAATTGGCGACTGACCCCCGAGGAAACGCTGTACATCCTGCGCGACAGTGACGCGAAAGGATTGGCATGCAACGACATCGACGTCACCGGGTGGGCCGGTAGCGATATCGGACTGCTGATCACCGTTGCACAGACCTCCGAGGCCGCCGGGGTGCGATATGAGGATCTGCTCGAAACCGATAATGCCCCAGCGCGTTTCGGTCCGGGCCAGCCACTGCTGGTGATGTACACCTCGGGCACCACCGGACGACCGCGCGGGGTGCCGCCGACGAATCCCGCCGAATCGCCCGATCCGGAGCGCCTCTTCCGATACGCGCTCTCGGTGGCCGGAACCCCGCCGCAGCACGATGGTGTCATCGCCTTGCTGACCATGCCCGTGCATCATGGTGCGGGACCGCAGATTTCGGCGCGCACCGCCGCCCACGGCGGCACGATCGTGAGCCTGGACCCCTTCGACGCCGAACAGGCCCTGCGCCTGATCCACGAGCATCGAATCGAGTCGTGGGTCGGTGTTCCCACCATGCTCCAGCGGGTTCAGAAGCTGCCCGAGCGGGTGTTCGCACAATACGACCTGACCTGCCTGCGCCAAATCGGCGTGGGCGCGGCGCCCGTTCCACAATCGCTCAAACGGTGGGTCGTCGAGCGGTTCGGCGACGAAGTGCTGTGGGAGAGCTACGGGGCCAGTGAGCCCGGAATGATCAGCTACACGCCACCGGAATTCCAGCTGAGCAAACCCGGTACGAGCGGTCGACCCTACGACGGGGTCGAGATCGCGATTGTGGACCGGAACTGGGCACGGCTGCCCACCGGGCAGGTCGGCGAGATCGCCGTCAGCACTCCAATCGTGTTGCGCCACTACCTCGGTGGACCCGATCTCGGGCAGGACGTGATCAAGGACGGCTTCTATCGCACCGGCGATGTGGGCTACCTCGACGAGGACGGCTTCGTGTACGTCACCGACCGGATCAAGGACATGATCGTGGCGGGCGGGGTCAATATCTATCCGGCCGAAATCGAGAAGGCCCTCGCCTCGCATCCGGAGATCGTGGAGGCCGCGGTCATCGGCATTCCCGACGACGACTTCGGAGAGAAACCCCTGGCCTACATCATCACCACGCCCGGGACGAAGCCGACCGAGGACGAACTCCTCGAACACCTGGCAGGTCAGCTCGCGCGCTACAAACGGCCCCGCGAGTTCGTCATGGTCGATGATCTGCCGCGCAATCCGGTCGGAAAAGTGCTCAAAAATGAACTGCGGCAACCATATTGGGAAGGACGCCACCGCAATGTCTGATACCCCGACCAGCGGGTCAGTGACCTCGGAGCTCATCGTGACCGAAGTCGTCGACCAACACATTCTGGTCATCACCATCGATCGGCCGCACCGCCGCAATGCTTTCGACGGAGCCACCGCCCACGCCCTCGAAACGGTTATCGACGAGTACGACGCCGATGACTCGCTGCGCTGTGCGGTCCTGACCGGTTCGGACATCGTCTTTTCCGCGGGGCAGGATCTCATCGCCGCCGCGGAGGGCGATATGGGCGTGACCGAACGACGCGGCCCGTTCGGAATCATGGCGCAGCCGCCGGCCAAACCCATCATCGCCGCGGTGGAAGGTCACGCGCTCGCCGGTGGGCTCGAACTCTGCCTGGCATGCGATCTGATCGTCTCCTCCCGCACCGCCACCATGGGCTTGCCCGAGGCCGCCCGATCGCTGGTAGCCCTGGGCGGGGGCTGCTTCCGGCTCCCCCGACGCATCCCCTATCACCTCGCCATGGAACTGATTCTCACCGGAAAGCTCTGGCCCGCAACGCGATTCGCCGAGCTGGGACTGATCAACCGGATCACCGAGCCCGGCCGGGCACTGGCGGGCGCACTGGAGCTCGCACGCGAGATCTGCGCCGCCGGTCCGCTCGCGGTGCGTGCGAGCAAGCAGATCGCCGTGCGCTCACAGGACTGGACCGATGCGCAAGCCTGGGATCAACAGTTGAAATACGTTGCCACCCTGCATGATTCCGAGGACCTGCGCGAGGGGTTGCTCGCCTTCGCGCAGAAGCGTCCGCCGGTATGGAAAGGACGCTGACATGTTCGTGGAACCCACTCTCACCAGCAGCCTGCTCGATGGGCAGGTCGCCATCGTCACCGGCGGATCGCGCGGCATCGGCGGGGCCACCGCGATACAGCTGGCCGCCAACGGGGCCAAGGTCGTCATCGCCGATGTGGACAAATCCAAGGCCGATGCCACGGTCGCCGCGATCAACGAGCGGTACGGCTCCGATCGCGCCACCGCGTTCGTCGCGGATCTGGTGTCCCCGGGCGCCTGCGACGACCTGGTCGACCATGCCCTGCACTACTACGGCGACCTCGACATCGTGGTCAACAACGCGGGCTACGCCTGGGACAGCCGCGTGCACGCCATGACCGATGAGCAGTTCCAGGCGATGCTCGACATCCACCTGGTCGTCCCGTTCCGACTGGCGCGAGCCTGCGCGCCGGTGTTCCGCGCGGCCGCGCAAGCCGATAGTGCCAATGGCGTTGTGCGGCATCGCAAGACGGTGATGGTCTCCTCCATGGCCGGTCTGATCGGCTTGGACGGTGCGGCCAACTACGCCGCCGCCAAGGCCGGAATGCTCGGCCTGGTGCGCACTCTCGCGCAGGAGTGGGGCGCGATGCGGGTGAATGTGAATGCCGTGGCGTTCGGTGTCATCCAAACCCGTTTCGGGCTACCGCAATCCGAGCGCGAGGTGATCCACACCGGCGGGCGCACCATCCAGGTAGGCATGCCCGCCAAACAGGCGCAGCGGATGGGCATCACCGTCGACCCGGATTCCCCGCCCACCGAGGCGGAGATCTACGCCGCCAAACCCATGCCGTTCGTGTCACTGGGTCGCACCGGAACGATCTCCGAAGCCGCCGATGCCATTTTCTGGCTCTGCTCACCGCTGTCGAACTATGTGACCGGACAGGTCGTACCCGTGAACGGCGGCACCCGCCTGGCGTGATCGAGACCTGCGGGCTCGCACGGGGTATCGCGAAGCGTGCGCCCGCAGGTCATCTATTCTTGCCGAACGTTCAACAAGAGAAGGGGTGCTGCATGCCGGGTCGCTCACGACGTTCGCCAGAGGAGATCTCCGGCGAACCCACCGCCACACCGGCACGCCGCACCCAGCAGGAACGCACCGCCCAAGCCGGGCAGGCCCTGCTCGACGCCGCCGAAACCCTTTTTTCCCAACGCGGAGTCGACCAAACCTCCCTGGCCGATGTCGGCCAACTCGCGGGTTATAGCCGCGGCCTGGCCAACCACCACTTCGGTACCAAGGCCGCCCTCGTCGACGCCCTCGCCGAACGGATCCAATCGCGTTTCGTCGCCGACATCGACTTCACCACCGTCGAGCAGTCCGATGCCGATATGGTCGAAATCCTCGCCGACCTGGTCCAGGACTACCTCGAAGCCATTGTCCGATATGCCGACACCAGCCGCGCCTTCTTCGTCATGTGGGGAGCAGCCATCCCCTCCGAAGCCGCCCTGGGCCCCATCTTCGCCGCCGACGACGCCCGCTTCCGCCACGGCGCCGAAACCCTGCTGCGCGCGGGCCGAACCAATGGCACCGTCGCCCCGGACATCGACCCCGCCGCCGCGGCCGTCGCGGTCATCGGCATGGTCCGCGGCATCGCGGCCCAATACCTCATCGCCCCTGACGCATTCGATTTGCCCGCGGCGGCGCACGCCTGCCGAACCTTCGTGAAGCGAACGCTCACAGCGCCATAGGGCGGCATTGTCGACGATCGGCCGGGGGCGGTGTGAATCCTCCCGCCTACGTCATCATCGGCCACCTCAGAGTGGACCGGCCACACCTCAGGCTGTCATCGGGCGCGGCAGCAGCAGTGCGCCCGCTCGCACCAGCATCACGTGCAGGACAGAGTGTTCAGGCAGGACCAGGTACCGGGGCCGAATATGCCGCCAGCGTGAGCGTGCGGGTTGTTCACTCGTGAGGGCGAGGTGCCCGTTGGTGGTCAGCACGGTGACGCAGTCTGGACCGCAGCCCTGTCGACGGCCACGGCAGCCCTCCAGTCCCCATCCGATCACCGAGACCGATTGCGCCCCATCGGGTGTGCTCGGCCGGGAATGCTCGGCGGGCCGGATTCCGGCGCGGGCGAGCTGATCGACGAATTCGGCGATCCGAAGGCTGGACCGGTCCAGCTCCGGACGCGGGTGTCGCTGCGTTGCGAATCGGTCTGGCATGGTGCCTCTTTCGACGAGCCACCACAGATGTGGCTACCCTAAGAGATTTTCCATCAATGGCCCCGGCGAAACCCGCTATTCCCGAGATCCGGCGGAGATGTGGTTGCACGCGTCGGTTTCGATCACCCGACCGCAGTCAGAGCCTTGTCGAAGACCGGCCAGGAGCGGTGCAGGTCCTCCTGCCAGTAGCCCCAGGAGTGGGTGCCGGTGGTGCGCATATCGAAGGTGGCGGGAATTCCTAGCTGGGAGAATCGTTCTCGCAGTTCCCTGGTGCACATGTTCATGATCGCCTCGAGTGGTGCGCCGAACAGGAGTTGCCAGGTCAGGTGCAACACGTCGCCGTGGGTGCCCTCGGGGGTGTCCAGATCCCCGGGGACGCCGCTGCCGCTGGAGACATAGATCGCGGTGCCGCGCAGGCGGTCTGCGTGCAGGTAGGCGTCGTTGGCCGCCCACCTCGTATCGTCGGGCGGGCCCCACATGTTGAGGGCGTTGCCGCGCTGGCGGGCAACCACCGCGGTGACGAAGGCTTGGCCCATGGGATCGCTGGTGCGCACGCAGCCGCTGTAAGAGCCGATGGCTCGGAATCGGCCGGGTGCGGCCAGGGCGAGTTGGAAGACCGATGTTCCGGCCATTGAGATACCGGCAATCGCGTTGGCGCCGTTGCCATTCAATGCCAGGTCGATGATCGGTGGCAGCTCCGCGGTGAGGAAGGTCGTCCAGCGGGGGCGTCCGAGCATCGGGTCATCGAATGCCCAGTCGGTGAAGTAGCTTCCGCCACCGCCGATCGGGATCACAACGTTGACCTGTTTGCCATGGAAGAACTCGGCCACATCGGTTTCGTCGTACCAACTGCCCTCGGTACCGCCGTTGGCCCCGTTGAGCAGGTACAGGGTCGGCGCGGGAGCGTTCGGGTCGGCCGCGCGCAACACGCGGCTGCGGATGACGGTGTTCATGGCGGCGGAGTACACGAACATATCGCTGACGCGGTCGTGCACCGGTTGGATGCGGTCCAATCGCGAACCATCGGGCGCGCGCACCGGTTCCGAGGGCTCGGCATGACCGATCGCCGCGCTGAGCACACACAGCAGCAACGCCAAGCACGCCGCGAGCGTTCGGTATCTGATTGTGCGCCAGCGGGATTCGATCGAATACCCCGTATCGATGAGAACGCCGGACGCGACCATGACTGACCTCGATTCCTACCGCCGAGCACCCTGCGCCCGCGCCGCACCAAGACGCCGGGCTATATCAGGATTTCGAGTGAACGACATGCGATAGCCCTCTGACCAGCACGGCCGCGAAAGTCTGTGATCATTCCCAAGTCCGCGCACCGGTGACCGGATGGTCTCCCAATGGGTCGTGGCGGGCATTATCCCGCGACTACCGTCAGGGGCGGCGATTCGAAATCGCCTGTGTCGAAATCATTGACCGGGCAAATAGTGCGTGTTGAAGTCGTCCGGCGAACCCGGCAGCCGACGTCCGAAAGGCATCCATGACCGAGCCCTCCCCCACCGGTGACCGCCGCGTCGCGATCGTCACCGGTGCCGCGTCCGGCATCGGCCGCGCCACCGCTCAGTTGTTCGCTGAGCGCGGGGAACATGTTGTCGCCGTGGATATTTCGCCGCAGGGATTGAATGACTTGGGCAAGAACATCGTGACCCTGTCCGGCGACGTCTCAGGCGAGGAGGTGAACCGGGCGGCGGTCGAGACAGCGCTCGACCGCTTCGGCCGAATCGATACCGTCGTGCTCAATGCCGGAACGGGCGGCACCCCGCCGCTGGAGTCACCCGGTGCGATTGATCGAGCCGATCACATCTTCGGGGTCAACCTGCGCGGGCCGATACTCGGTCTGCGCGCTGCGATTCCGGCACTGCGCAGATCTCGGGGATCGGCCGTGTTCACCGCATCGGTCGCCGGGCTGCGCGGTGATCCCGGGAACTGGGCCTACAACGCGTCCAAAGCGGCACTGATCAATCTGGTCCGGGCATTCGCGATCGACTATGCGGCACAGGGGATTCGGGTCAACGCCCTCGCTCCCGGACTCACTCGCACCGGCATCACCGCCAACGTGCATCAGGATCCGGCCCTGCTGGCCGCGATCGAACGCCGGATCCCGCTCGGGCGATTCGCCGAACCACGCGAGCAGGCCGAGGCGATCTGGTTCCTGGCCTCCCCCGCCGCCGGCTACATCACCGGCACCACCCTCGTGGTCGACGGCGGGCTCGACGCCAACCTCGGCATCCTGCCGCTACCCGGCCAGTCGTTCTGACCGGCGTGGGCATACGAAAGCGTCGAATAGACTTCGATACCAACCGATCAGAGGGGCATGGACGTGACAGTGGATGCACCGCAGCCGAATTCACCCGATGAAGGTAACTGGCGGGACAACGGGGTACGTGTGGTCAAATCGAATCAACTCGATACGAACACACCGCAGACTCCGGGCATGAACCGCGCGGCCGCGATCGATGCCGCTCGCGTCGGCGCGCAGAAGCTCTGGGCGGGTACAGTCACCATCCACCCCGATGCCAAGACCGGCGCGCATCACCATGGCGAATTGGAAAGCGTCATCTATATCGTGCGCGGGCGCGCCCGGATGCGCTGGGGTGAGCACCTCGAATTCGTCGCCGAAGCCGAGCCCGGCGATTTCATCTTCGTTCCGCCATTTGTCCCGCATCAGGAAATCAATGCCAGCTCCGATGAACCGCTGGAATGCGTGCTGGTGCGCAGCGATAGCGAAGCGGTCGTGGTCAATCTCGATATCGACGCGGCGGAGCAGCCGAGCACCGTGCTCTGGGTGGATCCCATCCATCAATCCCCGATAAGTGGAGGTTGAGCCCGAATCCTGGCTAGGCTGTCCCACGGACTCGCATCTCTACTGCGGGTCCGCGGGAGGTACGGCGTGGTCGTTGTGTTGGATACCGGTCTACTTCCGGCGAGTGAGCGGATCGAGGCGGCGCAGGACCTTTTGTCCGACACTGAGATTCCGTCGATCAATCGGCTCGGGTCGGTGGCCGGTCAGCTGTGGCACCGGTTCACCGTGTGGGATCTGGGCGAGGGCGTGCACGCCACACAGGTGGTCGGTACCGGTCTGAGTGTGCTGCGCGGCGATAAACAGCTGCGCGTGGCCGCACCCGAACGCGTCGGGCTCGGGGTGCAATTGACCGGGTCCGGCACTTTTTCGCACTGCGGCGCGGATCAGGTCATCGAGGTCGGTGAACTCTCGCTCACCGACGGCACCAGCGTCTCGGACTATTCGTCGAGCGGTATCGGCGGCTCCAAGGTGCTGATCTTCGATTACGACCAGCTCGCGCTGCCCATCGAAACCGTCCGCAGCGCGGCTCCCCGACTCAAATCGAGTCCGCTGTACGGATTGGTCTCCGCCCATATCGCCGCACTCGGCGAAGAGGGTGATATCGAACCCGGGCCCGCCCGAATCATGCTCAAATCGGCGACCACCCAATTGGTTCGGGCGCTGATCACCACCGCGGCCGCCGACCCGCGCCGGCATGCGGACCTGCATGACACCCTGTATTTGCGGATAGCCGCGTATGTGGAACAGCATCTCGGTGACCCCGGCCTGAATGCCGAGCAGATCGCGCGGGCCCACAATATCTCGGTCCGGCATTTGTACAATGTCTGGTCCGCACGGGGAATCCCGTTGAGCCAGTGGATCATCGGCGCCCGGCTCGAGGGCGCGCGGGCCGATCTCGCTCGGCAGGGCCGTACCGTACCGATCGCGGTGGTAGGGCGCAGATGGGGCTTCACCAACCCGGCGCATTTCGCTCGCCGCTTCCGCGACGCCTACGGCATGTCACCACGGGAGTGGCAGCAGAGCCAATGACCGGCAGGCCCCTTGACGGACCTGCCTGATTCGGCACGGCACTGTTCTGTGCGTGCACGATTGGCGCGCCGATGATTCACCTCGCCATCGCGCCGCCCTAGCGTGACATCCGGACGACACGACGTGTTGGAAGTACGAGGACAGTCCGGCACACGCGGAAGCATCGCCGAACCGGACTCGGGTGGATCGACTCTCGAGCTTAGGCGGCGCTGATGACCGATATCGTGGACCACGCGCCCGCGCCTACCCGCGCGCCGCTGGTCGGAAGAGCGGCGGAATGCCTTGTGCTGGAAGCCTTCACGAACAAGGTGCGGGCGGGGCTGAGCGAAGCGCTGGTGCTGGCCGGAGCGCCCGGAATCGGCAAGACCCGGTTGCTCGACCATATCGCCGATACCACCGACGACCTGCTGGTGTTGCGAACCTCGGGCATCGAGTCCGAATCGCCCCTGGGATTCGCGGCGCTGCACCGCCTGGTGCGACCGTTCCTCGATCGCCGCGAACGCCTGCCCGAGCCGCAAAAAGCCGCGCTGGGTGCGGCTTTCGGACTCGTCGCGGGCCCCGCGCCCGACCGCTTCCTGGTGGGTCTGGCGACGCTGAGCCTGTTCGCGGAACTGGCGGGCGAGCGTCCCCTGGTCTGCCTGATCGATGATGCGCAGTGGCTCGATCGTGAATCCCGTGAGGCATTGACCTTCGTCGCACGCAGACTGCACGCCGAAGGTGTCGGAATGCTGTTCGCGGTGCGCGAATTGGCTTCGGACAGCGCGCTTTTCGAAGGGTTGCCGGGGCACATTCTGGCCGGACTCCCCGGCCCGGCCGCCCGGGAATTGCTGGCCCGCACCGCGCAGCGCTTCCTCAATGACGACGTCGCCCGCACGCTGACCGAACAAACCGATGGCAACCCGCTCGCCCTGATGACCCTGGTGTCGTCGCTGACCACCGAACAATTGGGCGGCACAGCGGCATTGCCCGAACCGCTGCCCATCGGCTCGCGCCTGGCCGCCTGTTTCCTCGAGCGCATCGAGGCGCTCGGCAAACGCACCCGGGATCTGCTGCTGCTCGCCTCGATCAGCCCGATCCGCGATGAGGCGCTGCTGTGGCGTGCGGCGGCGTTGCTCGGACTGTCCGAGGACGACGCCGACCCCGCCGTCGAGGCCGGAGTGCTGGTGCGCGGCAACGGTTTCGCGTTCTCCCATCCACTGATTCGTTCCGCCGTGCACGCGGCCGCGCATCCGGGTGGTTTGCGGCGCGCGCATCAGGCGATCTCCGCGGCCTGCGATCCGGACCACGACCCCGACCTACGCGCCTGGCATCTGGCCGCGGCCACGGCGGGTGCCGATGAGGCGGTCGCACGCGATCTGGAGAATGCCGCGCAGCGCGCCCGAGCCCGCGGCGGCTATGCTGCCGAGGCGGTGTTACTGGCGCGCGCGGCCGAGTTGACTCCCGCGGTATCGCGGCGCGATGAGCGGAGATTGGTTGCGGCCCAGGTGTATCTGATGTGCGGTGATCCGCAATCGGCTCAGCGGCTGCTGCGCGAATCGCACCCGGACAGCCGGGTGCCCGCGATACGAGGACGGGCGCGCTGGCTCGAAGCGGCGATCGAGACCTACTTCTGCCGTTTCGAAGACCAGCCCGCGCTGCTGCTGGCCGCCGCGGCGGAGTTGGATCCCGGCGACGGTGATCTGGCCTGGCTCATGCTGTCCCAGGCGTTGAGCGCGGCAATGCTGTCCAGGGAAGACACAGTGGGCACCACTTTGGCGGAGGTCGCGCGCGCGACGCTGGATGTATTCGAAGGGCGAGCCGCGTCATCGGCGCACGACCTGTGCATCGTCGCGCTGGCCACCCGGATCAGCGAGGGGTATGCCGCCGCCGTCCCCCGGTGGCGTACCGCGCTGGCGGCCCTGCGCGACGGGGAGCTCGGCGAACAAGGCATGCCATTGGCGGTTTTCGCCCATTTCGCGAGCGATGAGCTGTGGGACGACAACGCCAGGCTGACCCTGTTCGCCCGGCTGCGGAACTTCGACCGGGACAACGGCGCACTCGTCGGACTGCGAGTCGTGCTGGAATGCCAGGCGACCGACGCGCTGCGAGCGGGTCGGCGCGAGGAGGCCGCGAGCTATCTGACCGAGTCCCATGAGTTGCTCACGGTGATCGGGCTGCCGGAGGAGAACTACATGCAGCGGCTGGAGCTGCTGGTGTGGAGTGGCGCGGAAGCGCAGGCCCGCGCGCTGGCGGCGAGTGTGGAGGGTGCGGATTTCCCGTCGCGGGCCATGCAGGCGGCGGTGGCCGCGCGCGGCATGATCGTGCTCGAGTTGAGTCTGGGGAACTATCGCGCGGCGCTGGAGCGGGCGCGGTGTCTCTATGACGATGATGTGCCCGGTCACAGCAATCTGGTGCTCGCGGATATGGTCGAGGCGGGGGTTCGCGCGCAGGAGACCGCGCTCGCGGCGCTTGCCCTGGCCAGACTCGATGCGCAGGCGCGGGCCAGCGGAACCCCCTGGGCGCTGGGGTCTTTGGCACGGGCGCAGGCATTGCTCGCGAACGATGACACCGCGGCGGCGCTGTATCGGGAAGCGATCGATCGGCTCGGGCAGACCACAGTCGTCGTCGATCTGGCCCGCACCCATCTGCTGTACGGCGAGTGGCTGCGCCGGCGCAAACAGCGACTCGAAGCCCGGGTCCAGCTGCGGCTCGCCTACGACATGTTCTGCGCGGCACGCGCACCGCTCTTCGCCGAACGTGCACGTGCAGAGCTCGCCGCCACCGGTGAACGCGTGCACCGAAGAACGCTGGCACCCGACCCACAGCTCACCCCGCAGGAAACCCAGATCGTCGCGTTGGCGGCCGAAGGCGCGACCAATACCGAGATCGCGGCGCGGCTCTATATCAGCACCTCCACCGTCGAATACCACCTCACCAAGATCTTCCGGAAGCTCTCGGTGACCTCCCGCAGGCAACTTCGTACGACGCTGGGGTCGGGAGACTAGAAAAACACTGGGAGGTTTCTCCGATTCGCCGGGTGGTGCGCACGAGGTCTCATGAACGGGTCAACTCCACCGACATCGCAGGGAGACATCGTGACTCCGGTTCTTTTCATCCACGGACTCTGGCTGCACTCGACATCGTGGCAACCCTGGCTCGGCCTCTTCGGCGAACAGGGGTACCAGGTCTCCGCGCCCGGTTGGCCCGGTGAACTCGACACCGTCGAGGCGGCCCGGGCCACACCCGAGGGCGTGGCGGGTCATGGCATCGATGACGTAGTCGAGCACTATGCCGCGATCATCGCCGAGCTTCCCGAGCTGCCGATCCTGATAGGGCACTCCTTCGGCGGCATGGTCGCCCAGAAACTGCTCGGGCAGGACCGTGCCCGAGCCGCCATCGCCATCGACGCCGCACAGATCAAAGGCGTACTGCCGCTGCCGCTTTCGGCGCTGCGCTCGACCACACCGGTGTTCAAGAACCCCGCCAACCGTAACCGGGCGGTATCGCTCACCTCCGAAGAGTTCCGGTACGCGTTCGGAAACGCGATTCCGGCCGAGGAATCCGATGAGCTGTACGAGCGGTGGACGGTGCCCGCCCCGGGCAAACCGCTCTTCGAAGCGGCGGCAGCCAATTTCAACCCGCATTCCGCGGCGAAGGTCGACACCGCCAACGAAGCGCGCGGCCCACTGCTGCTGATCACCGGCGGCAAGGACCACACCGTTCCCGAAGCCGTCACCAGGGCAACCCTGAAGCAGTACCGCCATTCCGACGCGGTCACCGACTTCCTGGAGTTCCCGGACCGCGGGCATTCGCTGGTCGTCGATCACGGATGGCGCGAAGTCGCCGACGCCTGCCTGTCCTGGTTGAAGACCCAGGAGCTCTGAGCACCGCGATGTTCGACCTGAACCTCGCGGGCAAAGTCGCCGTCGTGACCGGAGCAGGCCGGGGTATCGGCCTGAGCGTAGTGAAAGCACTTGCCGCCGAAGGTGTTTCAGTAGTCGCAGGATCACGCACCGGGAGCCCCGACCTGACCGAACTGGCCACCCGCGAGGGCGTGCGAACACCGTTGATCGATCTCAGCACCGCCGACGGGCCCCAGCGACTGATCGATGAGGCAATGAGCGCATTCGGCGGAATAGACATCGTGGTCAACAATGTCGGCGCTGTCATCCCCCGCGTACAGGGTTTCCTCGCGGTGACCGATGAGGACTGGCTGTGGTCCCTGACCACGAACCTGCTCGTAGCGGTGCGCACGGCCCGCGCCGCACTGCCGTATCTGATCCAGCGCGATAGCACGTCCATCGTGACGATCAGTTCGGTCAACGCGACACTGCCCGATCCCGGCGTCATCGACTACTCCGCCGCCAAAGCCGCCTTGTCGAACTTCAGCAAATCGTTGTCGAAAGAGTTTGGACCCCAAGGTGTTCGCGCGAACACCATCTCACCCGGACCGGTCACCACGGCGCTGTGGCTCGGCGATCAGGGCGTCGCCGCCGTAGTCAGCGCCGCAGCCGCAGCCGATCCCGACGAGGTGGTCCGCCAAGCCGCAGCCAAGAGCGTCACAGGCCGCTTCACCCATCCTCAGGAGGTCGCCGACCTTGTGCTGCTGCTGGCCAGCGACCGAACCGCCAATGTCACCGGCGCGGACTTCCGGATCGACGGCGGACTCATCGAAACCCTGTGAATCCGTTGCCTACCCGTGTCGACCGACGAATCGTCGCCGACCCCACATGAACAGATAAGAGCCTCATGCATATTCGACGAATCCTGCGGATCCCGTTTGCCGCGGCTGCCCTGGCCGGTGCGCTGACCGTATCCGTCGCGCCCGCGCACGCCGACGCACCACGCCCCACCATCGTGCTGGTACACGGGGCCTTCGCCGACGCCAGCAGCTGGGACGGCGTCGCAGCCGCACTACGCGCGGACGGCTATCGAGTCGTGGTGCCGGACAACCCATTACGCGGTCCCGCCAACGACGCCGCCGCGATCGAACAGGTACTCGCCGGAATCGACGGGCCGATCGTGCTGGCCGGGCATTCCTACGGCGGCGCGGTCATCACCAATGTCCACGACACCGATGTCAAGGCCATGGTCTATATCGCGGCGTTCGCGCCACAGCAGGGCGAACCGATCGCGATCGCCATGGACCCGTTCCGGTTCCCCGGCAGTCAATTGCAGCCTCCCGCACTGGCATTGACGCCCTCGGGGTCGGGAATCGAAGGATCGGTCGCGCCCGATTCCTTCAATACCGTTTTCGCGCAGGATGTTTCGTCGGCCACCGCCGCGAATATGATCACCCATCAGCATTCCATTGCCGCGACCGCGCTGTTGGAGCCCAGCGGTCCGGCTTCCTGGGCCACGACGCCGACCTGGTATCTGGTCTCGGCCGCGGATCGGGTGATCCCGCCAGCTGCGGAGCGCTTCTTCGCCCAGCGCATGGGTGCGCACACCGCCGAGGTCGACGCCTCACACGCGTCACTGGTCTCCCAGCCGGGCGTGGTCGCCGCCTTCATCGAGCAGGCCGCCCGGTAGGCACCACGCCGGGCCATGGCGGAAAGTGCGGTTTTCGTGGCGCGTAAAGTGGGGCGCACGCTCCTCGAAACGCGCAGACTCATTCAACGCGCCGATCAATAGTTCAGAAGCTCTGTGCTGCAACAGGTTCCAGCTGTAAAGCGACATCGAGTATCCGACCAGAAGGAGTTTCACATGCCTGTCATCACTACGCCGGATGGCGTCGATATCTTCTACAAGGACTGGGGCACCGGTCAGCCCATCGTCTTCAGCCACGGCTGGCCACTGTCCTCGGACGACTGGGACGCCCAGCTGATGTTCTTCCTGTCCCACGGTTTCCGGGTGGTCGCCCACGACCGGCGCGGACACGGTCGCTCGGCGCAGGTCGCGGATGGCCACGATATGGACCACTACGCCGACGACCTGGCCGCAGTCGTCAACCACCTCGACCTGACCAACGCGGTGCATATCGGCCACTCCACCGGTGGCGGCGAGGTCGTGCGCTACCTGTCCAGGCACGGCCAGGACCGGGCAGCCAAGGCCGTGCTGATCAGCGCGGTCCCTCCGATCATGGTCAAGACCGCCGACAACCCGGGCGGACTGGATAAGTCGGTGTTCGACGGCATCCAGGAGCAGGTCGCCACCAACCGCTCGGACTTCTTCCGCACCTTCGCCGAAGGCCCGTTCTACGGCTACAACCGCCCCGGCGCGCAGCCCTCGGAGGGCATCATCGCCAACTGGTGGCGTCAGGGCATGGCCGGCGGAGCCAAGGCGCACTACGACGGTGTCGTCGCGTTCTCCCAGACCGACTTCACCGAAGAACTCACCAAGATCACCATTCCCACCCTGGTGCTGCACGGTGAGGACGATCAGGTGGTCCCGATCCAGGACGCCGCCATCCGCTCGGCCGAACTGCTGCCCAACAGCACGTTGAAGACCTACCCGGGCTTCCCGCACGGCATGCCCACCACCGAGGCCGCGACCATCAACGCCGACCTGCTCGCCTTCATCCAATCCTGAGTGGCTCGAGCATCGACTCAGTCGATGCCCTCCACCGCCCAGCCCGCCCAGTAGTAGGGGGCGGGGTGGGTTTGGCGGATCTCGCGCTGGGCGGCATCCATGGCGGCCGCAGGAGTCGAACCGGCTGAAAGATGTTGGTAGAACGCCGATATCAAGAGCGCGGTGCAGGCGTCGTCGACGCTCCAGAGCGTGCTGATGCAGCATTGGGCTCCGGCGGCCAGGGCTGCGGTCCGTAGGCCGAGCAGGCTGCCGTCGGCGTAATCGACTGCGCCGACGCCGGTTTCGCAGGCCGAGAGGACCACCAGTTCGGTTCCGGCGAGGTCCAGCAGTGCGAATTCACCGGCCGAGACGATGCCCGCGTTCACGCCGGGGGTGGTTTCGACACCGGCCAGCCAGGCGTTGAAGCCGCTGAGCATGAGGGCCGAGCGCGATAGTTGCCCGGCCGGGCCGATCTTCTGCAACCAGCGGACGCGGGCGCGGTGGCGGGTTCTGGCGTTGTGCGCCTTGTCGATTCGGTCGCCGAGGAGCTCGTTGCCCTCGGTTTTGACCGGGACGCCGCCGACCGAACGCATGGTGTAGCCCCGGGGTTCGTTGAGTTCGGCGCGGTGGCCGATGGCATCGAGGAACATGCCGTGGGTGGCGATATGCAGGATGCGGGGACGGTGCACCGCGAGCAGCCGGGCGCGGTCGGCCTTCGCACCGAGAACCGGAGAAACGCCGAGTTGTGTTGCGACATCAATGGCTTCGGTGCGGGCATGCTCGAGCGCATCCAGTCGCAGGGAGAAGATGAGCGGCTCGTCGTCGGCGACCTCCAGATCGAAATCGGGTGCACCGAATACGACCGGAGGCCCAGTGTCCGAGGGTGTTTCGGAGTCCCGAGCAAGGAGGCGGGCGCTGGGCACCAGGGACAGTAGGTGATCCTCTGCGAGGAATACATCCTCGGAGTCCACCAGCCCCCAGACCGGCATTTCGCCCCACGCACCGGTCGGCGAGATCACGACCTGATCGGCGAGCTCGGTGGTGGTGTCGACCACGGCGGGAATACGCTGTGTGACACGCGCTTTCCAGTCCGATTCGAGGCCCGGCTCGGGCACCGCGCCCAATTCCCAGCAGACACGCTCGATCTGAACATCGGTTTCGAGGGCATCGCCCAGTCTGCGGTAGCGGATCGGCCCGTCGGAATCCACGAGGAAGACCACGTAATTGCGTTCCCCGGTCGGGGTGACCTCGGTCGCGATATCGAGGAGTGTGCGGTCCGCGCCGAGCGCGGACCGCACATCGTCGATAGAGACCAATGACCGCCAATCCTCGCCGACTGCCCGAAACAGTTGCGTCTCAACGATTCCGAGCCGACGCGCTGCCTCATCCTGCCGTCTACGAGCCGCGGTGATCGTGCTTTCGCCGGTCCATTCGAGATCGGTCCGGGCGACCTCGGCTCGCAGCTCGCGCACCTGCTCGAGTAGCTCGCCCGCCTCGGACCGCGCTCGCAGCCAAGCCCTGCCTTGACGTTCGGCGAGCACACCCTTGCGATTGAGCAGCAGCTCGTACACCCACTCGGGCGCGTCGCCCGACTGCTCGGGCGGGAGGCAATGACCGATGACGGCCGCAGTGCGGGTCATGTATTCGGCGAATATGGTGCGGGCGGTCGACTCCGGCGCACCCGCCAGTCTGCGAGCCATCAGGATGTCGTCGGTGTCGGCGAGGGCCCGGCCCGCCCGTTCCGTCAGTGCGGGGTCACCCTCGAAGTAGGCCGCTGACATCAATGCGCGCAAGCCGGGTATCGAGCGGTCCTCGGCCGGGACGCCCATCCACTCGGACAGGTGCGGAGCGAGTAGCTCGACAACCTCACGCTGGCGACCCAGGCGATTGAGCACCTCCCCCCGGACTCCCAGTGCGAATATTGCTGTGGCGGTCGATATCTCGTACTCCGCGACGAGTTCGACCGCGCGCAAGCTGTACTCGTCCTCCAGCTCGTGTTCGCGCTGTTGCCCGGCGACATCGACACGATTGAGCAGCGAGACCATGTAGTCGTCCGCCGCCGCGGGCAGCGCGATTTCGAACTGTTCGGCCGCGCGGGCGTGGAAATACTCCGCATCGCGCAGATGTTCGGCCGTCACCGCGTTCACCAGCGTCTCGTCGATCCATAGCGGTCCCGAGGCCGCGGCCATGGCCGCTTCGACCGTGCCGAGATTATCCAGGGTGATGGCCGTGTGCACCGGATCGGGATCGACCCGTTCGCCGAGTTCCAGTGCGGCGATGAGGAATTGCTTACCGCCGGTCAGATCACCGCGATCGCAGTACAGCAGCCCGAGATTGTTGAGCACGTCGGCGCGCAGCCGCAACGTCTCGAGATCATCGGCCGTCAACTGCTCGACGGCCGCGTTCAGCGATGCGTCCGCACCATCCAAATCCCTGTGGCGGCGGAGTATTTCACCGCGCAGCGCATGCACTCGCGCATTCGGCGGCGGTCCGTCCGCAAGAGTGAGTGTCTCGACCTGCAACGCATGATCGAGCAGCGCGATCGCCCGCGTCGTCAGTCCCCGGTCCCGCAGCCACCGCGCCAATTCCAGCACCGGATCCGGATCTCCGGAGTAGGCGAAGATCGACAGGGATACGTTCATCGCCACGATCAACGGCGGATCAGCCGCCTCGACGCCGTACTGCCGGCCGAGAGTGCTTGCCAGCAACAGCATTTGCTCCCGAGCGCGCATGACATCCGGCGTCTCGGAGAGATCCACCTCTTCGGCATGTTCGATCGCGGCGTTGAGCGCATCCACATCGGGCGGGTCCGAGCCGAGCGCCCGCTCAACCAACTCATCGAGCCGAGCCGCCCACTCGGCGGCCATCACTCGTCCGGTTCGAGAGTGATCCGCACCCGCAGCGCCCCGGACGCGATCGCGGAATTGACCAGCTCGGTTCGCACCGCCTCCGGCAGCGACGACAACAAAACCACCGGTCCCGCTTCGGTCTCCACATTCACCACCGCATCGGGCTCAGCCCGGAACAGCCGCTTGGCGAACTCGATGAGAAACGGTGCCAACGTCCCGAACCCACCCGAAATCAACGCCACCGCAACGGCCGGATCAATTCCCCGATGCTCCGGCACCTCCCCCGACACCGTGACGCCACCATCGGAGGCACCCGAATTCAACAGCCGCAGTAGCTCATTGACGGGCATCCACCCGGACTCCACCACAATCGTCGCGCCCGCGCTGTCCATACGCCCCTCCGAATACAGTCCGGCTTGCGATAAGGGGCAGCGTACCGCCGCGCCGCCGACCAGGGACGACATCGGACCCACGGATCGCCCTTTCCACATCCACCGCACTTCGATACAGTTTGTCTCGTAACTTCGAAACAAACTGTCTCACAGGAGGTGTGGTGCGACCACCGGATCCACGTACGGTGCGCAGTCGCGATGCCGCGCTCGCATCGGCCCGGGACCTGTTGATCGAGCAGGGTGCGGCCGGTCTGACTCATGCCGCCGTCGCGGCACGCAGCGGGATCAGCCGCGCCACGCTGTACCGGCTGTGGCCGGAGCCGACCGATCTGGTGCGCGCCACCATCACCCTGCACATCACCCTCGCCCAGTCTCAGCCGACCGGTGACCTGCGCGCCGACCTGCTGACCGCGCTGGCCACAGCCCGGGAGATGCTGCACGAACCGGCCAGCGAGCAGGCGATGCGCGTAATGATCGAAAGGTCCGGTGCCGACCCGAAATTCGCGGAGGTCAAGGAGGCGCTGTACCGCTCGGGCACCCACATGGTGCGCACGATCCTGGCCGATGCCATCGCCCGCGCCGAACTGCCGCACGACCTCGATATCGACCTCGCCGTCGATCAACTGCACGGTCCACTCTTCTTCCGCAGGCTCGTCGCCAACCGAACCTTCGACCTCGACTACGTACACACGGTCGTCGAGGACTTCCTGCGCTGTCACCACGCGAAAACACCGCACTCACAAGGAATCCCGTGACAACTCTCACCGTCGCCCGCGTCCTCGCCACCCTCGTCGCAGTCGTCACCACGTTCGGCGCACTGCTCGCCGACTTCGTCATCCCCGCCACCGCCGCCCAGCACATGCGCAACGACAGATGGCCGCCGCACGCGAAATTCCACGACGCCCAATACATCGTCATGTCGATCCTGCTCGGTGTCATCGCACTGGCCCTGCTCGTAACACCCTGGGACAGCGAACAATTCGCGGTGTTCACCGCCGGCGCGATCCTGGCCACGCCATGGCTGGGCCTACTCGGCGCGCTGTTGTTCCCCGGCACCGCCATCCACGACCCCGAATTCCATAACAGGCCCGTCGCCGGGCTGCACCCCCAGGTGTTCCTGGCTCTAATCCTGCTGGCGGTACTACTCATCGCCGCGCTGCTCACCGCCCTCTCCTGACAGCACCGCCAGGCCCGGCAAGGGCTACAACCGCGATAGACGGTTGTTTTTTGAAGGGTCATTCAAGTAAGTTGGCCGCATGGCCCGGTACCGAGAGTTCGAACCTGATGACGTGGTGGACGCCGCGATGCATCGGTTCTGGGAGCGCGGGTATCGGGCCACCTCGGTAGAGGAGTTGGTCAAAGCCACCGGGGTGAAGCCGGGGAGTCTCTACAGTGCGTTTCCCGGCGGGAAGCACGCGCTGTTCCTGGCGTCGCTGCGCAGGTATTCGGATCTCGTTGTGCCACAGAAGCTCGGGGAGCTCGATGACCCGAATGCCTCGGTGCCGCAGATTCGAGGGTACTTCGACGGACTGGTGGCCGACCTGCTCTCCCCCGAGGGGCGGCAGGGATGCCTGCTGGTGAATACGGCGATCGAGAATGCGGCCACCGATGACGCGGCCGCCGCGGTGGTGCGGGGACATCACGCGCGACTGGAGGATCGAATCCGGGCGGCGCTCGGCAACGCGTTGCGGCGCAGCGAGATTCGAGCGGACATCGATCCCGTCGGCACCGCGAAAGGGCTGGTGGCCACCTCGCAGGGACTGATGGTGGTCGGCAAGGCCAATCCGGACGAGGCGCTACTGCGCGCGATTGTCGATTCCGCTTTTGCGGGGTTGCGAACACCCTAAGCCGCACGAAAAACGCTCCAAGGCCGCCATTTTCAGGGCGGCCCTTCTTCAGCCCAAATAGTTGAATGAACACTCAAGAATGAGGAATGTCATGAAGGCGATAACCATCTCTCACTACGGTGCGCCCGAGGTACTCACGGTTCGCGAGCTGCCCGATCCGGTGGCAGGTGCGGGTGAAATCCTGGTGCAGGTCAAGGCTTTCGGACTGAACCACGCCGAGACGTACATGCGCTCGGGGCAGTGGGGCGAGGTCGCGCAGGTTACCGGAATCGAGGCGGCGGGCGTGGTGGCCGAGGATCCATCGGGGCGACTACCGGCCGGAACACCGGTCATCGCGATCATGGGCGGTATGGGGCGTACCCGCAACGGCTCCTACGCCGAGCTGGTCACCGTCCCGGCGGACAACGTGGTGCCGGTCGACACCACGCTCGAGTGGACCGACCTTGCCGCGATCCCGGAGGTCTACGCGACCGCGTGGACAGCCCTGAACGACAACCTCGCGATCGAGCGCGAGCATACGGTGCTGGTGCGCGGCGCGACCTCCGCGCTGGGACAGGCCGCAGTCAACATCGCCGCGGATTCAGGTGCCACCGTCATCGCCACCACGCGAGCTGCCAAGAACGCAGTTTTCCTCGAAAGCATCGGCGCTACAAGAGTTCTCATCGATGATGGTCAGCTCGTCACCCAGGTCCGAGAACGCGGCATCACCGTCGACTCACTGCTGGATCTGGTAGGCAACTCGGTGCTGCGAGATTCGGTGGCCACGGTTCGCCCGCGGGGTCGCGTCTGCCAGGCCGGCTTCCTCGGCGGACTGGGCCCCGTCGCCGATTTCGCACCAATCGCGGACCTGCCCAGCGGAATTCAACTGTCGTTCTTCGGCAGCTTCAACTTCGGCACACCCGAATATCCGCTCTCGGCCGTACCATTCACCGATTTCATCGCCAAGGCCGCCTCGGGGACCTATCACGCAAAACCGTTTCGCACCTTCGCTTTCGAGGACATCGTCCGCGCACACGAGCTCATGGAATCCGGTTCAGCCGGAGGCAAGATGACCGTCGCGATCGGATAGCGATTGCAGATGAACCATCGGCAGGCTGTCCACCGGTGCACGGGTGGCCTCTTCGATTGTGGCGCGCAAGCGATTCCACGCGACCGGGTGTTTTTCGGCATAGCGGGCCAATGCGGCCGCCGATTCTCCGCTGCTCATCGGAGTCGCGATCGCGGGTATTCCACGGCGCGTTCCGATCCAGACCCGGACGTGTGGATCGGCCTGGATGTTGCGATACCACTGCGCATCCGCGCCGAACCCGGAGACGATGATCAGTTGATCGGGCGTCGGGCGATCGACCACTTCGAGAACGACGAATCGTGTTGCGCCACTGCGGCGTCCGGTGTGGGAGAGCATGAGCATTCGGCTCCCGAACAGGAAGCCGAACCCGGCTCGGTACAGTCGGATCGGCGCTCGCACGAGCCATCGGGTGCGGAGCATTTTCGCTCCCAGGCGCGCTCCCGTCGATGCAGCCATAATGTGACCTCCGTGGTGATCGTGCTGCTGAGCTGGGCCGCCAACCGGCCCCGATGCTGGGCTGATGGTGAGTCCTCAGGGGTGGCCGCGAGCCACGGTCAGGAATTGCTCACGAACCGCCCGAGCTGTGGCACCGCTTCGCCCGGGTGTTTGGCTTGGAAGCCCTCGCCGATGGCCTGCAACTTCCAGTCGCCGCCGAACCGGAAGACCTTGGCCATCGCCAACGCGGTGAACGGCATTCCGCCGGTGAGGCTGTACCGAGCCAGCTCCGCATTGGTCGTGCCGTCCACGAGTCGGCAGTAGGCATTGCTGACCTGCTCGAACGTCTGGCCCTGATAGGAGGTCACCACGAACAGCAAGGTGGTGATACCGGCCGGGACACGGGTGAGGTCGACCAGGATCACCTCGTCATCGCCCTCGCCCGCGCCGGTCAGATTATCGCCCTGGTGCCGGATGGATCCGTCCTTGGAGACGAGTTCACCGTAGTAGGCGACGTCGGTCAGATGGGCACCGGCGAACATCGCCACCCAAGCGTCCAAATCGATATCGACGGTTCGGCCGCCGAACAATCCGCCCTTTTTCACCGGGTCCCATCCCAGCCCCATGCGAATCGCTGTCAGCTCGACACCACCCTCCTTGCGCAGTGTGACGCGCTGCCCCTTGCTGAGACTGACCGGACGACCCTTGGCCAAACTCACCTCATTCGCCGAATCCGGTGCGGCGGGCGGCCGGTTACCGGGCTGCGGTGGGTACGCAGGAGGTGGTGGGTATGCCGCGCCAGGCGAATACTGCGGCGGTGAGGTCGGCGGATAAGCCGGAGGCGATGGTGGCCGGGTTCCCGTCGCGGCGGGCGGGGGCGCAGGCGAGACGCGCGCGGGCGCGGCATGTGTCGCATCGTCCACGGTGACGCCGTGGTCGGTGACCAGCGCGGCGAATCCGCCCGCGTAGCCTTGTCCGACCGCGCGCACCTTCCAGGCGTTCGCGCGCCGATACAACTCCAGCGCGATGACGATCGATTCGGTGCTCAAATCCCCGATGCGATAGTCGTACAACGGGTTTCCCGTGGCCTCGGCCACCACGGCGATGGGCGCCGGCATACCTCCGAAGGTGGCGCCCGGCTGATCGAGGGTGATCACCGCCCGTATCTGGGCGATATCGGGCGGCACCTCCGCCAGCGAAACCGCCAGTGCCGCAGGCTGTCCGGGCGCCGAAGGCCGCAATCGAACACCGGGTCCGACGGGCTGGTTGAAGAAGACGAAATCCGCGTCCGAGCGCACACGCCCCTGCTCGGTCACCAATAGTGCCGACAGATCCGCCGGCGCGGCCACCTGTACGGAAATCACCAGATTGTCGACGGTCAACGGCCCGTTCTGACCCTTGACGAGGGATGTGGACACGGTCGCCCCTTCGCTCGTTGTGCTGCTACTGCCACTGTAGGAGAAACACCCTCGGCCGACCGCGCTGTGCACCCACGGGCCGAGTTTCGGCACACAATGTGCCGCACTGTGACGTTCCGTCGGCTTCACCGGTCAGGCGAGCACCGTAGGAAGGCCGAACAGTTCGAAACAGCCGGGGTCGAGGAATGAGGTGATCTCGGCGATCCGGTGATCACGCAGGGTCAGCACCGCGATCGCCCACGCGCTGTGCACCTGCACGGCATCCGCGCCGGCGTAGAAGGCAACGGCCACTTGACCATTCGAGCTGATAAGCCGGTGCCGCCAGTTCGGACAACGAGTCATCGGCACCTGAACGGCGAAATCACGGACCGCGTCGACACCCGAATACCAGTGTGGCAGCGGTGGCATCGACCAGGTGACATCCTCGGTGAGCAATGCGACCAAGGCGTCGGCGTCGCCGCGTTCCAACGCCCCGGCGAATTCGAGCGCCAGGGTCCGCGCTGTCGAGTCGCCGATGGCGCGCACCGTCTGCTGTTGACTCCGCACGGGGAGTGTTTTCGCGAGGACGCGACGAGCACGCGCGAGTGCGGAGTTCACCGACGTCGTGGTGGTGTCCATCATCGCGGCGATCTCGGCGGCGCTGAATCCGAGGACGTCGAACAGCAGTAGCGCCGCCCGCTGATTGCCTGGCAGATGCTGGCAGGCGGCCACGAAGGCCAGCTCCACCGCCTCACGCTGCGCGTAGCGGGCTTCGGGTGCTGCGGCATCGTGTGCGAGATCGGCATCGGGATACGGTCCGAGCCAGGAGATATCGGTCCGTAGCCGCTGATCGAGCACGGCGTGCGCGCTGGACGGACCGAGATCCATTGGCAGCGCCCGTTTTCCGCTGGCCTCTAGTGCGGTCAGGCAGACGCGGGTGGCCACGGTGTACAGCCAGGAGCGCAGCGAGCTGCGGCCCTCGAAGCGCGCCACCCCGCGCCATGCGCGCACCATGGCCTCCTGCACAGCGTCATCGGCATCGTGCGCCGACCCGAGCATCCGATAGCAATGGGCATGCAGTTCGCGGCGTAGCGGTGCCACCAACCGCGTGAAGGCCGCGTCATCGCCCGCCCGGGCACGGGCCAGGTCCGCGTCCTGAGCGGTGGGTTCGCAAGAGGTTTCGCCCATGGCGACGATTCTGCCGCAGGGCCGAGGTCATACCTACGGACGGAAATCACCGATCACACATCACCGAGGACACCCCCGCATGAGTTCGAAGCAGTACCCATACCGGGCCGCACGGTCCGATACCTCCCCCACCCCGGCGACCCAGCGTTGGGTACTCGTGCTGGGCGCCATCGCCTCATGCATGGCGGCGCTGGACACGCTCGTCGTCGCGACCGCGCTGAGCACCATCCGCCGCGACCTGGGCGCGACGATCGACACGCTGGAGTGGACTGTCAATGCGTACAACCTGAGCTTCGCGGTACTTCTCATGACCGCCGCCGCGCTCGGCGACCGGTTCGGGCGCACCCGAATGTTCGCGCTGGGTCTCGGAATTTTCGCCGTCGCATCAGCCGCGTGCGCACTGTCGACCTCGGTGGCGATGCTGATCGCCGCCCGGGCGGTGCAGGGCGCGGGCGCGGCCCTACTCATGAGCCTGGCACTGGCCTTGGTCGGCGCGGCCTTCCCCGAGGAGGGCCGTGGCAGGGCGATGGGCATCGTGCAGGGTGCTACCGGACTCGCGACGGCATGCGGTCCGCTGATCGGCGGCGCGGTGGCGCAAGGCATGGCGTGGCAGTGGATCTTCTGGATCAACGTGCCGATCGGGTTGATCGCGATTCCATTGGTGCTGACCAGGATTCCCGATAGTCGCGGTCCGGACTCCGCACTCGATCTGCCCGGCCTGGCCTTGATCACGGGCGGGGCGACGGGGATCGTATGGGCGCTGGTGTGCGGCAATATCACCGGATGGGCGAGCATCGAGGTGGTGGTCAGCGCCATCGCCGGGCTCGCGTTGCTCATCACTTTCGGCTGGTGGGAGGCGAGGTGTCCGGAACCCATGCTGCCGTTGGCGCTGTTCACCTCCCGAGGTTTCTCGGTGGGCAACGGCGCTATCTTTCTCGCCTTCGCCGCGCTGTTCACCTCGGTGTTCTTCTATGCCCAATTCCTGCAAACGGTGCTGGGATACGACCCGCTGGCCACGGGATTGCGACTATTGCCCTGGACGATGATTCTCTTCTTCTGCGCGCCCATCGCCGGCGTACTGGCCGACCGCTTCGGCGAGCGGACAATTCTCGGAATCGGCCTGGTATCGATGGCGATCGGAATGCTGTGGATCGCATCGGTAGCCGAGGCGCGGATGGCTTATCAATCGCTCGTCATCCCCTTGATCCTCTCGGGCATCGGGACCTCGCTGGCAATACCTTCCGCACAGAGCTCGGTGGTGGGAGCGGTCCCGCAATCGGCGATCGGCAAGGCCGCGGGTGCCAACAGCATGATGCGTGAACTGGGCGGGGTCTTCGGAATCGCCATCGCCGCCGCCGTATTCGCGGGATTCGGAGGCTACGAATCCCCCGATGAGTTCGTGACCGGCTTCAAGCCCGCGGTGACCGTCGGAGCCGCGCTGGCACTGCTCGGTGCGCTCACCGCGCTCGCATTACCCGGACGCCGCAACCGCGACCTGCCCCTTTCGGAGGCGACGTTCGTACGATGATCCAGCCGGAGCGTTTCCGGCGAACCCGAAGTCTGTAGTTCCCCGATAAATCAGGTGGCGACAGGGTGTTTCGCGTTGACCGACACGCTGGTCCGACGTAATTTCACTGCATAACCGGCGCCAAAGCCCGAGAGGAGGCGAGGATGGTTGCTCGTTCCGATCTTCGTCGCCTTGCTCATCGGGACGCCTGGGTGCCCGGTCGCGTCGCGCACGGGATCTGATAACCGCTTTCGTCCTGTTCTGATTCGCGCTCGCCTCGCGATCGCGCACTCGAAATAGAAAGCGGCCTAGAATGGCGAATCCAGATATGCACACGTCCGGGTACGGCAGGGGCGGCGTGAGATGGTAGCCGCACACATCATCATCAACGGTGTCGGCGCATCGCTTTCGGCTGCGACAGCGCACACCAGCCTGTTGGATTTTCTGCGTGATCGCGGGCTCACCGGAGCCAAAGAGGGCTGTGCGGAGGGGGAATGTGGTGCGTGCTCGGTGCTGGTTGCCCGGCCGGGTGTCGCCGAGCTCACCGAGTGGGTCGCGGTCAATGCGTGCCTGATTCCCGCGGCGGCCCTCGACGGTCAGGAGGTCGTCACCGCGGAGGGGCTCGGATCGGTGTCCGCACCGCATCCGGTGCAGCGCGAGATGGCGGTGCGCGGTGGATCCCAATGTGGTTATTGCACTCCGGGATTCGTCTGCAGTATGGCCGCGGAGTATTACCGGCCCGACCGGACGCCCGAGTCCTGCGACGGGCACGGTGAGCATGGGCCGAACGGTTTCGACCTGCACGCGCTGAGCGGAAACCTGTGCCGCTGTACCGGTTACCGGCCCATTCGCGACGCCGCATACGCCGTTGGCACACCCGCTGCCGACGACCCGCTCGCGCATCGCCGCACCGAACCGTCCCCGGAGCCCGTCCCGACCGTGCTGCACGAGCACGGAAACACCTTCGTGCGCCCGGCGAATCTGACCGAGGCCCTGCGGCTGCTGCGCGAACATCCGGAGGCGGTGGTCGTGGCGGGATGCACCGACTGGGGTGTGGAGGTCAATATCCGTGCGCGCCGTGCGGAATACGTGCTCGCGGTCGACCGACTACCCGAACTACGTGGTCTGCGTATCGAATCCGATCACATCGATATCGGAGCCGCGCTCACGCTCACCGAAATCGAACGCCGCCTGGCGGGGCGGGTCCCGCTGCTCGCGGCGCTGTTCCCGCAGTTCGCCTCCCGGCTCATCCGCAACAGCGCCACCCTGGGCGGCAATCTGGGCACCGGGTCGCCGATCGGCGACGCCCCGCCGGTGCTGCTGGCCTTGAACGCGACCCTGGTATTGGTCGATTCGGACGCCGAACGTGAAGTGGCACTGGCTGATTACTTCACCGGCTACCGGCAGACACTCCGGCGACCGGACGAGTTGATCCGCGGTATCCGCATCCCGCTGCCGCTGTCACCGCTGACTGCTTTCCATAAGATCGCCAAACGGCGCTTCGACGATATCTCCAGTGTCGCGGTCGCTTTCGCCCTCGATATCGACGACGGCGTGGTCCGCACCGCACGCATCGGCCTCGGCGGAGTGGCCGCGACACCGTTGCGTGCGCTGAAAACCGAAGCGGCGCTTACCGATCAGCCGTGGACCGAAGCGACCGTGACCGCCGCGGCGCGGGTGCTGTGCACCGAGGGCACCCCGCAGGACGATCACCGCGCCAGCGCGAACTACCGCACCGCGATGCTCGGTCAGAGCCTGCGCAAACTGTTCGCCGAATCCACCGAGGCGGTGCCGTCATGAGCACGCTGTCACAGCGACCCGAGAATCCGAGCGTCGGCGCGGCCATACCGCACGAGGCCGCCGCACTGCACGTCACCGGAACAGCGCTCTACACAGACGATCTGGTGTATCGGACCAAGGATGTGCTGCACGCGTATCCGGTACAGGTCATGCGGGCGCACGCGCGCATCCGCGCACTGCGCACCGAACCCGCGCTGACCGTCCCGGGCGTGATCCGGGTCCTCACCGCAGCAGATGTCCCCGGCGTCAACGACGCGGGCGTCAAGCACGACGAGCCGCTGTTCCCCACCGATGAGATCTGCTTCTACGGGCACGCGGTGTGCTGGGTACTCGGTGAGACGCTGGAGGCCGCCCGACGCGGCGCGGCGGCCGTCGAGGTCGATCTCGATCCCCTGCCCGCCCTCATCACCATCGCCGAGGCGGTGGCGGCCGACAGCTTCCAGGGCGCGCGGCCGGTGGTGCGAACCGGGGACACCGAGGCCGGATTCGCCGCGTCCGCGCACGTGTTCAGCGGCGAATTCCAGTTCGCCGATCAGGAGCACTTCTACCTGGAAACCCATGCGGCACTTGCCCATATCGACGAGGGCGGGCAGGTGTTCGTGCAGAGCAGCACCCAGCATCCGTCCGAGACCCAGGAGATCGTGGCGCATGTGCTCGGACTGCGCAGTTCCGAGGTGACCGTGCAATGTCTGCGCATGGGTGGCGGTTTCGGCGGTAAGGAGATGCAACCGCACGGTTTCGCGGCCGTCGCCGCATTGGGCGCGCGGCTCACCGGACGGCCGGTTCGAGTGCGGCTCAACCGAACTCAGGATATGACCATGTCCGGTAAACGGCATGGCTTCCACGCCGCGTGGCGCGTCGGCTTCGACGCCGACGGGCATCTGCTCGCGCTCGATGCCACGCTGACCGCCGACGGCGGCTGGAGCCTGGATCTGTCCGAACCGGTGCTGGCCCGCGCGCTCTGCCATATCGACAACATCTACTGGATTCCCAACGCGCGCATAGGCGGTCGCATCGCCAAGACGAACAAGACCTCCAATACCGCCTTCCGCGGTTTCGGCGGCCCGCAGGGCATGATCGTCATGGAGGACATTCTCGGACGCTGCGCTCCCCTGCTGGGTCTGGATCCATTGGAGTTGCGGCAGCGCAACTTCTATCGGGCGGGACAGCACACCCCGTACGGCCAGCCGGTGCGCCATCCCGAACGCATTGCCGCGACCTGGGATCAGGTGATCGAGAACGGCGATGTTCGCGAGCGGCAGCGCGAGATCGCGGCATTCAACGCCGCGCACCCCCATACCAAACGGGGACTCGCGCTCACCGGTGTGAAGTTCGGTATCTCCTTCAACCTGACCGCGTTCAATCAGGCCGGTGCGCTGGTGCTGATCTACAAGGACGGCTCGGTACTGATCAACCACGGCGGCACCGAGATGGGTCAGGGCCTGCACACCAAAATGTTGCAGGTGGCCGCGACCACGCTCGGCATTCCGCTGCACAAGGTTCGGCTCGCGCCCACTCGAACGGACAAGGTGCCCAACACATCCGCGACGGCCGCCAGCTCCGGCGCGGATCTCAATGGCGCGGCGGTGAAGGACGCGTGCGAGCAACTGCGCGGGCGGCTGGTGGAAGTCGCCGCGTCGCGATTCGGACTCGAGCCCGCCCAGGTGCGGATCGTCGACGGGGTGGCTCGGCCATTCGCGGCGGGCGAGGCGGCCGACGCGGGCGAAGCGGGTAAGAGAGTTGAGGACGGTGAGGCAGCCGACGCGGGCGAGACCGGCATCGACTGGGACGACCTGGTGAACAGCGCCTACTGGCGACGAGTTCAGTTGTCCGCGACCGGTTTCTACCGCACCGAGGGCCTGCACTGGGATTCGGCGACCATGCACGGTTCGCCGTTCAAATACTTCGCCTACGGTGCGGCGGCCACCGAGGTGGAGGTCGACGGCTTCACCGGCGCGTACCGCATCCGCCGCGTCGATATCGTGCACGATGTCGGCGACAGTCTCTCCCCGCTCATCGATATCGGCCAGGTCGAGGGCGGATTCGTGCAGGGCGCGGGCTGGCTCACCCTCGAGGATCCGCGCTGGGACACCACGGCCGGACCCGGACAGGGACGGCTGCTGACGCAGGCGGCCAGCACCTACAAGCTGCCGAGCTTCTCCGAGATGCCCGAGACCTTCAACGTGACGCTGCTGGCGAACGCCACCGAAGAGGGCGCGGTATTCGGCGGAAAGGCCGTCGGCGAACCGCCTTTCATGCTCGCGTTCTCGGTGCGCGAGGCGCTGCGCCAGGCCGCGGCGGCATTCGGCCCCGCGGGTGCGAGCGTCGAACTCGCCGCCCCGGCCACCCCCGAGGCGGTGTACTGGGCAGTCGAAGCGGCCCGCAACGGGACCGCCGCCAACGGCAAAGACGACCCCAACAGCAACGGCAACGGCAGGGGCGAACCAACCGCCAAGGCCGAAGGCGACGGCGAACTCACCGCCGACGCGAGCCGGGCCGGTGTCTGAGATGACGTGGGTAACGGCGGTCGCGCACCTGCGCGACCGCCGCGAACCCGGTGTGCTGGTCACCGTGGCCGCCGTGCGCGGTCACGCACCCCGGCGACCCGGCGCGAAACTCGTTGTCGGCGTCGAACGGACGTGGGGTTCGATCGGCGGCGGCAATGTCGAGGCCGTCGCCGTCGATCGCGCCCGCGAACTGCTGTGCCGCACCGATGATCCGGAGCCCGAACTGATGGAATTCGCCCTCAACGACAAGGTGCTGAACCGGCACGGCGTGCAATGCTGTGGCGGCGAGGTCACCATCCTGTTGGAACCGCTGACGGTGGTGCCCGCGGTGGCCATCTTCGGAATCGGCCATGTCGGCTTGGAATTGGCGCGCATTCTGGCCCGCCACGATCTGGACCTGCACCTGATCGATTCCCGCCCGGACATGCTCGAGCCGGAACGACTTGGGGTGCTCTCCGATGCGGTGGCGCGGGTGCACGTACATCACACACCGCTACTGCCGGAGGAGATCCTCGCCCAGCTCCCGCCCGGTACGCATGTGCTGATCATGACCCACGATCACGCCGAGGACGCCGCGCTCTGCGACGCGGCGCTGCGTCGTGATCAACTCGGCTCCATAGGTCTGATCGGATCCTCCGCGAAATGGTCCCGATTCCGGCATCGGCTCATCACCGAGGGCAAGCACGCACCGGAGGCGCTCGCCCGCATCAAGACCCCGATCGGGTTGCCGGAGATCACCGGTAAGGAACCGGCGATCATCGCGGTCAGTGTTGCGGCGGATCTGCTGCGCACCATGGCGAATGCCACCGCGCCGACGCGGGATCCTGTCGCCGCGCCGCCGTCACCTCGGTGTTCGGCACCGTCGGCGCGGTCGGCGCCGATCTTGGCGCACCCGGCTGTCACCGACCGCTGAAACCTCGAATCATGTTCCACCACAACCTATCCCGTTCTGTCATGCATTCACGATCGAGCTGTTAGCGTGATGTATGCGTTTGCGATCCGTTCTCACCTTCTCTGACCTGGGGTTCGAATTGGTCACCGGCGAGGCGGATCTCGATCGCGAAGTGCGCTGGGTGGTCACCACCGACCTGATCGATCCGAGCCGCTACCTGTCCGGCGGCGAGCTGGTCGTCACCGGAATGCATTGGCGACACGAACCGTCGGACAGCGACACCTTCGTGCACGCGTTGGCCACGGCCGGGGTCACGGGCATGCTGGCGGGCCAGGCCCGATACGGCGGGATTCCGGACGATGTGGTGCGCGCGTGCCGCAGGCATGGGGTACCGCTGCTGCGCGTGCCGGAGCGGGTGAGCTTCTCGGTCGTGGTCGAACAGCTCAACCGCGAGCTCTCCACCGGCCATGCCGGGGGTTTGACCGCCATGCTGGATCGGCACCGCCGCCATATCGCGGGCAACGGACTGACTCCAGTACTGGATCTGCTGCACCGCGACCTCGGAATCCGCTGCTGGATCATGTCCGCGACCGGACGCGTCGTGGCCGGACCGCAGCCGCCCCCGCACGGTGCGGCGGCCGCCTTCCTCACTGCGCGCAGCTTTCCGGTGGTATTGCGGGAGGACGAGATCAGCTATTCGATCGTGGCCGCCGACGAAAAGCACACACCTCGGGTGCTGGACTGGCTGCTGGTGTTCGCGGCCGATCTCAGTGACTGGTCCGCTGAAAGGCGCGCTCTGGCAGGTGAATTGTGCGCACTGGTCGCCTCCGAGCGCGACCGCCAGGACGAGCGGCTCGGCGCGGAGAACAGGGTCGCGCAGCGACTCATCCAACTGATCGTGGCCGATACCGAACCCGGACAGCTCATTTCGGCATTGGAGCTGACCGGCCTGCGCCCGGGCGGCAGCTACGTCGCGGTCGCCCTGACCGCAGGCACCCTGCGCGAGGACCACACACTGGCATTGTTGATCGACCTGCTCGACGGCCAGCACGCGGTCGCGGGCGTAATCGACGGCACCGCAATCGCATTGATTCCGGCTGGCGAGGTCGACGCCGATATCCGCCGCGCCGTCACCGCCCTGGCGCCCGGGCTGGGCGAGGATCGGATCTGCGTCGGTATCAGCGCGGAGACGGATCGGACCGGATTGCGCGCCGCGGTCGAGGAAGCCCGCTATGCCTGCGGGTTGGCCGCCCGCGCGGCGGTGAGCTGCATCATCGGTCAGCACGAATTGGCCACCAGGACAATGCTGCTCGCGGGCGTTCCCGAGCTGATCGGCCGCAAATTCCGCACGCGCCTGCTGGAACCGCTGCTCACCTATGACCGCGAGCATCACGCCGATCTGGTGCTCACCCTGCGGACATTCCTCGATGAGTCCGGGTCCTGGGCCAGGTGCGCGAATCTGATGTTCGTCCATGTGAATACGCTGCGCTACCGCATCGCGCGCATCGAGGAGCTCACCGGTCGCGACCTGTCCCGCTTCGAAGACCGAGTCGACTTCTATCTGGCGCTGTCGCTGAGCTGAGCGGGCACGCCCAGCGCAATATCCTCCGGTCGCACCGGAACCCGAGGCAGATCCAAACCCGTCGCATCCCGCAGCGCGTTCAGAATGGCCGGGGTGGAGGACAGCGTCGGCGGTTCACCGACACCGTTGAGACCGTAGGGCGCGTCCGGATGCGGGAATTCGAACAGCGTGATCGGCATCGACGGCACATCGGCAATGGTGGGGATCAGATAATCGGTGAACGACGGATTGCGCACCCGCCCTTGATCATCCAGGAGAATCTCCTCCATCAACGCGAGCCCGAGCCCCTGTGCGCTGCCGCCCTCGATCTGGCCCTCGACGGCCATCGGATTCATCGCCTTGCCGACATCCTGCGCCGCGGCCAGCTCCACCACCCGCACCAAACCAAGGTCCACATCGACATCGACCACGGCACGGTGTGCGCAGAAGGCGAAGGCGATGTGCGCATTGCCCTGGCCGGTTTCGGGATCGATCCCCTCGGTCGGGCGATGATGGTATTCGAAGATCCGCTCGAGGGTGTCCGCACCGACCGTGTCGGCGATGGTCGCCACCGTCGCCCCCGTCAGCACATCGGCGATGACGTTGTCCCGCAGCGCAAGTCCGGACGCACCGCGCCCGGACGCGGCGGCCGCGCGCCGAAGCACCTCGGCCGCGATCTGCTTGCACGCACCCTGCACCGCACCGCTGGACATCCAGGTCATGCGGGACGCCGACGCGGAACCGGCATCACCGATTTGGGTGTCGGCGGGCAGCACCACCACATTGGTCACTCCCAATTCCGTTGTGGCGATCTGGGATTGGACGGTGGTGATGCCCTGACCGCATTCCGCGGCCGCGGTGTGGATGGACACCACCGGCTCCCCGGCGGCGACCGACAGCGTCACCCGGGCGGTCGAATAGTCGTCGACCCCACCGGAGTAGCCGATCGCCTTGACGCCCACCGCGTAGCCGATGCCGCGCCGAATTCCTTCGCCGTGGGTCACATTGCCGACGCCGCCGGGCAGTAGCCGCACATCCCAGCTCGTCTCCGCGGGCGGGAGCGGGCGGTCCCGCAGCGATTCCAGCAGTTCCCGCACCGGCGCGGGACCGTCGATCGGCTGCCCGGTGGGCAGCACGGTACCGGTCACCATGGCGTTCTTCAGGCGCAGCTCGAGCGGATCCATGTCCAGCGCGCGGGCGAGCTTGTCCATATTGGATTCGCACGCGTACGCCGACTGGACCGCACCGAAACCGCGCATGGCGCCGCAGGGCGGGTTATTGCTGTACACCGCGAGGCCATCGATTTCCGCATGCGGGACCTCGTACGCACCGGCGACGAAATACGAGGCGTTCGCGATCACCACCGGCGAGGTCGAGGTATACGCGCCACCGTCGAGCACCAGGCGCGCCTTGACGTAGACGAGCTTGCCCTCGCGCGTCGCACCGTGCTCGTAGTACATCTTCGCCGGATGCCGGTGCACATGCCCGAAGAAGGATTCGTACCGGTTGTAGACCATCTTCACCGGTTTGCCGAGTCGCAAGGCGAGCATGCAGGCGTGCACATGCACCGAGAGATCCTCGCGCCCGCCGAAGGCTCCGCCCACCCCCGCCATGGTCAGGCGCACCTGCTCCGGCGGCAGGGCCAGGCACGGTGCGAGCTGTTCGAGATCCTTGTGCAGCCATTGGGAGGACACGTACAGTTCCACGCCGCCGTCGGGGCTGGGCACGGCCAGGCCGGATTCGGGTCCGAGGAAAGCCTGGTCCTGCATGCGGACCTCGTAGTCGCCGGTGACGACGACTTCGGCTTCAGCACGGGTCTTTTCCATATCGCCGTGCCGAATCTTCACGTGCCGCACCAGGTTCGAGCCGTCGTGAATCGGGGAGGCGTCCGGGTCCAGCGCGCGTTCGGGATCGGTGAGCGGGGTCAACTCCTCGTACTCGACGATCACCAATTTCGCTGCCCGCCGGGCGGTTTCGGGATGGTCCGCAGCCACCAGCGCCACCGGCTCACCCTGATAGCGCACCCGGTCCATGGCCAGCACCGGCTGGTCGGCGATCTTCATTCCGTACGTCTTCGCGCCGGGCACGTCCTCGTGGGTCAGCACGGCGCAGACACCCTCGACCGCCAGCGCCGCACTCACATCGATGGACCGGATACGCGCCGAGGCGTGTGGGCTGCGGACCGTACTCCCCCACACCATGCCCTCCATCCATAGATCGGAGGAGTACGCGAATTCGCCGGTCACCTTGAGCAATCCGTCCGGACGCCGGGCACTGGCCCCGACTCCGAGACCGGCGCTGGTCCGAGCTTCGCGCACCAGCGTGGGTGTTCCGCTGTGGGCGGTCGGGATGGGTTGTGTGCCAATAATTTCGGGCATTGACCTGGCTCCTGCGGCTGTGCGGCGTACTGGACGCCGGAAAATCGAGCGGAAGGTTCCGGTCCATCCCCGTGAAAACTCACCCACCACAGCCTGCGGTGCATCCCTACCGGACCCCTCGGGGCAGTCTATACCGGCGGTCCTTATGATTGCATGTAATATGCCGACCGCATCGAAGAAAGGCCGCCGTGATGACGGATTCGCCTGACCTGGCGGCCATTTCCGCCACCGCGTCGCTCACCGAGAGCACCTACGAGGCGCTCAAGACCGCCATCTTCCGCAATCAACTCACCCCCGGAACGGCATTGAGCGTGCCCGAACTGGCCCGCCAGCTCGAGGTGAGCCGGACCCCGGTGCGCGAGGCGGTGCAGCGACTGATCTACGAGGGGCTGGCGGTGCACGCACCGCACCGCGGCGCTCAGGTCAGTCAGGTCGACCTGAACGACCTGCGGGAACTGTATGTGGTGCGGGAAGTGCTGGAGGGCTTGGCCGCTCGCCTTGCCACCGAGCGCCTGGACGGCGCGGGGCTGATCGCGCTGCGGGACACGGTCGCCGAGCATGAGCGCGCGCTGACCGCCGGTGCGGACCAGGCCACCCATATCGAATTGGATGTGCGGTTCCATCGGCTGGTGCGCGAGGTGGCGGGAAATCCGCATCTGAACGCGGCATTGGAGCCGATCGCCGGGCGCTCGCACATCGCCCTGCATTCGCTGTGGCGCAATGCCGACGCACCACGGCTGGCCCTGGACGAGCACGCGGAGGTCGTGGCCGCCATGGCAACGGGTGATCCGGAATTGGCCGAGGCGGCGGCGCGGCGGCATATCTCCCGGCTGCGAATCCGGCTCTCGCAGGCCAAGTTCCGCGATGAGACGACCCCGGACGCACCGCGCCGGCGCAAGCCCTCGCTGTCCGGCGCGGACGCCTCCAGCGCGTCCGGCGACCCGGCACGCGAGGGTGCCGGGTCGCCGGGGTGAAGCGCTGAATCTCAGCCGAGCGCTGCCTCTTCCGCCCACGCCGACGGGGTGTACCCGCTGTAGTGGTCGGCGTGGGTATTGGCGGCCGAGGCCTGCGGCACCTCACCGCGCAGATACGCCTCCGCCTCGGCCTGATCCTTCGGCGGCGGTGTCGGAGCCAGTCCGAGCAGTTTGGCCATATTGTTTCCGAGATACCCCTCGAGGTCGTCCTCGGACAGGTTCAGGCCCTGCGGCGGCTCGTGGCACAGCACCTCGAGTTCCCGTGCCCACATACCGGGTTCGTTGGGCGGGGAATCGGTGCCGAAGACCATCTTGCTCTTCTTCATCTCCTTCGCGAATTCCACGATGCGAGATTGCAGCAGCCATCCGGATTCACCGATGACGTTCTTCGAATCCTGAATCATCCAGAACGCCTCGAAACAGTAGACGCCACCGGTCTGCACCCCGAAGTGCCCCAGAATGAAGTTCACATTCGGGAACTCGCGGATGATCGGATAGAACTGGGTGGGAATGGAATACGGGCCGTCGCCGGTGTGAATCAGCACGGTCACGCCCAGTTCGTCGCAGACCCGCAGGGCCGGGCGCAGCCAGTCCAGCGCCCGGTCCGGGCGGTAGGAGTGCATGTTCGCGTGCAGTTTCATCATCTTGTAGCCGTGCTCGCGCACATGGAAGGCCAGCTCGGCGGCGCCGTTCTCCGGGCCGAATCGCGGGTTGTAGATGAAGTTTCCGACGAAGCGGTCCGGATACTCCTGCACCAGCCGGGTGATATAGGCCTGGTAATCGCGAATGCCTTCACGGCCACTGCGATTGCCTTCCCGCCAGGCCGTATTGCCCGGCGGCGGCATAATGCAACTGACGTCGACCCGGCGGGGTTTTCCGTTGATCCAGAACGGGCCGTCCATCATCTTCAGCACGCGTTCACCGGTGAATGGTTCACCGGTGTGACGCCACGCTTCGTCCACGAGGTTGGTCGGATGTACGTGGGTATCGATGATCACAATGATTTCTCCTGATCAGGTCGGGATGAGATCCCCGGCCGCGAATCACACGCACCTTCGGGCCACCGCCTCCCACGGTGGTCGAGCCTGGCCCGACCGGCGGGCTCGATAGCACGAGTGGACCACAGCTACGGCGAGCGCGTCAACGGATTACATGTAATCCGTGATCGCATGGCTTTCGCATAAAGCCAGTTCAGCACATGGCATCTCGCGACGAAGGTGTGATCTTGGTCAAAATTCGCCGTTGACAAATGACTTTGCGCCCGGTTTACATGTATGTGCCTCCGGTACAACGAAACCGGACGGCATTGCCGGTGACCTCCCGACTTGGGTTAAACCGTTCGGCGCACACCAGAACTCCGCGTTCTGGTGGGAGTACAGCTCCCACGCCACGGATTGAGGCGGCCCGGCTCGGTACAGCCGCGCCGCCAGGGAAGGCACAGGCGGCTATGACCCCTCCAACCACCCCCCATTGCGACCTACTCCTGACCGGCGGGACCGTGATCACGGTCGACGACGCCCGCACCATCCACGAACACGCGACCGTCGCGGTCCGCGGATCACGCATCGTCGCGGTCGGCCCGGACCACGAATTCGCCGACTGGCGAACCGATTCGGTGATCGACTGCCGCGGCAAAGCGGTACTGCCCGGCCTGGTCGACGGGCACAACCATCTGGCCCAGGCCCTGGCCCGCGGACTCGGCGAAGGCATGTCCATCGTGCCGTGGCTGTGCGAGTTCATGTGGCCCTACTCGATCGCGATGTCCTCGCAGGACGCGATAGCGGCCGCGCGGCTCGGCGTGGTGGAGGCACTGCGCGCGGGCACCACCACGATCATCGAAAACCATTACGCGCCAAGTGATCTAACGACAACGATGGCGGTCGCGCAGGTCATGGAACAGGCCGGACTGCGCGGTGCGGTGGCGCGCGGCATGCTCGGTGATCGCACCGAGATCGCGGCTCGGCGCGGGCAGCCAGACGGCTTGTTCCGCTACGACACCGCCAGCGAAGTGGCCATGACGCGCGAGGCCATGCAGCAGCGGCCGCGCGGTTCGATGGTCGAAATCTGGCCCGCCGCACTCAATCTCGCCTATGTGGACCAGCGGGTGGTGCGCGGGTGTGTGGACCTGGCCACCGAATTCGACACCCACTGGCACACCCACTGCTGTGAGAGCAGCGGTGATCCCACCAGCTACCTCGACGCCTACGGGGTGCGGCCGGTGCAATGGCTGGCCAAGGCCGGACTGCTCGACGAGCGCGCGACGCTCGCACACGCCATCTGGCTCGACGCCGAGGAGATCGAACAGGTCGCGATCGCGGGTGCCAAGATCGCCCACAATCCTTCCTCCAACGCCTATCTCGCGTCGGGCACGCTACGGCTGCGCGACCTGCGTGCGCTCGGTGCCACCGTCGCCCTGGGCAGTGACGGGCCCAGCTGCGGACATCGCCAAGACCTGTTCGAGGCAATGAAACTCACGGTCTACGCGCAGCGGCTCGCCACCGGGGACCCCACCGCGTGCCGCGCCGAGGAAGCACTCGAACTGGCCACCCGCGAGGGCGCGAAGTACGCCGGAATCGATGCCGGCGTACTCGCACCCGGAAAGCTCGCCGACATCATCGTCGTCGGCCTCGACCGGCCGCATATTCAGCCGGTCCACAATCCGGTGAGTTCGCTGGTCTACTCCGCGCGCGGTGCGGATGTGGAGGTCACCATCGTCGGCGGCCGCATCGTCTATCAGCACGGCCGCTGCCTGCTCATCGACGAGGACGCGGCCATCGACGAGGCCCGGGAGCGGGCACAGCAACTGGTCGCGCGGGCCGGCATGCAAGCACTACGTCAGCCGCTATCGCGCTGAGTGTTTGCCGCCCAACCTCTTTCGACGCCGTCCCCCGCGTCGCACCGCTCGTCCAGGAGTCACCCATGAATACCCGTTTCCCCCTCAAACGCAACCGGTCCACCGCACCCCGCCATCCCGTCGACACCGTCCCGCCGATCCGGCACCTGATCCCCCTCGCCCTGCAACACGTGATCGTCGCCTACTCCGGCATGGTCACCGTGCCGCTGGTCATCGGTGCGGGCCTGGGTCTGTCCCCCGCCCAGGTCACCACGCTGGTCACCGCGAACGTTCTGGTCAGCGGTGTCGCGACACTGCTGCAGACGATCGGGATCTTCAATGTCGGTGTGCGACTGCCCATTGTGATGGGTTCCACCTTCACCGGCATCACCCCGGCCATCATCGTCGGCAATAACGCCGGACTGCCCGCAGTCTTCGGGGCGACCATCGTGGTCGGCATTCTCACCTGGATCGTCGCACCGTGGTTCGCCAAATTGGCGCGCTACTTTCCGCCCATCGTGACCGGTACGACCATCGCGATCATCGGATTCTCGCTGCTGCCGTCGACCTCGCGACTGATCTCGGGGCCGATGACGGCCGCGGATCACGGTGCGCCCAAACGACTTCTGCTCGCACTCGGCACCGTGGTGCTCGTCGTGGTGATCGAACGGCTCGCCCGCCCCGCCGTCGGCCGCTTCGCCATTCTCATCGCGCTCGCGGTGGGCACGCTGGCGGCGTGGCCACTGGGTCTCACCGACTTCTCCGCCACCTCCGCCGCGCCGATTTTCGGTCTGGCACATCCCTTTTCGTTCGGTGCGCCGGTCTTCGTGGTGGCCGCCATCCTGCCCATGCTGGTGGTGCAGGTGGTGAATATGGTCGAGTCGACCGGCGATACCTTCGCCACCGGGGAGATCGTGGGACGTGAGCTCGGACCGCGTGATATCGCCCGGGCATTGCGCGCCGATGGACTCGGCACGGCGCTGGCCGGGGTGTTCAGCTCCTTCACCTTCGTCACCTTCGGCGGGAACGTCGGATTGGTCAGCATCACCCGGGTGATGAGCCGCTATGTCGTCGCCGGGGCGGGGGTGATCCTGGTGATCATCGGATTGATGCCCAAGCTCGGTGCGGTGGTCGCCTCGCTGCCGGGGCCGGTGCTCGGCGGTATCGGGATAGTCATGTTCGGCACCCTCGGCGCGATCGGTGTGAAGTTCATGCTCGCAGCGGATTTCAGTCGGCCACGCAATCATCTGATCGTCGCCATCGCCTTCGGTTTCGGACTCATGCCGGTGGGCGCGCCCGATTTCTACAGCCATTTGCCGGTGCCCATGCAGACCGTGCTGTCGAGCGGAATCGCGGCCGGGGGTATCGCGGCGTTTCTGCTGAACCTGCTGCTCAACGGGGTTGGCGGGGAAGGTTCGCAGGACGCGGAACATACTGTGCGCGAAGCCATTCCAACGAGTTCGCACGACGACACCGGCACCGATGCGCACGACGACACCGCCGCGGAGGTGTCCACCGATGCGCGTCCGGCGGTGGACGGATCCGTTCAAGCCCACCCGCGACCGGCGATCTGAGCACGTCATGGCACTGGAACAGCCCGAACGCGATGTACCCGAACGGGATACAGCGGAGACCAGCGGCGAAATCCACGCGGTAGATCAGCGACCACCGTTCTGGCACATGGTATTACTCGGCCTGCAGCACACCCTGGTGATGTACGCGGGTGCGGTCGTGGTCCCCATTGTCGTCGGCGCCGCACTCGGCCTGACCGGCTCGCAGATCGCGGACTTGATCAGCATCGACCTGATCCTCGCCGGAGTGGGCACGCTCATCCAGGCGGCGGGGGTGTGGAAGTTCGGCATTCGCATGCCACTGGTGGTGGGAGCCGCCTCCAGCGGGATCGTGCCGATGGTCTTGGTCGGCCAAAGTCACGGACTACCAACGGTTTACGGTTCGCTGTTGATCGCTGGGCTGATCTGGGTGCTGGCCGCACCGTACTTCAGCCTGTTTCTGCGACTGTTTCCCGCCGTGGTGACCGGCACGGTGATCACCCTGATCGGGCTGACCCTCATTCCGGTCGGCATCCGGCTCATCGCCGGTTCCGATCCGGGCTCGCGCGACTACGGGCGGCTCAGCCATATCGGTCTCGCGGCGGGCACCGTGGCGTTGATGGTGGTGTTCCGGCGGCTGTTTCGGGGACTGCTCGGACAGTTGTCGATCCTGCTGGCGCTGGTGGTCGGCGCGATCATCGGCTGGTCGGTCGGGATCGGTTCGCTCTCCCAGGTCGCACACGGACCCGTCATCGGAATCATCGGCCCGATGCATTTCGGCGCGCTGCGCTTCGATATTCCGTCGATCCTGCTGTTTCTGGTGATCGTGTTCGTGCTGATGGTCGAGGGTTCGGGGCAGGGGCTCGCGGTCGGAGAGGTGGTCGGCAAGCCGGTGGGGCCCGACGATATCGCGCGGCTGCTGCGCGTGGACGGGCTGATGACGCTGTGCAGCGGATTCTGTAATGGGTTCCTGTACACCACATTCGGTCAGAACATCGGCCTCATCGCGCTGACCAAGGTGCGCAGCCGCTATCCGGTGGTCGTGGTCGGTGTGCTGTTGATTCTGTTCGGAGTGTTCCAGCCGATCGGGCGGGTGGCCGCGGCCATTCCGGAACCGGTGATCGGCGCGGCCGCCATCGTGACCTTCGGCGCGCTCACCGTCTCCGGTATCCAGATTCTGTCGCGGGTGGATTTCGACCGATCCGCCAATCTGACCATCGTCATGCTGTCGCTGGCGGTCGGGCTGGTGCCCGCGTTCGCGCCGAACTTCTACAGGCAGCTACCCGATTTCGCCGAAATGTTCTGCAAGAGCGGCGTCGCGACGGGAACCATCCTCGCGATCGGGCTCAACGCGCTCTTCCATTCCCCCGAGAAAGATCGTCATGTCTGCTGAATATCGTAATGGCGGATTCGCCCCCGCCAAGCCACGACTCATCGTAGGCGTCACCGGTGCGAGCGCACCCCAGCTGGCAATCCATCTGCTTACCGCATTGCGCCGATTGCAGGTCGTGGAAACACATTTGGTGATTTCGCGGGCGGCCCATCGCACCCTCGAACTCGAAACAGGTCTGCGGCCGGAGGAGCTCGGCGCACTCGCCGACGTGACGCATCAGCGCGGCGATATCGCCGCGCCCATCGCCTCGGGGTCATTTCTCACCATGGGGATGGTGGTGGTGCCGTGTTCGATGAAGACGCTGGCGGGCATCGCGCACGGCTACTCCGATGATCTGCTGGGCCGAGCGGCTGATGTCTGTCTCAAGGAGCGCCGCCGCCTGGTGCTGGTGACCCGCGAAACCCCTTTGAGTCTGGTGCATTTGCGCAACATGACCGCCGTGACCGAGGCCGGAGCGATCGTCCTGCCTCCGGTGCCCGCGTTCTATCAGCGGCCCGATTCGATCGAGGAGTTGCTCGCGCATCTGAGCGGGAAGATCCTCGACCAGTTCGGCATCGAGCACGACCTGTTTCCCCGCTGGCAGGGTCCGCTGCCCGCCGACCGACTGACCGGAGCCGCCCGATGATCTATGAAGCCCTTACCCCACACCAGGATTCGCACGCCTTCGTCGACCGATACCGGGCCGAGTATCCCGAGGACGTGCTGGTGATCGATGATGTCGTGGCCGCCGATCAGGGCGTCACGGGATTGATCTACGAACTCGCCGCGCGCGGCCGCGAGGAAATGCTGTTGTGCCGCAAGGTGAATGGCATCGAGGTGCCGGTGGTGAGCAATATGTTCGCCTCCCGCACCCGTATCGCGCGCATGTTGGGAACGCGTCCGGAGCAGCTGCATGAGACCTTCGCCGCACGCGCGGCCGCGCCGGTGCCACCCCGGTACGTCGATTCCGGGCCGATCCTCGAGGATGTCCGCTCGGGCGCGGAGGTGGACCTGGGTTCGCTACCGATGTTGCGCCACTTCGCCTCCGACCGCGCGCCGTACATCACCAGCGGCGTGATCGTGGCCACCGATCCGGACACCGGCGTGGGCAATATGAGTTACCACCGGGCCATGGTGCACTCGCCGACCGAGTTGGCGACCAGCCTGCATTCGCGGGGCGACCTGTGGCGCATGCTGGCACGCTATGCCGAACGCGATGAGCCGATGCCGGTAGCCATGGTGATCGGCGGGCATCCGCTGTTCATGCTCGCCGCGTCCGCGCGGGTGGGGTACGACGTCGATGAGCGGGCGGTCGCGGGCGGTCTGTTCGGCGAACCGCTGGATGTGGTGGCGACCCCCGCCTACGGTATCGGCGTTCCGGCGTGGTCGGATTTCGTCCTGGAGGGCGTGATCGATCCCGCCGCGCACGCGCAGGAGGGACCGTTCGGCGAGTTCTCCGGCTACTCGTCCAACCGCTCCACCAACAACGTGCTGCGGGTCGAGACCATCCTGCGGCGACGGCAGCCGATGCTGTTCGACGTCGAGGGCGGCAATACCGCCGAACATCTGAATCTCGCTCGCGTGCCGCGGGAATCGGAGATGGCGGAGAAACTCAAGGCCCGCTTTCCGGATGTGACCGCGGTGCACTATCCGACCTCGGGCACGCACTTCCACTGCTATGTGGCGGTGCGCCAGTCCCGTCCGGGGCAGGCCCGGCAGATCATGCTCGGATTGCTGGGCTGGGATCCGTACCTCAAGACCGTCATCGCGGTCGACAGCGATATCGACCTCACCGATGACGCGGCGGTGCTGTGGGCGCTGGCCACGCATTTCCAGCCGCACCGCGACATTCTCACCGTGGACGGGTTGCCCGGATCGCCGCTGGATCCGTCCTCCACCAGTGACGGCACCACCTCGCGCATGGGCTTGGACGCCACCCGCGGACCCGAATTCGAGGGCAGGCGCATCGAGATATCCGACGAAGCGATGTCTCGTGCGCGCGCCCTCCTCACCACCCTCATGACAGGAGCGAATCATGGCTGAGCACAACAAGATCCCGGTGACGGTCCTGACCGGATTCCTCGGATCCGGTAAGACGACGCTGGTCAATCACATTCTGACCGCCCAGCACGGGCATCGAATCGCGGTGATAGAGAACGAGTTCGGGGAGATCCCGATCGACAACGATCTCGTGCTCAACGCCGACGAGAAGATCATCGAGATGAGCAACGGATGCTGCCTGTGCTGCACCGCACGCACCGATCTGATCGAGATCCTGCGCTCGCTGCTCGAACGCAGCGACCGCTTCGATCGCATCCTCATCGAGACCAGCGGGCTCGCCGACCCCAATCCGGTGGCGCAGACCTTCTTCGTCGATGAGGAGATCACCGCGAACTTCACCCTGGACGCCATCGTCACGCTGGTGGACGCCAAGCACATTCGCGGCCACCTCGCCGAAACCGGCCACGACGGACTGGGATCCACGGTGGTCGACCAGATCGCCTTCGCCGACCGCATCGTGATCAACAAGGTCGATCTGGTCGACGCCCCCGAGCTGGCGGCGGTCGAACGCGAAGTGCGGGCGATCAACGCCACCGCCGACATCATCGCCTCTCGCTACGCGGACGTGGACCTGGCCGACGTGCTCGGCATCGCGGCCTTTGATCTGTCGCGCCCCATGGCGGGCGATCCGCACTGGCTCGAAGATGATGGGCACCAACACGATCCGACCCTCACCTCGGTCGGCATCGAGCTGGACGGAGCCCTCGACCAGCATGCACTACAGGAGTGGCTGACCGCGCACCTGCGCGATCACGGTGCCGAGGTCTACCGCATGAAAGGGTTGTTCGCGGTCGAGCAGGACCCGCGCCGCTTCGTATTGCAGGGCGTGCACGAGGTATTCGAACTCCGCCCCTCGACCCCGTGGCTCGACCAGGACCGCACCGGCAAGGTGGTCTTCATCGGCCGCGATCTCGACCGTGCCGAACTCACGCGTGGACTGCTCTCCTGCCTGGCGGATCGAGCGCTCACACCCGCCGCACGGAGCAGCGCGCGGTGACATTCGACCGGCCGCCGGTGAGCCTCGGCCCCGGCGGTCGGCAAAATGTCATCCGAGCGAAGTACGGACCGATCAGTGCGTCGGCTGTCGGTCGCGGCGAATCGAGTAGACCGCCAACGATATTGCGGCGCCACCACACACTACGGTCGCGCCCAGTCCGGCGGCGACTGCCTTCCACGCCTTGTCGACATCCTCATCGCGTTTGGCATCGCGATCGAGTCCTGCTGTGCCGCACGGTTTTCCGCCGTCGTGCATGACGATTCCGTTGCATTTGACCTCGGAGCTGGCGAGTGTCTTGATCCCGATGCAGAACCCCACAATGCCGAATACCGCCGCTACGGCGAGCAATGCGGCGGCCTTTCGCGCTACCAACGCGCCCATGCCATGTCTCCCTTGATCGTCTATTTCGCGACCGCGGACAGCGGTTTGTTGTCCGCGCCCGGCTTCTTGCACTCGAGACGGACTTCGATCAGCGTCCCGAACGGGCCGACAGCGCCGATGCCCGGCTTTTCCGCAGCCAGCTTCTGCATCAACGCGATACCGGTGTCGTCGTCGGTGTCCTGGATCAGAAAGTCGTGACAGGTCATATCGGCGACGTGGTCGGCGTGCACCTCGGTCGACGGATTGACATCCAGGGCGACACCAATTGCTTGCTCGCCCTTGCCTTTACAGTTCATTTCCGCCCAAACGACGCCGAGCTCACCGTCGCTGGACCGATGCCAGCCGGGATTCTCGGCGGCGATCTGCTCGAGCAGCGCCTCTTTCTCGGATTGACTCTTGGCCAAGAACGCCGAGCATGCGGTCTTGGAGGCAATGCCCAAGCCGGCAGCGCGATCGGGTGTCGTCGTCGGCACCGTGACGCTGGTGGTCACCGGCGTCGTCGACCCCGAAGACTGTGAGCCGCAGCCGGATACCGCAGCGACGACACCCGCCACCGCACACGCGAATAGAACAGAACGCTTCATGAACTCCCCCGTTGAATCTCCCCGCCGGGTTTCCGCCCGGCACCCGCCCGATCCTGCCATACGGGGCAAGAGGTCTCGCACCCCACCGTTCTCGATGCTCGGTGACCTCACGTGCGCAATGACCGACCACCAGTGCCACAAACCCCCACATGGGTGTGCCGCTGGCATATTTCTGGCTACTGTTAAACCGGGGGTCACGCAACCGCATGCCGGATCCCCATGACGGGTTCTCCTTGCCGTCATCGGGGGCCGCTCTTCCCAGAGCGGTCCCCGTTCGGGCACGATCTCGCTCATCGAGTTACGCGACGGCAATCAGTCCGCCAGCGGATTGTGCGGGCCACGCACCGGGAGATGGTCCGCGTTCCTACCGGATGTCGACGAGGTTGGTCATGCGTAACCATTCATTGGCGGCTGTTGAGGTATGCGATTGTCGCGAGGACTCGGCGGTCTCCGGATCCGTCGAGCGGGAGTTTCGCGAAGATGCTTCCGACGTGTTTGCGGACCGCGGCCTCGGAGACGACGAGTTCTCGGGCGATCTGGTTGTTGGTCATTCCCTGCGCGATGAGGGCGAGCACCTGTTGTTCGCGCGGCGACAGAGCTGACAACGCCCCCTGGTGTCGTGACTTTCCGATGAGCGCGGTGATGACGTCGGGGTCGATCACGGTCGCACCGTGCGCGATGGCGTTCATGGTGTCCAGGAAGTGGCGTACGTGAGCGACCCGGTCCTTGAGGATGTACCCGAGGCCGCCCTGACCGGTTCGAGCGTTCTTGTCGATGAGCTGATCCAGGGAGGCGACCGTCGTGTACTGGGACAGGATGAGCACCGGCAGCTCGGGCCGAATTGTCCGCAGTTGCAAGGCAGCACGGATTCCTTCATCCGTATGGGTCGGGGGCATGCGGACATCCGTGATGACAAGGTCCGGATTGTGCGCTTCGGTGGCGTCGAGAAGGCCGGTTCCGGTCGCTACCGCGGCGCACACGGTGTGCCCGTCGGTTTCGACGACGGCGGCGATTCCGGCTCGTAGGAGCGGACTGTCTTCCGCCAGAACGATTCGCAATCCGGCGGAGGTTAGTTCGGCAGTGGGCATCGCATGGTTATTTCGGTCCGTCCTCCGGGTGGGCTGGTAATTGTAAGCGTGCCGTCGACCGCCGCGACCTGGCTGCCCAGCGAGTCGAGACCGTGGCCCGGCACCGATTCGGCGCCGCCTCGGCCATCGTCAGCGATGGTCAAGCGCCACGCGGAACGGGTGCGTTCGGCGGAGATGGTGGCCGTATGAGCGCCGGAGTGCTTCATGATGTTGGTCAGCGACTCGGTGATCACGAGGTAGCCGATCTGCTCGATCGCAGCAGGTAATCGACTGGGGGACTGCGTGTTCCGGAGGTCGACGTGCACGGGTAGTGGGTAGTGCCCGACCAGATCGGCGACCGCGGCGGCCAAGCCGTGCTCGCTGAGTGCGCGCGGCTGAACGCCGAGGATGACCGCGCGTAGTTCAGCCTGCGCGGCGTCGAGCTGCTGGTGAGCCAGCGATGCCAGCTTGCCGGTGTCGTCATCACCATGGGTGGCTTCGGCGAGCCCGAGGGTTACCGCGAGGGCGACCAGCCGATGCTGGACGCGGTCGTGCAGTTCGGCCTCGATCCGGCGGCGTTCCTGCTCGACAGCCTCGAGAAGTGCCGCGCGCGAATCGGTGAGCCGAACCACCTCGCGCCGCAGTTCGGAATCTCCGGCGACCGTGAGCCCTGCCAATCCTGAACCGGCGGCGGCGAGCAGGCCGTGCAGATAGGCCGTAAGTGCCACGGCGAGAACGCCGATGGCCATCGCGATCCACGCTTGCGACGGCGTCTCGATATGCCACCACAGCACGCTGATCGGCCTGTCATCGAGCAGCCACGGAGCGCCGATCAGCACTGTGTCCAGGCCCAGCATGAGTACGGTCACGCAGAACGCGGCGGGACCGATCAGAACCGTCAGGAGCGTGATGTAGGCGAGGTGACGCAGCGCGGGAAGCGTGCCCCGGGCGGCGGCGGCACGCGCATCGTGACGCACACGGTCGGACATCTCGGGGTCGATCAGCGCCAGGCGTGCCGCTTCCAACTCCATCACCGGCGTCCAGATCGCGGTCCGAAGGTTTCCTGTGATGCCCAGGAGCAGAAGCGGGATCAGCGCGACCGCGAGCACCGCCGCGACGACTGTCGCGAGAATGTTGCCAATGACCGCCCGCACCGGCCAGGCCGTGAGCAGGTAGCGCGGTCCGGTGAGCATGGCAGCACCCACCGAAGCGATCCCATCGCGTGCGGGAGCGGTCACGATCGGTGACCCCGGTCCATATAGCGCTGTCCATTGGTCACTCGACCAGTGTGCCCGCCGGCAATGATCGCGATAACAAACGGGGTCAGTCCGGCGCACAGCAACAACATCGCCGCATTGACACCGAACGAATCACCGACGATCAGGTGCAGGCCCTGCGAGACAATGAAATTGCTACCCGCGTGCAGCATCGCTCCGGGCCACACCGATCGCGTCTCGGACCACAACCATCCGATGATGAACTCGAGCAGGACACTCAGCGGCAACCACAGCAGCATGGCCCACACCGCGTCCAGAACGCCGGTGCCGCCGCCGAAGTACCCCACCCACGGGAGCGGCCAGTGCCAGACCCCCCAGATCAGTCCGGTCAGAAATGTCGTCGCCACCGGCCGTCCCGGGACCAGCCGATCACGCAGATACGCGGTCCAGCCATACTCTTCGCCCCAGAAGAAGGGAGCCATCACAACACAGATCAGCGGACCGGCGAGCAGATACAACCAGGCCGCACCGTCCATATCCAGATCGGCCGGTGACCATCCCACGGTGATCGCCACGCCCACCGCCACGGCCAGCGCACCCCACGGCAGCGTCACCGCCATCAGCACGTGTCGCCATGTCTCCCGAAGATCAAGCCGCAGACCGGAGTTCGCGAATCCCTGACGAGTGATCCATTGCCTAACCACACACGCCGCCAGTGCCGGAACAAACGCGGCGGTGGCGAGTTGGGTCAGCGGATCATCCAGTGATCCACCCGCCAAATGCACACCCAGCCACGGCAACCACGCCCCCGCGAACGCCACGAACAAGAACCACATCACACCACGGCGACGCAACGCCGACGGCTCCGCGGCTGCCGCCGCTCCAGGATGGATGGTTCGAGCGGAGGCGGGGTGAATATCCGCGATCGGTGAATGCTTCATCATGCTTCGAGCTTCATCGCTGATTCGGCGCTGGACCCTACCCCGCGCGCCCGTTCTCGGGTAGCGCGTGCGCTACCTGAGAACGATCACCCATGACGGGCCGATGGTGTCAGCGAGCGATCGAGATCGCGAAGGGCGCGAATCCGGTGGATCGAATTACGTGCGGTACGAACAGGATCGCGGCTTCGGCGGCTCGTGCGGTCTCGATGCCACCGAGGTCGGTGATCCACTCCGGGTGCCAGCCGAGGTCCTCGAGCAAGCCTCGGACGACCTGCTTGGCGTCAGCGTCCGCACCGGACAGGAAGACGGTCGGCGGCTGGGTGAGGGTGGCGGGTGCGGTCATCACCGAGTACAGCATGGTGTTGAGCGTTTTGACCACGTGCGTCTCGGGCAGCGCCTGCTGGAGTTGCTCGGCGAGGCTCGCGCCGGGGTAGAGCAGATCGGCGGGCAGTCCGTCCGGTCCGTCGATGGTGGCGTTGGAGACGTCGACGAGGATCTTGCCGCGCAGTTGCTCGCGCAGTGCCGCGAGCCGCTGCAACGAACTGTCGCCCGGCGTGGCGTTGATGACGATCTGCGCCGTGCGGACAGCGTCGGCGGCAGCGCCCGGCGAGCTGTCCGCCACCGTCACGGTGTGCCCGGCCTTGGCGAAGGCGGTGGCCAGACCGCCGCCGACACGGCCGTTTCCGAGGATCGCGATTGTGCTCATGCTGAAAGTCCTTCTGGTTGTGGGTTTTTCGGTCAGCGGGAGAGTGTGGCGACCGCATCGGCGTGCACGCCGGGTGCCGCCGCCAGGAAGCTCTCGCTCGCCAATGTCCATGGGCGGCCTTGGGTGTCGGAGATCCGTCCGCCTGCCTCGGAGACGAGCAGGGCCCCGGGCAGCAAATCCGCACGGCCGCCGGAGAACTGCCAGAAGACGTCGATCCGACCGGCGGCCACATTCAGCAGATGCAGGGTGGCGGGCACCGCTATCCGCACCACGAGTGCGTCGATGAGCATCTCGGTGATCGACGCGCCGACCCGCCGCACGACCTTCTCGTCCTCATCCGGCCTGGCCTGACTGGTGGCCGCGATGCTCAGCCCCAGATCCGCGGTTCCTGACACACGCAGCGGCCGGCCGTCGAGGTAGGCGCCGCCGCCGGCGAGCGCGGTATAGGTCTCGCCGGTCAGCGGCAGGTGGACCGCGGTGAGCACGGGCTGGTTATCGCGCACGAGGGTGGCCGTCACCGCCCACTCGGACAGGCCGTGCAGGTGGTTGACGTTGCCTTCGACCGGATCCACGACCCACCATTCGCCGGACGGCAGCGCGCCGCCGTCCAATTCCTGCTCCTCCCCGACCCACTGGGCGTCCGGGCGCAAGGCTTCGAGGCGCGGGCGCAGGATGTCCAGCACCGCATCGTCGTTGGCGGCGAGCGCACGCATCAGCTCGTCCCGGGTCCGGTATTCGACCACGTCGCCGAACCGCTCCCGCAGGACCGAACTCGCTTCGCGCACGGCGACGGCGGTCCGTGCGAGCAGCTCGGCGTCGGCAGCGGAAGTCGTTGCGACACTGGCGTTCCGAAGTGTTTCAGGCATAGCGAATGCTCCAATCCGAGCAAGGGAAATGTGACCAACCGGGCGAGGAATCGTGGATTCTCACGCCCGCACCTCGAACATTAGAAGCACTCATCATTAACAGCAAGTGCATGTAAAGCACGGCTAGCATTACTCTCATGCAATTGGATTTGAACCTGCTCGCGGCGCTCGACGCTCTGCTCGAGGAAGGCAGTGTGGCCGGTGCGGCGGACCGCCTGCATGTCACTGCCCCCGCGATGAGCCGCAGCCTCGGCCGGATTCGCCGTACGACCGGTGATCAGATCCTCGTGCGGACCGGGCGCACGATGACCCCGACGCCCTATGCGCTCGCGGTCCGGGAACAGGTGCACGACCTGTTGCAACAGGTCCAGGGCGTGCTCGCGCCGAGCCGGGAACTCGACCTGGCGACGCTGGACCGCACCTTCACGCTGCGCTGGCACGACGCACTTGTCTCCCTCAGCGGTCCGGCCCTGATGACTGCCGTGCGCGAGCAAGCCCCGGGCGTGCGACTGCGTTTCATCGCGGAATCGAGCATCGACACCCCCGAGTTGCGGCGCGGCGAGGTCGACCTCGCCGCGAACGGGGACCGCCCGACCGCACCCGAGATTCGTTCCCATCGGGTGGCCGAGACCAAGCAGGTCATCGTCGTGCGGCGCGGGCATCCACTGACCCTGGTCGAGACCGTCACCGCCGCACGGTATGCCGCCGCCGAGCACATCACCGTCTCGCGGCGCGGCAAGCTGGGCAACATCCTCGATGAGGAGCTCGCGCGTCTGGACCTGACTCGACGCGTGGTGGCGACCGCGCCCACCGAACGCGCCGCGTTCGAGTTCGTGCGCGGCTCCGACCTCGTCGTCACCGCCCCCGAATCCACGACGCGTTCGGTCGCCGCGGATTTGGGCCTGGCAATGCTCCCGCTCCCGTTCGACCTGCCCCCGGCCCGGGCGTACCTGTCCTGGCATCAGCGTTATGACACCGACCCCGCGCACATCTGGTTGCGTGATCTGGCGCGAACCGCTTTGGTCAATGCGATGACGGGACAGGATCGAAGCCGTAGCACCTAACGGGCTCAGCGGCCGAACATCGACTTCAACCGCTCGGGGACGCGTTCACCGTGGATATCGTTCGCGGCCGCCTCGATGCGTCCCAGGTCACCGGAGGTCAATTCGATATCGAGCGCTCCCAGATTCTCGTCCAGCCGATGTGCTTTGGTGGTGCCCGGGATCGGCACGAACCATGGCCGCCGCGCCAGCACCCAGGCGAGCGCGATCTGGGCAGGTGTGGCCGCCCTGTCGTCGGCGATCTGCCGCAGCAGGTCGATCAGGGCGTGATTGGCCCGGCGTGCTTCCGGAGTGAAGCGCGGCAGCATACGGCGAAGGTCGTTGTCGGCCAGCGATGTACGTGAGTCGATGGTGCCGGTCAGATAGCCCTTGCCCAGCGGGCTGTACGCCACCAGGCCGATGCCCAACTGCTCCAGGGTCGGAACGATCTCGGCGTCGAGTTCTCTTGTCCAGAGCGAGTATTCACTTTGCAGCGCCGCCACCGGCTGCACGGCGTGGGCACGGCTGATCGTCGTCGCACCTGCCTCCGACAGACCGAAATGCTTGACCTTGCCCTCGGCGATCAACTCCTTGACCGTGCCCGCCACCTCTTCGATGGGCACGTCGGGATCGACGCGGTGTTGGTACAGCAGGTCGATGTGATCCGTTCGCAGCCGCCGCAGCGAAGCCTCGGTCACTCGACGGATCTGCTCGGGTCGGCTATCGAGCCCGGACGCCGGGGTCGGCCCGTGCTCGCCGTGTGCGATACCGAATTTGGTGGCGATTACCACCTGGTCGCGGATCGGTGCCAGAGCCCGGCCGACCAGTTCTTCATTGGTGAACGGGCCATAGACTTCGGCGGTGTCGAAGAGTGTCACGCCGCGGTCGACCGCGGTCCGTAGCAGCGTCGTCATCTCGGCCGGGTCCGGGGGCGAACCGTAGAAGAAGCTCATACCCATGCAACCCAGGCCCAGGGCTGAGACTTCGAGGTGCTGTCCAAGTTTGCGTGTCCGCATTGCAGAGTGCTCCTTCGATAACAGGAGTGATCCGGCCGGTTGCTCCCGCTTCGGCCGCAACCGGTAACAGCAGGTTAGGAACGCTTTGCGGGCGCGGGGAGACCCTGGTGGCACAGGTACTGCCGGTGCCCCTCGTCCGGAGGTAACCGGGTGCGCGGCGGCGATGCGGAGCGCGTCGGGGGTACCGGCAGAACCTCCCTCGGCCCGCGAACAGGACCTACGGTGAGGAGGTGACGGTGATCGATCTGCGCACTGAGATAAAGGAATTCCTGAGCTCGCGTCGCGCGCGAATCGCGCCCGAGCGGGCCGGGCTGCCCGCGTATGGCGGCAATCGCCGGGTCGAAGGTCTGCGGCGCGAAGAGGTCGCTCTGCTGGCGGGAGTATCGGTCGACTATTACGTGCGCATGGAGCGCGGCAGCCTCGGTGGCGCCTCCGAAGGGGTGCTCGACGCCTTGGCGGCGGCCTTACAACTCGACGAGGCCGAGCGCGACCACCTGTTCCACCTCGCACGACAGTCCAAGACGCCCAGCGATATACGCCGTCGACGCCCGGCCGGAGCGGTGCGCCCGGCGCTGCGGCAGGTGCTGGACGCCATCACCGACGCACCGGCGTGGATCTGCAACGGCCGATATGACGTACTGGCCATGAATCATCTTGCCGGCGCGCTGTTTTCACCGGTGCTGGCTGACACACAACGACCGGCGAACACCGCCCGGTTCGTCTATCTGAATCCCGAAGCGGCACAAACGTTCTTCGTCGACTACGACCGAATCGCCCGCGATGTCGCCGCGAAGCTACGCATGGAGGCGGGCCGCGACCCACACGACCGGGAGCTGATCGCCCTGATCGGTGAATTATCAACGCGCAGTGAACTATTCCGGCAGCGGTGGGCATCTCGGGACGTCCGGCTGCATCGGTCCGGACGCAAGCGCGTGCACCATCCGGCAGTAGGTCAACTCGACCTGGATGTCGAGTCGATGGAGTTGCCCGCCGAACCGGGTCTACTCCTGATCGTCTACACCGCTGCCGCCGGCACGCCGACCGCGGACGGCCTGGCGCTGTTGGCATCGTGGGCGGCCAGCCGCGAGCGGCCCATGGAAAGTCGCCCCGAATAGCGTCGTCCGGCGTTGCGCCCTAGACCTCGAAGTCGGGTGTCGGGTATTTCCCGTCTCGGATGTCTCGGTTCGGGCCGTACATCCGCAGGATGAGGTAGCTGTCCTTGTCAGGGATGGGCAGATAGTTCGGGTCGTCGGCGTGTGCGGTGACGTCGGAGCCGAGTTCGAGTGTGTAGTACCCGTCGGAATCGGCGGCGAGGGTGCGGTCGCCGCGACTGTGGCGGTTGATGGCGTTGTGCGCCATGAGCCGGTTGTCGCTGCCGTACACGGTGAATGACCAGAACTCACTGACCGGCGGGGGCAGAAAGCGGGCACGATAGGTTTTTCCGCCGGACCCGTTGATCGGCAGTCCGTCGGTACCGGTCTCGATCTTCAGGTACACCGATTCGACCGGGGGCAGGCCCCACTGGCCGAGGAAGGTTCCGATCGCGAAGGTTTCCCGGGGTGTGTTCTGCAGGTCGGCGCGGGTGCCCAGCAATTCCTCGGAATTGGTCATTTGCGGGGCGAGTTCGTGGATGCGAGCCATTCCCAGGCGCTGTCCGCGATCAGCGGCCTCCCGCTGCCCATCCGTGAACTCTGTTGTGCCGGAACCCAATCCGATCTCGCGGTACCGTGCGAGCCAGTCGGCGTCGGCGGTGGCCATGGAGCCGAGCGCGAGCACGAAATCAACGCGTTCGAGCCAGTTCGTCGATGCCGGATCCGGGTAGTCGCGCGGGATCGGTTCCGGTCCGGGCACATCCAGGAATTCCGAGAGGGTTTGCAGAACCCACCGATCCTGTAGGTCACGGGCCGCGGCCAAGTCGTCACCGCCCGTGGTCATTATTCGGCCCATGACCTTGATCAGATCCGATTCCGAGCGGATGACCTCGTCGATGCCGGGCGGCACCACACCCGTCCATGTACTTCCCGCGAACAGGAACCGCCCGCCCGCGGTGCCGCGGGTACGCGAGCCGATCATGGCGTTGGTGTAGTGGCCCAGGTCCATGGTGTGCAGGATCCAGTAGCGGCCGGGATCGAAATCGGGGATGGTGACCACCACCGGTTCGGCTCCCACATCGAACCAGCCCTGCAGGTGCAGGGTGTCGTTATTGATGGTGGGGTGCGCGGTGTAGGTGTCATCGGCGAGGTCGCGCAACAGCTGGAAACGATTGAGCTCGATGCCCGGCTCGATGGTCGTCTCGTAGAGGAACTTGTACGCCTCGTCGATCGAATACCCGTACAGATAGGCATCCCTGGCCAGATCGTCGGGAATCACCACACGATCACCTCCGAGTTCACATCGAACAGCGTCAACGGACCCAGCACACCTCCAGCAATCGGAGCTGCGCACCCAGTATGCCAGGCGAGCGGAGAGTCGGCCGTCAGTCGGCCCCGCCGATCACCGCGAGCAGGATCGTCGACAGGCGGGCACGGTCACGAGGCGGGGATTGCGTAGGGCAGATCGTGTTCGATCACCAATTCTGTTATCAGCCAGCGTGTTCGGTCGCGTTGCAGTTGGGCCCGCGCGTATCCGGACTCGATGGGGACGATCGTGCCCTGGGCACCGAACGCGGTCGGCGGCCAGCCCTCGGCCGGGCGGGCCAGGCCGTGGGCGTTGTAGACGATGAACTGCGCGTCGAATGCGCCTTGGTCGCCCTCGACGGTGATGATCGGGTTGAGGAGGGTGTGGTGGCTCCAGCCCAGCGGTGGGTGCGGTGCCATGCCCGCTGCCACCGCCGCGCCGATAGTGGCAGCGCCGGTCAGTTCCGCGAGCAGTTCCGGCTCGCCCGCGCCGCGATAGTAAATCCGCACCGTCGCCTCGGGGGCGAACAGTGCCGACATGCGCTGCGGATCGCGATGGTCGGCTGCTCGGACGTAGTGGGCGAATACCTCGGGAATCAGCCGGTAAGGGTCCTGTGCGGCCGGATCGGCGGCGGTGTGTGCTGATATCTGTGCTGCGGTCATGACTCGAGTACATCCGCGTGCGCGCCGATGAGCTATGCACGATATCGACTGTTACCCATACCCTGTGGGTATGGATCAGGTGGACTTCGCGGACCTCGAATACGTCGTCGCGGTCGCCGATGAACTCAGCTTCACTCGGGCCGCTGCGCGCTTGGGTATTACCCAGCCACCACTGTCGCGGGCCATCGCCAAGCTCGAAAGACGGCTGGGAGTAAGGCTTTTCGAACGCACCAGCCGCGCGGTCACGCCCACCGACGCCGGGTTCACCTTCGCCGCCGATGGGCGGGCGATCCTCGCCGCCACCCGTGCCGCCGTCGAACGGGTACGGTCCAGCGACGCGTCGCGCCCGCTGAGTCTTGCGGTCCGCCCGGCGATCGGATCCGGTCTGCTGCATGACATTCTGGCTCGCACCGAAGGCTTGGCGCTCCCGATTCCGATCCGCGTGCACCTCACCCGCAGTCCCGCCCGGGCCGTGCTCAACGGTGATGCCGACGCCGCACTCAGCTGCCTCACCACCGCGCCCGCGCCGCTGCACACCGAGGAATTGATCGAACAGCCAACCGTCGCGCTGCTGCCGAGGAATCATCCACTCGCGCAACGTTATTCGCTACAGCTCGATGAGGTCACCGCGCTGCCCGGCCATCTGCATACATGCCCGGATCTCGACCTGGATGAGATCATCGACCACATCCATCTGCGCAATGCCTCCGCGCTCGCCAGCCACGATGTCATCCCCCGGCTCGGTGAGCACGTGCGGGCGGTCCCCGTCATCGACGCCCCGGGAACCACACTCGGTCTCGTACATCACCCCGAAAGAACACACCCCCGCTTGGCCGACCTCATCACTCAGGCACGCCGGGCCGCGTACGTCGCATAGCCCAATGATGCTCTGCACCAACCGATATCGCCCCGGCGGAGCCGCTTGTCGATCAGTGGCAACTCACACGGAAGAGCTATGGTCGCGCAAGCCGTCCACGAGCAGATCCAGCAATCGGCCGGCCAGGTCTCGCTGTTCGGGTTCCCCTGCGATCAGGGTTATTCCACCCAGGCCCATCAATACATCGCTCGGGTCGACGTCGGTGCGAATCGTGTGATCCGCCGCACCCGCGGTCATGAGCAGGGACAGCGAACTCGCCAGCAGCGCACGGGTATTCATGATGTCGGCTTCGGACATGAGCACCGTGCGCAGGGCCTCGATCATCGCGTTCTTCGTCGCCATGAAGTCGACGAAGTGGTCCATCCAGACGCGAAGCGCCTGTGTCGCAGGCATTGTGGTGAGCAGGTCCGGCGCTGAGTCGCACAGCCGGGCGACCTCATTGCGATAGGTCGCCTCGACGAGGGTTTCGCGGGTGGGGAACCGGCGGTAGAGGGTGCCGATTCCGACACCGGCGTCCTTGGCGATCGCCTTGAGCGATGCGCCGGTCCCGTCGGCAGCGAATGCGCGCGCTGCGGCCTCGAGGAGACGGTCGTGGTTGACCTGGGCGTCGGCGCGGAGTGGGCGGGCGTTGTCGGGTGCCATGGTCTCTCATCGGTCGGGGACGGTCTTGCCAAGCGGAGTCGGCTCCGCTTATCCTCGTTAAGCGGACGCGGCTCCGTTTATGAGTGTAGGGGACGGTCCGCTCGATCCGAATTCTCCGGAATCAGAAAGCAGCGTTGTCATGAGCAGCAATCGCATCACCACCCCGTTCGGCGCGCAGTCGACCGCCGCCGAGGTCATCGCCGGAGTCGACTGCACCGGTCGGCGCGCCATCGTCACCGGCGGCGCGTCCGGGATCGGCACCGAAACCGCCCGCGCCCTCGCGAGCGCGAATGCCGAAGTGACCCTGGCCGTGCGCAATCTCGCCGCGGGTGAACTCGTCGCGCGCGACCTCGTCGCCGAGACCGGCAACAAGCAGGTGTTCGTCGCTCCACTCGACCTCGCCGACCAATCCTCGATCGCGCGGTTCGTCGCCGATTGGCAAGGGCCGCTGCACATTCTGGTCAACAACGCGGGAATCATGGCCACGCCGGAAATGCGGACCCCACAGGGCTGGGAAATGCAGTTCGCCACCAACCATCTCGGACATTTCGCACTGACGACCGGCCTGCACGACTCGCTCGCTTCGGCGGGCAACGCGCGAATCGTCGCCGTGAGTTCGGTGGGGCACGTGAACGGCGAGGTGGTGTTCGACGACATCCACTTCCGGCACCGTCCCTATGACGCGTGGGAAGCCTACGGGCAGTCCAAAACCGCCAATATCCTGTTCGCGGTCGAGGCGAGCAAGCGCTGGGCAGCCGACGGGATCACCGCCAACGCCCTGAACCCGGGACGCATCCCCGACACCAACCTGAGCAGGCATATCGGCGACGCGGGGAACGCACCCGCATCGTTCGAACCCGACAGCACGGCGGTGTCATGGAAAACCCCCGCCCAGGGCGCCGCCACCTCGGTCCTGCTGGCCGCCTCACCGCTGCTCGAGGGCGTCACCGGCCGCTACTTCGAAGACTGCAGCGAGGCGGAACCACACCGCCCGGGCGTCCGCCGCGGCGTCGCCGCATACGCCCTCGACCCCGCCAATTCCGCACGGCTATGGCAAGTTTCGCTCGACACCCTGGCTTCCGCCTGAGCGCCTCACCGATCAGGTGTTATCGCCGACGTATCGGTCGACTTCAAGCAGGAAGTGCTCGCGTCGGGCAGTGGAAATCCATGATGCCTGGAATGAGTTCTTGGCCAATGCCACGACCTGATCGATCGTCACTTCGGCCGAATTGGTCAGGGCCACATAGTTATCCGCGGCGTATGCACCGAAGTACGATGGGTCGTCGCTGTTCACCGTTACCAGGATTCCGCGGTTCAGTAGGGTGAGGATCTCTTCGGACTTGCCGCTCTGGGTGACGAACGAGTTCGATACCGGGCAGCAGGTGAACGCGATTCCCCGGGATCGAGCGAGCTCCACCAGCGCATCGTTCTCGATAATGTTGGTGCCGTGGTCGATTCGGTCCACACCGATATCTTCCAACGCCTGGCGGATGTGCTCGATCGAGTTGTCCTGGTCGATATCACAGTGCATCGTGAGCAGGAAACCCTCGCGGCGGGCGCGCGCGAATACCTCCGCGAATTTGCTCGGCGGATTGCCCCGCTCGTCGGAATCGAGGCCGACCCCGATGATCCACTCCTTGTAGGGCAGCGCTTCCATCAGTGTCGCCATCGCGTATTCCGCGGACTGATCGCGCAGGAAACACATGATCAGCTCGGCGGAGATGCCGAACTCCCTGCGCGCCTGCACAATTGCCGACCGGTACCCCGAGATCACGGTATCGAATCGCACCCCGCGGCTGGTGTGCGCCTGCGGGTCGAAGAACATCTCGACATGCCGTACACCGTCCGCGTGTGCCCTGGTCAGATAGGCGAAGGCCAGGTCGTGGAAGTCCTGCGCCTGCTGCAGCACCCGCATCGCCGGGTAGTAGACCTGCAGGAACGAGGTCAGATCGTGGAATTGGTACGTCGCTTCGACCTCGGCGACGGTGGATTCGGCCAACTCGATGCCATTTCGGCTGGCCAGCGCGAACTTCAATGCCGGTTCGAGCGTCCCTTCCAGGTGCAGGTGCAGCTCGGCTTTCGGAAGTCCTCGAATGAATGCCGCGAGATCTGTTGTTGCTGTGGCCATTACGGCTATCACCTTCCGGTCGGTGGATAGGACTGGTGCGATTCAGTTGCTTTCGTGCGCGCGCCGTTGAATCCAGCCGCGTGAGATCAACTCGACGGTAACCGCGACCGCTACCGATTGCGCGAGCAACAGCCCCAGCAGCACCAGCACCTGTACCGCCGCCGCCTGCACCGCGGAACCGCTGGCGAGCAGCACACCCACGAAAGCGCCTGGCAGCGTGACCAATCCGACGGTGCGAGTCTGATCGACACCGGGCAGCAGCGCGTCACTCGCGGTGCGAATGACGACTTCCCACCGGGCATCCCGATCGGTGAACCCCAGACTCAGCGCGGCCTCGAACTCCCCGTGCCCGACGATCAGCGCGTCCAGGGCACGACGGGCCGCCAGCGATGTCGCGGTCATGGCACCGCCGAGAACAATTCCGCCGACCGGTACCACCGCAATACCTGTCATCGGAACCACCCCGCTGACCAGCATCGGCAACAGCGCGGCGACCGCTCCCGCACTCAACGACAGCACCAGCCACGCCCCCGACCATCCCGCGTCACTGCGTCGTGTGGCCGTGACGACCGCCGCCCCGAACATCACCAGCAGCACCAGCAGCGAGGACCACAGATGCGCGAGCGCAACCGCCAACACCGATGCGACAGCGGCGAGTTGGACCACCGCCCGCACGGCCGCGGCGGGCGCGGTGATCATCGGTCCGAGGCGCGCCACCCGGTACACCACCGCCGCGCCGGCGACCAGAACGACGCAGACGATCGCAAGCCCGACTCCCGGAGTCGCTACTGTGCTGATCCCGTACCTCCTAGCGCGCTGCGGTCGAGTGCATCACCAGTGAACAGGTAGCGCGGTTCGACTCCGCTACCGACTCACCGATTGGGCAACCGTATCGGCGTGATCAGGCAGGGCACGGTTCACGCCGGATGCGCGAACGATCGCGATAACGCTCACCGCAGCAACCCCGGCCAACGCACCGGCGGCGGCATCGGTGGCTCGATGCGTCCCGGCGGACAGCGCTGCCACACCCACGACTCCTACCGACGCGACCACCAGCGACCAGATCACCGCTGCCTGCCGCGACGAGCGCCCGTCGACTCCCGCGCACATCATTGCCAAAGCTCCTACAAGCGCGGTCACGCCACCGATGGGCGCGCCGGGAAACGTGCCGGCGTTCAGCACCCCCAGCCATGTCCCCCCGGGTTGCTCGTGATCGGCGAGCAGTTTCACGCACCACCCGGTGACGAACACCAGAACAACCGGAGCGGTGATCAGCGCTGCCGCGCTCCGACGACGCGTGCACACCAATATCGTTGCGACAACCACTGTTTCCGCGATGACGATCCGCGGATCGCTGAGCCTGTTGACCGTCCCCGCGACCGCTGTCGACGTGCCGGTGCGGTGCCGGGCGAACCAACTGCTCACGAACGGGTCAGCGCGCGTGAGCCATCCACCGCGTTCGATCTGCACCGTCACCAGTGCGAACAGCATCGCGACCGCGATCGTCCGCAATCCCGCTCGCCGCCCGGGCGCATAGAACTCCTCGGGCACCACCGCGATCGGGCGGAACACCGACACTGCGAACAATCCGGCAGAGACGGCCACCGTGCCGATCACGGCATGGACGCTGTCCGCGTGGCTCCAGGCTTCCGAACACACAGCTCCGACCATTTCGAGGACTTCCGACACCGGCTCAGTATCGAGACCTGGCGCTGAGAGGACGCTGAGCCGCTTGGGCGTGCGGTTCGACTATGCCCGCTGCCTTCAGGATTCGCGCGTGCGTTCCAGCAGATCGCGCACGGTAGCCAAGGTTTCGTCCGGATGATCGAGGTGCAGATTGTGCGCCGCGCCGGGCCAGCGGATCAGCGGTGCCCCCAGGCGTTCGGCGAGACGGGCGTGAGCCTGCGCTACCTCATGGCCCTGTTTACGGTCTGCGGTTACCAAGACCGCGGGCACCCGCGGAAGGGCGGCCTTGTCGAGTTCGGCTGAAATCTGGCCGATTCCGCGCACGGCCTGCGCCAACTTGATGACGTCGAGGGCTTCCAGTTTGTCGAACGCGGCCTGGCAGTCGGGTCGCAACTCGCTTCCTCGTACGCTGCGGCGGATACCCGAGCGCACCAGGAGCTGTAGGGCGCGACGCAGCAGCGGGATCGAACCCAGCTTCTCGACCAGGCCCATCGATCGCTCGAGGCGGGCGCAGCCGCGGCCGTCGGTGATCGGCGTGGGATCCAAAAGCACCATGCCCGAGACTATTTCGGGATACTCGGTCGCGAGTAGCACTGCCACCGCGCCACCCAGGCTCTGCCCGACGACCACGACCGGCCCGCACTCGAGTGCGGTGATGACCCCGGCCAGATGGGATGCGGCGGTGGCCAGCGAACCCGGTTCGGTCGAACTGCCGGTGCCCGGTCGATCATGTTCGATGATTCGACAGCCGGGAGCTGCGAGCAGCCCTTCGACGAGCCCCGGGAAGAATCCGGCGCTCGATTCCGCGCCGCCGGGCAGTAGCAACACGGGAGTCCCTGTGCTGCCGTGGATTTGAACATCGTTGCGCATGATTCGGTTCGTCCTCACCGCGCGCTGGCCAGCACGGCCGTGTAGAACTCGGCCAGCAGGTCGGGTCCGGGTGAATGCCCGACCTCCGTCCAGTTGACGAAGCGGCAGTCCGGGAGTTGTTCGGCGATCCTGCGTGCCGCCGATACGGGTACGTTGCGATCCTGGTCGCCGTGCGCCCACACGACGGGGACCGCGACCTGTGACGGCTCGAATCCCCATGCCCCGCCGAAGATCGCGCGGTAATCGTCGGCCATGCCCTGAACGCCGGGGGCGAGCGCGTCATCGATGGACCGCTGTCGGGACTCGGCATGTTCAGCCCACCGGAGTTTGTCGATGTCCGGTGCGTCCGCCAGGACCGCGGCGAGTCCCTGCTCGAGCAGTGACGTCCGCACCTGATTCAGCAACTCGCGCAAGGCCGCCGGTTCGTCCAGCCGCGCCATGACCGCCTGGTTGATCGCGACCTGACCGTCGATCTCCTCAGCGAGCAGCGGTGCCGCTCCCACGAACACACCGACCGACCGGATCCGCTCGGGCGCGGCCACCGCCAGCGCGAGCGCGTGCGGGCCGCCGCCGGATCCGCCGACCGCGAAAACCCGGTCCAGGCCGCAGACATCCAGAATCGCGAGGGTGTCCCGAGCAGCATCATAGACCGATCGACCGGGTAGGGGGCCGGTCGCGCCATAGCCCGGACGATCGGGGGAGATCACTCGCAGACCTTGGCGGAGGTATCCATCGTGGTGGTGGGCGACACCGAGTCGGCCACCGGGTGTGCCGTGACTGAAGACGATGGGGACCCCGTTCGGATCGCCGTATTCGGCCCAGGCCACTCTCCGGCCGTTTTCGACTGTGCACGTGCGCAATTCATCCATCGGATCAGCCTTTCCGGGGTCCGGCGGGAATGCCGGCGAGTCGATGCAGCCCGAAGTCGAAGTCGGCGGCGAGGTCCAGGCCGGGGTCGATCGCGGCGTGCAGGACCAGGCCGTTCATCATCGCCATCACCACACGGCTGAGGGTCGCGGCATCGGATTCGGTGATGTCACCGCCGATTTCGCGCAATTGCGCGGCGAGTTCATCGCACACCTGCGTGATCGACGCGCGATGCCGTTCGGCCAGCGTGGGCTTGCGCGCGGCGAGGACCGTGAATTCCGCGGAGACCAGGAACCATTCGCGGCGCTCGCTCATGGCCTGGGAAAGCCACTCCCCCATCGACTTCGGTGCGTCGTCGGGCTCCGCATCGGTCCAGCGCGCGGTCAGCGAGGCGGCCTTGCTCTCCATCAGCGCCAGGAACAGTTCCTCTTTGCTCGCGAAGTGCGGGTACACCGCGCCTTTGGTGTATCCGGCCTGCTCGGCGATCCGATCCAGCGATGTTCCCGCGTAGCCGTGCTCGCAGAACAGCGCGTAGGCGGCGTCCAGCAGGGCCTGCCGGGTTTCGCGACTGCGCCGGTCACGGCTCGATTCCCGGGGTTGACGAACCTTTGCTTCCATGTAACCTAGGCAACACTCGTACCAACGGTATGTCAAGTACCACCAGTATTTCAGGAGGGCATCGTGGCCCATCGAATCATCGGCGCACCGCGTTCACAGCTACGAAGGAAGTTCGGCAATGGTTGACGAGAATCGCCTGCTCGAGGATCTGACCGGCTTCGTCGCGGTGCCGTCGGTGAGCGCGGATCCGAGCCGCGAGCAGGATGTACAACGGTCCGCGCAACTCGTGGCCCAGGCGTTCGGATCGGTCGGTGTTCAGGCGCGGGTGGTGACCCGGCCCGGCGGGCTGCCCGCGGTGATCGGGCGGCGTGAAGGTCCGCCCGGAGCGCCGACGGTCCTGCTCTACGCACACCATGATGTGCAGCCGGTCGGAGATCGGCAGGCTTGGCAGTCGGATCCTTTCACGCTGACCCGCCGCGAGGGACGGCTCTACGGGCGCGGTACCGCCGATGACAAAGGGGCGATCGCGGTGCACCTCGAGACGCTGCGCTGCCTCGGTCCAGATCTTCCGGTCACGGTGACCGTGCTGATCGAGGGCGAAGAGGAGATCGGTTCACCCACATTGCAGTCGCTCCTCCTCGAACAAGCCGACACGCTGCGCGCCGACGTTGTCATAGCGCCGGACGCGGTCAACGCGGATGTCGGCATTCCGTCGCTGACCGTCTCGCTGCGCGGGCTGCTGAACATCCTGATCACGGTTCGCACGGCCGAAACCCCGGTGCACTCGGGCGTTTTCGGCGGTGCGGTGCCCGACGCGGTGACCACACTGTGCCGGCTGCTGGCCTCGATGACCGATGAGACCGGTGCGGTGTCGATCGCGGGTATCCACCCCGGCCATTGCGTGTCCACCGCCGGACCGGATCCCGCCGATATACGTACGCAGTCCACCATGCTGCCGGATGTCGAGTTCGTCGGGAAAGGGTCCATGTCTCAACGACTTTGGGATGGACCGGCGTTGACGGTCACCGGCATCGACGCGCCACCGGCCGCCGGTGCCGCCAATATTCTTAGCCCGGCCGCTCGCGCCGCGGTCAGTATTCGCTTGGCTCCGGAACAGGATCCCACCGAGGCACTTCAGGCGGTCGAAAACCACATCCGCGCTAACGCGCCCAAAGGAATTCGGGTGGATATCGAGCCGGTCGCCATGGGGTCCGGCTGGCGTGCCGATCCGGAAAGCCCGCTGACCGCCGTCGCACAGGATGTGCTCGCCAACGCTTTCGGCAATTCAGCGGTCACGCTGGGAGTCGGGGGTGGAATTCCGTTCATCGCCGCTCTGCTCGAGACAATGCCCGAGATCGATGTCCTGGTGACCGCCGTACAGGATCCCTATACCCGGGCTCACGCACCGGACGAATCGGTGGCGCAGTCGGCGCTGATTTCGGCGACCCATGCCCAGATCGAATTGCTCCGCCGCCTCGGCGCTCGGTATCAGACCACCAAAGCGGCTGTGACCCAATGATTTCGACTACCCACAGATCGGCTTGCACATGTCAGCGTTGACCTCCACGTCCGCCCCCACCGCGACGGGCACCCTTCTCCACGGTCGCCAGCTGCCGCGCTGGTCCGAACTCCGCCCGCTCATGCGCAGACGGCCCTTCATCGCCGATCCCACCGACAGGCGACTGGCGCGCGCCCACACGATCGAGGATCTGCGCGCGATAGCCCGCCGTCGGACACCGCGATCGGTGTTCGACTACGTCGACGGTGCCGCCGAGGGCGAAGTGAGCATCGGCGCCGCGCGACAGGCGTTCCGGGACAGCACCTTCCATCCGCGCATCCTTCGGGACGTGTCGTCGGCGACGCCGGAGACGACCGTCCTCGGCGCGCACAGCGCCCTGCCGCTGGTGCTGGCGCCGACCGGCTTCACCCGGCTCATGCATCACGAAGGCGAGCTGGCCGTGGCGAGTGCGGCCGCCGCCGCCGGAATCCCGTACACGTTGTCGACCATGGGCACGACATCGATCGAAGAACTCGCACAGCTGCACTTGCCCGGTGCGCGCAACTGGTTTCAGCTGTACCTGTGGAAGGACCGCGACGCGAGTCTCGGGTTGATCGAACGCGCACGCGCGGCGGGCTTCGATGCCCTGGTGCTCACCGTGGACACCCCGGTCGCCGGTGCGCGCATGCGCGATGTCCGCAATGGATTCACGATTCCGCCCACGCTGACCGCGCGCACGGTGGCCGATATCTCGCTGCATCCCGCGTGGTGGTTCAACCTGCTCACCACGCGTCCGCTCGAGTTCGCGTCATTGTCCTCATGGGGTGGGACCGTCGGAGAGCTGGTCAATCACATGTTCGATCCGAGTGTGGGACCACAGGATCTGGCCTGGCTGCGTTCGCAGTGGAAGGGAAAGCTGATAGTCAAAGGCATTCAGAGCGTCGCGGATGCCCGGGTGGTCACCGATCTCGGAGCGGATGCGATCGTGCTGTCCAATCACGGTGGGCGGCAACTGGATCGCGCGGTGACCCCGCTGCGGCTGCTGCCGGACGTCGTGGCCACGGTCGGCGATCGCACCGAAATCATCATCGACACCGGCATCATGAATGGCGCCGACCTTGTCATGGCGGTCGCGCTGGGTGCATCCGCCGGAATGGTCGGGCGCGCATACCTTTACGGGCTGATGGCGGGCGGCAGCCGGGGTGTCGCCCGGGCGCTGACCATCCTCGAAACACAGGCGACGCGGACGATGCAGCTCCTCGGGGTCGAACGACTCTCCGAGCTCACGCCCGCCCATGTCAGGCTGCGCGAATAGGTCAGCGCGCGAAGTCCTGATCGGTGACGGCATATTCCTCCACCTCGAGCTCGGTTCCTGTCGATACCAGGAACTCGAGCACAGGCGTCGACAGATGCCATGCCTTCGGCAGCGGCTCGTCGAACCCACGGGGCGCGATGCCCGCCGGATCGCCCTGGAAATAGCGCACGATCCGCAGCACCGGTAGGACGGCATGATCCGAGCACAGCGAAATCAGCTGGGAACGGATCGGATTCATCCGTCGGATCAGCGCGTGGATCTGCCGGTCCACGGGGTCCGCACCGCGCTCGATGAGAAGCCAGGCGTGGCAGGGCGGAACGTTCGCCGCCGCTGTCCAGCTGCCCAGCTCATGGGTCTCATCGGGTGGCACCCCGAGCCACGCGGTGAGGTCCGACGCGGGCACTGTCGTGCTCTCGAGGGCGAAGCAGCAGTACTGATGGATTCTCACGAACCCTCGGCAAGCGGCGCTGTCATGGTCACCACGTTGGCAGCGGACCGCTGTGAACACGCTGAGAGTGAACAGCGCTCGGGGCGGAACGGGCTGCATGATGGCGGACATGGTTGATGTGTCAGTACTGCTGCGGCCCGCCCGGTGGGGATTGCGCGTGCGGTCGGCGGTGCTGAGCACCGCGGTGCTCGCGGTGGTGTTCGCCCTCGGCGCGCTCGCGGGCCTGTGGCTGATGTATCAGTCACTGCTCGAATCGGTGGATTCCACCGCGTCGGGGCGGGCCAGTGAGTTGGCCGGGCAGCTCGCGCATCGCGCGCCCGCCCAGGCCGATGAGGGTCTGTTCGCCCGGGATCGGACGATTGTCGCGGTGCAGGTGATCAACGCCGAAGGCGCTGTGGTGCGGGCCTCGTCGGAGGCTGAGATGTCCAAGCCGCTGATAACCCCGGTGCCGGACTCCTCGCCCGGTGTCGAGGTGCCCGAACTCGATGATGTGCGGGCGGCCACCCGCACCGTCTCCGGGCCCGACGGCGTTTTCACGGTGCTGGTCGCGGTCAGCAATGAGGAGGCCGAGGAGACCGTCCGCAATGTCGGGCTCGTGGTGGCGGTGCTGGCTCCCCTGGTGCTATTGGCGTCCGCCACGGCGACATACGCTCTGGTCGGGCGGTCGCTGACCTCGGTGGAAGCGATCCGCCGTCAGGTCGCCGCGATCGATGCCGGGCGGCTGGGGGATCGAGTTCCGGTGCCGCAGACCACCGATGAGATCGCGCAGCTGGCGGTGACGATGAACGCCATGCTCGACCGGATTCAGGAATCGGATGCCGCGCGACGCCGGTTCATCGCCGATGCCTCGCATGAGCTGCGCAGTCCGCTGGCGACCGTGATCGCCGCGCTCGAGCTCGGTCGCGATCATCCCGGGATGCTCGACGCGGAGATGATCAACGCGACCGCGTTGCCCGAGGCCGAGCGGATCAAGCAGCTCGTCGAGGACATGCTCACGCTGGCCGGGGCGGATGAGAACGGAATGCGGCTGGCCACAGTCGATGTCGACCTCGATGATCTCGCCGCCAACACCGTCGCGACACTGCGCCACGACCACCCCGGGCTGGCGGTGGAGGCGCAGCTGCATCCCGCCCGGGTCGTCGGCGATCCGAGTGCGCTGCACCGCGTGATCCGGAATCTGACCGATAATGCCGCCGCCCACGCTCGCACCGGGATCGCCGTCACGGTCGAATCCGGTTCCGGCACAGCGCGAGTGATCGTCGACGACGACGGGCCGGGCATTCCGGTCGCCGAGCGCGAGCGGGTCTTCGAGCGGTTCGTCCGGCTCGAAGACGATCGCGCCCGCACCTCCGGCGGGACCGGTCTCGGGTTGGCGATTGTCGCGGAAATCGTTCGCGCGCACCAGGGTTCGATCACGATCGAGGATTCGCCACAGGGCGGTGCCCGGCTGGCTGTCGAGCTCCCGGCCGCGCCGGTCGATCGGCCCGGGTCATCGAACGAATAGCTCACTGTCCATCGGCCGGACAGATGGGCGTCGGATCCTTCTCAGCGTTGTCACAGCGGTTGCTGACTACGGTCACCAGCCGTGACGGAGATGACGAATTCGCAGGTCGGCACCGGTCGCCGGATGCTGAGCAAGGTGCCGGAAGTGACCGTGTGGTTCTGGGTCATCAAGATCCTGTGCACCACGGTCGGGGAGAGTTTCGCCGACTGGATCAATATGACCCTCGGGGTCGGCCTCGGGCTGACGGCGGTGCTGTTCACCGTGATTCTGGCCGGGGTGCTGGGCTGGCAGCTGCGGCTGAGCCGGTACGTGCCGTTCGCGTACTGGCTGACGGTGGTCGTGCTCAGCGTCACCGGAACCCTCTACACCGATATCCTCACCGACAGCCTCTCGGTCCCACTCGTGGTGAGCACCAGCGTGTTCGCCGCGGTGCTGGCCGTGGTGTTCGCCGTGTGGTTCGTGCGCGAACGCACGCTGTCGATCCACTCGATCGTCACCACACCGCGCGAGGTGTTCTACTGGCTGGCGGTGCTGGTCACCTTCGCCCTCGGGACCGCCGCGGGCGACTGGACGCTGTCGGTGACCGGATGGGGTCCCGGTGTTTCGGTGCTGCTGCCCGCCGGGCTCATCGCCGCGGTCGTGCTCGGCTGGCGGCTGGGGGCCAATGCCGTACTGGCCTTCTGGCTCGCCTACATCCTCACCCGACCACTCGGCGCCAATCTCGGTGACTGGCTCGCCTCACCCACCGCGGACCACGGACTCGGGCTGGGCACCGCGCTCACCAGCGTGCTGTTCCTGGCCGCGATCCTGGCCACCGTCGTGTACCTCACCCGCACCCGCGCCGACGTCATCTCCGCTCAAAACACCTCCGCCGCACGTGATTTCACACCAGAACGAGAACGACTCATGCTCGGGTACTACGCGGTGGTCGCCGTCGTAGCCGGTGCTCTGGTGGCCTGGGCCGCGGCGCAACCGCACGCTTCGGTCGGCGGAGACGACGAACCCGGTGCCACGGCATCCGCGTCCGATCTCGCGCCGGGGCAGGCGGGGGCGCACTTCCCGTCGAGCGATATCGCGAACTTTCGCGCCATCACCCAGGACACCCTCAGCAAAGTGCAAGCGGGACAACAGAATGACGCCAAGTCTCGAATCAAGGATCTCGAAACCGCCTGGGACCGTGACCAGGACACGTTGCAGGCCATCGACGGCAAATCCTGGACTGTGATCGATGGCCAGATCGATGCGGCATTGAAGGCTGTGCGGGCGAGCAAGCCGGACCCGATCACCGAATCCCAGGCGCTGACCACTTTGCTCACCACCTTGGGATAGCAGCACCGCACCTCCACTAATCACTTTGGCCCGCAGACGGTTTCAACCCACTGCGGGTCGTCGAGCACGCTCATACTCACCGAATAGGACTGTGCATGGCCATCAGCTATCTGGAATCCATCGTCGTCGGCGCGCTCCAGGGGGTGAGCGAACTGTTCCCCATTTCCAGTCTCGGGCACAGCATTCTGCTGCCCGCCTGGATCGGCGGGCAATGGGCGAAGGATTTGGATATGTCCGCCAAGAACTCTCCCTACCTGGCCTTGCTGGTAGCCATGCATGTGGCCACCGCACTCGCCCTGGTGATCTTCTTCTGGCGCGACTGGGTACGGATCCTGGGCGGACTCTGGGATGCCGTGCGTACGCGCCGGATTCGCACACCCGAGGCACGGCTGGGCGTGCTGCTCATCGTCGCCACGATCCCGGTGGGGCTGGCCGGATTGGCACTCGAGAAGACCGTGCGCAACCATCTCGGCACCCCGATTCCGACATCGATCTTCTTGGCGATCAACGGAATTGTTCTGCTGTCCGCCGAGAAGCTGCGCAGGCGTGAACCGAAAGTCACCGAAATAGCCACTCCGACAGGGTATTCAGCGGATCTGTCCACTCTGGAGACCACGGTATTGCCGATCGTCGATCACGACCAAGCCTCCGATACCCAGCTGTCCAAGCTCGGGATGCGGGACGCCGTACTCATCGGTTCCGCGCAGATCGCCGCACTGTGCCCGGGAATCAGCCGCTCCGGCTCGACCATCGCCGCCGGACTGTTCAAGGGCCTGCGACACGAGGACGCAGCCCGCTTCGCGTTCCTGCTCGCGACCCCGGTCATCCTGGCCGCCGGTGTCCTCAAGACACCGGAACTGTTCAAGCCCGAGAACCACGACATCCTCGGCCCCGCACTGGCGGGCTCGGTGGTAGCCGGTGTGCTGTCCTACATTTCGGTGAAATTCCTGACCGCGTACTTCGAAACCAAGACCCTGACCCCGTTCGCGATCTACAGCCTCATCGCGGGCGTGGGCAGCCTGGCGTACTTCGGACTGCACGGATGATGGCCACCGCAATCCGGGGCGATTACAAGCTCCCACAGGTCACCGCCGGATTCTGGATTCTGAAGATCGCCGCCACCACCCTCGGTGAGACCGGCGGCGATCTGCTCGCGCAAACCCTGAACCTCGGCTACGCCGCCGCCTCGGTGCTGTTCCTGGCGATCTTCGCGATCAGTCTGCTGATCCAATTGCGTGCGAACCGCTTTCACCCCGCCCTGTATTGGACGGTCATCGCCGCCACCAGCACGGCGGGCACGACGATCTCCGATCTGCTCAATCGCGGGCCCGGCTCGGACACCTCCACCGACGGCGGACTCGGCTACGGCGGCGGCGCGGTCGTCCTGATCACCGGTCTCACAATCGTTTTCACCATCTGGAAGCTGAGCGGGCAGACCTACGACGTTTCCGCGATCACCACCCGGCGCGGCGAAATCCTCTACTGGTCAGCGATTCTGCTGTCCAACACGCTCGGCACCTCGGTCGGTGACTATCTGTCCGACAGCTCCGACCTCGGCTACTGGGGCAGCGCCGCGCTCATCGCCCTGATCATGGCTCTCATTCTCGCGGCGCACTACCTCACCCCGATCTCCGGCGTGCTGCTGTTCTGGACAGCATTCATCCTCACTCGTCCCCTCGGCGCGACCGTCGGCGATCTGCTGTCCAAACCGCACGACAAGGGCGGACTGGCCTTCGGAACCTGGGGCACGAGTGCGGTGCTGCTCCTTGTGCTCGTGGTGGGGGTCAGACTCCACCACAGCTCCATCCGCGCCGCTTCCACAGCCCCGCAGAAGACCAGTACGGGAATCCATTAGGAGGTCGGCAACGCCATGAGAGTGGCCTGCATGAGAGCGACCGGGCCTGCGCCGTTGGTGTCGGATACGACCTCGGCCGTGCAGACGGTGAGGGTGCGGCCGGACTTCACCACCGTCGCGGTCGCCAGAAACCGTTGTCCTACAGCGGGACTCATGAGGTTGACCTTGAACTCCACGGTGAGGATGTCACGGTCGGGCGGTTGCAATGACATGGCGGCGTAACCGCATGCCGAGTCGGCCAGGGTGGTGATGGCACCGGCGTGCACGAAACCGTTCTGCTGGCACAGGTCCTCGCGAAACGGTAGTTCGAGGACGACGCGACCGGGGGCCAGGCTCGTGATGCCGATTCCCAGTGTGCCGAGCAGGGTTTGGCGACCGATGCTTTCGCGCAGTCGCGCTTCTTGGGAAGGGCTCAAGGTGCCCGCGTTATCGGTTGACATCGATTCCCTCCGCGAAGGTGAACATCCCTGGCGCAGACTGTTATTCGTGCCAGGGGAAGGGCCGCAGGTCCGGTTCGACCCAATCACGCTTTGCCCGAGGCAAAGCCAGGGTTCCCGGTCGGTAGAAGCGGGTCAGCAGGCGCTTGTCGAGCAGAACGCGATGGTGATCGGCGAACGCGGTGAAATCGGCTTCACCGGAATCGATCGCGTGGTGCCCGACCAGTTCCACCCAGGCGCGGCTGACCGTCACGTTGTACTTCTGCGGCGCGCCCGCATAGCGTGCGGTTCGCTGAATACCGTTGCTGATCAAGTCGATTGCCGCGGGCACGCCGCGGCGGCGAACGGCGAGCCACGTCAGATGCACGTGTTCGCGGTGGCCGAACCGCTCGGCGGTGGTCATCACTTCGGCCATCAAATCATCGAATTCGGTGGGTGCTTCGGAGTGTGGCGAGATCATGGGGACACCTCTGTGAGGGCTTGTAATGCGGCGCGCAGACCCGCGACCGCCTCCGCGGACAGTCCCGCGAGCGCGCGGCGCTCCAGATCGGCGATGGCTTTCCGGATGATGGCGGCTGTTTCCAGTCCGGACGAGGTGAGCTCGATCAGAACCGCCCGGCGATCTCCCGGGCGGTTCCCCCGAGTGACGTGGCCACGCCGCTCGAGACGATCCAGCACGCTGGTAAGCGTGGTGGGTCGCGAACCCACGGCGGCGCCCAATTCGGACACGGTGCGCCCGCGGCCGTCGGCGAGATTTGCCAACGCGTTGATCTCGGACGGGGTCAAATCCAGGTCGACCAGCTGCGCCGAGAGCACTTGCAGGGTGGCGTGAGTCGCCCGCTGCACCGCCAGCACCGCCGACCAGTCGGATGAGTTCATCTCAGATACCACGATTTCGTACTATACGAGATCGTGGTATCTGTTTCAAGAGACGCTAGTTCGGGCTTGTCGAGAGATGCGGGCGGCGGAGCGATCTCCTCCCCGGCGCAATCGGCTCGCAACGCTTAGCATTCGGGACATGCACCGTGGCAACTGGTTCCGCATCCTGCTCTGCGCGGCCGTGCTCTGCGGTACCAGCGCGTGCATCGGGGCGGTGGACCGCGCGGACTTCGAGGACCGGATTCGTACGCGCGGTGGCGGATTGGTCAGCGCGCTGCCCGAAGCCGCGGTTGCCGCATTGGGTCGGGAACTCGGGGTGACCGACCCCACCGTGAACGTCATGCTGCTCACCGCGCCGAACTCCAGCGGGTTCCGGCTCGTCCTGAACAATCAGCCCGCCCAGGTGACCAGGTTCCTGTCCGGAGGCGATTTCACGGCGCGCGAGCCCACCGTTCGCTTGCGCGTCCGCCCACCCGGGCCGGCGCGCACGATGGACGACTACTCGTTCACCCTCGGCGATCTCAGTGCCCCGACTCCGGCACGGGTATCAGCTTTCGATGACCTCGACGCCGAGAATTTCACCATCGGCGAGGTTCCCGGTCTGTCCCGAATCGAAGATATCGTCGACGCCGCCCGTTCCCACAGTGGTATCCCCGACGGCCAGGTCACCGCGCTGGTGGTCAGCCGCTTCGGCCGCGATATCCGCATCGTGGCCAATATCGTCTCCGCCCGTTCGGAAGCGGTCGCGGAATTCGACCACACCGGCGCTTTCCTCCGAGTCCAGCAGGTATAGCCGATGCCACGTGTACTCGCAGCCCTTTCGACCGGGTTATTCGTCGGTACCCTGAGCACCGTTGTGCCCGTGGCGATCTGGCCCGGCGAGGCAAAGCTCACCGCACCGCTGTTCTGTTCCTCCGGCACCGAGCCCATGGTTGTCTCGGATACCTTCCATGATTCCGAAGGCACCTCGACCAACTACACCCTGTACTGCCTCGGCGACCATGGCGCTCTCACCAACGAGGGGTTCGTGCTCCCCATGCTGGTCATGCTCACCGCGCACGTGCTGATCGTGACGGTCCTGGCGCTGCTTGCCATGACGGTCACCCGAACGGCAGCGCCTGTACAGGATGCACCCACTCCCCCGCCGCCCTCGGAACCGCTTCCCCACAACGGAGTTCAGGACTACTTCGAACACTGACGGCGGCGCGCCTCGGCAAAGTCAGGACCTGCGGGAGATGAACATGATGTATCGGCAGGGCGTGCCGGTGTGGTTGGCGAAGCTGTGGGCGGTGTCCGCCTGAAGGAACAGCGAGTCACCGGCATTCAGGGTTTCGGTGATTCCGCCGATCAAGACTGTGAGGGTGCCGTCGAGCACCATGAGCTGCTTTTCCGTGCCCGCCGGATTCGCGGGCAGCAGTCCGGTGGAGATCTGCGCGGGGAGGTAGTGGACGATCATCTCGGCTCCGGCCGCACCGGGAGCCGCCGAGACCATATGCCGCTCGAAACCTGTTTCCGGATCACGGAATACGGCGCGTTCATGCTTGCGCATGACGACCGCTACCCCGGGTGCTGCTGCCGGACCGCCGATCAGGGCCGAGAGTGACGCGTCGAGCGCCTGGGCGATCTTCGACGCGACGCCGATCGTCGGACTCTTCTCTCCGCGTTCGACTTTGGACAGCATCGCCCTGCTGACCGATGACCGAGTGGACAGCTGTTCCAGGGTCAGGCCCGCCGCCTCACGACGTCGCCGCACATTGCCGCCGAACACGTCGGCCCGCTCGTCATCGTGCGGGGGTTCGGCCGCGTTGTCGTCTCGCTCGCTCACCGTGCTCCTCGATCGATGGGTGCGTTCGCCGCCCACAGTGTAGATTTCTTCTAAAGAAGATACAGTCTTCTATTGAAGACACGCGATATGCGCCAACCTGACGGAGTTTCCATGCGTTTGATCTCGAGTGGCCGGCACCATGCCCGATTCGAATTCGGTGAGCTGCAGGTGATCTCGTTGCGAGACGGGTACATCGATATGCCGCCGACCCGGCTCCGCGACGAGCAAGGGCGCACACTCCCCGTGTTGCCGGTCGCCGTGCCGCTGGTGGGCGACAACCTGCGGCTTTCGGTCAACGCCTTCTACGTCACCGACGGCACGCGGTCGGTTCTCATCGATACCGGTGCGTCCGACAATTGGCACGACCCCACCATGGGATTGATCTACGCCGCGCTCGACGAAGCGGGCATCGATAGCGCCCAGATCACCGATGTGGCCATAACCCACAACCACGAAGACCATGTGAGCGGGCTGATCACACCGGACGGTTCGGAGGCGTTCGCCAAACTCGAGCGCGTGTGGATCGGCCAGGGCGATGCCGGGGTATTCACCGGACGCCTCGAGCCGCTTCGGGACCGAGTCGTACCCGTCTCGCAGCGGATCGCGATCAACGACTGGACCACAGCTGTCCCGACACCGGGTCACACGCCCGGTCACACGGTCTACGAAATCACCAGCAGCGCGGGCCATCTCCTTATCTGGGGCGACACCGTGCACGTTCCGACGCTCCAGTTCGACCAGCCGGAGGTGTCCTGGGAATTCGACAGCGACCAAGCCAAAGCCCGAGTCGCGCGAGCAGCCCTGCTCGAACGGCTTTCCCTACCAAATCATTTCGTGGCCGGTGCGCATCTCGACTCTCCCGGCATCGCCCGCGTAGCCCCTTCCGGCACAAGCTATACCCTGCAATACCTCGCGCCCCGGATCGAATGACCACCTATATTGCACCGAAGTCACTTTCGACTTCCTCACGCCGTAGGCGAAATTCCATAGCGATAGCGCCGAGTGTGCAGTGGGCGCTCAGTCCACTCGGGTTGGGCAGCACCCACATCACGGTGTCACCTCCGGTTGAAACGGCTACTGTGCGCAGGACTCTTCATGCTCGGCACCATCGCCATCCTCACCATCTCCGGGATGGCGACCGCACCGGCGATCCCACCCGGCTCGATCCATCCTGCTGACCGGTTGGGACGTGAATCAGCGCCCCTCCGGCACAACCGATAACCCGCTCGGATTCCACGTACTGGTGTCCTCGGACGACGGTGGCAACACATTCTCCGGACCCGCCCGCACCCTGACCCAGCGCGGAGATATCACACACGGCGTCATTCGAGGCAACCATCAGCTTCACAATCGAATGGCGGAACGACGGGAAGGTTGGCCTCTATCAAGGCAGCTGGTTCGACAGCAACACGGAAGTCCGCCCAATCTCGCGTCAACCGCGCGTTACGTGAGCGGATAGCTAACGCTGAACCAGCGGGACGACGGCGACTGTGGCCCAAGAACATTCATGCCGCGGATGCGCGAGCGTTGCTATGTTGAGACGTGATCACTTGTGTCGTCGAGTACGTCATAGACGCCGGGAAGATCGATGCCTTCGAATGCTTCGCGAAACGGTGGATGGAATTGGTCGAGCGCCATGGTGGCACACACCACGGCTACTTCCTTCCCGCCGAGGGTGCGAGCGACAAAGCCCTGGCGCTGTTCAGCTTCTCCAGCCTCGCCGCTTACGAGACCTACCGTGCGAATTTCGGCATCGACCCCGACTTCGTCGAAGCCGATCGCATCAGAGATGAAAGCGGCTGTGTGCTTCGTTACGAGCGAACCTTTATGCGCCCGCTGCTCCCCGGAAACACTGGCGGTTGAGCGACCCGCGGCATCAGCCGACCATTGGCACGGTCCGCAGGCATGCGGTCTTCCCGGGGTTAGCAATGTCAGTCCAGTCTTCAACACGCACAATTCAGTGCACACTTGTACACTGAATTGATGGTGGAGTCGATGAGCCAGCGGCGGGCTGAGATCCGGGCGCTCGCGCGTCTAGCGGGCGATGAACTGGGCGGTGCGATCGACGGGATCGCGACCACGCACCGCGCCGTCAGCGATCATGTCTTCGCGGCCGTGTCGTGGGGTGTCGGCCCGGCCGCGAAGCCGTTCAAGGTGGTGCACGACGCCATCACCTTCGGGGTATATCGAACGGTCAGTGGTGGCGCGGTCGCGGCCGGATCAGTGGCCGAACTCGCGGCGGAGGTTTCCGCGCTTCCCACACCCTCGCGCACCGTATATGGCTCCGGCCTGATCGCCGCGCTTCAGGGTCTGATCGGCGACAGTCTCGAGCAGGAGCGGCCGATCCTGGCCTCGCCCATGACTTTTCGCGTTGACGGCGAGCCTGTCGGCGCCGATGAAATCGGCGCGGTAGTGGGGAATCCGCGCCCGCGGATCGTGGTTTTCCTCCACGGGCTGGTAGAGACCGAGCATGCATGGCGGCTCGGTGGGAGACCGAGTTACGCCGAGCGACTAGACTCCGATCTCGACCGCACGACCCTCATGGTGCGCTACAACAGCGGCTTGCACATCGCCGACAACGCCCGCCAACTCGACACGCTCCTACACGAACTTGTCGCGAACTGGCCGGTCGAGGTCGAGGAGATCGCCCTGGTCTGTCATTCGATGGGCGGTCTGATCGCACGCGGCGCGTGCCACCGAGCCGACTCCGAACAGCGGGGCTGGGTACGGCGAGTCCGCCAGATCGTCTGCCTGGGTTCACCACATCTGGGCGCGCCGCTGGAACAGATGGCACACCATCTTTCCGCAGCCCTGAACCAGGTGCCCGAGACGCGCCCGTTCGCGCGGCTGCTGCGTCGGCGCAGTGCCGGAATCCGCGATCTGCGGCAGGGCTCGCTGGTGGATGAGGACTGGCAGGACCTCGACGCGGATGCGCTGCGGCTCAAGGCTATTCAAGAGGTTCCGCTGCTGCCCGGCGCCGACCACTACTTCGTCACGGCGTCCATCACCCGCAGTCCACGGCACCCGCTGGGCCGCATCATCGGCGACGGATTGGTGCTACCCAGCAGCGGCTCCGGACGAAACCGTGCCCGCCGCATCGGATTCGACGACGCCAACGGCCTACATTTGCCCGGCGCAAACCATTTCAGCCTGCTCAACCATGAGAGCGTCTACGACGCGCTCCTGAACTGGCTCGATGGCAAGCCGACGTCCGAGACCGCGCCCACCTTCGGTCACTCGGTGCCGACCGCCTCGCGCAGTGCGCGGAATTCTGCCGCGAGAGCGTCGAGCGTGTAGTGGGCATTGAGCCCGCTCGGGTTGGGCAGCACCCACACCGCGGTCTCACCGATCCGCTCGGTTTGGGGGCCGACAGTGGTGCGCGGACGACCGAAAGCCGTTCGGTAAGCGCCGATCCCGAGCACAGCCAGTACCCGGGGCTGATACCGCTCGACCCGCTCGACCAGAGCACGTCCGCCGACCCGCAACTCTTCGGCGGTCAGCTCGTCCGCCTTGGCGGTCGCGCGTGGGGCCACATTCGTGATTCCCAAGCCCAGCCCGAGCAGCTCATGCTGTTCGCTCGGCTGCAACAGCCGTGGCGTGAAGCCGGACCGATGTAGTGCGGGCCAGAACCGATTCCCCGGACGAGCGAAGTGAATTCCGGTGGCCCCGGACCACAGACCCGGATTGATGCCGCAGAACAACACCCGCAAGCCGGGCCCGATCACATCGGGAATCGTCTTGTCCTGCGCCGCGGCCAGATCCGCGGGCGACGGCCGAGCTGACGAACCAGAACCCATTCGCCCAGTCTGCCGGGTGCCCGGCTGAGCACCTGCCCCAGGGGGCGTCGTTCGCGGGCTGACCATTCAGCGGGCTTTAAAGTCTGGCGATGATCTCGTGTGCAACAGCCGTGGCGCCCGCGAGATTCGGGTGGACGCTGCCCGCGACACCGGCCAAACCTCCCGGTGCGGTCAGCGGATCGAGCAGGCCGTTGACCCACGGAGTGTCTGCACACGCGGAATGCGCGTCGGCGTCGGGCACAGCGATCGCTGTCGCACCGGTCCGGCGGGCCGCACGTTCGGTCGCGCTCACGAGCCCGTCGTAGGTTCGCCGGATGTTGGCGGCCTGCGAGGCGGACATCGTCAGCGCCGAACATGTTGCGCCACTGGGATTAAGCGCGGGCAAGTACTGCACCAGCATCACGGTCGCCTGCGGCGCCCGCTCTTCGATGGCGCGCACCACGGCGACGATGGAACTCTCGACAGCATCGAAGTCGCCCTGCGTATGCGGCTTCGTACCGGCCGCTGTTTCGCAAAACGCCGGAACGCTCTCGAGCAATCGCGCACACGCACTCGCCTTGATCATCGACCCCGCCAGCCCGAGATCGTTCCCACCGATGGTGACGCTCACCAGCTGTGTGCGTTCGGTGACGGCCTCCACCTGCACGGGTGCGGCCCTACCGCCGGCCAACGACTGCGGCGTACGCAAAATATTCGCCGTGGTCGCACCGGCACAGGTGACATCAACCAACTCCAGCCCCACCGCAGCCGCCACCTGATGCGGATAGTTATGCCCCGACCGCGCACAACCAACATCCACCATGTCAGGCAGCCCCGGCCCCGAGGCATAGGAACTACCAAGCGCAACGTACTGCGCACCCCCGGGAAACTCTCGTGCACCCGCATATCCGGGGCACCACATCACCACCATGGCGACCGCAGCGCCAGCGGTCAGCATCGTGCGTGAGAGCACGGCAGTCTCCTTCGTCGGTTCACGATGCCACACAGCCGAGCCCGGTGAACAGGACAAACTTGCGCGCGAGCGTCGAACAGTCAGGTGCGGAGGCTGATCCTACGGGACGTGTTCGGGCAAACTCGAAGCCATGCCGATACCCTCGATCGTCACGGAGATCGTCGAGTCCTATCTCGCGCTGACCGACGCTGAATCCCCCGGTTTGATCGAAGGTCTCTACCTCGAAGGGTCTGTGGCGCTCGGAGATTTCCGCCCCAGAGCGAGCGACATCGATTTCGTCGCCGTGACTACGAATCCGCCGGACGCTGCGGATAACGCTGCGCTGCAACGCGTTCACACAAGGCTGCGTCAGCAGAGTCGTCGACCGTACTTCGACGGCACCTACCTCACCTGGAATGACCTCACCGCGGGCCCGGCGTCGGCCATCGGCCGTCCGACCGTCCTCCAAGGACTGATGCAACCGAAATCTATTGCAGGCCGACACACTCCGGTCAGCTGGCATACCCTCGCCGAGCACGGCGTGGCATTACGCGGTCCGGGTATCGACGATCTCGATGTATGGACCGATCCTGCCGCGCTAGCCGTCTGGCAGAACCGCAACCTCGATGACTACTGGGCGAACGGTCTATCTCGTGCGGCTCGGCTCATCAGCAAACCCGGACTCGGCCTACTCACCGACTTCGGCACGGTCTGGACGGTCACCGGCATCGCCCGACTCCATTACACCCTCGCCACCGGCAGAATCACGTCAAAAGACGGCGCAGGCCGCCACGCCCTGAACACCTTCCCCGACCGCTGGCACCGCATCATCAACGAAGCACTCCGACTGCGCCGCAACAGCTCCCGGATATCCCTCTACCGCAACCCATTCACCCGCAGACGTGATGTGATCGCCTTCGGCCACATGGCAATCGCCGACGCTCACCACATCTTCGAGCGGTCCTGACCACATCGTCGCTGTAGCCCGCCGCTGGCGAGCAAGAGTCAGCGTTTGCGGGCCCGAGCCTGCCGGGTGAGTTCGGTGATCCGCGTCGGGCGGTGAGAATCGTTCAGTTCTGCCACCAGCTCGTCGGGGCACAACTCGTATAGGTCACCCCACCACCGGAGGGCCTTGTTGTCCCACACGCGGTAGCCCCCTGGCACGCCGCGCGCGACGTACCGTCGTCGAGCCATGTTCGAATCCTAGTGGTGCGAAACACCTTTGGGAAAGACTGACCGAACCGGGCTGCGCCTCGGGTTCGCTCGAACCCGCTGGCCCGGCTAGTCGGAGTCGGGGGTCTCGATCTTGACCGGTACCGAGCAGGTGGCGGAGCCGACGGCGAAGGTGACGGTGGACGGTTCCGGTGAGGCGTTTTCGTCGGCCTTCAGTTCGATGTACAGCTCCTGGTTCGATGCGGAGTCGATGGTGACGGCATCGAAGGAGAGGGTGTCGTCTCGGGAGTCGGTGCCTGCCGGGTAGCTGGCCCCGGTGTTGTCCGTCAGCTCGCTGCGACTGAAGGTCAGACCTGATTCGGGACCGACCCCGACGACGACGCGCGCCGTGCCGGTCCCGGCGTCGCCGATGGGTGTCACGCTCACACCCGCACGGACCGATTCCCCGCCCGGCACCACCGTGATCTGGTCCGAGCTGGGATTGATCGTGAATGGATGGTTGATCTCGCCGGTGAGTCCGCTCGCGCTCATGGTGTGCTCCTGACCTGGTTCATTCGATGAACACCGGTCGAGTACCCGGGGTTGGGTCTCCTATTCAGGGCCATCCTCCGATAACTCGGACGCCCGGCGCTGCGCACCCAATATTCGGTCGACGAGGTAGCGGTCCGCGCATATGGTCCACCAGTGTCGGTGACAAACGAGTCATATGAACCGTTGACCGCGGGCGTGCGTCTGCGTCCGCCACGGGCGTCGGATGAGCGGATTGTTCGTGCCGCACATCGGGAGATGGCCCGGGATGATGGATTCGACTTCGCCCTGGGGCTCGCGCCCGCGATGTCGTGGCCGGAATACCTTGCGACTCTGGAGAACCTGCGACGGGGCATCAACCTGCCAGCCGGCATCGTCCCCGAGACGTTCCTCCTGGCAACCGCCGGGGACGAGGTCATCGGGCGGGTATCGATTCGTCACACCCTCAATGACTATCTACGCAGGCGCGGCGGGCACATCGGCTATGCGGTGCTGAGGCAGTATCGGCGCTGCGGTTACGGCACACAGATCCTGCGGCGCTCGATACCCATTGCGCGAGAGGTCGGTATCGGCGACATCCTCGTCACCTGCGACGACACCAACACCGGGTCGCAACGCATCATCGAATCCTGCGGAGGTCGGCTGGAATCGACTCCGACCTGGAGCGACGGGACCCTCATTCGCCGGTACTGGATCAGCTGATCTCCCGTTCCCAGTCATTTATGAGTCTGACGTCAGATTTAAGTTAGGGTGGGAATCGCCACCTTGGCCTATAGCCCGAAAGGAGTCCCGCCGTGGACTCGATCGCTGACATCTACGACCACACTCATGCGGATCTCGCCGCCACATTGACCACAATGCCGCAGCGCCCCGGGTTCTTCGAGGATCTGAATGCCACCCGCTTCATCTTCGATGCCATTCTCACCGCCGTACCGCTCGATACCTCGGGGGTCGAGGTTCGAACGCTGGATATCGATGGCCCCGATGGCAATCGCATTCCCATCGGCATCTACCGACCCCGGGAGGTGACCGGGTCACTACCCGCCATTCTGTATCTGCACGGCGGAGCCTTCGCGTTCGGCCGTAGCAAACCCGGTGGTGATCATGTCGCCATCGGCATCGCCGAACAGGTTGGGGCGGTGGTGGTTTCGGTGTCGTATCGACTGGCTCCGGAAGACCCATACCCCGCCGGAATCGAGGACTGCTACCGGGCGCTCACATGGACCGCGGCGCATGCGGCAGAACTCGGAATCGACGCGGATCGCATCGCGGTCACCGGTCAATCCGCGGGCGGCGGGCTGACTGCCGCGGTCGCACTCATGGCTCGCGATCGTGGCGGGCCATCCATCGCTTACCAATCGCTGTACGCGCCGACACTCGATGACCGCCGAGTCACCGTCTCCGCAGGCCGCATCGCCGACCGCAGGGTCCTCAATACCTATGACCTCGCCGATATCTACGACCATTACCTGCCCGACCGCAACCAGGTTCCCGTGTACGCCGCACCCGCTCGCGCCACCGATTTGTCCGGGCTCCCACCGGCTTTCGTCCTGGTTTGCGAGCTGGATCCCCTGCGCGACGAGGGGCTCGACTACGCCCGCCGCCTCATGGACGCCGGCGTTCCCGTCACCGTCCACCATGTACCGGGGGCCTGGCATATCTTCGAAATCAACGCTCCCGCATCACCTTTGGCATTGCAGAGCATCGGCCTCTGGCTCACCCACCTCCGCACGGCGCTCGACCTCTCGGCAACGACCACTCGACCGCTGCTCCAGGCGCCGACCGCATGGACGAAACTGCGGCTCGGTATCCGACTGCTCTTGAACCGGCGACGACTGTCGCTGAGCTGACGAGTATTGCCGTGGAAATAGCTGTCGAATAGACCTATTTCGCGATGGTGCGTTTTGCTGCGTTTGTCCCGAGAATCGTGGTGCATTGTGCTGTGGACGAGGTGACACACCGTTGGAGATGATCGGCATCTGTTATTTCGAACACATTCTGGAGTTCCACAGATGTCTATTTACCGCAGCGCGGCGGCCATATGAAAATCCGACCGAACTTCGAGGCCAGACCCTGGTTCCATTCGCGAGTGGCACGGTTGATCGTGGCGCTGCTCGTAGTGCTACCGCTGACCAATCTTGCGCTGTATATGTGGGCCGGATGGGATCCGACGCATAGTGTGAACCGAATGCCTGTCGCGTTGGTGAACGCCGATCAGCCGGTCCATAAAGGTGATCTCACTTTGTCGTCGGGTGCCACTGTCACCGCTAATCTCCTCGACTCGCATGCGCTGGATTTCGAGGTCGTCGATCATGACGAAGCGATGAGCGGACTCGCCCGCGGCGACTACTATTTCGTCATCGAAATACCGGCGGGATTCAGTGCCACCCTGGCCGACATGGGCACCACGACCATCGCGCCCGCGCTGATCGGGGTGACCTATAACGACAACAACAACGTGCTGGCTTCGACCATCGGCGCGCAAGCGATGACCGAGATCGGCAACGCGGTGCGTGCGGCCACCTCGGCGACCGCGATCGGCACACTCTTGGACGGACTGCGCGGACTCGGTGGCGGACTGCGATCGGCAGCCGACGGATCCGCGCAATTACACGGCGGCACAAGCCAATTGACCGACGGTCTCGATCAATTGACCGCGGGGATCACCACCCAACTGGTACCGGCGCTGTCCGCGACGACCCACGGCAGCGGTCAGCTCGCCGACGGAGCCCACGCCCTGTCGACGGGTTTGATCGCGCTGCGCAATGGAACCGATCAACTCGGTGGCGGAGCACGGCAGATCAGCGACGGCGTCGACCAATTGGTGCAATCGGTCAATGTGGATTCCCTTGCCGCACTGGCCGACTCGGCAAAAACTCAGCTGCCCGCAGACCCTTCCCTCGATGAGCTGCGCAAGGGAATCGACCAGATCGGCGCACTGCTGAAGGGGCTGCTCGATCTGCGCACCGGTACGCGCCAGCTCGCCGAGCAGTTGACGAGCCCCGACGCGGGTTATCGAGGCGGCCTCGACCAACTCGTCGACGGCAGTCAGCAGCTCGCGTCCGGCGCCACGGACCTATCCACCGGAATGGCTCGAATGCAAGCCGGCGGTGTCACTCTCAGCGATGGCGCACAACAGTTGAGCGCGGCCGGACATCAGATCGACGATGGCGCCGGAGCACTCGCGAACGGACTCGCACAGGGGGCACAAGCCGTCCCTGTCAACGATGACGCAGGTCATCGCACCAGCCTCGCGCAGCTACTCGGCACACCGGTGGGGACCGATCCCCACAATCTGGCGCCCGCCAAATTCGGCGGCCCCGGTGGCGCTCCCCTGTTCCTGATCCTTTGTGCGACATTGCTTCCGGTTGTGGTGTTCATGTGCATCCGCCCGCATCGGGGTACAGGCCGCGGCACCCCCGGCAGTGCGGCACGTGAATTGTTGCGGCGCTTCGCGGCGGTCGCCGTGGTCAGTTCGATCGCGGTCGCGGCCGTCGCGCTGTTGCAGTGGTCGAGTTACACCCCCGTCCCACATCCGGATTCGACCATCAGGGTCATCGCGGTCATCGCATTGGCGACGATCATGAACAGCGCGATCACGGCAGCGCTGATGTCCGTATTCGGTTATCCCGCAGGAATTCTGGCCGGGCTCGCGGCACTGATGGTGCAGTACTTCTGCTTCGGCGGGATTTGGATGATCGAAACGCTCCCCGCCTGGATGCGGTGGGCACATCCGGTCGTGCCGATGACATATGTCCGCGATGGACTGCTGTCAGCCTTCAACGGCGCTCCGGGATTCGGCCTCGCCATGGCGATCATGGCCGCGATTACCCTCGTCGCCATGGCAATCTGCCTGGCGACAACCCGGACGTCGACGGCCCGCTACCCGATCCCCTTGGCCGCCGAGCTATCTCGCGCAGTCGAGTGACCGGGTGACCCGGCGTTCTCTACTCGCGGGACAAACGCACGATCGCTAAGGCAGCCGCAACCTCCACATGGTTGCGGCTCAGTGGGCGGGGCAGCAACTCGTCCGCACGGGCAAGACGCCGCACCACCGTATTGCGGTGCGTATACAACCGCGCCGCGGTGCGCGAGGTGTTGAAGTGCTCCGCGATATAGGTATCCACGGTTCGCTGGATCTCGACATCGGCATCGAGGAGCGCGCCGAGCGTGTCTCGCAGGAAGCTCGAGGCACGGGCAAGGTCCGTCGCCAGCAAGGACACGAGCTGAACATCACGAAAGTGAGTCACCGGTCGCGAAGAGCCGAGCCGGGCCAGCACCTGCCGAGTAGCGAGCGCATCGCGATGGCTCGCACGGAATCCGTCGAGATCGCGACCGGCGCGGCCGATCCCGACCCGAAGGCCGGGAAACCGCGACAGTTCCGCGCGCAGAGGTTCGGTTGCTTCCGGGGACAGTTCGACCGGCAGCCACATCCACAGCGCCGACGGATCGGCTGACACGGTCAGCGGGTGCGAACCCCGGGCGATTACCTCCACCACGGTGCGGAAATCCGCAGTGTCCCTTGTCCCTTCACGCCAGATGATCGCTGCGGTGTGCGGACCGCTGAGGCTGTAGCCCAATTGCGCCTCGACGAGCCCGCGTTCTGCCGGACCCTCCTCGAGCAGACCGGTGATCGCAGCGTGGCGGGTAGCGGTCGCATCCCCGGCCAGGTCCGCCCCGGTGCTGTCCACCCGGATCGAAATCGCCGCCAGGACATCGTCGATGAACGTGTGCATCGACACCGAGGACAGATCGAGCAGCCGATAGCGCTGCTCGGCATCGGTCACCATCTCGGTGCAGATGGCAGCCCACAGCTGCCATACGGCCATCCTGCCGAACCTGAACGTGTCGCGAAGGCTGCTCGGCAGCCCGCGCCGTACGAGTACCCCGGCGACCGCGCAGAGTCGCGGTGACAAGCGCACCTCGACACGCTGCCCGGGCCGACGCAGATTGGCCTCGACCCACCACCGAAGAACGTCGGCCATCACTTCGTGTACCGCGTCCTGCAGTGCCGGGTCGACCTCGGATCGGTCAGCTCCGGGACGCCACGTGCGAACGTCGAGGGTGTCGATCAGCCGACCAGGCTGCCCCAACACTCGCGACGCGGCGTCTCGAATGTGCCGTTCGGTGTCCGCCGACGGATGCGGCCAGCAACTCGCCGACCAAACATCCGGTGCCGCAGCCAGTTCCGTCACGGTTCACCACTCATTACGTCGTCTGCGGGGAGAGCAGATAGATCGACTTGGTCTGCTGATACGCCGCCAAGCCCTCGGGACCGAGCTCACGACCCAAACCACTGGATTTGACGCCACCGAACGGCGCACCCAGGTCCAAGTTGTAGAAGTTGACGCCGATGGTGCCGGTCTCGACCCGGCGGGCGATATCCAGCCCGCGCTCGATATCGGTCGTCCAGACCGTGCCGCCCAACCCGTACTCCGAATCGTTGGCGATCGCGACAGCTTCGTCCAGATCGTCGTATCCGATGACCGTCAGTACGGGCCCGAAGATCTCCTCGCGCGCGATCCGGCTCTCGTTGCCGATGCCGCCGAACACGGTCGGTTCGACGAACCAGCCGTGCTCGCGATCGGGTCGACCGCCACCGGCGGCCAAGGTACCGCTGGCTTTACCGAGCTCGATGTAGTCCTCCACCCGCCGGCGCTGCCGTTCGCTGACCATCGGACCGACCTCGGTGGCGGGGTCGAGCGGATCTCCGATGCGCAGACCCGCGGCCACGCCGGCGACCACATCCAGGACCTCGTGCTCGCGCCGCCGCGGCGCGAGAATCCGAGTGGACAGGTGGCAGGTCTGACCGTTGTTCAACAGCGAGCTCGATGCCAAACCCTGTGCGACCGTGCTGAGATCAGCGTCGTCGAGCACAATGGCCGCGGATTTCCCGCCGAGTTCGAGAGTCACCGGTCGCAGCAGGCGGCCGCAGGTCTCCCCGATCGCGCGCCCCGCACTCGTGGACCCGGTGAACGCGACCTTGTGCACGCCGGGATGCGCCACCAGGTGGGTGCCGACATCGACTCCGCCACTCACGACATTGAGTACCCCGCGTGGTAGACCCGCGCGCTCGGCGGCCGCGGCCAGTTCCAAAGCGTCCAAAGTTGTTTCAGGCGCAGGTTTCAGAACTACGGTGCAACCGGCCGCGAGTGCCGGCGCCAGTTTGAACATGGTCAGCAATTGGGGATAGTTCCACGGCACGATCGCCGCGACGACTCCGACCGGCTCGCGGCGCACGATCGTCACACCCATACCGTCCAGGCGCGGACGCCGCTCCTCGGCCGGGAGCGCACGAGCCAGTTCCGCGTAATACCGAAGCAGCGCAGGCGGTCCCGCACCCTCCGCATTCACCGCGAGGGTGATCGGCATTCCGTTCTGGACGCTGGTGAGTTCGGCGCGGGCGGCAACGGTCTTTTCCAATTCGCCTGCGAGCCTGGACAACAACTCCACGCGCTGGTCGATTGTGATCGCACCCCACTCCGGCGACCGTAGCGCTCGACCCGCGGCATCGACGGCGGCATCGACATCGGCCGCACCGCCCAGCGGAATCGATCCGACGGGTTGACCGGTGCTCGGCGAAATCACCGGAATCGTGACACCGCCCGCAGGGGTTCGCCATCGACCGTCGATGAACAGCTCGGTTCGTTCATAGGTCATGAATTCCTCCTCCGGGTCCGGGCCGAAAGGAGGCCGGACCGACGGGCGCGCTCCGGCTCGGCGGGCACTGCCTCGTCATTGAATCTGAGACTGACGTCAGGTACAACATTACAGCGGGAACACCGTGCCAACAACCGTCAACCTGCACCGAGAGAAGAGACAGACGAATGCGGATCACCGCCGCCGTACTCCATAGCCCCGACGATCGATACCACCTGCGGGAGCTCGAACTGGCCGCCCCCGGACCGGGTCAGATTCTCGTGCGAATAGTGGCGACCGGGTACTGCCACACCGATGTGCTGGTGCGAACCCCGGGCTTCGCACCGACGCCGATCATCACCGGCCACGAAGGCGCCGGAATCGTCGAGGCGGTGGGCACCGGAGTCGATTCCCCGATGGTCGGCGATCACGTCGTGCTGTCCTACGACGCGTGCCACGAATGCACCGCGTGCACGGGCGGCAGCCCGGCGTACTGCGACACCTTCTTCCCGCGCAATCTGGGCGGTACCGGGCTCGGCGAACCGGGGCCCGTGAGCGCATCGGACGGCACCTCGATCGCGGCGCGCTGGTTCGGACAGTCCTCATTCGCCACGCACACGGTCGTCGACGCACGCAATGCGGTGGTGGTGGCTCGCGATCTGCCCCTGGAAATGCTTGCGCCCCTGGGATGTAGCGTTCAGACCGGCGCCGGATCCATCCTCATCGCGCTGAACGTGCGGGCGGGTACCGAGGTGGTGATATTCGGTGCGGGCGCGGTCGGACTCAGTGCCGTCATGGCGGCGCGGGTCGCCGGAGCGAACACGATTGTGGCGGTCGATCTCAATCCCGCACGGCTGGCGCTGGCGCGAGAGGTTGGCGCTACCCACGCGATCGACGGCGCCGCAACGGATTTGGCCGCCCAGATCATCCGTGCCACCGGCGGCGCGCACACCTGCCTGGATACCACCGGGGTGCCGGCGGTGATCACGGTCGCGCTCGAGGTACTGCGCGCGACCGGCACCTGCGGACTGGTCGGCGCTCAGCACGGCGATCTGGTGCTGGCACCGGCCACCCTCGCGGTCGGGCGCACCCTCACCGGAATCCTGGAGGGCAATGCCGTCCCGCGCGTACTCATCCCCCGGCTGATCGAACTCTGGCGACAGGGTCGCTTTCCTTTCGACAAGCTCGTCACGACATACGCTTTCGAACAGATCAATGAAGCCGAGGAAGCCGCATTGCGAGGCGCGGTGATCAAACCGGTTCTCCTGATGCCGGATTCCGAACAGCCACGCCCCACACGCACCTGACAACGTGTGAGGCGTGGCCTTCGGCGGACGCGGCAACCGGGATTTCAAAGGGGCCGGAATACTGCCGCGCCACGTCGTGGACGACCGGGTGGTCGCCTCGAATCCGCTACTGCGACAGCACTACTTCTGCAGCGTCAGCAAGGGGTCTCGTCCTGCGGCACGCTCGGCCTGCATATGGTTGAAGGTGGCCGTCCCCGCCGCGAGTCCAACGGGTATCGCGACGGCCAGACCACCTACGGTAGCTCCCAACCCGCCGACAGCCACCGCACCCACCAGGCACGTCGCGGCCATCACCGGAAGGATCATGGTGCCCGCGGACGCGGCGGTGAGCAGTGTGCCTCCGGTCAGCACCCCGAACGGGCATCCGACAATCGCGCCCAGCACCGATCCCGCGACCCCTCCGACAGCCAGCGCGCTCGCCATATGCGCGTTCGCGGTCTTGATGGCCACCACGAGATCCACGGCGGTGCCATTGTCATCAGCGACCGACGCCACGGCCGGTTCGACGGCCGCCGGATTCACGCCATCGCCGACAAGAGGGTCCGGCACGCCCGCGATATCGCCCAATTCAGATGTGTCGATCGAGGTTCCGGCCAGAGTCTGCCCGGTGACGTCCCGCAGGTCGAACTGTCCGGCCCGCATTGCGACGGACCCGATCGGGGTCGTGAGCAACGCCGTGCCTCCCGCGCCGCCGTCCTGGAATTGAACTCCCGGCGCCAGCGTGATCGACATCGAATCGGAGCGTGGTGATTCAGTGGGCAATGCGCCCGGATCGGCCGTGGCCGTCCCCGCAGCCAACCCCAACGCCACCGCGGTGAGCGCGGTCAGAGCCGAGCCATGAGATGTGAACTTCATTGTTGTTCTCATTTTCTGCATATGCCCGCGAGCGGGCGCGGTACGTGTCTATTCCTGAGCACTGATCGGTAGTTGTTGTGCGACAAGCCCTTTGGAGTGCAAGGTGTCGTATTGGCGTCCCAGTTCGGCGGCCACGGCGGGGGAGCCGGACAGTACGGCTCCCGCGGTGCCGGCCAGGAATCCGAGTGTTCCCGCGCCGATGATGCATCCGCCGATCAAGCCGATGGGAGTCAGGACGGGCATCGGGAGGGTCAGGGTGCCGCCGGTGAGCGCGCCGAGCGGGCAGCCGACGACGACGCCCGCGGTGGCTCCGATGACGCGTCCGAGGCTGGAGTCGACCGCGAATGCGGTGTTCAGTGCGGCCAGCGAGTTCATGTACTCGACAGCGGGATCCACCGTCGCGGGTGCGGCCGGTACGGGTTCATCGATGGGCTGAATCTGCGCGATGGGCGAAGGGTCGGCCTCAGCGGTAGCGACTCCCGAGGCGAGAGCTGTCACTGCGGTCAAGGCCAGCGCGGTCAGCGCGGACACCCGGGTGAGCTGTTTCATTCACGATTTCTTTCTGAGCGATGGTCGAACGATCCGGATCGTAGATGTATATCTGACGTCATATTCAGATTCAACGCGTTTCGCGATATTCGCGGCACTTTGTACACGCGTCAGCGATGAAACGATCGGACCGGGAACCTACTCGGCGAGTCCGATGGCCTTGCCCCACAATTCGGCGAGCAGCCGCCCGGCCTCGACCGGAGTCATCGGTGTCGGCGCCGGATCGAAAGCGAAGGTCAAATAGCAGAATCTGTCCGCCATCGCGCACAGTGCGCGGGCGGTCGCGGCCGGATTGGACACCGGCGGAAAGTGTTTCGCTTTCTGGCCCTGCACCAACGCGGCGGCGACCCCGGCTTCGATCGTCCGGGTGAGCTCGCGCCGCACCGACGCCAGGGCAGGCTCGGTTTGGCACACCTCTTCCCACACCTGATTGAATGCCGCGTGTTCGGCATAGGTCGTGGTGTATTCGGTGAGCGCTTCCTCCAGTAGGGCCATACCGCCCTGACCGGTCCACATGACACTGCCGCCGTTGAGCGCATCGTTGACGTACTGATGCACCAGTGCCGACATGACATCCGAGCGGTCCTGGAAATACTGGTAGTACGTCCCCAGGCTCACCTCGGCGAGCTGACTGATCTGCGCCACCGAGGTGGCACTGAACCCTTGGCGTTCGAAGAGTTCACGAGCGGCTTCCAGCAGTCGCTGCCTGGTCGCGGCGCCTTTACTGCCCGGAGCCAGCAGTTTGCCGTCCTGGCGGCGCAATGGCAACTGCTCCTTGTCCGCGACCGGCGTCTCGGAGCTCTCGGAGCTCTTGCGCCCCACCGCAACTCGCGTCCTGCTCGGCCTCGCCGCCATGCACACTCCCGGGAAAGTCGAAGGTTTTCGCCTGAATACCGCTGCCTAACCTGATGTCAGCTTCAGATTACCGCACGCGGTCTACGACATTTCCGAGGCGGCGCTACGACATCTGATCCTCTCTCACCTGCTCGAGCTGGCCGAGTTCCGCCGATACCGCACGCTCGTGGCGATCGAAATCCTCTCGCGCACGCCGCGGATTCCATCGGCCACGAATCAGGAACAGGGTCGGCAGGAACACCAATTGCCCGATAACACAAACCCAGAACCACGATTTCCACTGTCCGGGCAGTTCCGCTTCGGCGTCGCGCACGTCAGGACCGAAGCGGGTCAATGTCTCGAGGTCCGCGGAAGCGGTTGTGACCGTTGCCAAATCCCGCGGGCCGACCTCGGTCATCGCTCGTGCGGCCAGCTCCGGCGGAATCCGATCGGCGGGGTATCGGCCCAGTTCTTCGAAAAGGCCGGGGTGCGCACCGATGACAGCCAAGGCCGGTGCCGCGCGGTTCTGCGCATCGGTGACCTCCTGATGATGTTCCACCAGCGGGGTGATCCCGCTGACGACCACCGCGATGGCGACCGCGGCGAACACGGTGATGAGCCTGGTCGTCCAGCCCCAGATCGCCAGTCCCACAACGGTTGCGGCGGGCCCGTGGCGCTCGATGTTCTCGGTGTACCCGGCCAGCCACGGTGCGTATGCCACGGAGCCGGAGACACCGAGGACAACCAGCAGCACGACGAATGTTCCGTAGGTGGTGTCCTTATCGGTGGCGATGGTCGCGAACAGACCCATCACGACGATCGAGGTGAGGGTGCCGAACAGGATGAAGGGCTTACGAACTCGCAGCCGATCGGACAGGACGCCCACCGCTATCAGCGCGAGCGCCTGCACCGCGTAGGTCCAGTTGTTCAGCGAGTTCGCGCGCTGTTCGGGCCAGTCGTGCACGACCACGAAGAAGATCACGCTATTGCCGACCATGGTCAGGTAGAAGAGCAGGGAGAACCCCACGCCGAGCGCGGGCAGCACCACATCCGCGCGCAGGACCGTGCGCAGGCCGGGACGTTCGAGTTCGGCGGGGACCTGCTCACTGCGGGCATCGATCAGTTCGCGGTCCCGCGCGGACACGATGACTTGATTGCGGACCGCCGCCGCGAGATCGCGCAGTCCGGCAATCGCGATGAGCGCCACCACGATTCCGGCTATGCCCGCATAGCGGACCATGTCCTGCCACGACGAGGTGTCCAGGGTAAGGCTGGCGACCACCGCGACGACCAGGCTGCCCAGCACCGGCCCGGTGTTCCACATTCCCATGGCGGTGGCCCGCCCGAGCTGAGGTGAGAAGTCGCGAACGATCGCCGGGGAGGCGACCAAAACGAGCCCCTCTATGAATCCGGACAGCACGACGAGCACGAGGAAGATTTCCTTGTTCGCCGCGTACGGGACACCGAATGTGGTGAGCAGTCCGACGATGAGCAGTCCGAAGGCGACGATATTGGCCCTCCCCCACCGATCGGAAATGCCCGCCGCCATCGCCGCGAACGCGCCCACCAGACTCGCGAGCAGCGATGACCCGGCGAGGAAGGCGAAGGACATGTGCAGGTCCTTCATCATCGAAACCGCGATGGCGGGCACCACGTAGACCATGAAGTACAACGAGACTGTCGCCAGCACGACGAGCGCGAGGTTTCGATACCGCACCCCGTTGCCGGGGTAGTGCTCGAGTTCGCGCCGGAACAGTTGAGCGGCAACACGTTCTCGGTGCGGCCGGGGGACGGGTGGTGCGATGGTCATGGGAACTCCGGGTTCAACGATGAATCGGCGCACGCCACTGTGGGGTACGGGGAGATCGGGCGAAGGTGGGCGGGCCGGGGCGGATGCGCCCCTGCCGCGATGACGTCACGAGTTCCGATGCGCAGACCGCGCAGGTGGATCGTTTGGCGACCGAAGGCGGCAGCACCCTCGAATTAGTATGTGACGTCAGTCTCAGATCTTGGCGGAGTGCGTGGCATGTGTCAAGGGCCACTCCGGACCGCGCGATCGGTCTCAACTGGACCGGAGCATGCGCCACCACATCTCGGTCAGCAGTTCCGCACCGTCGCGCCAATCCGTCTCGACTCGACCGCGATCGAAACTGTAGGTCAGGAAACAGAATCGATCCGCCATGGCCGTCAGTGCGCGCGCGATCGCGCCGATATCTCCGGGTGGATCCAGCAGCCCGTGTGCGATACCGCGCCGAATCTGTTGTTCGACACCGTGTTCAATGAACCGGGTGAGCCGGCGACGGGAGTCGGCGAAGGCCGGGTCGATCTGGCAGACCTCCTCCCACACACTGGCGAAGGCCGCGTTGTCGACGTAGTCACGAACGTAGAACCGGAGCAATTGCGCGACGCCCTCGCGGCCGTCGTCGACACTCCAGGCCAGCGCGGCGTTGGAGACCAGTGCGGCCACATACCCGACCACGAGCGTGGACATGATGTGCGCGCGGTCGTTGAAGTACTGATAGAAGGTGCCCTGGCTCATGCCGGCGTGCTCGCTGATCTGCAACACACTCACCCTGCCGTACCCGTGCACCTCGAAAAGGGTTCGCGCAGAGGACAACAACCGTTGCCGAGTGAGTGCGCCCCGGGGACCCAGCTTGCCCGGTTGCTGCCGTCCCCGAGCGATCGGCTCGGAGACCGAGAGCAATACGTTCATGGCCGCGGCGTCCAGCGCGAACCTCTCTTCCGGACCGCCGAGCGAGTGGTCCAGCCCACCCGTCATTCAGGACGTCCAGCGCACGGGAACCGAGATCAGGTCCCGGAACGCGGGCAGGTCCAGACGCCGCTCAACGGTGGCCGGATCGATCGACCACTCACCCATGAGAGGAATCAATTTCTCCAGGGCACAACGGATTTCGGCTCGGGCCAGCCATGAGCCCAGGCAGACGTGTGGTCCGCTGCCGAACCCGATATGCCGACGGGTGTCGCGGTGGATGTCGAAGCGGCCTGGATCCTCGAACACTTCCGGGTCTCGGTTGGCGGCGCCGAACATCAGCACCACGGTATCTCCGGCTTTCATGGTGCTCCCGTGCATTTCGACATCGACGGTGAGCCGCCGCGCGAAACCCTGTACGGGCGACTCGAATCGGATGATCTCCTCGATGGCGGCGGGGATGAGCGAACTGTCCCTTCGCAATTCGTCGAGCTGTTCGGGATGCGCCAGCAACAGCAGCACGGCGTGATTGAGCACCGAAGAGGTGGTGGCATTCCCGGCGAGCATGAGCAGACTGCAGAAGTCGATGATCTCGACCTCGCTCAATGCCGACTGCTGGTCCATCGCGACGACCATCCGGCTGATCAGATCATCCTGTCCGAGTTCACGCCGCTGCTGGATCGCCGCGCCGAAGCAGTGCACCGCCTCCTCGATGGCGACCGTGAGAGCCTGCACATCGGGTTCCTCGACCCAGGCGGCGGCATTGAACACCTCGCTCCAGCGCCGATAGTCGTTCCAGCGTTCGGGATCGATGCCCAGGTATTCGCCGATCACCCGGGTCGGCAGTTGTTCGGCGAACAGCATGGCGAAATCGAAACCGCCGCTGCTTCGGGTGGCCTCGAGCTGGTCGACGAGCTGTCCGGTGACGTTTTCGAGGCGCGTGTTCAGCGACTTCACCGTTCCGGGCGTGAACTCCTTACTCAGAATCGACCGCAGGCGTTTGTGCGCCGGATCGTCGGTGGCGACCATCGACGAACCGCCACCGCCCGCTCGGTAGGCGATTCCCTGGGCGGAGGAGTACACCGTCGGGGTGCGCAGCGCCTGGGCGACATCGGCGTGCCGGGTCATCACCCAGACGTCGGGATACCGGAGCCGCATCAGCGGGGCCTCGGTGTGCCAGCGGGCGAAGGTGGGGTAGGGATCGCGCTGGAAAGCGTGATCCCACAGATCGACTACCGGTGCGCCGAAGGTATTCATGGCCGGGTCTCCTTGGTGTTCTCGCGCTGATCGCACGCCGCCGGGTAACCCGGGTTGATCAGGCGCAGTCGTCGTAATGTGTAGGCGTGCAGGGCATCGAGCAGATCCGGGGAGCGATGGTCGCACCGGCCGTCTCGGATCGCGAGAGCGAGCGCGGATAGCAAGTGTTCGTCGGACTCGACGCCCCGTGCGTCCGGCAGCAGTGCAAGCAGTTCGGCTCTATCGGCATCGAAATACTGTGGTCCGATACGCAATTCACGTTCGACGCCTCGCAGAGCGCGGGCAGCGACCAGGGCGTTGTAGCGTTCGGCTCCCGATAGCGCTTGTCCGGCAGCGCCTTCGAGCCATTCCGCGACCGCTTCGACCATGTCGGCGGAATCGGGGAGTATGTGCATCACAGTCCTCGCAGTAGCAGGAGCAGGTCATATTCGGCCTCGACCAATCGGCGGCCGATGGCGGCGAGTTCGACGCTGCGCACATCGCCGCGTCGGTGAATCTCGTACTGGGACACACACGTCAGCGCCCATTTGAGGTTGCCGTAGGTCTCCCAGAATCGAAGCTCGGCCGTGCTGATCGGGACCCCTCCCCCACGCACGTAGGCCCGCAGCAATTCCTCTCGTCCGGTGAATCCCCCGGCAGGTTTGTCATCGCCCCCGAATCGCCAGGCGCGCACGCAGAACCAGCCCAGGTCTTCGGCGGGCTGACCGGCGTGGGCCAGTTCCCAGTCCAGAATCGCTACGAGCCCGTCCCGATCGACCATGAGGTTGCCGGTGCGGACGTCACCGTGGACCAGTACCGGCGTGACCGGTTCGGGCAGATTCGATTCGAGCCATCGGACCGCGGCTTCCAGCACCGGTGATCGCACATCCGACGCACGCATCAGTGAAACCAATCCTGCCAGTGCGGATTCGGCGTTCATCGCCGGTCCGAGGAACTCGATGCGATCGGCATCGACCCGGTGCATGCGCGCGAGCGCGTGTGCGACCTGTTCACCCAGCCGCGGGCGTGCGTCCTCGAATTGCTTATCGCGCAGAAGCTTTCGTGGAATAGTCTCGCCCTCGAGGAATTCCATGATGAAAAAGGCGGGGCTGTCCTCGGTCGCAGCGTGTTCGGCAAGCACGCGCGGCACAGGGACCCCGGCCGCGTGTACAACGCGCAATAGTTCGGCCTCATCACGGCGACTGCTGGTCGGGGTGCCCGGCCGATCGCGCCGAATGATGATGGGGGTGGCCCGGTCGGCGGTGCGGATCTCGCCGCGCCAGGTCTCGAGGGATGCGCCTCCGGTCAGTGGTCGCAGATCGGTCAGCTCGAAGCAAGCGTCTGCACTGTCGCGGAGAGCGGCGGTGACGGATTCAGCGAAGGCCGACAGCACGGGTGTTGTCATTGGTGGGCTCTTTCATCGATACGGGTGGCAGGTGGCGGTGGATGCGGCAATCCCGATCTCGGCGCAGTGCCATGAGGACGGCCTCCGCGATGATCGATGCGGCCAGCGGCGTCATCGGGACGACACCTCGTGATCGGTCGACGCCGCCGCGCTCGTGTAGTGCTGCCGCAGCAGGTCCTTGCGGAGTTTGCCGGTGATGGTGCGAGGCAATGGCTCACCGTGCACGGCGATGGTGCTGGGCACTTTGAATGCCGCGAGCCGCTCGCCGATCCGCGCTCGAGCCGCGCGCTCGTCGAAGGTTTGCGGCGTGAACGGTGCGGCGAGCCGGACGATCGCCAGGACTTCCTCACCCAGTCGGGGGTGCGGCCTGCCTATGACGGCGGCCTCGGTGATCTGCGGATCGTCGGCGAGAATGTGCTCGATTTCGGCGCAGTAGACATTCTCGCCACCTCGGATGACGATGTCTTTGCTGCGGTCGGTGATGTAGAGGTTGCCGAGTTCGTCGACATATCCGAGATCGCCGGTGCGCAGCGCGCCGTTGACGAAGGCGGCGGCCGAGTCGATGGGCCGTTTCCAGTATCCGCGAACGATATTGGGACCCGAGAGCACGACTTCGCCGATGATTCCCGGTGCGACCGATTGGCCGTCCTCATCGACGATGCCGACCTCGACGACCGGGCACGGACGGCCCACGCTGGTGGGATTCGCTTCGTAGGAATCCCCGATATTGGTGGTGGCATTGGCCGAACTCTCGGTGAGTCCGTATCCGACGCCGAGGGTCGCGTTGGGCATGGCTCGCCGGATCGCGGCGGGCAAGCTCGGCGAGGAAGGCGCGCCACCGTATCCGACATAGGTGATGCTGGAAAGGTCGCGGCCCGCACCCGCCGCCACGATCGCCTGAATCGTGGTCGGCACACCCATGATTCGGGTCAGCCGCTCGCGTTCGATCAGGTCTACGGCAACGGCCGCGTCGAACTTGTTCAACAACACCAGCTTCGAGCCCTGTGCCGCGGCGGCGACCAGGGTCGCGTGACATCCGGTCGCGTGGAACAGCGGGACGGTCACCAGGACGCTCTGCTGCGTCGATTCCTGTTGCGCGGCAGTCGAATCCGATGCATCGCTGAGCCTCGCGGCCGCAGCGCCCCAGTACAGCAGATTCATCACGTTGGTGGTCATATTGCGGTGGGTGCCGATCGCACCCTTGGGACGTCCGGTGGTGCCGGAGGTGTAGAAGATGGTCGCATCGTCATCGGTGTCGAGTTCGATTGCCGGTAAGGAGAATTCGGCGTCGAGGTCGATCGCGGCGGCCAGTTCCCGCACGCTCGACGCACCGGGGGCCAGGCCCGGACCGTCGAGGGTGATGACGTCGATGCCCGCAAGTCGGCCCGCCAGTCTGGCCAGCCGGGCCGCGTCCGCGAACAGGACCGTGGCCCCGCTGTCGCGAATGGCGTAGTCGAGCTCCTCGCCCGCGCCCCAGCTGTTGAGTGGAACGACAATCGCCCCGGCGGACGCGGCGCCCCAGAACGCGATACTCCACTCGATCCTGTTGCTGGCGGCGATCGCGATCCGGTTTCCGGGACCGACCGCCAGCTCGTCGACCAGGTATCGGGCCACCGAGGCCGCCGCCCGCGCATGAGCGGCATAGGTCCAGCGCTGCTCGCCGTGCACCAGATAGTCCAGCTCGCCCCATGCGAGCGAGTTCGTGAGCAGGTCGGCCAGCGCGCGAGGGGCATTGCGCCACACCCGCATTCGGCGTCCGCGCACCACCTCCTCGACTATCTCGAACGGCTGACCGGCCGCGATGAGCTCGCCGGCCACGCGTGTGGCGGCCGATTCCTCGATTGACATGGAGCGCCCTGCTTTCCGCTGCATTGCGTTAGGGGGTGATTGACGGCAGGTGCCGTGCGCACTATCGTAATCTGACGTCAGGTTCAGAAACAAGACTCATCGCGGCGATCGCCCAGCACGAGAACCTGCATTCACTCATCGAAGAGGACCATCATGGAAGCGGCATCCATCACCGGCGACGTGTACATCCCCTCGCGCTTCTGCGCGGATCCCGAATGGGCCCACTCCTCCAGCGTGGGCATCCGCAAGCTGGTCGGTCCCGATCCCGACCCCACCCCGATCGAACGCGATCGCATCGTGCGGGGACTGACCACCAGTGATCCGCTGGGTGCGGCGCTCGCCGAGGCGATCGCCGAACGTCAGGTGACGCTCAAGCAGTTCCGCAACGTCCTGGCGCACGGGCTCGACCCGCAGAGCCCGGAACCCTTGCGCGCCTTCTTCGAAGCGGTGCAGGATCGCCCGGACTGGGTCGACGACCGACTCGTCGTGCGAGGCGCCGAGGTCATGCGTCAAGCCGGGAACACCATGGTCGACGTGCTCGACAGCGCGCTGGTAAACGGCTATCGCAGCTCGGCGAACACCTTGCTGCTGAACCTGACCGGCGGTCTGTCCAGCGGCACCATTCGGCGCCTGGGCGAAACGCTCAAGTGGACCGTGGAATGTGTGCGCGCGGGCGGACTCGACCGAAACAACCAGGGCTGGCAGCTCACCCTGCACGTGCGACTCATGCACGCCCTGATCAACCGGCACTACGCCCGCAATACCGAATGGGATTTCGCCACCTACGGAATGCCGATCAACCAGGCCGATCAGGGCGCGACACTCGGACTGCACAGCAGCTACTACCTGCTCGGCGCGCGCCTGCTGGGAATGCCGATCACCAAGCGGGACTCCACCGCCGTCATGCATTTCTGGCGCTATGTCGGCTGGCTGCTCGGGGTTCAGGACTACTGGCTGCCCCTGGACGAGATGGACGGTCGCCGCAAGTTCTACCACCTGTCGATGACCGCGCCCGGTCCCGACGAGAATTCACGGCTGCTCGCAACGACTTTCGAAACCGCACGGGCGCACATTCGATACGGGCGGCTACAGCAGCTGCGGCATCGATATCACACGGCCAAGACGCGCAGCATCTTCAGCGTGCTCATCGGCCGGCAGGCCATGCATGACGATCTCGGGCTGACTGCGTCCTGGCCCTGGTATTTCCTGCTGCGCGTTCCGGCGAATCTGCTGATCCACGGGCTCATCGCGCGCCTGCCGGGCGGTCGCGCCCTGGTGCTCGCCCGTGGCGAACGCCAGCTCGACACAGCCCTGTCGCGGTTGTTCCCCGACAGCGCGGCCGCCATCGGCGAACTGCGCCACGGCAATTGAGCGTGCTGTGCGCCATAGATCCCACTCGTCCGCCCCCGCATTGCTCGGAGACATCACCATGACCGATACCACCACCTGCGACACACTCGACAAGGTCGTGCTGACCGAAGTCCGCGACGGCGTCGCCGTCGTAACCCTGAACCGCCCTCAGGCCCGCAATGCGGTCAACTACGCGATGGCGGTCCAGGTGGCCGCGGCGATGGACGAGTTCGACGCCCGCGCGGATGTACGCGTCATCGTCATCACCGGCGCGGGCGGAACATTCTGTGCCGGAATGGATCTCAAGGCGTTCCTGTCAGGTGAGATTCCCACCCTGCCCGGTCGCGGCCTGGCCGGTCTGGTCGAAGCGCCGCCCGCCAAACCACTCATCGCCGCCGTGGAGGGACATGTGCTGGCGGGTGGTTTCGAGATCGCACTGGCCTGCGATCTGATCGTCGCCTCCGATACCGCGGGCTTCGGGCTGCCCGAGGTCAAGCGCGGGCTTGTGGCCGCCGGCGGCGGACTGCTGCGGTTGCCCAGGCGAATTCCCTATCAGGTCGCGATGGAAGCGGCGCTGACCGGCAACGGCCTGCCCGCATCCCGCGCGCACGCGCTGGGGTTGGTCAACCGGCTCACCACCCCGGGCCGAGCCCTCGAAGCCGCCTGCGAGCTGGCGCGGGAGATAGCGGCCAATGGACCGCTCGCGGTGCAGGTCACCAAACAGGTTCTGGGACAGGCGTCCGAATGGTCGCAACAGCACATGTGGGAGCGCCAGGCCGCCTTGACCACACCCGTATTCGTCTCCGACGACGCCCGTGAGGGAGCGGCCGCGTTCGCCGAGAAGCGCGAACCCCGGTGGACCGGGCGCTGACCCGCCACCCTCGAAGACTCGAAACACCAAGGAGAACAATGGATATCAAAGGTACCTCTGCCGTCGTGACCGGTGGCGCCTCCGGCCTCGGACTGGCCACCGCACAGCGCCTGCTCAGCCGCGGCGCAAGCGTGGTCCTGCTGGACCTGCCCAGCTCGAACGGGGCCGCCGTCGTCCAGGAACTCGCCGAACAGACTTCGGGCACAGTGCATTTCGTACCCGGCGATGTGCGGGAGGAATCCGCCGCACAGACCGCCGTCGCCCGCGCCGCCGAGCTCGCCCCGCTGCGGATCGCGGTGAACTGCGCGGGTACCGGCAATGGGATTCGCACCGTCAACAGGGACGGAAAGCCATTCCCGCAGGCCGATTTCGAGCGCATTGTCACCATCAATCTGTTCGGCACCTTCAATGTGCTGCGCCTGGCAGCGGCCGAGATGACCAAGAACGACACCCTCGACGGTATGCGCGGTGTCATCGTGAACACCGCCTCGGTAGCGGCCTTCGAAGGGCAGATCGGGCAGGCCGCCTATTCGGCCTCCAAGGGCGGTGTGGTCGGCCTGACCGTTCCGGTCGCCCGCGACCTGGCGGTCTGGGGCATTCGGGTGCTCACCATCGCGCCGGGGTTGATGCAGACGCCCATTCTCGGTACGGATTCCAGCGATGTGCTCGACGCGATCGGCAGCGTGGTGCCCAATCCGGCGCGCCTGGGTCGCCCCGACGAATTCGCACATCTCGTGGAGTCGATCGTCGAGAACGACTACCTCAACGGCGAAGTCATCCGCATCGACGGCGCGCTGCGCCTGGGCCCCAAGTAAGCCGAATCCTCTTATCGAGCAAGGAAGTTACCTCATGCGTGATGCTGTGATCGTCGAAGCGATTCGCACCCCCATCGGACGGGGAAAGCCCGGCGGCGCACTGTCGGGGATCCACCCGGTGGACCTTTCCGCACAGCTGCTGCAAGACCTCGAGGCCCGCACCGGTCTCGACACCGCCCGCGTGGACGATGTGATCTGGGGCTGCGTATCCCAGGTCGGCGAGCAGACAGCCGATATCGCGCGCTATGCGGTGCTGGCGGCGGGCTGGCCCGAATCGGTGCCCGGTGTCACCGTGGACCGGCAGTGCGGCTCCTCGCAGCAGGCGGTGCATCAGGCGGCTGCCGGGGTGATCGCCGGGCAGTACGACATCGTCGTCGCGGGCGGCGTCGAATCGATGTCGCGGATTCCGATGGGAGCGGCCTTCGCCGAAGGCCGGTTCGGCATCCCGTTCAGCGACGGGATCACCAACCGCTATCCGGGCGTCGTGTTCAACCAGGGCACGGCCGCGGAGCTCATCGCCGCCGAATACGGTTTCAGCCGTGGCGAAGTCGACGCACACGCGCTCGAATCGCATGCTCGTGCCGCCGCAGCGATCGACAAGGGACGTTTCACCGCTCAGATCGCGCCGGTGGTCGTGCGGAACGAGGACGGCAGCCAGCGGGAAGTAACCCTCGACGAGGGTGTGCGCCGCGACGGCACACCCGAATCCCTTGCCCGGCTGCGTACTTCGTTCGCCGACGACGGTGTCGTCACCGCCGCCAACGCCTCGCAGATCTCCGACGGAGCGTCCGCGATCCTGGTCACCACCGGCGAGATCGCCGCCGCCAACGGGTGGACGCCGATCGCGCGCTTCCACACCGGCTCGGTGGTGGGCGTGGATCCGATAACCATGCTCAAAGGCCCCATCCCGGCCACCGCGAAGGTGCTGCGACGAGCCGGACTCCAGATCTCCGATATCGGCGCGTTCGAGATCAACGAGGCGTTCGCCTCGGTGACCCTGGCCTGGCTGCGCGAGACGGGAGTCGAATCCGAGTTGCTCAACCCCAACGGCGGCGCGATCGCGCTGGGCCATCCCCTCGGCGCTTCGGGGGCGCGGCTGATGACGACTCTGCTGCATCACATGCGCGACAACAACATTCGCTACGGACTTCAGGCCATGTGCGAGGGCGGCGGCCAGGCCAACGCCACCATCCTCGAACTGCTCTGAGCTCTACCCATTCGAAAAGGACCGACTATGGCCATCGCCATCAGTGAAGATCATCGGTTGCTGGCACAGACCGTGGACGCCTTCCTGAGCACCCACAAGGCCCGTGCCGCGGCGCGAGAGCTGTTGGAAACAAACGCGGTTCGCCGACCGGACTACTGGACCGCGGCAGCCGAGCTGGGATTGCTCGGAATCCACATTCCCGATGTGTACGGTGGCACCGGCTACGGAATGTCCGAACTGATCATCGTCGTCGAACAGTTCGGTCGCCATATCGCGCCCGGGGCGCTGCTGCCGACAGTCACCGCCTCGGCGATCGTGAGCGAGCTCGGCGGGCCTAGCCTGGCGACAGCGCTGCTCCCCCGGCTCGTCGACGGAAGCCTCACCGCGGCGGTGGGATTCGGCGGATCGATCACGATGGAACCGGCCGGGGATCACGAGCGGATTTCCGGCCGTGTGTCGGTGCTCGGCGCGGCGGGAGCGGATGTCCTGATCGTCGCCTCGGGCGCGGATCTGCTGGTGATCGAGACCGCCCGTGCGGGCGTCTCGGTCGAGGTTCCGGCCAACATCGATCCCTCCCGGCCGTCGGCCACCATCGTGCTGGACGCGGTGCAGGTGCGCCCGCAGGAGGTGATCGTGGATGGCCGCACACGCGCGCTGGCGATCTATCGCCTGCTGGCCGCCGCCGAAGCGGTCGGTGGTGCGGCGGCGTGCACGGAAATGGCGGTCTCGTACGCACAGACCCGCGAGCAGTTCGGTCGAACGATCGGCACTTTCCAAGCCGTCAAACACCACTGCGCGAACATGCTCGTGGCCACCGAACTCGCCACCGCCGCGGTATGGGACGCGGCGCGGGCTCATGCCGAGCGACCGGTGCAATTCGCGCAGGCCGCGGCGGTCGCCGCGCGGCAGGCGATTCCGGCGTTCGCCGCCGAATCCAGCATGAACATTCAGGTGCACGGCGGGATCGGCTTCACCTGGGAACACGACGCCCACCTGTTTCAGCGGCGCGCACTTGCGCTGGCGGCGTTCCTCGAACCCGAGACAGCCGCCACCGATGTCGCGATGTTCGCCGCGGACGGTGTGACCCGCACCTTCCAGGTCGAACTGCCGGAGGAAGCCGAACGACATCGCCCCGCGATCCGGGCGCTGGCCGCCCGCCTGGCCGCCCGTCCCGAAGCCGAACTGCGGACCGCGCTCGTGGAGTCCGGTTATCTGATGCCGCACTGGCCCAAGCCATTCGGCATCGGAGCCGCGGCGGCCGAGCAGCTGATCATCGATGAGGAGTTCGCGGCCGCCGGGGTCGAACGACCGATTCTCGGCATCACCGGCTGGGTGATCCTGACGGTGATCCAACACGGAACCCCCGATCAGATCGAGCGATTCGTGCGCCCGGCGCTGCGCGGTGAGTCGATCTGGTGCCAGCTGTTCAGCGAACCGGCGGCGGGCTCGGATGCCGCAGGTATCCGCACCCGCGCGCGCCGGACCGACGGCGGATGGATCATCGACGGTCAGAAGGTGTGGACCAGCGGCGCACATCAGGCCGGACGTGGCTTGGCCACCGTGCGCACCGATCCCTCCGCCCCCAAACACCGGGGCGTCACCATGATGATCATCGATATGAGCGCGCCCGGCGTAGAGGTGCGCCCGCTGAAAATGGTGACCGGGCACAGCGAGTTCAACGAGGTCTTCCTCACCGAGGTGTTCGTGCCCGATGCGGATGTGCTGGGCGAGGTGAATGACGGCTGGACCGTCGCGCGGGCCACCATGGGCAACGAACGGGTCAGCATCGGCAGCGGACAGGGTGGCGGCGGAACCCTCGATGTGGACCTGATCGAATTGGCGCGCCGGACCGACACCCCGCTGGCCGAAGTCGCGCCCGAGATAGGTGCGCTCCTGGCCCGCCAGCAGTCGCTGACCCTGCTCAACCTCCGCGCCGCGGAACGCGCGCTGACCGGCGGCGCTCCCGGCCCCGAGGGCAATATCACCAAACTCGTGCTCGCCGAATTCCTAGTCGACAGAGCGGCATTCGCGATGACACTGCTCGGATCGGACGGCGCGTTCCTGACCGAGTCCTCCTACCCGGCAGTGCTGTCGGCGCTGAGCGCGCGCGGGATGACGATCGCCGGCGGCACCTCCGAGATCACCCGCAACCAAATTGCCGAACGCATCCTCGGCCTGCCCCGCGATCCACTCGTGAAGTAGCAGCCGACCTTTCGCACTCCCAAGGAAGCATCCATGACCTACGACATCGAAGACCTGCGCGCCAGGACCCGGGCGTTCATCGACGACCGCGTGATCCCCGCCGAAGCCACGATCGAAGCGGGCGGGCTCGACGCACTACGCACGGTCGACGCGCTCAAGAAGCAAGCCAAAGCCGAAGGGCTGTGGGCCCTGGGTCATCCGGAACGACTCGGCGGCGGCGGTCTTCCGCTCTACGACTTCGCACTCATCAACGAGATCATCGGCCGCTCGGAATTCGGGCAGCAGGCGGTCGGCAGCATCACCATGCAGGACGCGATCATGCTCGACCTGCACGGCACCGAACAGCAGCGGCGTGACTGGCTGCAACCGATGGTCGACGGAGACATCTACCCGAGCGTGGCCATGACCGAACCGGAAGTCGCGGGTTCGGATCCCACCAGGATCCTGACCACCGCACGTCTCGAGGACGGTCACTGGATCATCAACGGCCACAAGTGGTTCACCACCGGGGCGAGCGGCTCGGCGTTCACCACGGTGTTCGCTGTCACCGATCCGGATGCGAGCAGCCCGCATCGCCGCATATCGGCAATCGTGGTCCCCAAGGGCACCCCCGGGATGGAGATCGTCCGGGTCATCAAGACGATGGGGTCCGAGCAGGGTGACCACTGCGAGATGCGCTTCACCGACGTCCGTGTCCCAGCCGACCATGTGCTGGGCGAGCGCGGCGCGGGCTTCCGTATCTTCCAGGATCGCGTCGGTCCCGGGCGGATCTTCCACGCCATGCGCTGGCTGGGCCAGGCGCAGCGAGCGCTGGAACTGATGATCGAACGCGCGAAAACCCGTGAAGCGCATGGCTCTCCGCTCTCGGACAAGGGCGAGATCCGCCGCTACCTCGCCGAATCGGCAGCCGAGATCCAGGCCTCCCGGCTGCTCACCCTCGACGCCGCACGCCGCTACGACCAGGACGGGCATGCGGGCATGGAGATCAGCCTGGTGAAGTTCTACGGCGCGCGCATGTTGCACAACGTCATCGACCGAGCCATTCAGGTGCACGGCGCGCTCGGCGTCAGCGAGGACACTCCGTTGGCGAGCATGTACCGGCACGCTCGATACGCGCGCATCTACGACGGTCCCGACGAGGTCCATCGCATGGTGGTGGCTCGCGGCCTGTTGAGCGGTCGCACTCCGTGGGACAAAACCGTTGCGAAATAGAGCGATTCGGATCGGCAACTTCAGCGGATATCTCGGGGATCGGTACACCGCGGTCGACGAGGTGATCGCGGGCGATCCGATCGATGTGCTGGTGGGCGACTACCTCGCCGAGATCACCATGGCCGCGTTGTCGGCGCGCCATCATGCCGATCCCCGCCGCGGCTTCGTGGAATACTTTCGCGATCAGATACGCCCGCATTTGACCACGATCGCCGCTCGCGGAATCAAAGTGGTCACCAACGCCGGTGGATTCAATCCGGCGGGACTGGCGGCAGAACTCCGCAATGACATCGCTTCCGCCGGTGCGGATCTGACGGTCGCGTACGTGGACGGCGACAATATTCTCTCCAGATTGCCGACGTTGCGGGACGCCGATCGTGACCTCCGCAACCTGGATTCCGGTGCGCCGCTGGCGTCATGGCCCGCCACACCCATCGCCGCGAACGCCTATCTCGGTGGCTGGGGTATCACCGCGGCGCTGGCCGCGGGTGCGGACATCGTGGTGTGCGGGCGCGTCACCGATGCCGCCCTGACCTCGGGTCCGGCGGCATGGTGGCACGACTGGGGGCGACAGGACTGGGACGCGCTCGCCGGTGGGGTCGTCGCGGGGCACATCATCGAATGCGGAGCCCACGCCGTCGGCGGCAACTTCTCCGGTTTCACCGGTATCGGGAAGATGCTCGTACCGGGCTTCCCGATTGCCGAAATCGCTTCCGACGGAAGCTGTGTCATCACCAAGCATGCCCGCGACGACGGGGCCGTGACGGTCGATACCGTCACCGCGCAACTGGTGTACGAAATCCAGGGACCGCGGTATCTGAGCCCCGATGTGACCGCACATCTCGAGCACATCGAACTCACCCCGATCGGTCCCGATCGCGTCGAAGTGCGTGGCACACGCGGCTCGCCGCCCCCGCCGACAACCAAGGTCGCGATGTTCGGCCTGCTCGGCTACAGCGTCGTCAACACCGTATTCGTCACGGGTTTGGATGTGACACAAAAACTTTCGCTGCTGCGGGCGCAGCTGGGCCGGGATATGCCCGCCGGTGTCGAGATCGATCTCACCCCGATCGGTGTCGTCGCGGATGATCCGCGATCGCAGTGGGAGGGGACGATCGCGGTACGCGTCATGGCCACCGCCGATACCGAAAAGGCTTTGGCGCGATATGGTCTCGCGCGCCGAATCGGCGGTCTCTACTTGCAGACCATCCCCGGGTTCTTCCACGACGGCGGGAGCGTACTGAACATCGCGCCCACGCCGCGAGTCGACTACTGGCCGGGACTGCTGCCACTGTCCGACATCGAGCACCGCGTGACGCTGGCCGACGGGCAGGTCTCCACGATCGCGCCCGCCGAGATCACCCGAACGGCAATACCTCCGGCCGAGTCCGACCCGGAACCCCTTCCTGCATTGATCAATTCGCGGCGAGCGCCGCTCGGAAAGGTCGCCTATGCGCGCAGCGGCGACAAGGGCGGGAACAGCAATGTCGGCGTCTGGACCCCGCATGAACAGGCGTGGCCGTGGCTGCGTCGCTTCCTGACCACCGCCGAGATCCGGCGGCTGCTACCGGAAACAGCCGGGCTCGATATCGAACGCCATGAATTCCCGCACCTGCGCGCGGTGCATTTCGTGCTGCGCGGGTTGCTGGGCACCGGTGGCTCCTCGAATACGCGCATCGACCAGGTCGGTAAGGCGGTCGGTGAATATCTACGGGCGAAGCAGGTCCCGATTCCTGCCGATCTCATGCCCGACGGAGAGAACTGATGCGAATCGAAGATTTGACTGCACAGTGGCTGGCCGATGCGCTGGGAACGGACACGGACCGAATCCGCGATATCCGATACAGCCCGCTCGGCACCGGCCAGGTTGCCGACACCTATCGCGTGCGTTTCGCGACCGACGGAACCGCGGGCGATTCGGCGGTGCTGAAGGTGACCGCATCGGACTCCGTCAGCGCCGCCACGGGTGCGAGACAAGGCATCTATCTTCGCGAGGTGCGGTACTACCAGGTGCTTGCACCTGATCTCGGTGTAAGCGTGCCCGGGTGTCTGCACGCCGAGATCGACAGCGCGGGTGCCGATTTCGCGTTGCTACTGGAGGACCTCGCACCTTGCCGACCGGGTGACCAGTTGGTGGGCTGCACGGTCGAGGAAGCCGCGCTGGCGCTGACCGAGGCCGCCAAACTCCATGCCCCCTGGTGGAATCAGGATGGCCTCGACAACTTCGCGTGGCTCCCACAACCATTTCTCGACCTCGCCCCCGACGTCATCCAGGCGTTGCGCGAAGCATTCGACGGCTTCTGCCTGCGGTACGTGGACGCTCTCGATCAGGAAACCCTCGATATCGGGAGAACGCTATTCGATCGGCTGCCGCAGTATTTCGCGTGGCACGCGGAACCGCCGTCGACGGTCCAGCACGGTGATTTCCGGCCGGACAATCTGCTGTTCGATGCGGCGGGCGGTACCCGGCCGGTAGTGGTCGTGGACTGGCAGACGGTACAGCGCGGTCCGGGAATGCTGGACGTGTCGTACTTCCTCGGCGGCAGTCTCGCGCCCGCGGAACGCCGGGGCGCCGAGCGCGAGCTGATCGAGCACTACCTCGACCGACTGCGAACGCTGGGGGTGCACGACTATTCGTTCGAGGACTGCTGGCGCGACTACATCCGGTTCTCGTTCCACGGCTATTTCAGCGGCGTCTTCTCGGCAATGTTCGTCGAACGAACCGAGCGCGGAGACCGAATGTTCACCCATATGGTGCGCCGGGCCGCCCGCCACATCACCGATCTCGATGCCATCGGCCTGCTGCGCTGAGTTGTTCCGGCACCACCGATCTCGTTACCTCGCAGGAGAGCGATCCATGCTGATTCCGTTCGACGACTATCCGGTGCATCAGACCGCGCTGCCGCTGGCGCACGGCGGATCCGGTAGCTCGGACCACTACGACCGCTTCTGGTTCAACGGCTTTCGCGAAGACCTCATGTTCGGCGTCGCGTTCTGCAACTACCCCAACCGCGCACTCACCGACGGCGCCTTCTCGGTCCTTCGAAATGGGCGACAGACATCACTCTTCGTCAGTGGGCGCGCGAACCCGAACCCGGTCGACACTCGAATGGGGCCGATACGAATCGAGATCGTCGAGCCTATGCGGATCAACCGCGTTCTGGTCGATGACCCGGAACGCGGGATCCACGCCGACATCACGTACACCGCGAGCACACCGCCGATCGAGGAAGCGCGCCAGACCTGGCGGGTCGGAGGGCGCACGATCATGGACTCCACCCGGGCGACGCAATGGGGAAAATGGACCGGAACGATCGAAATCGACGGCGAGACAATCGCTCTCGGAGACGACACCTTGGCCACCAAAGACAGATCATGGGGACAGCGCACCGCCGGAGGCGCTCCGGCGGGGGCTCCGATGGAGCCGCAACCGTTCCTGTTTCTCTGGACGCCCATTCATTTCGACGACCAGTGCTTCCACTTCCTCGTGTTCGAGAATCCGGACGGTTCACAGTGGGCACACGATGCGGTCATCGTCCCGAAGAACGGAAGTCCGGGAGCACCTACCCGATTGGCGCGCGTCGAGCACGATCTCGAGTGGACACCGGGCGGGCGCTGGACGCGATCGGCGACATTGCGCCTGCATCGATTCGATGGCATGGTTGAGTCGATGGCCTTGACGCCCCTCATGCGATTCCAGATGAAGGGTTTGGGCTACGGCCATCCGCACTGGGGCCACGGACAGTGGCATGACGAGCTCGCTGTCGGCCTGGACAGGTTCGATACCGCCTCGCTCGATCCGCTCGCGCCCGAGAATCTGCACACGCAGCAACTGGTTCGAGCGACCTGGCGCGGAAAGACCGGCCTCGGTGTTCTCGAGCAGGTGATTCTCGGACCGCACGATCGATATGGCTTCCGGGAATTCCTCGACGGCGCGGGGTCCCCGCGATGAGCGACCGCCCGACCATACCCACATTGACCGCACGGATCGAGACGGCGCTCGCACGACCGGCCACCCACGACGGCTTCGACCCGGATACCGAACTCGCGTCGGTGCTGGGCGAGGCGGGAATCGATACCGCCGACACCGGGGGAACGATCACCTTCCACGGCGCGGACCCCATTGTGCCCAGCACTCTGCGGCTCGGTGGCGCGGCGGCGATCGCGCTGGCAGCCAAATCCGCCGCGATCGCGAAACTGTGGCGGGTGCGCGGCGGCCCGGGCCAGGACATCGCCGTCGATCTGCGCACCGCGCCGCACCGTCTGTGCCCGTTTTACGATCGGCGCTGGGAACTGCTGAACGGCTATCCCCCTGCGGCTCCGGCCAATCCGACCAATGCCTTCGGGTTCCGCTTCTATCGGACCGCCGACGACCGCTGGATGATGCCGCTGAACCTGTATCCCAAGATCAAGGTCCGCGCCCAGAGTCTATTGGGGGTGCCGGACACCGAAACCGCCGTGGCCCATGCCATCAGCCGATGGGACAGCGCCGAGCTCGAGGAGGCGGGATCCGAGGCCGGTGTGGTCATGCCGATGCTGCGCACGACGGCCGAACTACTGCGGGAACCGCACTATCGGCTGGCGCTGGCCGATATGCCGCTGATCGAGGTAACACGTATCGGTGACAGCGATCCCGAACCACTGCCGTTCGCGGCCGCACCGCTGGCCGGAGTCCGAGCGCTGGGAATGGGGCATGTCATCGCGGGAGCCGGCATCGGCCGTGCACTGGCCTTGCACGGCGCCGATGTCCTGAATCTGTGGCGGCCCAGCGAATTCGAGCATGACTCGGCCTATGCCAGCGCCAATGTCGGCGTACGCTCGGCGACGATCGACCCCTGCGATCCGGACGGCGCACTACTGATCCGAGCACTGCTCACCGACGCCGATATCTTCTTCGCCAACCGCAGACCGGGCTACCTCGAACAGATCGGCCTGTCCGCCACCGAGGCCGCAGAGTTGCGACCGGGCATCATTCACGCCACCGCCTCTCTGAATGGTGAGCACGGGCCGTGGGCTAGCAACGTCGGATTCGACCAGACCGCAGGCAGTCTCACGGGAATGATGCTGCTCGAAGGCGGCGGCGACCGGCCCGCGCTGCCACCGATTCTGGTCGTCAACGACTACATCGTGTCCTGGTTGACCACCGTCGGCATAGTCGAAGCACTGTCCCGCCGGGCTCTGGTCGGCGGCAGCTACCGAGTCCACGTTTCCTTGACCCGTGCGGCCCTGTGGATCCTGGCACTGGGGATCTTCGACAAGGACTATGCCCGCACCACCGCGGGCGTCGGCACCGATCACGTTTACCGTGATCCCGAAACATTCACCGCGGAAACACCTTTGGGCCGATATCAGGGTGTCACCGACCAGGTCTATATGTCACGCACGCCGGGCGCGTACTCCCCGATCCTCGTGCCCCGCGGCTCATGCGCTCCGGTCTGGCGAGCGAAACCTGCTCGCGCAAACGATCCGAGCTGACGATGCCCGGTGCACAGCGGCCACCGCCCCCGCCTGATCGCCGTGTGCCCGGCTGCACCGCAGCCGTTTCCGGCACGCGTGCGCGAGTTGTTATGGTGGCGGGGTGAATTCTCCGGAGGCATCCAGAAGGTAGCCGCTCGGCCTGTGGGCTGGGCGGCGTTGTGAGTGTGTTCCCCACCCTGTCGGTGATCGACTGTGCTGGTGGGTGTCTCACGATGCCGGATGCCGTTCTCGCGGTTAGGTGATCGTTCATCTGATCCGCGCTCATCTGAAGTGCCGCGAAAAATGTTGCGGTGCTCTGTGTCCGGGGAGTTCCTCTATGCCCATTGTGGTGTTCGTTTTGGCTGCTGCGGTTTTCGCGCAGGGTACGTCCGAGTTCATGGTGTCGGGGTTGCTGGAGTTGATCGCGGCGGATGTGGGGGTATCGATCGGGGCGGCCGGGTTGCTGACTTCGCTGTTCGCGGGCGGCATGGTTGTGGGTGCGCCGGTGATGGCGATGGTTACGGGGCGGTTGTCCGTAAGGTATTCGGTTACAGCGTTTTTGGGGCTGTTCTGTCTCGCGCATGTGGTGGGTGCGGTGACGGACGAGTTCGCGGTGCTGTTGGTGAGCAGGGTGGTCGCGGCGGTCGCCAATGCGGGATTCTTGGCGGTCGTGCTGGCGGCGTTGCCGGGGCTGGTGGGGTCGGCGATGGTGGGGCGGGCGACCTCGGTGGTGGTGTCCGGGGTGACGGTCGCGTGCATCGCAGGTGTGCCCGCGGGGGCGCTGCTGGGGCAGGTTTGGGGTTGGCGGTCGGCGTTCTGGGCGGTTGCCATATTGAGTGCGGCGGCGCTGGCTTCGGTGTGGATGATGTTTGGTCATGTTGTGCACCACAGTGATTCGCCGGAGCAGCCGATACGGCGTGAATGGTTGGTGCTCGGACAATGGCCGGTTCTGATTCCTGTCGTGGCCGGGATTCTGGTGAATGCCGCGACCTTCGCCGGATTCACGTATCTGGGCACTATCACGAACGGCATCGCCGGGGGTGATCGGTGGGTTCCGTTGGTACTGGCCTTGTTCGGCGTCGGCTCATTCCTCGGGGTGATGGTCACGGGTCGCTTCGGCGACGGTCATCAGCCTCGGATCATCCGCACCGGAACGATCACGCTCACCGGGGTCTGGATGCTGGCCGCCGTTCTCTCGCACACGCTGACCGGGGTATCGGTCATGTCGATTGTGCTGGGCGCGTTCGCATTCGGTGTGGGCTCGGCATTGATCGCGACGATTGTGCGGACCGCCGCGCCTGTCGCTCCGCGTATCGCCGGGGCGCTGGCGACCACCGCGTTGAACATCGGCGCGGTGCTGGGGCCGGTCGCCGCCGGTCCGCTCGTCGACCGGACCGGTTATCCGACCACGGCCCTGTGGTGCGGGGCGGTATTCACCGCCGTCGCGGCGGGTGTCGCGCTGCTGGGTCATCAGCGGCGTGACTCCCGCCCGGTCGAACGGGTGCGTGCCGACCGATCTATCTAGTGCTGCTCGCGCGAGCGGGGTCGTGGCTGTCGGTGAAGCTCAGCAACCGCGGGATGATCTCCTCCGGGTTCGCCCACAGCAGGTCATGCCCGATACCGGGGCAGATCTCGACCTCCGCTCGCGGGAGGCCGGTGCGGGCGCGTGGGACCGCGACCTCCAGATCGTTGACGACGGTCTCCGCTCCGAACAGCACCAGGGTCGGGACAGTGATCGCCGCCAACTGGGCGTCGGTGAACTGGCGGTCCCACGGGGTTCCCATGCGGAACTTCATGATTGCCATGGCGGCCGCGAATTCCTCCTCGGAGGGCTCGTAGCCGGGCATCAGCCATTTGTTGAGTTTGCGCATGCGTTCCGGTGTCGGGCGCATGCCCATAACGATGAACTTGAACAGCAGGCTCCAGCGCGGTTTGGCGAAGGTCGCGGCGCTGGGCTCGAGCATGGTCAGGGTGGCCAGCCGCTCACAGCGATAACTCGCGATCGTTCCGGATACCCACGCGCCCAAGGAATTTCCGACCAGGTGCACGCGCTCCTCGCCTAGTCCGTCGAGCACCTCCCCCATCCAGGTCGCGATATCTTCCGCCGTGCGCAGTGGCGCGGTCTGCTCCCACCGCCCCGCCCAGCCGATGACATCCGGGGTGTACACGACGTGGTCCCGTGCCAGGTCCGCGATGAACCGCGACCACACCAGACCGTTGCCGCCGATACCCGGCAGCAGCATTATCGGCACGCCGTCCCCGGTGCCGGATTTGCGCACGCGCGTCTTGCCGAACGATGTTTCGACGTCGATCGCTGTCGAGTCCACCGGCCACTTCGCTTCGGCGCGCTCATAGAGGCCCAGGAAGGTCGCCTTGGCTTCCTCGCTGGTGAATCGCCCGATCTTCGGCATCGTATCTCCCCTTCCTCCACTTTACGGTACGACCGTATCACGTTAAGTGGTATGTATGTACCACTTAAGGGAAGTCGACACTTACCGTCACGGGCGGGGTGCACATTCGAGCAGCAGGAACAGCGGTCGAGTGAAATGCTCATTCCACCAAGGGTTTTCCTCGCGTTGCGCCGGACTCGGATGCGGCTCCCGCAGTCCAGTCACTACGAAACCGGCACCGGTGACCATGGCGATGTAATCCTCGAGCGAGTGGAACTGTTGTACCGACGCCGCCGGTGAACGGCGGTCCGCGACCTGAAAATGCTGTTCGACGGTGCGAACGCCGAAATACTCGTCGAGGTCGAACGCACCCGCGTTCGCGGCAGAACGCTCGGAACGCGCGGCGTAGAAGCACGGGTGCATACTCAGCAGGATCAGCCGCCCCGTCGGGGTCAGCACTCGGGCGAATTCGTGAAAACGCCGCTGTGGGAACGCGATTCCGTGCGGAAGCCGATTCGCCACGACGAGATCGACACTGTCGTCGGGCAGTGGAAGTGCTGCCACATCGGCGTGATGGAATGTCGCCGATTCCTCCTGATGCTCGGGATGTTCCCTTGCGGCAGTGATGAATTCGGCGCAGGTGTCCACCCCGTGCACATGCCGCGCACCGCGCGCGGTCAACGCCCGCGCCAATTGCCCTTCCCCACACCCGGCATCGAGAATCCGCTGCCCGCTCGGATCACCGATCACCTCGAGCAGGGCGGGATCGGTGAGTTTGGTTTGGAAAGGATCGAGCCCATCGCGAACGATACCGATCCAGAAGTCCGCGTTCCGCGCGTACGCTCGCGAAACCAGTTCATCGCCGAGCACGATTCCACTCCCCTCATTGGTCCGCACCGGGGAGCGCGGAGGTCACGGCCTATTCGTAGTCATCCCAGTCGATCAGCCGTTCATACGCGGCCAAGCCGGTCAAGGCAACCGGATCGTCCCGGTAGTCCTTTTTGGCTTGATCCAGGAATTCCCTGACCTCCTCGAAATGCTGGCTGCCATAGTCCCCGGGATACCGTTGCGCGGGTTCGGACGGTGGAGCCCAGCGCAGTCCGTGCGCGACGACGAAATCATTGATCGCGGTGAGCTGATGCAGGGGCACAGCCAATTCCGTCAGCCGGTCCGCATAGATTTCAGCGGCCGCCGAAGCCTGACCGAACACTCCGTGAAACCGTTGCTCCGGCGACTGATCCGACGCCGGTGCGCCGTCGACAATGGCATCCCACACGGGCTGAGCTATCAACGCAAAGGCAATGACATCACCGTCCAAAACCGTTGACGCGGCATAGAAGTCATCCACAAAGCTCAGATGCGTGCGTTCGATGAGCTGCAACAACCCCTCGATATCGACCTCCGCGCCGAACTCCTCGCCATCGTTGACCTGATTCTCGGCGAAGAACCTGCCCGCACGATGCCGCTCGACGAAATACCGCACGATCAGCTCGGTATTGAGATCCTCCTCCACCCCGTCGATCCCACCGAGCCGGTCATAGGTGCCCGCGATCCCCAGCGCAATCGGCCGGTACTCCGCCCCTTGCCGCCGCAACACCACCGCCGTGGCGTCGACCGGCCCCAAGCTGACACCGGTAACCATGCAATTGCAGTCGTAAAACCCCACTGTGCCCAAACCTTTTCCGTGTGACGCCGACCCTGGCCGGTTCACGCCAGCTCACCGACAGCTGCCCACTGTACCGACCAGCGATTTCGTTAGGTTGCGTAACGGGATGGTGGCAACAGCGATGGACTGCTTGGGAAATATGCAGCAGTGGAAGGGGTTTCAGAGTTATGGGTGCAACAATGTCCAAGGGGTTCTTGGTCTCCATCGCGGGAGTGGCCCTTGTACTCACCGGATGCTCTACGACCTCCGGGGACAAGGGGACGAGCGCGGGAAGCAGTAGCGAGGTGGTGACAGCCTCTGCCACAACCACTTCTGCGGCAGGAGCGGAGACCGGGGGCGGAGTGCCCACGGCGGCATCGGAATCCGCCAAGGCCACGCCTGTGACGACTACGGCGAAGGCGGAAACGCCTGCCGTGATGTGGAATCCGTGTGGGATCACCGATGCCGATATCGCGCGGCTGGGGTTCCGGGCAGACAGCAAGCAGGTGGTAGAAGGGTCCGCCGGTGAACCGAGTTGCCGCTGGCAGTCGACTTCGGGCAAGTCGGAGGTGACCATCGTGTCCAGTCGGCAGACATTGCAGGACCTGCAGAACTCCGGGCGCTACACGGGTTTCACTCCGGTGCGGGCGGCCGGTCACGATGCCTACCAGTACCGCGCGGCACAGGACACGAATAAGACCGGGTGCTACGTCAGTTTCGCGGTAGCGAGTGGTCAGGCCATGTTCGTGACGCGGAACCTGAAGTCGGATGCGACCGAGCCGTGCGCGGCGACGGTGCAGGTCGTGGACGGGCTGACCGGGTATCTGAACTGAGCCCGACGGTTCAGTTTCCGAGGCGCTGCGCCAGCGAGACGATAATGCCTTCGGGGCCGCGCACGTAGGCCATGCGCCAGCTGCCTTCGAATTCGCCGATGCCGCCGACCAGGGAGTAGCCGTCCGCGGTGACATGTTCCACCGCGGCCTGCAAATCCTTGACCTCGAAGGCGACGTTGCGCAGGCCCAGCTCGTTGGCGGGGGCCGCGGCGGAGCCCGGAAGGTGTTGCGGGCGTGTGAAACTGGACAGCTCCAGGGTTGTTCCACCGCCGGGCGCTCGCAACATGACGATCTCGGTGGCGGCGCCGGTGGTGCCGATCACGGTATCCAGGAACTCACCTTCGACGGCCATTTTGCCGTCCGCCTCGAGGCCGAGGCCGACGAAGAACGCCGTCACGGCATCGATGTCGGCGACGGTGATGCCGATGTGGTCGAAGCGCTGAATGAAGCTCATCAGCAGACGGTAGCACTTTGAGTTCCCTAAGGGAACTGTAAACTGGGCCGGGCGACGTCGTGCACAGCCGACTCGGTTGACGGGAGGTTGGGTGAGCGGCGTCTCGGGCGCAGGTGAGCCCAATGCAGCAGACCCACCCCGGCGACACCGGCCGTCGCGGTGGACAAGCCGATCTGCCACCCCGGGGGCATCCAGCTCAATGTCAGATCGGCTCGATCGGTGCCCGCGGGGATGTCGACCGCCAAGAAGGTGCCCGCGATAGTGGTGTGCACGATCTGTTTGCCGTTCAGCGTGACTCGATGTCCGGGCCAAGCCAGGCGAGAGAAGACGACGCGGCCGCCGGTGGACGAGCTGACCCGGGTGTGCGAGGTGACGCCGTCGACCGTGGCCGCGCCGATGGTCACGTTCTCGGTATGGGCGATATCGCCGCCGATCGCGGAGATCGGGCCGTTCTCGCGTTCGAGGACCGCGATGAATTGTTCGTGGCCCGGGTAGGGCACCCATTTCCAGCCCGGCACCGGACTGTCCTGGCCCGCGTTCGGATACTGGGCGCGGTGCAGGACAACGCGATCGACCTTCATCAGATCGACAATGCGTGCGCCCGTGGATGATTCGATATCGAAGGCGCGGCGCGCGGCATCGGGGCAGGTGCTGCCGTCCCATGCCATGCACAGCAGTGCGCTGAAGGCGGCGTGCCCGACCGGGGTGTAGGCGTTCACGTAGCGCGGGCCGACTGCCTTGGCGTAGCTGCCGATCGACAGGGAACCGTAGGCGCGATCCAGGCTCCGGTCCGCGGGTGCGATGAGGGCGCGGTCCGCGAGTTGCAGTGTGAGTCCGGGGAATTCGGGGAAAGCCGCGGCCATGTCCGAGCGCTTGGCTGGGAAGTTGTAGGACATCGGAGTAGTCGGCGCGGCTTCCACCTGCGCGAAGGCTATCGGGAACATCGCAAGTATGGTCAGTGCGCAGGCCACCGCGGTCCCCTTGGTCTTGGCCGTCCACACCACGGCCGCGCCGAGCGCGGCCACCGTCGCCACGGCGAGCAAATGCCGAAACCACAAATCCGGTGCGGCAGAAAGGGATCGGACGAACAACAGGCCGATCAGCACGGCCGCGGCGATTCCCCGACGCCGGACGGACGCGAAAACACCATGGCGGCTGAGCAATACACACACCAGCACCAGCAGTCCGGCCGCCACCAGTGGCAAGACCCGGGCGGGCCAGCGCAGCGGGCCGATCGCGCCGGGACCGGCCGTCCACATCAGCATGCCGCCCGCGAACAGCGCGATTCCGCTGTACGCGCGCGCATTCGGCCACACCTGCCGCCAATCGATGAACGCCAGCGCGGGAATCAGGAACCATGCGATGTACACCATCGGCAGCGGTTGCACGAAGCCCCACCACCCCTCGAAAGCCGGTGTGGTGCTGGGCAAACTGGCGTTCAGCGACTCCGACCACGGCACCGTCAGCAGTGATTCGTTGCGAATCCGCGCATCCCCGCGCCAGGTCACCTGCGAGGACAGCAGCAGTGGCAGGTTCGCGATCAGTCCGGCCAGCCCCGCACACGCCGCCGCCATCGCCAGCCGTCCCGGCCCCGCCCAATTGCGTTGGTAAATCAGCTCACCGGCCACCACCGCCAAAATCATCAGTGCCGCTTCGACTCCCGGAAACACGTACTGAATCGTCAAGGTCAGCCAGAGGAAGACGAACACCGGAATCGGCCCGCTCCGGCCGCGCGCGTACAACACCGCCGACGCCCAGGCGTGCAGTAGCCAGGTCGTGCCCGTCTGCGAGGTGAACCAGCTGGCCTGATCGAAGAACAGGAACCACCCGCTCAGCGGAAACGCGATGCCCGCGACCGCACCCCACCTCGGTGCGGCCCCGTACGCGAGACAGACTCGATAGACACCCAACCCGGCGATGATCGAGAACACCAGTTTCACCGCGGTGGCGTACACCGCGAGATTGTCCACCGACGGCGCTATCAGATACACCAGCAACTGCGGCGGATTGAACAGCGCCGCCTCTTCCAGGGAGTAGTTCCCCGCCATCCACTCCCAGGGCACCAGTCCCGGAAACCGGCCCGCCCGCAATTCATTTCCCAGCAGCACCCACATCGGCGCGTACTGCGCCTCGGTGTCATCGGTGTAGTAGTGCCGCGCATCCGCCAACAGCACCGCTACATAACCCGCCACCACCCCCAGCATGGTGACGATTCCCCACACCCGAACATCTCTTCGCGGCTCGATCTCCGCGCCAAACCTCACGAGCCCGGGACGCTAAGGCATTTCGGTGAACGGAACGCGATCGCCCGATGCACACCTGATCACCACTCAGCTACTCCGGCCGCATTCGAATCGGGTGAACGGCGGGAGGATTCGCTACTTCACATTCGCCTCGAGCACCGCGTCTTGCTTTTCGGCGATCATCACGGATAGGTGAGAATCCGTCGTTGCGGACCGATGGCAGCCGCGTGCGCGAGGAGTTCGGCATCGTGGCCGGACGGGCGGGAGAGCAACAGGCCGGAGGGAGGGCGGGAGGCGGAGGCCCGGATTGGGAGGGTGATTCCGCACGCGCCCAAATAGCTCAGTGCCATGGTGGTGCGCAGGGTGGAGGCGTTGAGGTTGTCATAGTGGGCCGGGTCGCTCAGCTCGGACAGGCGCGGGGGTGCGTGGCGCACGGTCGGGCACAGCAAGGTCGCACCGTCGAGTTCGGCGGCGAAGTCGGCACATAATGCGCGCATGGCGGCATAGACCGGGGCGAGGGAATCGGCTGTGTGCGCGTTGTCTTCGAGGCGGCGGCGGGTGGCTGGCTCGATCGGCAGGGTGGAGTCGAGGCGATGGCGATGCAGGCGGTGCGCTTCCGCGCCGACGATGGTGCCGTGGCTGTCCATCAGTTTCTGGGCGGTGTCCAACGACGGGATAGAGCGGATGCGGATATCCGTTTCGGCGCAACGCATTTCGGCGATGACGGCTTGGAAGTCGGCGGCGATCTCGGGAGTGAGGTCCTCGGTCCATTCTCCGGCCGGGATGACGAATCGGCGGGATCGCGGTGGGTCGTCGTGCTCACCGGGGGCGAGGACTCGGTCCAAGGCGATGATGTCGTCCACGGTGGTGGCGAACAGCCCGATGCTGTCCAGGGTGGCCGATAGCGGGGCGAAGTCGTTGGGGCCGTAGCGGCCCGGGGTGGCGCGGTAACCGATGATGCCGCAGTAGGCCGCGGGGACTCGGACCGATCCGGAGGTGTCGGTGCCAACCGCGAGGGGGACGATGCCGCGCGCTACCGCGACTGCCGAGCCCGACGAGGAGCCACCCGGAACCCGTTCCGGTGCAACGGGATTGATCGGAGTGCCGAAGTACCGATTCACCCCGAGACCGGAGAAGGCGAATTCGCTGAGGTTGGTTTTGCCGAGGGTGATCAGGCCACTGTCGTGCGCACGGCGGACCAGGTGACTGTCGACGGCCGCCGGAGCGTCGTGCAGGTGACTGGCCGAGCCGGCGGTGGTGACGGTGCCCTGAATGTCGAAGACGTCTTTCCAGGCGATCGGGATTCCGTCGAGATCACCGCGTGCTGCGCCGCGGGCGCGGCGGCGATCGGCGGCTTCGGCCTGGTAGCGGGCGCGGTCCGCGGTGAGGGCAAGCAGGACTGCGGTCGATTCCGGTTGCCGCGCACGGTCGATGGCCGCGGCTGCCAGCTGAGCCGAGGTTGTGTCACCCGCTGCGAGCGCCCGGGTCATGGATGTGGCGGTGGTCATACAGCGGAACCATACTGAGCATTATTCCCGGCGCGGGATGGTGAAACATCCACCCTCCAAGCCAGACACTGTGTACTCATCCATATCCGAGCAGCCTCGGATTCGGTTGACTGAGTCCCATGACATTGCTGAGCTATCCGGAGCCGGTGACCATACCGGCCGGGCGAGCCCGATCGGTGGTCGTGCGGGCCGGGCAACGCGTGCGGATCACCGATATCGACGGCGGCCAGGTGGGTGATGTGTTCGCCTACAACGCGGACGATCTCACCGAATACCACAGCGCCTCGCATACCCGTACGCATACGGCGCGGCTGTTTCCCGCACTCGGGGAATCGTTCGTGACCAATCGGCGGCGGCCGATCCTGACCTATATCGATGACACCTCCCCCGGTGTGCACGACATGCTGATCGCCGCGTGCGATCCGGAACGCTATGCGGCATACGGGGATCCGGATCACGCCAGCTGTGCGGACAACCTGACGCGGGCGCTCATCGAACTGGGATACGCGGCGCCGCCGGTCATTCCGCAGCCGATCAATGTCTTCATGCGCATTCCGGTCGCCGCGGACGAGAGCCTGACCTGGCTCGAGGCCGCCACCGCGCCCGGCGACGCCATCACCTTCCGCGCCGAAATGGATTGCCTGGTGGTGGTTTCCGCATGCCCCCAAGACCACAACCCCATCAACGGCGCTCGACCCACACCACTGGCGATGACCGTGCTGCCCACCGATACCGAGGAGAAGCGATGACCACCACCGAACTCACCCACCCCGCACTCGCGCCGACCGGCCTGGACACGCTGGACCTGCGCAACCGCTTCGCCGTCGCGCCGATGAGCCGGATCTCCGCGACCCCCGACGGCACGCCCACCGAGCAGATGGCCGAGTACTACCGCGCCTACGCCGCAGGCGGATTCGGGCTGATCATCACCGAGGGGATCTATCCCGACGCCACCCACAGCCAGGGCTACTTCAATCAGCCCGGCCTGGTCACCGAGGAGCACATCGCCGGCTGGCGCGCGGTGGTCGATGCCGTGCACGCCGAAGGGTCGCCGATAGTCGCCCAGCTCATGCACGCCGGGGCGATCTCCCAGGGCAATGAGCGGGGATTCGAGACCATCGGCCCGTCCGCAGTGGCACCGCGCGGGCAGATGATGGTCGACTACGGCGGTGTCGGCGGTGCGTGGGGCGCACCCCGGGAGATGACCGCCGCGGATATCGAGCAGGTCATCGCCGGATTCGTCACCGCGGCGCGCAACGCCCGTGCGGCCGGATTCGACGGCGTCGAAATCCACGGCGCCAACGGCTATCTGCTCGATCAGTTCCTCACCGACTACACCAATGAGCGCACCGATGAGTACGGCGGTTCGGTCGAGAACCGCATTCGGCTCACCGTGCGGGTGCTGCACGCGATCCGCGAGGAGCTCGGCGACTTCCCTGTCGGAGTGCGGCTGTCGCAGACCAAGGTCAACGATTTCGTCTACCGCTGGCCCGGCGGCGAGGATGACGCGCGCATTATCTTCTCCGCCTTGCGGGATGCGAGCTACCTGCATATCGCCAGCGAGGGCCGCAATTTCCTCGAGACCGCCACACTCGCCAGCGGCACCACCGTGACCAAGCTGGCGCGCGAAGTGTCCGGCCGCCCGGTCATCGCCAATGGCGGCATGCACAATCTGCCGCAGGCCGCCGATGTGCTCAATGGCGGGCACGCGGATGTGCTGTCGCTGGGCACCGGCGCGCTCGCGAATCCGGATCTGCCGCGTCGGGTCGAGACCGGGTCCGAATTGGCCGCATTCGATCATGAGATGCTGCATCCCATGGCAAACCTGGACTCCACCGCGGCGTGGCGGGAACGCGTCGGCGAATGAGCAACCCGACCTGGACCCGTGGCGCGGCCGCGGTGGCGACGCTGACCTTCGACGTGGATGCGGAAACCCCCATCCTCGCCGAGGGCCGGCGCTTCGCCGAACAGCCGATGGTGATGTCGCATCAGTCCTACGGACCCGATGTGGGCGTGCCGCGCATTCTCGACCTGCTCGACGAGATGAGCATCCCCGCAACGTTTTTCGTCCCCGGATGGGTCGCCGAACACCGGCCCGGCCTGGCCGCCTCGATCGTCGAGCGCGGGCATGAGGTCGCGCATCATTCCTACAGTCACCACGCGCCTACTTCGCTGCCGCCGGGGGCCGAGCGCGCCGATTTCGAACGCGCGATGGATGTGTTCACCGCACAGGGCATCGAAATCACCGGGCATCGTGCCGCCATGTGGAGCGCCAGCCTCGAAACTCACTCCCTGGTAAGGGAATACGGCCTCAGCTACGACTCGTCGCTGATGGGTGATGACCGTCCGTACCACGTGGAGACCCCGCACGGCCCGGTCGTGGAGCTGCCCGTGCACTGGTCCCTCGACGATTGGGAGCAGTACGCCTACCTGCCCGAACCGAGCATCGGCTCGGTCATCGAATCCCCGGTCAAGGTCGAGGAAATGTGGCGCGCCGAACTCGACGGGATGCGTCACTATCGCTGCCTGTTCAACGTGTGCATGCACCCGTTCCTCACCGGCCGCCCGGGGCGAATGCTGGCTCTGCGCAACCTGATCGCATACGCGCAGGAGTGCGGTGATGTCACCTTCGCGCGCTGTCGAGATGTGGCGGAATGGGCGCGTGAGGACGCCGATACGCCGACTCGCCCCCTACCGGCCTACGACATCGACACCTCCGTCTATCCGCACTAACCGAATCCTGCTGACTCGCAGCGGTTCTGCCCCTGGAATCGGGGTCTATCGGCACACCGCAGCGAGCTGTCAGCGTTCACTTCGATCATGATCATCGAAGTGAGGGCTTTCAGAATGCGCACGGCCGTCATGGTTTTGGCGGCGGTCCTGCTGACGGGATGCGTGGCACAGGGACCCGATCAAGCCGAGCGGGAGAGCTGGTCACGCGTGATCGCGACCGCCATCCGGGGCCTTCCCGGGGTGGCCGACGCGTCACATGGTTTCCAGTACCACACGGTCTACGGTCACCCGTATTACACCTCCCGGCTCGACGTGGAGCTCGAGGATGAGGCCACACCGGACGAGGCCGCGGCCGTGGTGCGCGCGATGGGTGCTCAGCAGCTTCCGGAGCATTACCAGGGCGATTCGACACTGCTCTATCTCAACCGGGGAGCGGACGTCTATTCCGGTTCGTGGCGATTCGGCAAACAGGTGGATGTGCAGGCGAATTCGGCGTCCACCTGGGTTCGAGTATCAGCGGCCGGAACCGGCGCGGAGATTCACTGGTCCACCAGCGGCTTCAAACCCACCGGCGACCCGGACGGTCTGACCGAATCCATCAGCGTCCGTGCGGGCTCCGACTCGGAACCGCACCGGGCGACGGCGGCGATGCGGCGAATCATTCGGGAGTTTCCCGAATTGGCGTCCAACGACTGGAAAGTGTCGCCCGTTCATGAGGATCGGACAGTGCCGATGCACTCCGAACTGGGACCGGCTCTGGACCAGTCGGATCGCCGCCCCCGCTTTCCGTCCGATGGCGAACTCGAACTGTGGGAATGGTTGCTGACCGATAAACCCACCCCGTTCTTCGTCGAGGTGTCGGTATACGATCCGATCGGCGAAGCCGGCCGCACGCTCGAGGTTTCGATATTTCCGCCTGCCGGAAGGCAATTCAGCGCGGCACAGGTCACGCAACTCGCCGATCGGCATCTTCGATACCTGGCCCGGCCCGGTGCCGTCGTCGACTACACGATTCATCTTCGCCAGGCCCTCAACTTCGCGGTCATGGTCGGCGGTTGCCAGAGCGCCGGGGTCGAAGTCGCACCGGAGTCGCAGCCGTATGTCCGTCAGTATGAACGCTGCTAGGGGTATCGATGGAGTCCAATGAGTGGCTGCTCGGGCGTTTCCAGGCCCCGGTCACCCGCAAGCGGACGCTGACGCCCCGGAAAGCACTGGCGACGGTGGCGCTCATGGTGACGGCGGCGGTTGCGCTGGCCGGGTCGATCGTGGCTACCTACTACGCGCTTCCGCTGCTCAACGAATTCAGCGATGGGTGTCAGAAGCTTTCGGACAGGGATGTCGTCCGGGTGCTGGGTGCGGGAACGACGGTCGACAGGTTCGATTACGACGGGCCGGGTTCGTATTCGGCGCTCGGCAAGAGTGTGCTGGCGGATGGGGATCTTTGCACTCGGGATATCAGCGGATGGGGGGACGGCGACCGCGGTGGCAGCCGCATGCTGTTCACCAGAACGTATTCAGCGAACGATGCGGCGGCGGTATTCCGACTCGAGCGGGACAAGGCCCGCGCCCGTGATGCCCAGGAGACACAAGCACTGAGAACCTTTTTCCTGAACGACATCCGGTTCGGCGACGAAGCGTTCTGCACCGTCACCAAGAGCCCCCGCAACCCCGCTCACGGCGTGGTGGTGCGATTCGGCGACAAGGTGGTGTACGCCGAGGTTCCCAGCGTCAGCACCCGGACGGATGGGGAAAATTGTGAGCGAGCTCGGCGACTTGCGAACGAGCTCCGCTAGGGCGGTGAATTGCGCTGCGGCGCAGATCAAATGGGCGAGATCAGGTCGCTCGCGCTGACGGTGTATGTCAGCGGCGGGTAGGTGAAATCGGTTTCGTTGTTCTCTCGGCGGCGGAATTGGAAGAACTCGCGTTGCTGATCATCGTCGGCCTGGGTGAGGGGTACGCCCGTTGGGAGGTACGGCTGACCCTCGCGGAAGGCGATGAGGGTCTTCGAGGTTCGGAAGGTCACGCCCAACCATTCGTTTTCCATGGCGCGGGCGGGCGCGTCCAGCACGATCTTGTGTTTGAGTCGGCGGTTCGAGGCGACCGAGAACACGACGATTCCGTTGTGAGCCAAGGGGATTTCGAACTTGTCGGTGGATCCCTTCGGTTCGACGATCAGTTTTCTCGGCGGGACCGGTTCGGGGTTTCGGTAGCAGGAGAAGACGGCGATGAAGGAGTCGTCGGCCAGGTCGAGGGCTTGGTCCGAATGGCTGCCCATGGTGGCGTAGGTGTTGGTGTAGGTCTCGATGAGAGCGTTGTTGAAAGCGATCGGGAGTTCCGCGCATGCCTGAATCTGTTGTGCCAGAGAGTCATGAACCGCCCGGAAGCGTTGTGCGGGTGCGCCGTATCGGGTTGTGGTGCGGACCAGCGGAACACCCTCCGCCGCATCAGGTTTGACGAGCGTGGCTCCTCTGCGACCTTTTCCCAGTTCCTCCCACTGGACCGACTCGGAGAGTTCCGAGAATAGGTCTTGCTCGGAAGTCAGTGTGTACGAAGCGATCTCGTCGAGAACTCTAGGCTCGGGGAGCAACGTAATCCCCCGTATTCATGCTGAAGAGAAAACGGTCGCCGTAGTCGATGAAGGATGCGGTGCGATTTTCCTCGGCGTACAGCCTGCGCAACTCGTCCATACCCTCCTCGGTGGGTGGACCGAGCTCGACCAGCTCGCCGTCCCGGTCGAGGAAGGTCCGGCCATCCTTGTGCACGGCTTCGGTATTCGAACAGCGCACCACATATCCCAAGCGGGTCGGCAGCACCTCCGCGTCCAGCATCGAGGGCCGGATTTCATGGGTGTACAGACGATTGGTGGACAGCGGCATGAAGAACACCGACCCGGGGTACAGGGTCACGGTGAACTGCGCAGGCAACCCGTCACTCGCTTCGACCGAATCCTTCAGGCGGAAACGAAGACTCGTCAGCCCGCTGGCATTCTTCACCCCGAAGTCGAACGCATCGTCGGCCATGGGCCGCAGGTTGTCGAGCCCGTCATAGAACGTGCAGAAGGCCATGATGCCGTTGCCGGGCATGTCCTTGGTCTTATCCGCGTGCGCCGAGATCTTGGCCTTGGATTGCTTACGCTCAGCCGTGGCACGGGTGTTGTGATAGATCTGCGCGAGCACGTGATTGAGCGGGGCATGACCGTCAAAGATAGTGGCGGCCTCGCGATTCAGGGCCTCGACGATACTCGTATCGGTCGCGCGGAACGTCTCGGTCGGGCCCGACAGATTCGTCGAGCAGCGGAGCAGCCGAAAACGCAGGTCCGCACCATTGCGGGTGACCGGAGTCAGGTAGATGCCGCTGCGGTGAGCCGTTCCGGGTTTGGTCGACTCCGTCAGAGACTGGAACTCATGCTCGGCTTGGATCCGCCCGAAGTGATCGTCGCCGAGCTCGAAGAAACGGCGGTAGAGAACACCGGCGTTATGAACACGAACCGGAACCTGGCCGAGGTTGATCGGCGTCCACACGTCGCTGTCCTCGCGAAACCCGCGCGACAGCTCCCGGATGACGAATACCCGCCCCGCCGTTCGCAATCTGCCAGCGTTGATCTCCGAAACATCACCGCACAGATACACGCTCGTGCGCGCGAGATCGTCTGAACCGCGCGCAAACTCCTCGGGCGTGATCGTGGACCCGAAGAAGTCCTCGATCCGCGACACCTCGGGCGCAACCAAGATATTGCCCGCGTCGTCGATGTGGGCTTCGCCTGTGTGCATACGGTCATCCTCCCCTGGAACGACTCTGAAAATATCAACAGCATGGTCACCTTCGCCGCTGATATTCAGCCGTACGAGCCGACGCTGTTCGCCGACTTTCGTGGCGGAGTGGGCTGGGAGCTCGAGGGCGACAGCTGCGCGGTCCTGGTGCACGATCTGCTCCCGTACTACGTGAACGTGCTTGCCCCGCAGACCAGGACCGTGGTGGTCGAGCGATGTCGAACGATCGTGGATTGGGCTGTCAGCCAGAATGTGCCGGTTATCGCCTCGGCACCGCGCCCCGCCACCGAGACACGGCAGCGCGGTCTGGGCGGACTGCTGTGGGGGCAGGGTCCGGACGCGAGCGAGGCGGCCCGGTCATGTTTGAGCGGGATGGACGAGCCCGGGGTGCCCTGGGTCCGCAAGCGATCCCTCAGCGCGTTCTATGCCACCGACCTCGAGGTGGAGCTGCGTCGGCAGGGCAGGAGCCAGCTCGTCGTCTGCGGGGTTTTCGCATCCCAGGGAATCATCGCGACGAGCTTCGACGCCCTGGCACGAGATATCGAACTGTTCGTCGTTTCCGATGCCGTCGCCGACTACAACTCCACCCTGCACGAGCTGGCACTGGCGCAAATCACCCGATCTACCGGACAAGCCATCCCCACTGCTGACTTCGCATCGCCGCGTTGAGCAAGACGCAGTGGGTGTCAGCAGCGGTTCGCGGTGAAGCCGACCGGGAGCACGTCGCCTTTCCCGCCTGCGGCGGCGCGGGCGAGCAGGGCTTGGGTGTCGGGGCCGAAGGGTGAGCTGTACTCGACGTCGGGGGTGCAGCCGCCCTGTTCGGGTCCGCCGATAACGCCGACGAGCTGACCGTTCTGGACCCAGGGGCCGCCGCTGGTGCCCTCACCGAAACCGGTGCAGTGCAGCGCGGAACCGTCCGCGGTCGTCTCCAGAGGCGCTGTGCAGGTGAGTGGACGGCCACGGCTGCCCATCGGGTAGCCGCTGACCGTGACCGGTGCGCCGGACTGCGGTGTGCCGAGCGGCAGTCCCGGCACCACATCTTCGATCCGCTTGCCGTCGCGCGGGGCGACCCGCAGAATCGCGAGGTCATGGCGCGGGTCGAAAGACTCCTGCCACGCGGGGTCGATGTACATGCTGGTCACCGTCCAAACCCCCTGCGGGAGTTCGGCATCGTGCATCAGTGGCGCGAATTCGATGAGGGCACCGGGTCCGAGGACGCAGTGCGCGGCGGTCGCCAGCAGATCATGCGACGGCGAAGCGACGACACTGGCCGAGCAGAAATGCGGGGCACCGATACGCGGTCCCACACCCGAGACACTGGGATAGAACAGCGCCCCGGCCGAAGGCACCGTCTCGACCTCATAGGCCGCCGGTGTCTCCGCGTGTGCCGCCTGCGGCACCGCGAAACCGAGCAGAACCCCACACACCAGAGCCGTTATCCGTTGCACCCCAAGCACGGTAGCGAACCGCACGCGAATACGCGGTATTTGACTGCTGCGTCAGCCTCCCGAAACACCGTGGAGGCGAGCAAAACTCCGCACACGCGGCGTTCTGCTCGGTTGCCCCCGATTTCGGGGGCAACGATTCGACAATCTGAAATCAATTCATTTCAGTAGGATTCCCGCGCATGAGAACACCTTTGCGCACCGCTTTCGCCGCCATTGCCGTCACCGCCGCGCTGACCGCGCTGGCCGGTCCCGCCACGGCCGGCTTCGCCGAAACCGGAAGCTCCCCAACCGGAAGCACCGCTACCGGGAGCAGCATCCTCGATGCCGGGTCGGGCACCAACAAGCTGTTCCACGACCTGTGGTGCGCCTTCGGAAACGGGATTCCCGCGAGCGCGAGCGCCTGCGCCACCTCGAACCAAGGGCTTTAGCGCTCGCGATCAAGGCAGTAGTCCGGATTCCCTGGCCCGGCGTACCGCGTCGCGGCGATTGGCGACCTGGAGTTTGGTCAGGATGGCGGAGACGTGGTGATCCACGGTCTTTACCGAAAGGTACAGTCGCTCAGCCAGTTCGGCGTTGGTGAGGCTGGTTTCGAGTAGGCGCAGCACTTCGATCTGACGGGTGGTCAAACCCATCGGGTTGGCGAGGGTGGTGGCGCGGCGGGGTGCGGGGATATCGCGGGCACCGTTCGCGCGCAGGTCGTAGCGGACCTTGGCGGCGACCGCGTGCGCGCCGAGACGATCGAGGATGTCCAGGGCGCGACGGGCGGGGGCGGTTTCGCCGGAGTCTGCCAGCGCCAGCGCGAGATCGTAAGGGGTGGTGAGGGTTTCGAAGGCCGCGGCGGCAGATTCGTACTGCCCGGCCGCGAGCAACCGATAGGGTTCGGCTACGGATTCAGTGTCGACTCGCGTGCCGATTCGGCGGAGCCAGATGGCCAAATCGCCACGTGCCCATTCCAATCCGAGGGTGGGTACGGTGTCGAGCAGTGCCCGGCATTGATCGAGACGGTCGTCGGGAACCCCTGTCAGCCAGCACTTCTCGACGATCGCCGAGGCCACCGGCAGCATGCGCACCGGCTCGCCGTAACGGCTGGCGAGCTGCCAGGCGCGATCGATGCCGCCGTCGTCGTTTCCGTCGCGGCGCAGTGCGACCATGGCACGAATCAGCAGCGGCCAGACCCTGGCCAGGGGTGCACCGGGACTGTCCAGCACCGAGTCGGCATCGGTCAGCGCACCCTGCCAATCGCCGGTGAGCAGTTTGAGTCGGCTGCGCGAACCCAGTTGCACGACATGGCATACGGGTAGATCGTGCTCGATCATCAGGGGCAGGCAGGTGTCGAGCAGCTCGGTGGCGGCTCCGAGTCGGCGCTGTTCGACGTCGAAGTACGACAGGTTCGTGTAACCGCTGGAATAGATTTCGTCGATGTGCTTCGGGCCGGTGGCAAGCAGGCGCAGCAGGTCCTCGCGGGCGACCGGCACTCCCGCGAGGACTCCACAGATGCCCTCGATGACCTCCACTCGTACGCTCAGCAGGGGATCGCCTGCGGTGCTTGCGATTTCGCGGGCGCGCGCGAGCAGTCGCGTGGCCGTGCCAAGTTCGCTGGACTGGACGGCCAGGAAGGCTTGCAACGCGAACGCGTACCCGGCGCGAGCTCGGGTGGCAGATTCGGCATCGCCGTCGAGGACCGCGAGCGCGGCGGCCGCATGGGTGTCCGCCACCACGCGGTTCGCGTTGTACCACTCGTAGACCGCGAGGGCGTGATGGTCGGCGCTCACCGCGGCGTTCGACAGCATTGCCTCGCGCAGGCGCATGGCGTTGCGGCACACGGTGATCGCGTCATCGAGACGGTCGGTCAGGTAATACTCGTCAGCTAGCGATTCGAGCAATTCCGCTTCCGTCGTAGGCGGCAGATCACGGTCTTCCAGTGCGAGACGGAAGAATTCGGTCGACTGGGTGTGCGCGCCCGAGCGCGCCGCGGTGTGCCCCGCCTGCGCGGCAGCCTTGGTGATAAGCGCACGATCACCGGCTCCCACCGCGTGATGGGTGATCACGGCGGGATCGGGTTGTGCTGTCGCGTAATGGGCTTCGATGAAACGGCGGTGCAGGCTCGGCTCGGCACCGGGCGGGATGACGCTGGTGATGGCCAGGCGGCACAGGTCATGCCGGAAGGCCACACCTCGGTTGTCGCGCTTGATGAGTTTGGCGTCATCGAGTGCGCGCAGCGCGGGCAGCGTGACGCCCAGATCGGTGAGCAGATGATCGGCGATGGCACCGGGTGCGCAGGTCAGCAAATGCAACAGATCCCAAGCGGCAGTGTCCAATCCGGCCGTGCGGGCCAGAATGGCATCGCGCACGGTGGTGGGCAGCTCACCGGTGCGGTGATCGAGCATTTCGCAGACGAAGAAGGCGTTGCCGCCGGTCACCCGATACAACCAGTGCGGATCCACGGGCCGATCCCCCGCCAGCGTCGTCACCGCCGCCAGGCTCAGCGGTGGCACGGTGAGCGGGCAGGCGTGCGGGGAGCGCGCGATATCGCCGAGCAGTCCGCGCAGCGGATGAACGACGCCGACTTCGTCATCACGCGCGATACCGATCAGCAGCAGTCGGGTATTCGCTATGCGGCGCAACAGGAATCGGAACAGATCGATGGTGCCCTGATCGGCCCACTGCAGATCATCCACCACCAGCACCGAGGGAGCCTCACGCAATGCGTCGAAGACCGCGGCGAAGATGTCGTACGACTGGTCCCCGTTGCGCAAGAGCGTGCGGGTGCGGTCATCGAAGCGATCCGCGAGATCGTGCAGCGGTCCCAGCGGCCGGGGTGTGGACAGCGGATCGCAGGCTCCCCACAGCACCCGCTCGTCCGCACACCAGCTGTCGAGAAAGGTCTCCACGAACGCGGTCTTTCCCGCACCGGATTCACCGCGCACCAGCACGGCCCCGCCCTGCCCGGTACGGGCCCGGTCCGCTCGAGCGCTGAGCTCTGCCAGCTCGTTTTCCCGCTCGGTCAGCCTCACCTGGGGGATGTTACCGGCCCAAGATGGGGAATCGATCCCCATGAATTCCGTTCCCGAATGGCCGAGCGTAGAGGTCACCGGACGCGACAGCGCCGGACCGGACAGGAGTACACATCATGAAGCGCTTTCTCATCGAACGAGAGATCCCCGGAGCGGAAGACCTCACCCCCGCCGAACTCGCGGTGATCGCCGAAAAGTCCAATGCCGCAATGTCTTCGCTCGGTGTGCCGTATCGCTGGATCACCACCTACGTCGCGGGCGACAAGCTCTACTGCCTGCACGAGGCCGAGGACGAGGACGCCATTCGCGAGCATGCTCGCCGCGGCGGTTTCCCCGCGAACCTCGTCACGACGATCGCCGGCGAGTTCGGCCCGCATACCGCCGCCAACGTTCACTGACCACTATTCATCAGGAGAGTTCGACCATGGAGGTTCCCGTCATCGCGGGTGCGGTCGCGAGCGCGGTTTTCGCCTCCAGCACGCTGCCGATGCTGGCCAAAGCGCGACGCACCAGGGATGTGCGCTCGTACAGCCCGGCGAATATCGCGCTGGCCAACATCGGCAACCTGGTCTACATGGTGTACGTGCTGGACCTGCCCCCGGGGCCGATCTGGGCGCTGCACCTGTTCCACACGATCAGTTCGGGTCTGATGCTGGTCTGGTATCTGCGCTACGTGGTGTTCGCTTCGACACCGGACGAGTCGAATTCTGGAGAGAACCCGGCTGTGCCTTTAGGTTTGACCAATGCCATCGGTCAAACAGGTTCAGATCACCTTCGACTGCGCGGATCCTGAGCGGGTCGCTCGGTTCTGGAGCGAGGTATTGGGATACGAGCACCAGGGTGTGTCGTGCGTCGATCCCTCGGGTGTGGGTCCGCGCCTGTACTTCCAGCGGGTTCCGGAGAGCAAGGTGGTCAAGAACCGGGTGCATGTCGATGTGCGCGTCGGGACGGGGCTGGTTGGTGACGAGCGGGTGGACGCGCTCGAGGCCGAATGCGCGCGGCTGGTCGCACTCGGTGCGGTGCGGGTGGAGTTGCTGCGCGCCGATGGCGTCAATGAATCTTGCCTGGTGATGCAGGACATCGAGGGCAACGAGTTCTGCCTCGACTGACTACCCCGATGCGTCGCGGGTCAGTAGTACTGGACCAGGCAGAACTCGTGATCCTCGGGGTCGGCCATCACGACCACCACCCCAGCGTCGTAGTCATGCCGCTCACTGGTGAACCGGCCGCCGAGCGCGATCACCTGTGCGATCCCTTCCTCGATATCGTCGACGGCGATATCGAGGTGGATCCGCACCTTGCCGTGGTTGGGTTCGGTCACCGGTTGAAAGACCAGACGCGGCAACTGATCGCCTGCGCTGCCGAGGTAGACCCACCCGGGCTCGGATGGTCCACGTTCGCGATCGAGCAGTGTGCTCCAGAAGTCGGCGACTCGTTCCACGTCGATGCAGTCGATGGTCACTCCAACCCAGCGGTTCCCCATCCCGCAAGTATTGCGCGGTAAGCCGTCGGTGGCTGCTATGAACTCCTTTCGGCCGGTAGATGATTCGAGGTCTTTCGCTCGGTGAGGTGGTCGATGATCGAGCCGTCGTGAGGCGCGCCGGGTGTGAAGTGGGTGGTGGGGGTTCCGTGGGTGAAGACGTTGCGGATGTTGTTCGCGGCCAGGTAGGCGGTGGTCTGGTCGGGGGTGCCGCCGAGGATGGCGAGTGAGAGGGTGCGGCCGAGGCGCGCGGGATCGAGGTCGGGGACCGCGGGGTGGAGGCGGAGTGCGGGGAATGGGAGTTCCGTTGTGCGCAAGGGCTCTTCGGGGGTCGCGATCGAGATCACCGGGCGCAATGCGGCGGAGCCGTCGGCGAGGTCGACGAGATGATCGGTGGGTTGGCCGCCGTGCACGGTGGCCGTCAGTTCGGCGAGGCGGTGGGCTTGGGCGAGGGGGAATACCGGGACCCGAGTGGATTCGTCGTCGGGGCGGCCGATCGTCAGACGCGCCAAAGCTGTTGCGATGGTTGGGCTCAGGGCGGCGGGGTCCTCGACGAGAGCGGCGCTGGCGTTGAGGCATTGGCCGCCGCCACCGTCGGCGGTGGAGGTGATCAGTAGTTCGGAGAGACGATCCTGGTCAGCGCCGGGCAATTCGAGGACTTTCGAGTTGCCCGGGCCTTGGACGAGCACCTCCGGGCGGTTCTCGTAGCGGCGGGCGATATCGGAGCCGCCGTAGACCACTGATCTGTCGGAACCCTGTACCAGTCGGTGGGCGTCCTCCTGCGTGGTCGGCAGCAGTGCGATGGTGTCTTCGGAGAGACCGGCATCGATCAGGGCGCGCACGATTCGCGCCGGAGTGAACGGGTCACGGCGGGACGGGCGGACGATGATCTTGTAGCCGAGGGCTACCAGTTCGAACAGAACCACATGCACGCCAGGATGATTCGCGGGTGAGAGCACGCAAACCAGTTCGCCGCGGCGGTGCACGCTGACGGTGACGCGACGATCGGGGCCATAGTGCTGCGGGGCCAGTTCGGCGGCAACGATCTCGGCCACCTGCTGGGCGGCGGGTCGGACCTGACCCAGGAATCGGGTGACCACCGAGAGCGGGGTGCCCGAGGTCGCGGACTGTGCTCGCGCGTACGCGATGGGGGTGAGGCCGTCGACCGTTTCCTCGGCGATCCGGCGGGCCGCGTCGGTGATGATGCGAAGGCGCGTCGCCAAGGGTTGTGGGCGCGCGGCACGCAGTCGATTGATGGTCAGGCCGGTCAGCAGATCAGAGGCGAAATCGAGTCGGCCGGTGCTCTCGCCGCGCACGGTCTGGATCGGTTCGCCGGTGCGGGCGGGGCGGTAGGTTCCGTCGATCAGCGGGGAGATGCGGTAGCCGTCCATCAGTAGACCCCTTCGATGACGGCTTCGCCTGCGACGGGCAGCGGTTGCACGTTCTGCACCAGGTCGGTGCCCTCTTCGCCGGTGAAGCGGATGCGGGTCGCCTCATCGCGTTCGTAGCTGACCGGCAGGAATACCTCGGGGGTCAGCACATGGATTGCGATGAGACCGCGTTCGCCGTACGCGACCTGTGCACGGTGTTCGTCGAGCACCGACCATGCCGTGTACGGGAAATACGCTTGGAACGTTGGCAATTCGTACTCGAGGCCGGGGACCTCGAGCGCGGATCCCATCATGGTGTTGCCGTATCCGCCGATGATCTGGGTGTCGGGGAACACCTCGCGCAGCAGGGCCAGGGTGTCTGGGTTCATCGATGTGCTGCCCCAGACCGCGAAACGCACTTTCTTCCTGAACAATTCGGCGACCTGCGGCCGCGTCGCGATCGCGGCGAAAATCGGCGGGGTCAGGTAGACGATCCGCACATCCTGTGATTCGAGAATCCACTGTGCCTGCTGGACAACGTGTTCGACGTACAGCTCGGCGACCTGATCATGGCCGCGCTGCAACGCCAGGCGCACGAATCTGGGATCGAGGTCGATGCAGAACAGCTCGAGGCCGAGGCGTCTGGCCATGACGCTATTGCTGTAGCCGACCACGTGCGGGCCGGTGGGGCCGAGGAACATCATGCCGCCCTCGTCGACCGGAGCGCCGAGTGCGCGCAGTCTGTCCGCGGTCCACACCGAGGTCTTCTCCCACTGGGCGGCGTCGATGATGCGTTTCGGAGCGCCCGTGGTGCCGCCGCTCTCGAAGATCGACGGCTGAATCCCGTTGCGGCGCATGGCTCGTGGTACGAGAGCGGTGACCGGGACCGTTCGCCATTCGGTGCTCACATCCGGGAATCGCAGCAGATCCGCCCGCGTCCGGATATCGCTCAGGCGGAAGTCGAATGACTTCGACTTCTCGATCCAGAAGTCCGAACCCGTCTCGGACGAGAAATGGAAGTCGATCGCGCGCTGAATGTGCTCGGTATAGGGAACCCGCTCCGGCCAGTTCACCTCGTCGAGGTAGCGGCTGCGTGCGTTCGTCATGGTGTCCATGAAAGTCCTTCCCTCACAATCGGATCCGGAGCCGAGCGGCTCCATGTCCGAGGACGCTACGAGCAAGCCGCTACCCTTGTCGACATGGACATAGTGCAGATAGAGCATTACAAGTGGTGGGGAATCGGACTCGCACTTGCCCTGGCGAACAGTGACCCCGACGTAGCCGGAGTGGAAACCCTCGATTCTGCCGCCGCGGTCGATCGACTGCTACGCACCCACGGCGCGACCGACATACAGGTCTCCGACGAGGACCTCCCCCACCTACGCCGCATCCGCCCCTACCTACTGCGCGCCGTCCGCGACCCCTCCCCCGACCACGCCGCACCACTGCTCAACCACGTCGCCGCCGAAGCGGGCGCCACCCCTCGGCTCACCAACCACGACGGACTCCCCTGGCACATCGACTTCCACACCCCCGCCAGCACCGCCTGGCGCCACATCGCCGCCGAAGCCGCCGCGGCCCTCATGGGATTCCTGATCGCCCGCGGCCCCGACCGCATCCGGCTCTGCGCCGCCCACGACTGCCATCGCTACTACGCCGACACCACCAAGAACAATTCCATGCGCTACTGCCCGGACCGCGGCTGCGCCAACCGCGAACGAGTCCGCCGCCACCGCCGACGTAACGGGTAACCCTCCCGGGCCGAGACCTAGATCACCGATCGCCCACCGGGCTGCGGAGGACGCCACATCAGCCACGCCCGTGGGCCGCCGAAATGCATTGTGATCTCGTCGAACACTGTGAATCCGAAGCGTTCGTAGTAGGCGAGATTCGACTTGTTGCTGGTCTCCAGGAACGCGGAGACACCTTCTCGATCACACAGGGCGAGCTTCGATTCCAGTAGCGAGCGACCGTAGCCGAGCCCGCGCGCGGCCGGTGAGGTCCCGATCGCCTGGAGATACCAGTGCGGCTCACTCGGATGCATGCGCTGCTTCTGGCGATCAGCCAATCCCAGCAACGGGATACGCGGACCGAACGCCTTCAACAGATCCGACAGCATGCGCACCTGAGATCGAACGGTGTGCCGCCAACATCCGGGAGGGGTCCACAGCGCCGCACCACGCACCGCACCGTCGGCATCAACGGCGATATCGACATGCCCGTGCAGCAGATGGTGCCGCGTCACCGCGCTGAACATCCACCTCGCCCGCGCCACTCGCGACCACGAGTCCGGAAGCAACCACCCGACGTAGGGATCGTCCTCGAACGCCGACGCGAGAACGCTTGCCGCAGCATCGATATCGCCGATGCCGCAGGCTCGAATGTGCACGCTCATATCCACATCCTCAACAGAGCCATCCCCCGCCGACCACCCCCGCGCTCAATTGCGTTGACACACAACCGCAATCAGGCACAATTTCCAGTCGGGCTCCGACGATACCCGTCGGCAGTTGCTCGAGTGAGCAGCACGAAGGGGGATAGTGATGGCGGATCAAGAGATTCCGACCACCGTGCTGTGGCGTCCGACCGGCCCGGAAGAACTGGACCTGGTTCGCGAATCAGACTGGCGCGCTTGGCCACCCAGACTCCCCGAACAACCGATCTTCTACCCAGTACTCAACGAGGACTACGCGATCCGAATCGCCCGCGACTGGAACGTCCCCCACCACGGCGTCGGCTACGTAACCCGCTTCCGAGTCCAATCAGCCTTCCTCGAGCGCTACCCCGTCCAGCAAGCCGGCGGCCAAACCATCCTCGAACTCTGGGTCCCCGCCGAAGAGCTCGCCGATTTCAACGCCCACCTGGTCGGCCCCATCGAAGTCGTCCACGAATTCCGATAACCAACGGCCCGAATAATCCGTTGCCCGCCAACCGATTCGACAACTACTGTCTGCGATGTCTCGCCTAAGGCGCGCTGGCTCTGGTTGACCGCGCCCGCAGTGATGGAGAGGGTAGCCGCCCGTTCGAGCCGGGCCGAGTCCAGAGGGAGTCCGCACTGAGGTGCGGGCTCCCTCGAGCCTTATTTGGGGGTGTCGAGGGATTCGGCCGTCAGGGCCAAATAGAGGTCGATGGTGTCTTCGAGGCGGTTTACGTTGCGGCCGGTTAGGTCGGTTATGCGGGTTATGCGGTTGCGGAGGGTGTTTACGTGGACGTGGAGGGCGGTGGCGGTTACTGCCCATTGGCCGTCGTGGGCCAGGAAGGTGCGGAGGGTGTGTTCGAGGTCGGTGTGGGAGCGGGTGTCGTGGTCGCGGATGGGGGTGAGGATTTGGTCTGAGAAGCGTTGGCGGACTTGGGTGTCCAGGAGGCCCAGGAGCATTCGGAAGGTGGCTATGTCGGCGAAGGTTGCTATGTCGGGGGAAGGTTGGGCGCGCAGGACCTGGCAGACTTCGCGGGCGCGGACGAGGGCGTCGCGGAGGCCGGGGGCGGGGGTGATGTCGCCGATGCCGATCACCGTGCGGGGGACGGGGGAACGTCTGGTGGTTTCGGTGGACAGGTCGCGGGCGAAGCGGGTGAGGTCTTCGGGGGAACGTTCCCAGAGGCAGATGGAGACGACGTCGCGGCTGCCCGCGGCGGTGAAGGCGGGGATTCCGTGGGCGGCGAAGAATGCGCCTACCGCGTGGGCTATGTCGTCGGGTTGGGCGGTTGCGCCGGGGGTGGAGACGGGGGCTGAAACCAGTACCGCCAGGGGGCGATCCGGGGGGACACCGTAGGCGCGGAGGCGGCGGATGACCTCGGCACTGCTGCGGGGGCCGGACAGGATCATCTCCAAAAGCTCTGCGGCGAAACGGGCTTCGATGGCGTGGACCGCTTGCTGCTTGGTGACTTCCAGGCTCAGGAAACGGGCGGCTTGGGCGAGGGCTTCTTGATCGGCGGCCGAGAGGGTTGCCGAGGGTTCGAGGCAGTACAGGCCCGCGTCGATCTCACCCATCGCGCCCTCGATCAGATACAGCGCGGCGGGGCCGGTGCCGAGCAGATCGACTTCGAGCGGCGGCGGGGTGCGGTTGAGGGCGGCGGCGGCCAGGCGGACCTGTTCGTCGGTCGGCTCACAGCCGATCGAGGCCAGGCGACGGCCCTTGCGGTCCACCACCAGTAGCGGCAGTTCCGTTTCACCGCGCAGGATTTCGAGCACGCCCGCCGCGCCGCTGCCACGGGAGAGCGCGGTTGCCAAGGCGTCGCCGCGATGGACCGTCGCGGTCAGTTCGGCCTGCAACACCTCGTTCTGGATCGCGGCGGCCGCGCGGGTCAGCGCGGCGAACGGCACACCGATGCAGAGTTCCACCAGCGGCAGACCGTGGGAAAGACACAGGGCGACAAGGTCTTCGGGAAGCTCGGGGGTTTGCGCGGTGAGACCGAAGACCAGCCCGGCCGCACCCGCGCGCGCGACCGCCGCCACGAAGCGATCGAGCGGCACCTGCGATTGCCACAGGCCGTTGGTCAGCACCAGTTCACCCGAGCGCACATACGGCGAGGGATCGGCGAGCTCGGTGGTGTGCAGCCAGTGGATCTCCGCGTTCAGCGCGTCCGTGAGTTCCGGAGTCACCACACGCAGTCCCAGGGCGGGATCGGCGACGAGTCGGCTGATGGTCAACATCTAGTCGAATGTACAGAACCGATCCGGCATTGGTGGATGAACATCCATCCCTTCGACGGCTTCCGCACTGCTGTTATGAGGTACCTCACAACAAAGGAATGCGGCTATGTCCCAACCTCCCGACACCACCGAACGCACCGCTCCCGCCGAGACCGGCGTGCGCTTCGACGAACACGGCGTCCTGCCCATCCCCGATCAGGAACGGGACTGCTCGCCGTGGGAGCTGTTCTGGATCTGGTGCGGGGCGAATATCGCCCCGATCAACTGGGTGCTCGGTGCGCTCGGGATCACCCTGGGACTGAGCCTGCTCGAAACCCTGATCGTGGTCGTGATCGGAAACCTGTTCGGCTGCGCCATATTCGGGCTGTTCAATGTGATCGGCCATCGCACCGCGGTCAATCAGATGGTGTTGGGGCGCTCGGCGTTCGGCATCAAGGGCGCGGCATTGCCCGCACTCGTGCAGGGTCTGCTCACCATGGCATGGGTCGGGGTGAATACCTGGGTGGTACTGGATCTGGTGCTGGCTGTACTGGATCAGCTCGGCATCAGCGGCGGGCTCGGGCTCAGAATCGTTGTGGCGGCGGTCATTATGGCGGTGCAGCTGGGTTTGGCGCTGTACGGGTTCTATGCCATTCGCACGTTCGAGAAATACACCGTGCCGCTCACCATCGCCGTCATGGTGGTGATGACGGTGCTCGCGCTGGGCCGCACTCATCTGAACTGGTCCACCGCCGTCACCGACACCCCCGGCGAAAAGCTCACCGCCATCACACAACTCATCACCGCGATCGGGATCGGGTGGGGTCTGACCTGGATTCCCTACGCCGCCGACTACAGCCGTTTCGTGCGCCCGAATCTGTCCGCGCGCAAAGTCTTCTGGGCCTCGGCCACCGGTATGTACATTCCGACGGTGTGGCTGGCCGCGCTCGGGGCCTGCCTGGCGAGCGCGGGTGGCAGCGCCGATCCCTCGACGGTGGTCGTCGGCACCTTCGGCGTATTGGCTATCCCGGTACTGCTGCTGATCATGCACGGGCCGATCGCGACGAATATCCTCAACCTGTACTCGTGCTCGCTCGCGGCATTGACCATCGGCATTCGCATCGCCCGCTGGAAAGTGACGCTGTTCGCGGGTGTGATCGCTTCGCTGGTGCTCGCGGTATTCATCAATGCCACCAGTTTCGCGCACGCGTTCGACAATTGGATGGTCTCGATCCTGATGTGGATCAGTCCGTGGATGTCGATCCTGCTGGTGGACTATTTCCTGATCCATCGCCGGGCGCTGTCGATCCCGGACCTGTATCGCGAGCCTGCTTCCTCGGCGTTCGGCGGGATCAATATCCCCGGCCTGGTGAGTCTGGCAGCCGGTCTGCTCGCCGGGTGGAGTTGGCAGTACGGACTGGTGCCCGCGATGCAGGGCCCGGTCGCGCGAGCGCTCGGAAATACCGACTTCTCTTGGCTCTCAGGCAGTTTCGTCGCCGGTGGACTGTACGTCCTGCTCATGAAGGCGAGATCAGCCCGGACCGGACAGGCCGTGCAGGCGTGAGCGCCGCTCACCATTAGCACTGAATTCCGGGGCGGAGGCCATCACGCCTCCGCCCCATAGCCGATGAACCCCTGCCACCACCTTCGAAACATCACGTGACACCTCTCCCGCCCCCGGAGAGTGGTTCGCAACACTTACGTTTCCACTGTGAATTGCCGGGTAGATCCAATTCAGAGCCAATTGAAGATCGGATAGAGATCACCGTCGACCAGATTCCGGGGGCAAAAATGATGACCGGGTTACCGAGAACCCACCACGGCAGCACCAACGGGAAACCCCACCGCACCGGCGGCTCGCATCTGCGGCTGGTTTCCCCGGACGAGGCCGGGACCACGCGCCATCCGATGGATGACGCGCACGGCCACACCATCGGGGTTCGAGTTCCGGCCGAAGCCTCGCAGCTCATCATGCTGCGCGCCCTCGCCGAAACCGTATGCCTGACCGCGGATTTCGATGTCAGCATGGTCACCGATATCCGCGTCGCCCTCGATGAGGTGGCGACCGCACTGGTGTCGCATCGCACGCCGGGCACCGAAATCAGCTGCGACTTCACCTACGACGAACAATCGATCGAGGTGCGGATCAATTCGGTATCGCAAACCGATGCCGCGTTCCGGGTCGCGAGTATGGGCTGGCATTTGCTCCAGGCCATCACCGACGACTTGCAGACCGAAGTCGGCCCCTTCGACCATCACGCCTCCGGCTACCCGACGCAGGTGCGATTCACCCGCAACCGGGACTGGCTGCCCCTCGATTGACGCCGTCGACGGCGCGTTTATCGCGGCGTCCACGGTGGTATGGCCTGAGCGATCGGCTGTATCGAATTCGAAGGAGCACACGTGGACCACTCGCCCGGCACGGCGGCAGAACACGGGGAGCAACTGTCGATTTTCGATAGATTCGCCACCAAGGCCAGCGAATTCGCTTCTCGGGCAGGGTTTTTCGTATTCTGCGTAATCCTGGTCGTGGTCTGGGTGCCTTCCATCGCGGTGATGCCGAGCGTGGACACCTGGCAACTGGTGATCAACACCGCGACCACGATCATCACGTTCCTGCTGGTGGCGCTATTGCAGAACACCCAGAGTCGCAGCGATGCCGCGTTGCAGCAGAAGCTCAATGCCGTCGCCGACGCGCTCGCGGACTTCATGGGTGAGCTCAGCACCGAATACCCCGAACTCCAGCGGCACCGCGCCGAACTCGCCGACGCCGTCGGCCTCGAGCGCCGCGAGGGCTCGCGACACCAGGACAAGTGATGATTGCTCAGCTCTCCCGTATACCGGCCCGACCATGAACGACGAAGGACAAAGCACCGAGTGGGTCGGCCAGCCGCGCTCGGACGAACCCGCACCCATCTCGTCCGCTGAAAAGGACGCCGCCGCGCTGTCCAGCGACCAGCATCCGCTGGGCACGCCCGGCCGGCGGTTCGATCGGCGATCACCATTCATGACCGGACTGCACGCGGCGGCCGGCGTGCTGGTCACCGTGGGCGCGGTGCAGGTCGTACTCGCAGCGCACCAGGCACTACTGCTGGTGGTGGCCGCATTGTTCCTGGCCATCGGCATGGAACCGGCCGTGTCATGGCTGGTGCGGCACGGCGTGCGGCGCGGATTCGGGGTGACCTTGATCTTCGTGCTGGTGCTCGCCGGACTGGCGGCGTTCCTGTGGGCGGCGATCACTCCGTTGATCGATCAGGGCCAGGCGCTGATCCACAACGCACCCGATACGCTGCGGCACCTCGAGGATCGGTATCCGGTGATCCACAATGTCTCCGATCGATTCCACCTCGACCAGAAACTGCAACAGGGCACCGGCAGCGATCTGGAACGACTCTCACAGGGCCTACTCGGCGCGGGCAAAGTGGTCTTCGGCGCGGTGACCAGCACCGTCATCGCCGCGGTGCTCACCGCGTACTTCTCGGCGAACTTTCCCACCTTGCGCGCCTACATCTACCGCCTGTTCCCCCATGAGCGACGCCCCCGCGCGATCCTGATCGGGGACGCGATCTTCGCCAAGGTCGGCGGCTATGTGCTGGGAAACCTATTGATCTCCTTGATCACCGGGGTGCTGACCTTCATCTGGCTCTCGGCGTTCGAGGTGCCGTTCCCCTTGGTTCTCGCGGTGCTGGTCGCGGTCCTGGATCTGATTCCGCTGATCGGTTCGACACTTGCCGGAATCGCGATAGCCCTTGTCGCGCTGACGGTTTCGCTCCCCGTGTGCATAGCGACGGTGGCGTACTTCCTGGTGCTGCGCGCGGTCGAGGACTATCTGCTGGTGCCCCGGATCATGGGGCGAACCGTACAGGTGCCCGCAGTCGTCACCGTCGTGGCGGTATTGATCGGCGGCTCCGTGCTGGGAGTACTCGGCGCACTGCTGGCTATCCCGATCGCCGCGAGCGTACTGCTGCTGGTCGAGGAACTGCTCATCCCCCGACTCGATAAACCCAAGGTCGAGCTCACCAAGCAATCGGCCTGAGTCACAATCGATTTCCGCCCCGCTGCCACCACGGGTGCACGACCCACGCGAGGGTGAACAACAGCCCGAAGCACACGCCCGCCACACTCGCCCAGATCGGACCGGCCACGGTATCGAAGATCAAGACGGCCACTCCCGTCAGCGCGATGCCAAGAAAGCCGAGTCCGGCCAGGGCATAACGGTGCGCCGTCACCACCACGCTGCCGATTCGATGCCGTCGGAACAGCACTCGATGCGCGGCCACCGGCGCGATCAGACATACGGTCGCGGCAATCGATGTCGTCGCGATCAACAGGTACAGCAAACGCATGGCATGCGATAACTCGGTGAAGCGAGCCTGGAATGGCAAGGTCAGCAATAACCCGGTCAGCAGCTGCACCCCGGTCTGCACGACCCGCAGTTCCTGCATCAAACTGTTCCAGTTCCGGTCCAGCCGTTCGGCCTCGGTCTCATTGCGACCATCCCCGGCCGGCGGGACATCGGACATCACGAAACCTCCCACCCCGATACCGCTCAGAATCGCGTGTGCATCCCCACGCAGGTGGCGTCGGCGCGGCGGCGGACGAGGTCGGCGGTGGTGCGGTAGCGGGTGTAGAGGCGGTCCTGCTCTTGATCGGCGGCGCGCTCGCTGAAGGGTGACTCCCACAGCCGGGCGGCGGAGGTGCGGGCCACCTGTGCGAATTGCGCGGGCCAGCAGAGTTCGCGGACCGCGCGCACGAGACCGGTATTCGCGTCGACCAGGACCACGCGCAGCAGCAGCTCGGTGGGCTCGTCGTCGATCGCGATACCGCTCGGATGTTCGGCGCGGTGGGGGGTGTACGGGAAGTCGGACCAGTCGATGCCCTGGTCGAAACGGAAGGCCACCAGGGCGAGGTGTGCGCTGTTCACCCAGGCGAAGTCCGCCCGGCCGGACTCGATCGCGGTGATCTCGGACTGCTCGGGTGCGGCCAGCGCTACCAGCAATTCGCCACTGAGACCGTCGGGTGCCAGCCGCAACTGCGCGGACTCGGTCCAGCTGGAACGGGGCGATTGGTAAACATCCCCGACCTGGACGCACGGGGCGGGCGCATCAATGACGTTGTTACTGGGCACAGCGCGTACGTTCCCGATTTGGGCGGATTCAAACGTGTGGGCCATTTCAGAGGCGTTCTTTGCCAACTTCCGGATTGGCGATAGGGTGACCTGCCAGTGGGATTCACGGTCCGCGCGGTGAGGTCGCGGCGATTTCGGAACCAGGGGCAATCAGTTGAGCAGCCAAGCGCCAGAGCTGACAGTCCACACGCGCATCGAGGCGGCGGCGATCGTCGTGGCCGTGGCGGGCGAAGTCGATATGGTGTCGGCGCCAATACTTTTGACGGCTATCAGCGATGCGCTGGCAACCGACCATTCCAGGATCGTGGTGGATCTGTCCGAGGTGGGATTCTTCGGCTCGGCCGGGCTGAGCGTGCTCGTGCGGGTCGCCGAGGCCGCCGTCGGCAGGGAACTGCGGATCGTGGTGTCCGAGGCGGCCCGGCGGCCCATCGAGCTGACCGGCATCAACGAACTGCTCGACCTGTACAGCACCACCGCGCAGGCGCTGGGCGGCGCCTGACGCGGCTCATAGCGGATCAGCCGACGTGGATGCCCACGACGCAGGTGTCGTCATCGGTATCGGCGTCACTGGCATCGAGCAGATAGTCCAGGCGTTCGTCCAGACTGCCGGTGAATTCGGCCGAGGTGATGAGCAATTGGGCCACACACTCGTCCAGGCGACGGTCCCGGCGTTCGATCAGACCGTCGGTGTAGAGCAGCAGCGTGTCATCGGATTCGAGCTGGAGTTCGCCCTCCTCGTAGCTGGCATCGGTCGCGGCTCCGAGAATCATGCCTTTGAGCGGCGGCAGACTCGAGGCGACACCGCCGCGGATCAGGACCGGCGGCAGATGCCCGGCCCGCGCCCAGCGCAATACCCGGGTACTCGGATCGTAGAGACCGCACAGCGTGGTGGCGAAGATTCGATCGGTAAGGTGATGCGCCACCAGATTCAGCCAGGTCAGCATTTGACCGGGACCCGCGCCGGTGGCAGCCAAGCCGCGTAAAGCGTTGCGCAGCACCACCATTCCCGTCGCCGCGGTAATACCGTGCCCGGCGATATCGCCGACCGAGAGCAGAATCTCCTTGGACGGCAGCACAATCGCGTCGTACCAATCGCCGCCGACCAGGTGATCCTGCTCGGTCGGGCGGTACCGAACCGCGATCTGCAGCCCGGATGCCTCGGTCGAGGGCTGCTCATCGGGCATGATCGCCTGCTGGAGCTGGCGGGCCAACCGGCTCTGCGCGGCGGCCTGCTCCTCGGTGTGGGTGAGCCGGTCCCTGGTGGCCGACAGTGCGATCTCGGTCCAGTGCTGCGCCGAAACATCTTGGTAGACACCGCGAATGAGCAGTAGATGCCCGGCGGTGTCCAGGACCGGTTCGGCGATGATGCGGATATGGCGGGTGACCCCGTCCGAGCGCACCAGCCGAAACGCCGTCGACGCCGGGCGGCGATAACGCAGCAGCGTGCGCAGGAACTGGCGCACGGCATCGGAATCGGTGTCCTGAACATGACTCGGCAGCTGCGCGAGCGGGATCGGATCCGCGCTCGGCGCCAACCCGTACAGTGCGAAAAGCTGTGCGCTCCAGGTGATCTCGCCGTTGGCGATACTCTCCTCGAAGCCGCCGACCCGGCCCAGGCGCTGGGCGTGCTGGAGCAGGGCCGCCAGCCGCGCCGCCTCATCCTCGACCCGCCACACCATGAGCACCGCATCGCCGTGCCGGGCCATGCTCAGCGCGGCCGAGAGCGTCAGCGGAATCTGATCGACCAATTCGGTCAGCATCATTCGTTCCGCGCGGTAGCTCTCACCGGTGGCGTAGACGTGCTCGATGCGCTCGAACAACCTGCCCTCGGAGGCGGCCATCGGATATGCCTCGAGCAGCAGCGCACCGCTGATCAGCCCGCGCGGACGCCCGGCCGGATCCAGGAAGCACGAATTGACATGGTGGATACGGAAATCGGTGAGCGCGCCGTCGACCAGATGCGGCAGCAATACCAGCGCCGGATCGAACAGTCCGTCGGCCAATCGCACCAGATCGGCGATATCGGGACGGTACGACGTCGGTGTCACCACCAGATCCGATTCGAGGGTGTGTGCGACCAGCTCCGCAAGCGCTTCGAACTGGCGTCGCACGCGAGAGGGCTGCTGCTCGATCGGATGCGGCCAGCACACCTCGAGGACGCCGAGCAGCTTGCCACCCGCGCCGACCGGAATGGCCGCGCGCGCACCGGTGCGATCACCGATCGAGGGCAGACCGTCGGGCTCCAGGCTCTCGTTCCACAGCGCGGTACGGTCCACCAGCGCTTGCCGCGCCAGCGTCGCCACACCGGGCGGGACATAGCGCCACCGCTCGGCCTCATACGGGGCGATGCCCGCAAATCCCACCAGTGACAGCGACGCATCGGTGCCCGCGGACCAGATCGCCACGGCGGTACCACCCAAGGGCGCTACCGCGTGCTCGAGCACCGATTCGGCCACGCGCTGGGTGTCGGTCGCCGCGAGCAATCCGCTTTCGGCGGTACGCAATCGCACCGCGGCCGCGGCCTCCTCCGGGGCTGCCGTGCGCCGCAGGAACTGGCCCACCGCCGCGCTGATCCGGTCGCGCGCAGCCTGATTGACCAGATCGGCGGCCAATTCCAGCTCGCTGATGCCCGCCTGCTCGGACAGGATCTGCAACTGCAACGCCGCCTGGGTCGGGCCGCAGTGCAATCGCTCGATGAGCACGCCCTTGGCCATCTCGATCAGCGCCCGGCCGTCCGCCGTGGCCTGTGCCTCGCGGACCTCATTGCGCAGCCGTTCCACGGTCGCCGCGAGGCGGGTGAACATGGGCCGCGCCTGATCGTCCGGAGCGATCGGTTCCTCTCCGGGGTCATGAGCCTCGGACATCAGGCGCCGAGCCAGTGCCGAATGCAACCGAGCAGCGCTTCCGCGTCGACCGGTTTGGTGACATAGTCATTCGCGCCCGAGGCCAGGCTCTTATCGCGGTCGCCGAGCATGGCCTTGGCCGTGACCGCGATGATCGGCAAGGACGCGTACTGCGGCATCTCGCGGATGGTCGCGGTCGCGGTGTAGCCGTCCATCTCGGGCATCATCACATCCATCAGGACCAGATCGGTTTCCGGATGGGCGAGTAGTTTGTCGATGCCCTCGCGACCGTTCTCCGCGTGCAGGATGCTCATGCCGTGCAGTTCCAGAATGCTGCTGAGCGCGAACAGGTTTCGAGCATCATCGTCGACGATCAGCACCGTACGGCCGGCGAGCTCACCGGCCGGTTGCGGCAGCGCGCTGGCGGTCGTCACTCCCCCGCGCCGCACCAGCGGCAGCACATCACCCGGGGCTTCCGCGGTGATGTGCAACGCGATCCGTTCGCGCAGTTCGTCCAGGCTGGTCAGCAATTCCAACGGACGGCGCGTGATGTGATCCTGTAGGCGACGCTCCTGATCGGCATCGAGTCTGCGGTTGTGCGCCAGCACCGGAATGCTGCGCAGCGCCGAATCGCCATCCATGCGCTCGAGGAACTGCAGAGCCACGTTATCGGGCATATCGAGTTCGAGCACCACACAGTGGAAGGATTGCGAGGCCAGCGCGGCCGCGGTCTCCTCCACCCCGATCGCGCTCACGACCTGCACCGGGCCGCGCGGATCATTGCTGTCGGCCAGATCCGCCACCGCGCTCTGCGCGACCAGCGACAGCAGACCCTGCGGGCGTTCCTCCACGACCAGCAGTCGACGCAATTGCCCGGTTGCCGAGCTCGGTGTGGGAGGGCGGTTATCGGCGCGCTGGGTGTCCTCCCGCTCGGGGAACGGCAACTCCAGGAAATCCGGACGGGCCACCGGCAGGTAGAGGGTGAACGTACTGCCCTGTCCCAGTGCACTTTCCGCGGTGATGACACCACCGAGCAGATAGGCGATCTCGCGACTGATCGACAGGCCCAGACCGGTGCCGCCGTACTTGCGGCTGGTGGTGCCGTCCGCCTGCTGGAACGCACCGAAGATCGACTCCAGCTGATGCGCGGCGATACCGATACCGGTGTCGATCACCCGGAAGGCGATGGCGGTGCCGTGTCTGCGCACCGCGGCGGGCAGCTCGCGCGGATCCGGCGGCTCCAGGCGCAATTCGACCGATCCGGTCTCGGTGAATTTCACCGCATTGGACAGCAGATTGCCGAGTACCTGACGCAGCCGGGAATCATCGGTGAGCAATTCCAGCGGCAGATTCGGGGCGCTGGTGATCTGGAAGCCCAGATTCTTCTGCGTCGTCATCGGCCGGAAGGTGGCCTCGACATAGTCCAGCAGTTTGCGCAGCGGCACCTGTTCGGGCGTGATGTCCATCTTGCCCGCCTCGACCTTGGACAGGTCGAGGATGTCATTGATCAGCTGCAGCAGATCCGAACCCGCGGAATGGATGATCCCCGCGTATTCGACCTGCTTCGGCGTGAGGTTGCGGGTCGGGTTCTGGGCCAGCAGCTGGGCCAGGATCAGCAGGCTGTTCAGCGGTGTGCGCAGCTCATGGCTCATATTCGCCAGGAACTCCGACTTGTACTTCGACGCCAGCGCCAGCTGCTGGGCGCGCGTCTCGAGCTCCTGCCGGGCCTGCTCGATTTCGAGGTTCTTGGCCTCGATATCGCGATTCTGCATCGCCAGCAGTGCGGCCTTGTCCTCCATTTCGGCATTGGAGCTCTGCAACTCCTCCTGCCGGACCTGCAATTCCTGTGAGCGAGCCTGCAATTCGATGGTCAGGCGCTGCGATTCGGCCAGCAGATCGTCGGTGCGGGCATTGGCGATAATCGTATTGACGTTCACGCCAACGGTTTCCATCAACTGATCCAGGAAATCGCGATGGGTGCGAGTGAAATGGTGCAGGGACGCCAGTTCGATCACGCCGAGGACCTGATCCTCGACGCCGATCGGCAGCACCAGCAGGTTCACCGGCGCGGTCTGGCCCAAGCCGGAGGAGATGGTGACGTAGTCGCCGGGGACATCGTCCACCGCGATGGTGCGGCGACTGCGCGCGGCCTGACCGACCAGCGATTGACCGAACGCGAAACGTGTTGCGGCACCGGGCTCTTCGGGGCTGCCGTAGGAGCTGATCAATTCCAGCTCGGACTTCTCCGGGGTGTCATCGGCGAGATAGAACGCGCCGAATTGCGCCGAGACCAGCGGGGCCAGCTCATCCATGATGAGCTCAGCCACCACGTTCAGATCGCGCTGGCCCTGCATGAGACCGGAGATGCGGGCCAGATTGGTCTTGAGCCAGTCCTGATCCTGATTGGCCTTGGTGGTCTCGCGCAGGGACTCCACCATCGAGTTGATGTTGTCCTTGAGCTCGGCGACCTCGCCCGAGGCTTCGACCGTGATCGAGCGGGTCAGGTCGCCCTCGGCGACGGCGCTGGTGACTTCGGCGATGGCGCGGACCTGACGGGTCAGGTTGCCCGCGAGCTCATTCACGTTCTCGGTCAAGCGTTTCCACGTGCCCGAGACGCCCTCGACCTCGGCTTGGCCACCCAGGCGGCCTTGCGAGCCGACCTCGCGGGCGACACGGGTGACTTCGGCGGCGAACGCGGAAAGCTGATCGACCATCGTATTGATGGTGGTCTTGAGCTCGAGAATCTCACCGCGCGCGTCGACGTCGATCTTGCGGGTGAGATCGCCCTGCGCGACCGCGGTGGTCACCTGCGCGATATTGCGGACCTGGTTGGTCAGGTTGTTGGCCATGGAATTGACGTTGTCGGTCAAGTCCTTCCACGTGCCCGCCACGTTCGACACGCGCGCCTGGCCACCGAGCATGCCCTCGGTGCCGACCTCTCGGGCCACGCGGGTGACCTCATCGGCGAACGCGGACAGGGTGTCGACCATCGTATTGATCACGCCCGCGAGCGCGGCGACCTCGCCCTTGGCTTCGACGGTGATCTTCTGGCTCAGATCACCGCGCGCGACCGCCGTGGCGACCTGCGCGATCGAGCGCACCTGACTGGTCAGGTTCGAGGCCATGACATTGACGTTGTCGGTCAGGTCCTTCCACGTGCCCGAGGCTCCGCGCACGGTCGCCTGACCACCGAGATTTCCTTCGGTGCCGACCTCACGGGCCACGCGGGTGACCTCGTCGGCGAAGGCGGACAGCTGATCGACCATCGTATTGATGGTGTTCTTGAGCTCGAGAATCTCACCGCGCGCATCGACCCGAATTTTCTGGGTCAGGTCGCCCCCGGCGACGGCGGTGGAGATCTGCGCGATCGAGCGCACCTGCGCGGTCAGGTTGCCCGCCATGAAGTTCACCGAGTCGGTGAGGTCGCGCCAGGTGCCCGAGACACCCTTCACATCGGCCTGACCACCCAGGATGCCCTCGGTGCCGACCTCGCGCGAGACGCGCGTGACCTCATCGGCGAACGAGGACAGCTGATCGACCATCGTATTGATGGTGTTCTTGAGCTCGAGAATCTCGCCCCGCGCGCTGACCGTGATCTTCTGACTCAGGTCACCGCCCGCGACCGCGGTGGTCACCTGGGCGATATTGCGGACCTGGGCGGTCAGGTTGCCGGCCATGAAGTTCACCGAATCGGTGAGATCACGCCATACGCCGCCGACACCGGGCACCTCGGCCTGACCGCCGAGCTGACCTTCCGAACCCACTTCGCGGGCGACGCGGGTGACCTCGTCCGCGAATGACGACAGCTGATCGACCATCGTATTGACGGTGTTCTTGAGCTCGAGGATCTCACCGCGCGCATCGACATCGATCTTCTGCGACAGATCGCCCTGCGCCACCGCGGTCGCGACCTGCGCGATATCGCGGACCTGACTGGTCAGGTTGCCGGCCATCGCGTTCACCGAATCGGTGAGGTCCTTCCAGGTGCCCGAGACGCCCGGCACCTCGGCCTGCCCACCCAGACGCCCGTCGGTACCCACCTCGCGCGCGACGCGTGTGACCTCGGAAGTGAACAGCGACAGCTGATCCACCATCCCGTTGAAGACGTTGGCAATCTCCCCGAGCAGTCCATCGGCGTCCGTCGGCAACCGTGTCCCGAAATCACCATCGCGCACGGCGGTCAAACCGGCCAGCAATCTGCGCAATTCGACCTGATCCGGACTCGAGGCGGCCTGTTTAGCCGACCCCTTTGGGGTATCCGTCATTTCCATCCTCGTTCCGCTCGGCCGAACCGCGTCGCAACACCCTTGGGCTAGAGCGGTGACGGGCGATGAGTTGCAGGATAAGGACAACCACCAGCGGCTGACTCTACGGGTCCTGCACTTCAGTTGTGAATCCATTGGCGCACAGGCAATCCGTGCCAGTCGAGGACGGGGTGAGTCAGAGCACGGCGCATCGTGCGGCCTGGGCCAGCGCATAGGATCGATCCGGTGTCCCGAGGGCGGCCGCGCGCAGGTACACCGTTCGCGCATCGGCCGCGCGATCGGTACGGAATAGGAACTCCGCCAGCCGCAGACAACCACTCGGATCCAGAGGGTCATGATCGGCCAAGCGGCGGTAGTAGTTATGCGCGGCGTCCAGATCACCGCAGTCCCACGCGGCACGAGCACGTGTCTGCAGGATCGGGATCATGTTTTCCTGCGCGGAGAGCGACGCCTGCGCCAGCGCTCGAACGGCGAAGTCTTCGGCGTTATCGAGCCTGCGCCGAGTGGTCTCGCGATCGCCTCGCAGGTGCGGGACGTAGCTGATCCCGCGCCAGCAGACGCTTCGAAGCAGCAGTCCCTCACCCTCGTCCGGCACCTGCGGCAGCAGCGACTCCGCCAGCGTCGCCCAGGGTTCGGCGGCATCCGCTCCCCCGCTCGAGCGGGCTTTGGAAACAACCAGATTCAATGCGGCGCTCAGCCGGACCGACGCGGGCAGGGTGGCATCGGTCGCGGTACGAACACCGAAAGCCTCGATACCCGCGCGGGCCCGGTGATCATCCGCATCGAGATGCAGCAGCGCCGTATCACGTTGAGATCGCAGTCGCTGGACCTCGAACTCGGCATCGGCATCGTCGCCGGGAGCGATGAGGTCGACGATCACCTCCCAAAATGCCAGCTTGGCAAGAACTTTCACCACTCGCAGTTGCTGAGCAGGCGGCAGGTCCGGCCAAGCATCCACCTGCCCGCACAGGAACTCCCATTCCGGCGACCGGTGCTCCCTCGACAGCTCGCGAGGGTCGTTCAACACCGGGATATCGGGAGACTCCAGTGAGATCCACACCCGCAGCAGCGCGGGTGTGGCGGTCTGATAGAACGGGAACGATTCACCGGCAAGCAATTTCGCGCCCAGATCGGCCGCAACCCGCGCATGGATCGGACCGGCATCGCTGCGCAGATCACAGTAGGCGGCGAGCCCCGAGCGCCCGGAGCCGTTGAGGATATCCATCGTGCAAGGGTGCAAGCTCTGAACCGGCCCCGGCATCGCAGTGTTCTCCGGGGTGAGAAGCGATGCTCAGACCAGCAGGACGCGGCGGCCGCGGGTGTGCCCGGATTGGCTATCCGCATGTGCCGCAGCGGCTTCGGCGAGAGGGTAGGAGCGGTCGACGGGGATGCGGAGGCGGCCTCGGGTGATGAGGTCGACTGCCTCGGCGAGGGCGGCGGGCATGCTGCCGCCGACTCCGGCGAAGCGGATGCCGAGCATTGATGCCTCGAGGTCGGCGATTGTGATGATCTTGTCAGGATCTCCGGTCAGTTCCAGGAGTCCGGGGAGGACGCCCGCGCCACTCAGGTCGAGGGCGGCATCGATGCGGCCGAGGGCGCGGACGCGGTCGACCCAGCCCGGGCCGTAGGTGGTGGGGATCGCGCCGAGGGTGCGCAGGTAGTCCTGGTTCGCGGGGCCGGCCGTGCCGATCACCGTGATTCCGCGGTCGCGGGCGATCTGGAGTACGGCCGAGCCGACTCCGCCTGCCGCGCCGCTGACCAGCAGTGTTTGGCCGGGTTGGATACCGACGAGACCGATGATTCGCAGTGCGGTCTCCACGACCGAGGGGTACCCGGCCGCTTCGGCGAAGGTCAGCTCTTCGGGCAGGTGTGCCCAGGAATTGAGTACCGCGAGTTCGGCGTAGGTGTTCGAACCGCGTCCGAAGACATGGTCGCCGATCTCGACACCTGTTGTGCCGGGGCCTATTTCGTCGACGACACCGGCGGCGTCCTGGCCCACACCGGCGGGTAGGGGCAGCGGGCGGATGCGCTCGAACTGGCCCTCGCGGACTCGCCAATCGTGGGGGTTCACCCCGGCCGCTCGGACCGCGATGCGTATTTGACCGGGGCCGGGATGCGGCTCGGTGGTCTCTGTCAGTTGGAGGACTTCGGGGCCGCCGAACTCGGCGAAGCGCACTGCTCTCATGGATTGAAAATAACGCTAACCGTTAGTGTTTTGCAACGGGTAGTTCTAAGTTCCAGTTACATGTTGATATCTGATAGCATCTCGGTTATGACCGCGCCCACCGGCCGCAGGGAGCGCAAGAAGGCCGCGACCCGCCAGAACATCGCTGACACCGCGCTGCGGCTGTTCCTGGAACGCGGGTATGACGCGGTCGGGATCCGCGATGTGGCCACCGAAGCCGATGTGGCTGTGACCACCCTCTTCGCGCATTTCGCCTCGAAAGAGGCGCTGGTTTTCGCCCAGGACACCGACTTCGAACATCGCCTCACCCGCGCGGTCACCGATCGGTCGCCGAATGAGCCGCTTATTCCATTGCTGCGCAATGAGATTCAGGCCATGGTTCAGCACTGCACCGCCGAGGGAGCCGCACCGATCTTTCGCATGATCGACCAGTCCCCCACGCTGCGGCAGTACGAGGAATCGATGCGGCTGCGGCACGCGGAGTCGCTCGCGACCGCCCTCGCCGCCGACCTCGGCCGGCCCGCCGACAGCATAGCCTGCCGGGCAATCGCCCGATTCGTCATCGACGCCTACTCCCTCGGCCGTGATTCGGCGCACCCCGAAGCCACGGTGAACGAGGTATTCCGAATGATCGAAGCCGCCTGGGCGGCCGGAATCGGTTGAGCTATAGGCGATCCGGGGCGTGCGGTCAGATCGCCGGTGGGCGACTAACTCGCGATCAGGCGGCGCAGCGCGGCCTGCGCGGGTGGTCCCCAGGTAGGTTTGCCGCCCGGCAGACCGCGGACACCGGCGTCGCCGATCTGGATTCCGGCGAGTGCGCGCAGCACCGCGCAACCGCGAGCACGACGCCGGGTCGCGGGGTCCGGGCTCGGAGCGTAACTGTCGAAGAATTGTTCGACTGTGTTGTCGGGCAATAGAATCCACGCGGACGCGAGATCGTAGGCGGGGTCGCCAGCGCACAGATCGCCGAAGTCGATCACACCGCAGATCGCGCCGTTCTCGGTCAGCACGTTCGCCGGGTGCAGATCGCCGTGCAGCCACATCGGCGGCCCATCCCACTCGGGTGCGGCGAGCGCGTCCTCCCATATGGCGCGCACCGAGTCGGGATCGGAGATCGAACCCCGATCGGTGGCTTCGGTGAGTTGTCGGTCGAACCATTGCGATCCGGCAGCAAGCGGCCCGCCACGCCCTCGGCCGACAGGTGCGTGTTCGGGGGCGGGGTGATGCAAAGCGGTGAGAAACGACGCCAAAGCGGTGACCGACTCCACGCCGTCGGTGATCGGTGCACGGTCGGCGGGCTCACCCGGCACCCAGGTCGTGACAATCCACGGGTGCGGGAAGCGCTCGGACGGTGCGCCGAGCCGCTGCGGAATAGGAACCGGCAGTGGAAGATTCGGCGCGAGAACCGGTACCCAGGTGTGCTCTTTGACCAATAGCTCAGCGGCCGAATCGGTCGCCCAGGGCAATCGGACGGCGAGATCCGCACCGAGCCGCCAGATCTGGTTGTCCCAGCCGCGCGCACCGAGCTGAATCGGACGATCAGCCAGATCCGGGTGCTGGTCGCGCAACAGCTCCCGCACCAATTCCGCGGTGACCTCGATATCGGTGTGCGTCATGCGCACCAACGGTAGTCAGGTTCGCAACGGGCGAAGGTGCGAAAATCCCACACCTGTGGTGGGTGGGAAGCGGCAGCGCCGATTCCTACCCTGAGGTGATGACACAGCCGCCCCCGGCCGCAGGCTGGTATCCGAACGGCACCGTGCTGCGCTGGTGGGACGGGTTTCGGTGGACAGAGCACACTCAGCCGCTTCCGGTGAGAACTACAGCGACACAGCGGGTTTCGCCTGATCCGCGCCTGCTCGACGAGCGGAGCGTGGTCTTTCGACACAAGGCCGAGCTCGTCGACCACCACGAGTGGACCATTACCGATAGGCAGGGCGTGCCACTCGGAGCGCTGGTGCCAATCGGCGCCAGGGCGCTCGAACGGCTGGCCGGAGGCACGGTCGAACTTCGTGATGAACAGGACGCGCTCATACATACCCTCACCGAGGATGTCGTGCGGTTCAAGACCGTCACCCGTATCGCCGGGCTGGGCAGAATCACCCTGGGCTGGTCGGCCAGAACCAAATTCACCCTCAGCACGGAGGACGACCGAATTCTCGGGACGATCGAATGCGCCGAGAAGTGGTCGAAGCGATTCCTGATCCGCGATCCCGAGGATCGACAGATCGGCAGGATCGACTACGAAGTAGTACCGCTGAACCGTCACGTGATCGACCGGTACGAGATGTGGGTACACCTGGATCAGCCACTCACCCAACCTCTTGCCGGTCTGGTGCTCGCGGCGACCCCACGCGTCTATCGCGACATTCGACGGCGTTCCATGCTGAGCTGACCGCGTCGACGGCGCGCGGGCTTGATCAGGTATCCGGTTGCAGGGTGCCGTCCGCGATCGCCAGCGCGCGTTCGAGCATGCGAGTCACCTCGTCGGCCCGGTCGTCGAAATCGTCCCAGAGGGAGCCGACGTCGTTGAGGCGCTGGTGGTCTCGGTGGCGGGCGGCGACGCCGGCGGCGAAGGTGTCTTCGAGTTCGATGGATTCCGGCACCGGTGGAGCGGACGAGCGCTCGCGAAGCGGGACGGTGGCGCGGGTGCGGTAGGCCGGGAGCGGGCCGCTCAGGTGTGCGGCGACGATTGTGGCGATCGAGGTGGCGGACAGTGGGCGCAGCCAGGTGACCAGGTTGTCGTGCATGGCGGTGTAGCCGCGGGCGTCGAAACTGGTGAACAGGGGCAGCTTCGCGTGTGCGGGGTCGAATCCGGCCGCGGGCAACGTGTTTCGACTGAGGTGATGTTCGAGCAGGCCACGACCGGCCGGGTGCGGGGCTAGGCGCACCACATCGGTCCAGCGGCGCAGGATCGCGACCGGGCAGGTGTCCGGATCGCCGGTCGCGGCAATCGAGGCCAGGCCGTTGGCGATGATCGCGTGATCGTCGTGCAGAGTCAGATCATCCTGGACGAGGTCCGCGATCTGGGCGTAGGTGAGCCCGGCGGCGGACAGCATCAGCAGGGCGGCATTGCGGCGGCCGAACAAGCCGCGGGTCCAGCCCTTGGTCGGGAGCTGGCGCACAATCGAATTCACGCGCGCCGTGATCCGCTCGCCGCGGGCGGAACGGTGTTCGTTGAGCGCGGTCCGCAGGGTCGCCGCACGTCCGGGTACGGGCAGGCCCGCGACAAGATGCGCCTGATTGATCGCGCTCAGGCGGGTCCGATGGGTGCCGCGGCTGCCGGGGTGATCATCGAGGTACGCGGCCACGGTCAGGGGCGTGGCGGGTAGTGACGGGTGATCGGTTGCGGCACACCAGCGGGCGAACAACTCCCAGGGGCGGTGGTAGCGCGCTGCGAGACCCAGAGGTGGTCGGCGAGCATTCGTGCCCAGGTCTTCTGCCTGCCCGGGTTGCGGTTGAGGCACGCCCGGAAACACCGCCGGTGGGAGGTCCTGTCCGAGGCTTTGACGGATTGTCCACGGGGACAGCGCCCCACCGATCGGGCTAAGTGCCCGCGGTTCGACAGCATGTCCGAGCGCGCTGGTCTGCGCATGGCGGCTGCGCGTTCCGAACGGATCTATGGCGGCAGGATCCAGACCTGCCGCGACGGCCCGTTGATGCACCATGCGGGTGATGGAACCCGCTGTGAGGGAGCCGTCTTCCTGCGGAAGGCCATTGCGAAGCGCACGGAACAGCGGTGCTTCCGGAGACGGTGCGCACGGCCACGGGCCATCGCAGATGTGCCGGTCGGGACTGCCTTTCGCGGTGTGCACCAGTCGAATCACGGCCGCCGCACCAGCGTCGGCGGCGCGCTCGCGCACCGCCTCCGAGTCCATGATCGTTTCGCTGTTCGCATCCGATCGCATTGTGTGCGATGCCCGCTCATACCCAGCGTCGTAGTCGGCGATCACGGCCAGCCATCGCAGGTGCGCACACCATGGACACAGGCGAGCCGACTCGCCTTTCGGCAGATAGCGATTCGCGGCATCGCCCTCGGTATCTCCAAGACGCACCGCCAGCCACTCCCCCACCCCGTCGCCGACCCGCGCGACATCCTGAACGGCCAGCCGCGCGAGCTCATCGCGGTGCAAGCCGCCGCTGAATCCGAGTGTCAGCGCCGCGATATCGCGGCGCGCCGCGACCTGCGCGGCCCAACCCCGCGCTCGCGCTTCGATATCGGTTACGAGGGCCTCGAGATCCGCCGGGGCCAGCGGTTCAGCGCGGCGCGCAGGGTCGGTGGCCCCGGTCCGTCGGCCTCTGATCTTGCGCATTGCCTGGACAATCAGCGGATCGCTCCCCGGATGCGGGTGTCCCGCACTCGTATTCCGCTCGCCGATCGCGGCCAGCCAGACGGTGAATGTCGAATCCCGATACCGATATTCGGCCCCGGTCCGCTCCCGCGCGGCTTCGCCCAGATACTTCGCCACCGTCGCCGGGTCGGCAGGAAATGCGCTGTGCCCGTTCGCCAGACACCAGCTCTCGAACCGACGCCAGGCAGAGCCGTAGGTGCGTCGAGTATTCGATTCCGTGGTGGTCTGCCGATCGACCCGCAACCCAAGCTCCCGCGTCCGAAGGTCAATGCCTGAGGAAGCTTAACGACCCAGCCGCGTCGGCCGCCGGAAGGCGCGAGGGTCGGCAATCCTCGCAAAAGCGCCCGACACCCGGCTCACCGGAAGGCGGCCGCGTGATCGGTCGCCCACTGATCGAAGGACGATGCGGGTCTGCCAGTGACAGTCTCGATGGTCGAGGTGATCAAGGTTGAGCGCGAACGCTTCTCGGCGGCTGCCAGCAGGGCATCGACCAATGCGGGTGGGCGGCCGTCGGCGAGCATTTGGCGGCGTGCGTCCACAATGGGTACCTCCTCGAATCGCAACGGGCGGCCGAGAGCGGAGGCGATCGCGTCGACTTGCTCGGGGCGGCTGATCACCTGCGGTCCCGTCAGGAGATAGGTCTGGCCGGCATGGGTATCGTCGGTGAGCACCGATGCGGCGACGGCCCCGAGATCACGCGGGTCGACGACCGCGGTGGGGGCGGTCATCGGTCCTTTGACCACACCGGTCGCACGGATTTGCTCCGCCCAGCCGAGGGTGTTGCTGGCGATGGTGTCCGATCGCAGAATCGTTGGAATGAGGCCGGTTCGGCTGATCCGCGCTTCGATCTCCGCGTGCATGGCGAAGATCGGGTCGTGGCGTTCCTCGTCGGTGCCCACACCCACCGACGACAGATAGACGATCCGGCGCGCCCGCTGACCGATCGAGTCGAGGACCGCGGGCGCGGCGTCGGTGGTCAGGAACGGCCACATCAGCAATACCGTGTCGACGTCGGCGAGCGCCGCGTCGAGTGCGGCGGGATCGGTGAGGCTGCCTTCGACCGTTTCGATACCGATAGGCATCTCCGCCGAGGTGCTCTCCCGTGATCGCACCAATGCTCGAACCGGATGCGTGCCAAGGTCGGTGAGCCGATCCACGACATGCCTGCCGACCTTGCCGGTCGCGCCGATCACCAGAATCATGCCCCGCACCTCAGTTCTTCGAGATTTCGATGATCATCAAAATATCGAATTGTTCGGTACTGTCAAACCATGCGGTCTCTGCACCACCCCACCCTCGACTCGCTCGAACTCGCGACAGTCCTGAACGCGCTGTCGGATCCAGTGCGGTTGCAGGTCGTCGGGCAGCTCGCGGACGCGGGCGGAACCGTATGCGGCGCTTTCGACGTCCCGGTGAGCCCCTCGACCCTGTCGCACCACCTCAAGGTCCTGCGCGAAGCCGGGCTGGTGCGCGTCATCCAGGAAGGAAGCTGCCGCCGCCACACCCTGCGCCTCGACGAGGTCGAAGAACGCTTTCCGGGCGTGCTGAGCAATATCGTTCGCTCCGTGCACTCCGAGCTGCGATCGGCGGGGTAGCGCGCCCCGCCCCGCACGCTGGGGGCATCGGAATCCCTGTCTGTTCGAGCCAACCCGAACTTGAAAACGTTGCCGGAGTTGATCTCTCGAACAAAGGATGCACGAAATGAACATGCTCGTTTCCGCTTTGCGCACCGGTCTGGTGGCCGCGGCCGTCACCGCCACGATGGTTGGCGGATCGGCCCTCGGCTCGGCGGCAGCACCGGATTCGACCGGCGTACCCCTCGATGTCGCGGCCCCCACGACCCAGCCGAGCCAGGCCGGATCGATCTGGGCCACCACCACCGGTAGCGCCGCACTGGACCTGCTGACCCTGCTGGGAGCCCCGACCGGCAGCCTGCAGAAGCCCTGCACGCTGCCCAACCCCATCCTGTGCCAGATCAACTGACCGCGCTCGGTATGCGTCGCGAAAACGGGGTGGTCGGTCGGATGCCGCGCTGAGCAGGGCGGATAATTGTCGCTTGTTTGACAGCGATGGTTGCGGGTATGTGCGTACACGCAGCACGTTGACAGCAGATCGTTCCCACGCGGTGGCCGTGCCGGTACTCCGGACCGGCCACCCACCAGCGGAGGAGAGATCATGGCGAAAACAACGTTGGAAGCGCTGATCGGCAGCACGGCGCGCGATGAAGCCGGAGCCGAGATCGGCAGGATCAAATCCTTTTTTCTCGACGATGAATCCGGTACCCCGACCTGGGCGGCGGTATCTATGGGCGGGGGGCAGCAAGCGTGTCTGGCCCCGCTCGCCGGTGCTGAATACCGGCCTGAGGATAATTCTGTTCGCCTGCGCGTTGACCGCGAAATGGTATCCACCGCACCGCATCTCGACCACGACGGGCGCATCGACGCCCAGGCCGAACAGCAGCTGCTCGCCCATTACCGGGGCGGACAGCGACGCGGTGCCGCATCGGTCGCGGGCACGCGAATCCAGCCCGCCATGGACGAGCCGATGACCCACGGTTACGGCGATGCCGAGTCGCTCCTGCGCTCGGAAGAGCGCCTCGTGGCCAATACCGACCGTGAAGAGGTCGGCACGGCACGACTACACAAGTACGTCGTCGAGGAAGAGCAGACGATGAACGTGCCGGTCAGCCATGAGGAGGTGCGAATCGTGCGGGAGCCGATCACCGATCCGCGTGCCGCGGAGCATGCCGATATCGGTGAGCAGGTCCAGGAGGTCACCCTGCACGCCGATCGCGTGCGAATCGACACCGAGACCGTTCCGGTCGAACGCGTCCGCCTGGCGGTCGATGAGGTCGAGGGCGAACAGGCCGTCTCGGGCACGGTCCGCAAGGAGCGCATCGAAACCGAGGGCTTCGAGCCGGAGAACCGCGGAAAGCATCGCGGCGCATAACCTTTCGTCCCCTATCCGATTCAATACCAGGAGGAACCATGGAATGGCTGCTGGGTTTGCTCGGAGGTGTCGTCGGCGGTGGGATCGGCGGTGCGAGAAGCCGATTCGGGCCGGTCGTGCACGGTGTCACCGGGGCGGTCGGTGGCGGCATCACCGGCGCGATCATCGAATCCGCCACCGGTAGCGGACTGGATTTCGGTCAGATCCTCGCTCAGGTCGCCGGTGGCGGCGCGGTAGGCGCGCTGTTCTCGGCGGTGCTGGGCATCGCGAGCAAACCCAAGGCGGGAGTGGCGCGATGACGCATTGGAAGAGGCCGCTACGCGGCGCGACACTGGCATTCGCGTTGATCATGGCCTGTGGCAACGGGTTTCTCGCACCGATGGCGAGCGCTCAGCCGGCCGATGCTCAGGCGGCGATCGACTCGCACTATCAGGACAAGGGTGGTGCGTCGTCCCCGCTCGGTGCGAAGACCGGTGGCGTCTACGCATTCGGTGCCGACGGTGCCGCGCAGGACTATCAGGGCGGAAAGATCATCTACTCCGCCAACACCGGAGCCAAGGTGATGTACGGGGCGATCCTGGACAAGTACCTGGCGCTGGGCGGTGCTGACGCCGTGGGATATCCGACCAATGATGAATCGGATGCTCCGGTCGCCGGTACCGCGCGATTCAGCGAGTTCTCCGCACCCGAGGGCGCGACCATCGAATGGAGCCCGCAGAACGGCGCATGGCTTGTTCAGGGGCCCATCCGTACCGCGTGGTCGCACCTGCGCGCGACCGACGGGGTGCTGGGTGCGCCGATGAGCGACACCAGCGTCGCCAATGGGGTGTACAGCCAGACGTTCCGCGGGCAGGGTGCGGATCCGGTGCAGATCAGCTGGAACCAGGCCGGTGGCTTCACGACCATCCCGGCTGAGATCGCGACTCAACTCAGCGGTCTGGATGTCTCGGTACCGGGTGCTCCTCCCGGACAGGCCGCAACCGCTGGAACCGCAGCAGCCACCAGCTCCAGTTCCAGCTCGGCCTGGAAGTGGTGGGCGCTACCACTGGGACTCGTTATCGCGGCCCTGGCGGGCGGTCTCGCCGCGATGGTCACGAAAAGCTCTCGCCGTAGCAAGCATTCGACTCCCGGGGCCGGTACGTCGATGCCTCGATCGGGAGCCGGTGTCGCCGCGGGTGCGGGTGGTATGACCCGCAGTGCCGGAGCGCATTTGGCCACCGCGAGTGAGCGGGCACGCTCGTTCACCTTCGGTGGTCCGGGCGGGCAACGCGCCTGAGTTGTCGTGCGAGGGTGGAGTGTCCGCGATTGTGGGCACTCCACCTTTGCCGTATCAGCCGATCGCGCGTAGTCGGCGCGACACCTTCTTGATCACGTGCGTCGGGCTCGGGTAGAGCGTCAGCCCGGCCTTGTCGTCGACCGTCACCCGCAGATCGGGGTAGAACGCACGCACGGACTCGAGATGCTTGGAGAAGTCCCTGCGGAACTGGAAGCGGCCCTGCTTGGTATCGGCCAGGTTCGAGCCGAACTGGAGCATCAGCAGCGGCCAGGACAGCTGTACGGGATCCTCGAGCTTGAACATCCGGTAGGTGAGCCAGATGTAGATATCCATGGCCATGGGCGCGCCCTGAAGCAGGTTGAGCACGTTCATATCCACCGGAACCGGATGGTCTATGACCTCTTTGAAGAACTCCGGGGACAGCGTGATCGAACTCGGCATCAGGTACTGCTGACCCTCGCGGCGCTCACCGGTCCACCACAGGTCCCAGTTGCTCGCGACGCTGAGCTTGATTGCGCGCGAACGCTGTTCGGCGTAACTGTCCTTGAAGTCGATGGTGATGGTCGCGCGCAGCAGACGCTCGGTCTGATTCTGGAAGCGGCCGATCGTGCCGGTCTTGCCCCCGGTCGCCCGGCCCAGGCCGACCTTGCGCATGTACTCAGATTGCGAGCTGCCGAGATCGATCATCGGCTCACCGGTGAGTACCGCTTCGGTCGAAATATGGGCCAGGATCAGGCGGGGAACGCCGCCGAAGGGGAAGCCGTAGGAGCGGGTCACGCCATTCTCGACCCGCAGGCCGGGCTGGACTGTGATTCGAACCGGTCCGCTTTCGCGACCCCACGCCGTGCGATCGGTGCCGGGGTCCTTGTAGGGCAGGCTGAACTGGGTGAACAGCCGCCCCAGGTAGCCAACCTCCTGGAGCTCCCGCTCACGCTGCGCTTGGAGCTCAGCAGCCATTGCTGCGAGTTCCGCGTCATCTCGTTTCGGCCGAGCCATGGGCGTTAGCATTCCACGTTCCCCCTCAAAACTCGCAATGACGAGATCGGCGTGTCGGTGGTGTTGCGCATACGAAGCCGACTTCATAGCCCCTGAAGTCGTATTTCAGGATATGTGCGCGAGGGAGATTCTCATAATGGCCACGGTCGGCAAGAAATGCGCAACTACCCGGGCTCTTGGGGCGCATGGGGAATTCGACCAGGAACAATAGCCAACTCGTGCGCATAAGAAGCCGACCTTGCTGACTCAAGCTGACCATCTCGATGTCACAAATGCGCCATCGGGGTGAGGATGCGGGCGTGGGCGCATGGGCGGGCGATGGCTGTGAGCGAGTGGGGACAGCCCGGAGAAGGGGCGCTCGAAGCGGGCGCGCGGCGCGGACTTGTCCACAGGCAACGACCGGCTACTACTACTAGTTATCTTTTTCTACAAGAAAAGAGAACTACTTGTAGGGGCAAATTTATGCCGTTTGACCTGCGCATATCCAGGGCCTCGGTCGGCAACAAATGCGCAATAGGTCGGCAGCTAATGTGTGGATGAGCCGGAATCACGACGTTTTCGGTCGGCGGCAAATGTGTGGACAAAATCCACCGTCCACAGGGTTATCCACAGATTCATGCACAGAGTCGGCAAGAAATGCGTGGAAGCTCCTCAAAGAGTAGATCGCGCCGTCCAGGTCGGCAAGATATGCGCACTTTTCCGCGTGTCGCGGGTATTCGAGGGCAACGGCGATTCCAGCGCTGATCAGGCACTTTGATTCCGGCCGGGCGAAACACCCTGTGTCGAGTCACAACCGCGTTCCGGCCACGGCCGCAGCTCGGTGCGGGGCGGATCCCGCTCTTGGTCGGCAAGATATGCGCACGGCCGGGAGTGACCACGAGGCTTTCGCCAGGGGGCGTGGTCGGCGAAATCTTGCCTGTGACCTGGGATGGTCGGCTTCCTATGCGCACTGTCGTGCGCCTGTGAGTGCGCATAACAAGCCGACCGATGAGGCGGAAGAAGCCCACCGAGCACGCATAAGAAGCCGACCTCGTGATCCCTCGGGTGGGCCGAGTCGGCCATTTATGCGCACGGGTGGTGGTGATGCGACCGTCCAGACCCTGCTGACCAGCGCCTGTTCACCCTCGATGTGCATCCGTCCCAGGACAGCGGCATCGCACGAGGTCGGCTTCGTATGCGTACGCACTCACGCACGCATACGAAGCCGACCTGCCGATACACCTGCTCTACGCATACGAAGCCGACCATCTCCCCAGGGATGAGAAGTCGAGGTCGGCAAGATATGCGTGGTCCGTCGGGCTCGAGGGGCGGGACCCAAGTCGGACATACCGGCACCGCGATTGCCGGTTTCGTCGCTTCCCCTCATGAAATTCGGGGCTTGACCAGGGAGGTCGGCTTCTTATGCGCACCGCGCGCGAGGCCCCGGGTCGCCCGTTTATGCGCACTTCAAGTGCGCATATCTTGCCGACCGCACCTCGCGGCAGGTGCCGCAGTTCCGATCGTTTCTGGTGGTCCGGGCCGCCGCTGGATCGGAAAGCGCCAGGTCAGGGGCAGGGTCGGCGCAAAATGCGTGGACCCAACCCGGACGCGGTCGGCGATGAATGCGTGGCAAGGAGTGCCGCGAGGTCGGCCTTTAATGCGTGGCGACGGTGGACGGCGGTCGGTCACGAATGCGTGGACGGGGCGGGGTCGGCCGTCAATGCGTAGCTGAGCGGGTGAAGTCGGCCGTAAATGCGTGGCAGAGCGGGGTGAAGTCGGCCGGGAATGCGTGGCGGAGCGGGCTGGGGTCGGCCGGGAATGCGTGGGCCGGGTCGTCGGGTCGGCTATGAATGCGTGGCGAGGTCGGCAAGATATGCGCAGCAACTGGGAGTTCTATGGTCCTCAGTCCGCTCGGGCGCGGACTCCTCCGGCAGCCTTGGACTCGGATTAGCTCTCTGACCTGGGCGGGTCGGCTTCTTATGCGTGATACATCGCCTGGTGCAGTCCGATCGTGGCACGCATTAGAAGCCGACCGTGGTGTTCGTCAGCGCTGGATCGCGGCGATGTTGTCCCCGGTCGGCTCCCCCGCGGGCCCGCCTGGCTCGAGATTTCAGGTGCCGAGCCGAGGTTTGCGGTCGGCAAGATATGCGTGGTCTCTCGGCGTCTTCCGTTGAGCCTGGTTCCGCAACCGTCCATATCCAGCGTCGGATCCCAGCTGATTCGTGCGGCATATGCACAGGTCAAGGCCATCTTTGTAGCTAGGGTCGGCAAGAAATGCGCACGATCGACGGGAAGATGCATCGAGTGCAAGTCGGCTTCCTATGCGCACTCGGTCGCACGGTCTGCTCGCCATCGAACGCTGCGGACCGCGACGGACCACGCATAAGAAGCCGACCTTCCGCAGAAGAACCTGGGCTGACCTGGTGATATCGGTCTGTGTTCGGCACAGTCGGCTTCTTATGCGGTGCAGTCGCTGCTTTGCGGTGCAGTCGGCTTCTTATGCGCACGACGAGGCAGTATCGAACTGCGGCAGGTCAGAAGCCCGAGATATACCTGCGGGAGCACGCATAAGAAGCCGACCCGGGCTGGTTGAGGGCTGCCCGCTCGCTGGTTTCGCGGCGGCCTGTCCCATCCCTGGGACTTTGACGGTTGTAGCCGTCATCGTGTGTGCATCGCGGCCTCACATCATGATTCCCGCGGACCAGGGGTGCCTGCGGCAGAGCCTGAGGCCCTGCGCGCGGTGCTGTCGGCGCCCCTTCACGAGAGTTCGGCCGTGAGTGGGGATCGGTGCTGGAGGACGCGAAACAGTCCCGCATTCTGCAGGGAGGATCCTGGAACCAGGCGGAAACCCGGATGGGGCACTCTCGAGGACCTGCTCGCGCATCGAACGCCGGCCCTCCCCTCCCCCGCCCTCGATGGCTACCTCGAGGTTCAGTCACCTGATCGACGAAGGCGCCGTGAGGCGCATGTACTCCTCATTCAGGGGCGCAGCTGACGTAATTCGTCGGACTCAGCGCTTCAGGGCTGCCAGATCTACCAGCTGGTGATGCCCGCGTGGCGCGTGAAGTTCACCGAAGTCGGGGACTAAAATCGGTGTTGACCTGCTGATACAGTCCCTTGATGCGCAAGGTGAGCGATTATCACGCGTCAGAACGAATATTTATCAGGTGACTGTGCAGGGGATCTGGTTTCAGCGGGTTTTGCCCTGCTTCAAGCCTAAGGGTTTTGGCGCGAGAGTTGGGTCAGGCCGACACGAAGTCCCCGCATAGCGGCGGTATCGGCAGATCGCCCGAAACTTCTCTCCCCTCTCCCCTCTCCCCTCTCCCCTCTCCCCTCTGCGGCCGATCTGTGCGATGTTGCGGTTCGGCCGTGATGAACTCTGGGCCAGCTGTCCGGCTCGTTCGGCAGTGCTTCATTCTGCGTTTGCCCGGTCGCGGGCTCTCGGCGCCTCGTTGGCGGACATAGCCGCAGGTCATGCGCCACTAGGCCCTAGATCGCCCGTATACGCCTCTTTGTGGTCAAAACGAACATCGGTATGCCAATGGGGTTCTGATCGATTTACGGGGCAATGAGGGCGCATTTCCGGTTTTGGGGGTGCCGAAAGGGCTGCAAGTCGGGTCAAATCGGCTGATTTCTGGGCAAAGTTGGCAATCTTGCAGCTATCTCACTTTAGAGAGGGTTGGTGCGCGTCTCGTGGACTATCGGATGCGCAGAAAGCGTCCTGCGGTTGCAGGAACGCGCGCTGCGACGGCCTGGTGCAACGTGGTCGGTGCGAAGCATCTTCGCTTCGGTTGGACCGTGTTGATGCGTTGTCTGCCGCACCGCACTTGTGCGCTGGCCCAGGTGTTTCGATTGGTCGGCGGGATACGCACGCCGAGGTCGGAGACCTCCTGGAGTCGGTGTACCGGCGAGATGAATTGGCCGAGTTGGGAAAGACGCACGAATCCATCGCTGATGGCGGGCGAGGAAACCGCCGCGGCGATCGTCTGCTGATTCGCTGTCTCTATCCATGAGGCGCGCACAGAAGGTGGTCATCCGCCGCGTAGTGAACTGATCTGACATGCGACATGTTCGTCGGGATTCTCGCGAGGCGTTCGACATGTGCGACGTAAAGCGTGTTCGGGATGTGCGCGAGGTTGAGGACGCTGAAGGTGATCGCGTCTTGCCAAGAGCGATGCCGGTGAAGACGTCGCACGAGTAGGTCGCTAGGTCGGATGACGCTGTTCGCATCTTCGGAGTGAGGTCCACCTGTGGCGGAGGCTATAGGCATGCCGCGTGATGGGCCGGGCTCGAGATGTTGGTCGATGCCACTCCCCCACATCGGTTCTCGGCGGGGCAGAGGTGCGGTGGCGACCGATCGCGCGGTGATACTTCGTAGATCAGTCGTAAGCCTCGTGCGTCCCGTGCTGTCGTTATCTCGCACACGAGGTCGGCGAATCGTGGCCCTGCGCGTGGATCTTTCGAATCCGACTCGAAGGGCACCTCGACAGCAGATGCGGTCGTCGGCCGGTTCAGCCCGTGAATCGGCTGTGCCGCCAGGATGTCTCGGTCGTGCGCGAAATGAGCGAGCAAGCCCGGGATGGCCATAAGGACCGCGATGATCGTCATCGACGCCGGGATCCGGCAGAGCCTCAGGAGTCTTCGGTACTGACCAACCGTTGCCAGGTTCTCTTCTTGGCAGCCGTATCGATTCTCCGAATCGCTTCAGTGCCTGGCGACTTGGCCGCCTAGGAAGACCGCGAACTGGGCAGACTGTGGCTAGACTCCAGGGAGTTCAAGTACGACGCCGAGATGCGCGAATGACGAAGGAAGGGAGACGCGAATGCTGTGCATGATCCAGCCGCAGTCGCCGCTCCTTCAGCGTCTCAATGGTCGTGCGGGATCGCGAGTCTCGGCTCTCGAATCGGAGCGATACTCCTCCCCTCTGGCCAGGTTCTCGGGTGCCTCTGCCGGGTTCAAAATGGCGTCTGAGCTGCCGATGCATGTCCATACCCTCACATCTGCCAATCTGATCCCCGCTGCAAAGGTCATTCCTAAGGTCGTATGTAAGACCGTTGGCGCGACAGATTGCAAGACATTGCATCAGACATTCGACACGACAGTCGACACGACCTTAGCGACGGTCAATGGATTGAACTGCTGGTTTGCTGTTGCGGCGACAGGTGATTGGGAAGATGTAAAGCTCCAATCGGTGGCGGCCTCCATGGGATTGGCATCTACATCGAGAACTGCCTACTTGATGGCACGTCTGAATGCTGATGTATCTGCACTTGATCGGGCTAGGGTCATGACCCTGGGATCTGCAGCACTGCATGCGCTTGAACATGCAGTCGCTCATACACATTCATCGGACACCGAAGGTGTGAATGTATCGGCGTTTATGACTACCCATGACGATGGCGAGAGATCGGCATGGACGTCCCCCTTTGCTTCGGTATCTACGACTGCATACACATCGGTATCGGCTACGGGTGATATGAGTGCGATGCATCAGGACTTGCGCTCGCCCGTGGCGAAGGGCTTTTCGGTCGTAGAGTTCAAGGTAGACAACACGTCCTGTAGAAACGCTCTTGAATCCGCCTCTGGAAGTATCTTCAAATCGGACGTTGCTTCGTCCAATGCAACCGCATCTGCAACGGGTTTCGTCGTGACAGGCAGTACGGCATATCCAAGGGAAATCAGCATGGCTGACGCAGATGCACAGGCTATGAGTAACCTACCTGCACCGATACAGATCGATGTGGTTGCCTGTGTGCACGCACTCTCCGAGGTCGGTATCGATGCCTTCCGTATGGAACGTCAGGATGCCTTCAACGCTGCCTCAGATTCGACGCATATCAAGAGCTTCATCCGGGCAGATCACATGGACGTCGGTACCGTATGTGTTGCGGCAGTTCAAAGGTCGCTGAACGCGACCTCATCAACGCCCTCAATACTGGTATGTGGCCAGGTAGATGAGGAGTCAGCTGTCACGGCCGTTGAAGCTATCGGTGCTCTGGGCAAGATTGCAGGCAAGTCCATGGACTTCGCAACACTCAAGACATCGGTACGAGACCATGACCATCGACCGGGCAAAGCCAAAGCGCAACAGATGACACGAGTTTCCGCACTGCCCAATACATCTCACAATGCGCTGGTCAAGACATCTCCGACCGTCGTTTCATCGGACGATGCACAGTCATCGCCACAGGCAGATTCCTGGACTCCCAGTCAGATCGCCTGCACGGGATAGGGATTGGCTCACGCGTCCACCTGAGTAGCGGGCACGTAAAAGATCGCGACACACCCCCTCCAGATGGTTGGTTCGGCGGTGTGCGCTGGGGTACTGTCCACGATCGTGACGAGTTCTCGTTTGCTGCCTGATATCCGTGCCGTGAGACGAACGATCCTGCTGGCCAACCAAAAAGGGGGAGTGGGCAAATCGTCGATCGCCGCTGCCATCGCGGTGGCCGTCGCCCGACGGGGCAAGCGGGTACTGCTGATCGACGCCGACCAGCAGGGCAACTGCACCATCCGCGATCTCGGGGTGAACGATTCCGATGAGGGCCGCTCGCTGGCGATGACCCTGCAATACGGAACTGCCCTGGAGCCGGTCCGCAAGGTCCGTGACGGCCTCGACGTCGTCTGCGGTGGTCGGCATCTGGCCATGGCTGGCACCGTCGTCTCCAGTGCCGAGCAGACCGGGATCAACCCGCTGCAGAATCTGCGCGGCGCACTCGAAACCCTGGTCGACGCCGAAGGTTACGACCTCGTTCTCATCGATTCCGGCCCGGGTGACCGCGCGGTGCTGGACCTGCTCCTCCAGATCGTCAGCTGGCTCGTCGTACCCACCAAGGAAGACGACGGCAGCATGGACGGCGCCGAACTCCTGGCTCGTCGCTACCTGCACGCCCGCAAGAACGGCGCCCTCGTCGAGCTGATGGGCATGGTCCTGTTCGACTGCAATCCGCGCGCGGTGCGCCGCAATGAGGAAACCCTCGGCAAGATAATGGAATTGCTCGACGGCACCGGAATCGAGCCGTTCCGCAACTTCATTCGCCATGACAAGGCCGCGGCGATCGATGCGCGCGCCTTCCACCTCACGGCGGAAGAGCTGGTCGGATTCACCCCCTCGCGCCCCGAGGGTTCCGAGGAGGAGGTGATCAAGCGGTGGTCCCGAGACACCGAACCGCTGGCCACCGACTATCAGAAGCTGACCAAAGAAGTACTGGTCCGACTGGCCACCGGTGAGCGAGCGAAGGAGACCGCGTAATGGCACGCAAAGGCGCATTCAACGATGACGACCTGAACGACATCGACGACCTGCTGCCGCCCTCGGCGCCGCGTCCAGTCGCGCACGCGGCCCCGCTGGTCGCGGTGCCCGACGTCGCTGAAGTTCCTGCCCCGGTGGCAGATTCGGTAGAGGCAGCCCCCAAGGCACCAAAGAAGGCCGCCCCCAAGGCGGCTGCCAGCCCAGTCGCCGAGCCGACCAAGCGCCCTCGCACCCGGGCGAAGAACGGCCAATCCGTCCCCGAGGCTCACGTCGCAGGTGTCGTAGCCGAGGTACTCCGTCAGCTGACCCACACGGAGAAGCAGCAGCGCGGCGAGGGCCGCAGCTACGGCGCGGTGGTCCTGGACGCCATCGAAGCCCACGAGTTCGAACTCCAGAACCACTTCACCACCGCCGCCTCCGCGAAACCCGCAGGCCGCCTGTTCAAACGAGTCGACGCCGCCCGCCCGCGCCGCCGCCGCCACTCCGAACCCCAGGTGAAGATCGCCCTCAGCGGCATCATCGCCGAGGACATGGCCGCGATCGACGACCTCGTCGAAACCTGGCAGACGGGCAGCCGCAGCGCACTCGTCGACCAGGCACTCAAGCTGTATCTGGCTGAGGACATCGAGCGGATCAACAGCGCGAACGACGAGGAATCCGAGTTCGAGGACGAGCGCGCGGAGGGATAGTCGTCGGAGCATTGCAGCGATCAGTGGGGCCACCCGCCGGGTCGCTGCAGCTTCGGTTTGAGTGTCGGACCCTTTTGCCTCGACCTGTCACTGTGACGAAAATGACCGAGCCTCAGTCGAACTCGGCGGTACAAATTCCCAGTCCGGGGGATGCGCCACACTCTGAAGGGCACGAGACCGCCGCCGGTGATCCTGCTCGCGCCGGAATCAGTGCCGAACGAATCAGGAGTGTGAAATGGCCATCGACAGACAACAATCGCTGTCGGCGTACTCGGAGATGGAGCTCGAAGAGCTTCTTGCCAGCGCGTCGCCGGTACTGCAAAAGGCGGTACGCAAGAATCTGACGGGAATCGGCAACACCTACACCGGTGGTTACAACTCCTTCATCGACGCATAGTCGCGATGTTCGGGAAGCGCTGAGCCTCTGGCTGATGATTCCGAACGAGTGGTCGGACCGTGCTGGTCTGCTGCCCGACCACCCGTATCGCTGAGCGTCCCGGACTAGGTCAGATGCTCGAAATAGATTCCAGTGCAGGACGTTTCAATGCAACCAGAGGCGCGTAAATCCCCGCCTCCCGCAGTGGACGTGGAGTATCTCGCAGTCCTTCGAGAATCGTGAAGCCATACCGTTGGTAGCGGTCGACCGCTGCGGTGCCGTGAATGGTTTCGGTGTAGACGCCGACGTTTCCGAGTTGGTCGAGCCCCGCGCGCATCAGGTCGCGGCCGACGCCATCTCCATGCCAATTCGGGTGCACATACCAGGAATTGATCGCTCCTGAGCCGTCGTCGCTCATTGATACCCAGATGAACCCTGCGACGATGCCGCCCACGGTGCTGGCCACCAGTAAGCCGGGGTCACCGGATGTGGCCAGTTCCGACCAGTCCGCGATCTTGCGTGGTCCCAGGTCACTCACGAGGAATTCATCGAGGTTCGCCTTCGCTCCCGGAAGGTCGCGGTAGGCGGCCCGCGAAGCCAGCACATGTGCGCGGGCGATCCCCGGACCGTCGGTAATACACGCCGGGCCGACGGTGGTCGGACCAGTCTCTTCGACGCTGGTCTGTAGGTAGTCGAACGGTAATCGATCGACATACTCCGTGCGCTCGTGCGAGCCGGACGGGCCGAATGTCACTGTGACGAAAGCGGATTGGAGCTCGGAGCGGCATCCGATTGCGGTTCCGTGTACCGGGACAGCACCTGGTCGACCAATTCGGCGGCCGCGCGATTGGTCATCAACCGGGCGATGGCGACATTGGTCTCGAAATCGTTGCGGTCGCCCGAGGTGCGTTCGGACTGCGCGAAGGGCTTGCCCGCCAAATGGAAGAACAGTTCGCTGGCGTATCGGTCGACCGCCTGGTCGACATCGATCCGGAAGCGTTCCACCAAGCTGAACGCAGCCGATGCCGGTAGCCCCGCATCGATCAGTCGCGTCGCCAGATCGCAGCAGCGGGGATTGGCGAGCCGGTATGCCTCGAGTGGATCGGTGGTGGCCAGTGCTTTGTGCATGTACTCGGGCAGTTCCGGTGATGGTGCCGGGGGAGTGGCCGGTGCGGGCACCGAATCGTCGGGTTGGTCTGGGACGCCGAGGATTTCGGCCAACCCGTCACCGCGGTCCCATGCTTCCAGGAGTTCGCGAATGCCGTTGAGCTTCATGCCCCGGCTCAGCAGTCGGCTGATGGTTTGCAATCGACTCAGGTGGTTGACGTCGTAGTAGCCGATACGGCCACGGACGTCGGGGGAGGGTAGGAGGCCGCGTTCGTGATACACACGGACGCTGCGCACGGTCGTATCGGCCACCCGTGCCAGTTCATCGATGGTGTATTCCACTGTGCCGATCATCCTCATGAATCCAGATCCGGGCTGGCGTGCAGTACCGAATGTATCGAGCCGCTACACAACGATGCAACATAACCGCGCCTAAGTCAATGCGCCGTTACATAACGGCATAAACCTTGCGGGGGCAGACACATGTCGGTTAACGTGCCTCTACCGGCTACTACAGCCGCTTCCGGGGACTGCTGGATCAGCCCCGACGACCGCCCGATAAGTGGGACGCGACCGAATCGCGTTGTGCCCCCATGTTTTCCGGAGACGGCTATGAGCATCACCCACACCCGTGCCCTGAGCACTGTTACCCTCGCTACCCCGAGGCCGGCCGCGACCCCCAAGGCTGCCGCGGCCCCGGCCCGTTCCAATCGCCCGCCCTGTGCGGATATCCCCAACGCCTGGGATCTCGATGTCGGCACCCCCGACTCCTGGCGCATGGCGGTGGAGATCTGCAAGACCTGCCCGCTGCTGGCCCAATGTGAATCACTCGCACAGACATTCATCGAACGCGGTGACGCGCCCCGCGCCATGATCTGGGCGGGTGTCGGCTACGACAACGCCGGCAAAGTGGTCGAGAATCTCGACCGGCACCGCATCGCACCCGTCGATCGGAATCGGCCCATGCGGATCATCCGCAACGGCCAAGGCCAGAATCGAACCGAGCCCGCACTGCCCGCGCCGCGTCGGCACCTGGTGCTCGGGCAGCCGCTGCGGCCCACCGGCACCGCGTAGATCCGTCTCACTGATCGATTGGAAACCTTTGTGTTAGTTGGTAATTCATGACCGTGCTCGCGCTGGAGGTGGGCGCCGCAGGATTCGCGGTCACCCGGGTGGCCGAAGATGTCAGCGAGGACGAGATCAGGCGTATCCCGATGCCGTCCGGCAAACCCTGGGATAAATGCCGCGAGCTGCTGCTGGAGGTGGCGGCGGGTGCCGAGGTCACCGCGCTGGGCATCGCCTGCTCGGGGCCTGTCGATATGGGCGCGGGTGTGGTGGCGTCGACTGAGATACCGCAGTGGCGAACAGGTTTCGCGATCGTCGATGCCGCACGCAAGGTCTTTCCCAAAGCGAATGTGAGCGTGGCGCTCGATGGGGTCTGCCTGGCTCTTGCCGAGCGCAGTTTCGGTGCAGCCCAAGGAGTGTTGGACGCCCTCGCTGTCTCGGCGTCGGAGCAGTTGAGTGGCGGTATGACCGTCGGTGGCTTCGCTGTGGTGGGGCGAACCGGTAACGCGGGCAGCATCGCGCACACCCTGGTACCCGGCTTCGACGTGCCATGCGAATGTGGCGGCCACGGTTGCCTCCAGGCGGTCGCCAGCGGTGCGGCGATTCGCGCGTGGGCGCAAGAGCAGGGCTGGGGAGGAGATACGCTCGTCGCCTTGCTGACCGCCGCCCAGCAAGGCGACGGTGTCGCGATCGCCGCCCTCGGACGTGCGGGAACTGCCTTGGGTAGGGCGATCGCGTCCACGGCTGCCCTGCTGGATCTGGACCTGGTGGTCATCGGCGGCAGTATGGCGTCGGCGGGTCCGGCGCTGTGGAAACCGCTGGGTGAGGCGGTCGCGGAGCATGCCAGACTTGGCTATCTCGCCGGGCTGCGCGTGGTCCCATCGGCACTCGGTGACCTGGGCGTACTGGCCGGCGCGGGCGTCCTGGCCATGCTGGGCGACAAGTCATCGTGACGACCGGGTGGGAGATCTCGGAGCGTCCCGCCGAGAAGCTACTGAAGGGTTAACCTCGCTCGGTCTTGACGGCAAGTGGCAATTTCCCATTGAGTGTGCCGCTATATAACGGTACATTCAATGGGTGGGATTTTCTCCTGGATCTTCGAATCCAGAGCCGAGGCCGGGGCTGGCGAGCGAAATGCGCAGTGGCACAGCCATTCCCTGGATGTCGGCGGAGACTCTCAGCATCGAGGCGCTCACCGTGGCCTCGGTTGGCGGTTCCGCTCGCGACTTCGCTGCCTGGCAGCGAGTTCTCCAGCGTCAGTTGGCCAAAACGCCCGCGCTGTATCAGGGGCTGACGCCGGCGGGCATTACCGATGCCGTACACGCCGTACGGCAGAGGGCCACCGATTTCAAACTCACAGTGCCGAGCCGATCCGGTCCGCACGCGCTGTGGGCGCGACCGGTACTCGGTCCGGCGGGGGACGTGCACGGGGTCCAGTTGTGGATGGGCCCCGCCGCACAGGCCGCACCGCCGCCGCCCGCGGCGGTCGGCGCTGTCTGGGATCTCGAATCCCAGACCATCGCCATGCCCAGCGGCATCACCGAGCTGATCGGAATCACGGCCGAGGAGTACGTGCCCAGGATGTCGATCGCGGAATTGTTCCAGCGCGTCTCGGGATTCGATCGCCACACCGAGGTGCTTGACCTGTTGTACGAGGCGAGGGCCGGAACCCGGCTGCAATTCGACGCGACCGTCACCAGCGCGACGGGCCGAGCAGGACGGTGGCGCTTCACGATTCGCGGCCGCGACGATGCGCGTGTCCGGGGAGCGTGGTGGTTGATCGAGGATGTGACCTCTGACCAGCCGGTGCCCCATCGAGCCACTCTGGAGAACATCGGGTTGCGCGAGGCGCACCGTCGCGCGGGCACATCGCTGGCCGTAATGCATCTCGAGCACACCGGGATCGCGCACTGGCTGACCGATCCCGCGCCTTGGATCCGATGGGATTATCTCTTCCGTCCCGGCGATGTCTTCCATCCCGCGGATCGGGCGCAGCTGACCGAACTCGGGAATCGGGTACGGGCGGGCTACACCGCCGGTGCCACGGTGCGCACCCTGGACTATCGCGGTGGATACACCTCGAGTTCGTTGTTGCTGTACCCCTACCCCGGATACTCCAGCAGGCCCCTGGCAATTGTGCAATTCGTCTGTGCCGGAGAGTGTTCCCCGGTGCCCGAACCGCTGTGCGATAGCGACGGAATACCGCTGGCAGGGGTGCCTATCGGCTATGACGAACAATTACGCTATCGGATGACCGGGCGAAAGGGTGGAAAAGCACACGTCTGAATTCATTCCCAGAAATGGGAGTACCGCTGAGTAACGTTGCGGCACTGGCACTCTACCATTTTCCTGGTGAGCGTAACGAGTGGTAGGCGGGCAGATTCCGGTGAAGCGCTGCTCCGCCGGATGGCCGCCCGGCGCCGCCGGGACAATGTGGTCGTCGTAATACTCGCGGTGCTGGCGGTTTTCGGCGGCGGGCACGCGATAATCGATGCCTTCTCCGATCCGCCCCCGGGGCCGTCGGACAATTCAACGATATCGCTGATCGGCAGATCGCAACTCGCGGAGTCATTCGCGCGCGATTTCGTTGTTACCTATCTGAGTGCCGCTGCCGGACAACAGGATCGAATTCAGGAATTCGTCGGTAGCGCGCAGCAGGCCACCTTGCCCACGACCGGACGACAGGTCAGCGACCCGAGTGTGGTCTACGTCAGTCGCGAACTCAGCAGTGGCGGAGTGGATGTCTGGGGCGTGACAGTCTCGGTTCGGCTCAGCCGCAGAGTCGGTGCGGCAGTTGATGATTCGCGTCAGTGCTATCAGGTCTCGGTGGCGATGGTCGAGGGCCGGATGCGGGCGCTAGCTCTGCCCGCCGCGGTGGAACCACCCCGCCACGGACCGGAGCTGGCGCTCAACTACGGCGCCACATGTGCCGCGGATACCCCGCTCGCCCAGGTGGCGGCTGGATTCCTACAGGCACTCCTGACCGGTTCCGGCGATATCGCCCGCTACACCACCCCGGCCTCAGATATCTCCGCACTACGTCCGGCCCCGTTCACCTCCGCGGAAACCAGCGTGATCAACGCCGACGATTCCTCCTGCGGCGCGAACGGATCAACCGCCCGCGTGCTGGCTTCGGTGAACCCGAAAATCGACGGCGCCGGTTCACCGACGCTGGCGTATCCGCTGACGATGGTTCGCGAGGCCGGGCAGTGGCAGGTCAAGTCCGTGGATTCGATTCCCGCCCTGCACCTTCCGCTCACCGCCGGGTCTAACCCGGCAGGCGGTGGGACCGGCGCCTCGACCACGACCACCCCGGCCAAGGGGCCGGCGAGTGCGGCCCAGGTGCCGCAGGCAACCCAGAACTGATCGGGAAAGGACTCCCCGCATGGGCACTCAGCTCGGCAATATCCTGTACGGCGTATTGCTCGTCTTCCGCTGGCTCGGCCTGATCATTCTGACGATCGCCAGCATGGGAATCCTCATCTCCGAGGCCACCAAGAACAAACTCTCACCGGGTAAGGTCTTCGCGGTCACCGGGTCGGCGATCGTTGCGGCAGTGCTGTTCTGGGTCCTGCCGACCATCATCAACTACGCCCGTGTCGACTCCGGCACCGTCGTGCAGGACTTTCCGATAGGCCGGTACGGCCGATGAGTTCGGTGATCAAGGTCTTCACCCCGGTCAAGCGTGTGCCGACGGTGATCGGTAAGGCGCAGAACGGCCAGAAATTGCCGTTCGGCCCGTACACGCTGCCACAGATCGCGGCGGCGGCCGGGCTGCTGGCGATCACCTCGGTGTGCTCGATGAGCTTTCCGATCAACCCGGCGGCCACCTTCATCGCCGGTTTGGTGGTGACCGTAGCGAGCGTGTTCGCGCTCGGCCTGATCCCGTACACCGGCGTTCGGCTGACCTCCAGGGTGCTGTGGGTCGGCCGGCTGCTCACCCATCGAAAGCCCGTATCCGCCTCGGGAATGCCGATCGATGCCGAGTCCGCGCGGAACACCCTGTTCATCGAGGAGTCGGTGGTCGTGATCTTCCCGGACGTTCGAGTCGCCGAGCCGCCTCGCCCTGTGCCGACCCTGAACTTGAGCCTCGGCACGGGCGGCAGTCTGCTCGACGCGATCGACAACGGCCGTGCCCTCCTACCCGGAGGGCGCGGCTGATGGCGTTCGACCGCGATCTTCAGCCGACCGTGGCGATTCGCGGGAACCTCCAGTTCACGCATACCGGTCTGGTCACCGCGACCTACTTCATCAATCCGCTGGGCTACGGGTTGCGCAATGCCAGTGACAAATTCGATGTCAAGGCCGCGCACCACGCGCTGATCAACAGCCTGCCGAACGGGTCTCTGCTGCTGGGCATTCAAGCCGGTCTCAATACCCTCGATGTGCTCAGCAAGATGGTCGAGGGTGTGGACCTCGACGAAGCCGAGGCCTATGCCATCGAGGTGGTCGCCTCCTATGAGCGGGTGCGTGCGATTCAGCCGCAGACGCGAATCTTCCTGCTGTCCATGCCAGTCGGTTCCACCAACCCGGGAATGTCGTCGCTGGCGCGGATGTGGCGGGGTGGCACTCCGGCGGATATGTCCGGGGTCACCCGCGCCGAGCTCGAGGGGTTCGAGGAGAAGGCATCGGAGATCCTGTCGCGCATCGGTGGCGATTTCGAACCCGTGCCGGTACCGGCGGCGCTGTTCCAATGGCTGTGGGAACACTATCTTTCGCGCGGGGCGGCCGGGGATCCGGTGGCGCCCACACGAGTTGGCGCACTCGATGACGCGACCGCCGCGGTGTTCCGCTCGGCCGCGCTGGACGAGGGCGCGCAGGCTGACAGCGGACGCCGCCTGCGGCCCTCGTTCGTTCCGGTGATCAAGGTCGTCCAGCCCGATTTCGAGTTCCGGCCGTCCTATCAGGCGATGCTCACCCCGCATTCATTTCCGTACGGGGGCATGGCTTTCCCTGGTGGCAGCGAGTTCCTCAACGTGATCGAGGGCATCGGCGATGTCACCGTCGACTGGGGAATCCGGGTGTCGACCCGGCCCGCGGATCAGGTGCTCAAGAACAATGAGACCAATCTGCGCCGGTTGGGCGAGCAGATGGATCAGCGCGATCAGGAGGTGTCGTTCGCGCAGAACACCCTGATGTCCAAGGCGCAGATGCTCGGGGAGTACAACAACCACTTCGAGGTCAACGGCGCGGAATCGGAGGTTTCGTTCACCACGGTCATCGCGGTCGGCAGTGCGAGCCGCGAGGCGACGATGGATGCGGTGAACCTGCTCAAGCGCCGCTATCGGCGATATCAGATCGAGCTGACCGCACCACTGGGCGCACAGGTCGATCTGTGGTCGATGCTGGTGCCCGGTAGTCCGCCACGGCGTGCGTTCGATGATTTCGCCCATATCGTGCCGTCGGATATGTGGGCCGGTTTCGTCCCCTTCACCAGCAGTCAGATCGGAGACGACAGCGGCCCGGTGATCGGGGTGAATCTCATGTCCGGACACTTCGAGCCGATCCACTTCGGCATCATGGAAGCCGCGCTGCACGATCTGTCGGCATCGTTCGCGGTCACCGGCGAGCTCGGGTCGGGCAAGTCCTATCTGCTGAAACTCATTGCCGCACTGGTCAATGACATGGGTGGGCAGTTCCTGGCCATCGACCGCAGTCAGGTGGGGGAGTGGGAGCACTTCGCCTCGGCCATCGATGACGCGGTGGTGATCGATCTGGCCAATCCCACTGTCTCCCTGGACCCTTTGCGTCTGTTCGATCCCCGAGTGGCGGGCGAGCGCACCCTGGACTCGATCCTGCCGCTGCTCGATCTATCGCCAACCTCTGGAGCGGGTGCTGCGGCTAGTTCCCTGCTCACCCCGCGCGGTATCGCCGAGCATCGGATCCGGTCGCTGGTCGATCTGTTCCAAGTGGTGCTGCGCCTGCGTGACACTCCGGGAATCGGTGACGAATACGCGGATCTGGCTTCGCGGCTGGGGACCGTCGCCGAGCGGGTCCCGGTGCTGTTCAACCCGAACCTGGCCACACTGAGACTGGACGCGGCGGCCACCGTGATTCGCAGCCACCAGGTCGCGCTGCCCTCGGCCGAGGAGCTCACCACTCCGCATCTGTACAACCGGCTTCCGCTGACCAAAAGGCTCGGGACCGCGCTGTACGAACTCGTGGGAGTCGCCGCGCGAGAAGCGTTCCTGCGCGATAACGGTCGCTTCGGACTGCTCATCGGTGACGAGGCGCACCACTTCACCCAAACCCAGGTCGGCGCGGCGGTCACCTCGGACTTCAGTCGGGACGGCCGAAAGCATTTGGCCGCCATCGGACTCGCGTCGCACGATCCGGCCACCGACTTCCAGGGCGCGGCACACAATCTCATTCCGAACCGGTTCGTGTTCCGTCAGCGTGATGAAACGCTGGCCCGCAACAGTCTCGAATGGTTGGGCGTGGACCTCGAGGAAGCGCCCTATCTGTTGCAGATTCTGCGCGAGGACACCTCGCCACCGGTCGGCTCCGGCAGACAGGTGCCGACTGAGCGCCGCGGTGAGATGTTCATGAGGGATGCCCTGAACCGGATCGGGCGGGGCAAGATCCTGGGGCCCGCGCGCCCTGAAAGGGCCGCTGCGATCATCAGCACGCCGGGCACGGCCCGCGCCGCGCTCGCCGAACGGCGGTGAACCTCGTGTGGGATTTGCGGCTCTGGTACCCCGGCACCGTGGCTCGCCGGGTCAAGACTTGGGTTCGGGCGTCACGATGGCGGTATCGCACGGTGGTGTTCACCGCGATCATCCTGGTGCTCTTCGTCTTTCCGGCCTGTCTGGGCGCGGTGGCGGGAGCGCAGACCGGGTCGTCGACGGCTTCGGCCTCCAACGGCGCGACCAGCTGGATGGGCGTCCGTGACTCATCCGGTCTGAACCTGTCCAGCTATCTGCTCGTAACGGGTTCGGAGAGCATCTTCCACCCGATCAACAACGGGCTGATCGTGGTGCTCCAATTGATCTTCGGCGGCTGGATGGTCATCGTGATCACCGGCATCTGGGGTATCGGATTCGTGCTCAGCTTCCGCTGGATGGATCTGTTCGCCACGCCGCTGCGCTCGATGGCCAGGGTGCTCACCGACCAGCTCAATGTGCCCATCGTGATTATCGTTTTCGCCACCGGAGGCAGTTTCATCGTCGCGTGGTTCTCCTTGCGTGGCTTTCATTCGAAAGCGGTCGTGCAGGTGGTGACCATGCTCGGAGTGGCGGTCATCGGCCCGGTATTTCTGGCCGACCCGCTCGCGGATGTGCTGGGAGCCGATGGCTGGCTCACTCAGGGACGTGATCTCGGCATCACGGTGGCGGCTGGACTGAACGGTGATCGGAACCCGCAACCCACCAAGATGGTGGCCTCGATACAGGAACAGCTGGCCGACAACTTCGCACGAAAACCTTTGCAGGTCTGGAGCTTCGGGCACGTGGTCGATGATGTGCCGTCCTGCAAGACGGGCTGGACGAGCGCGGTGTCCACCGGCAATGGTGACGCGGTCAAGAACGCCATGCGGAACTGTGGCGACAGCGCGGCCTATGCCGCAGCGCACGATCCGAGCACCCATGACCTGGGCGCACAGCTCATTGCAGGACTGCTCATCCTGATCTCGGGCACACTGCTGCTGGCCTTCGCCGTGGTGCTGGCCGTGAAAATCATTCGATCCGCACTGGATTCGGTCTATTACAGTTTCCTGGCGATATTCGGGTTCGCCGCCGGCGGATTCGTCTACGGGCCGACGCAAACATTCCTGGTGCGCAGTGTCGTGCACGCCTTCTTCGGTGCGATACGCATGGCGGTCATGGTGATCTTCCTCGCCGTGTACGTGTTGTTCCTGGGCGATATCTTCCGGCAGGCACAGGGGCAGGTGATGGAGGTCTTCCTCATAGGCGCGGTTCTCGAGGTTGTCGCGATCATCCAGTTGAAACGCCTGGACGCCAGTTTGGACCGCGGCAACGACTGGGTGGCCAACCGTGTCGCGTTGAGTCTGCACGGCCCGCCGGTGAAATCCGGTAGTGGCGGCGGAACAGCTTTGGGGATGGGGACGGCCGGCGCACAGCGCAATGGATTCAGCATGCTCAAGGCCGCCGGCGCCATGTCCTTGGTCGCGGGGTCGCCGTATACCGCGGCGCTGCTGCGAAGGCAGGACGGCTCCCTGCCTGACCAGGCGGCAGTGCGTCTGCTGCAGAATCTCGGCCTGGTACCCGGAGGTGGATCGAGAGCGTGGGGGATCCAGTCCAACCTCAATCGGCCGCTGTACGCCAATGCCGCACGCGCTGCCGCTCGGGCCGCCGGCGGCATCGATACCGCCGCCGGCGCAGCGGCCGGAATTCAGGCTGCGGTAACGGTTGGCGCGAACGTGGGCGATTTGCGCGGCGCACTATACGGAGCTGGCTTCAATGACGTGCCGCTCACTGAGCGAGCCATCGCCTCGTGGGGGGCCTCAGGGATCAATCGCGACGACTATCTGAACCGGACAGTCAATGCGTGGCAGCGAGTTCAGGCGACATCCCGTCGCGTGGCGCTGCACGGAAATACGCCGGAGGGCGCAGCGGAACTGGCCGCCGATATGGCGACACTGCGGGTTGCGGCCCGGACTTTCCGCGGAGAGGAGCAGGCGCCAATCGTGCTGAGCGGAGATCAACAGCGATTCGTCGACAACTACATGCGCAGCGGCAGGGCATCGCGTCTTACCTCGCTGGCGAAGTTGGCCAATGGAGCGGATCTCACCCCGAACGACCAATACTTTCAGGAACTGTGGAACGTCAGGCCCGAGGATGCGCGTCGCATGTGGTCGGCGATCGGACGCGCGCATACGGAGAATGTCTTCACCTCGGTCGAAGCTCTTCAAGCGAATCCGCGGAACCAGGCGCTCATGCGAGCGGTTTCCAGCCACATCGCGGGTGCACAGGCGACCTCGAAGCACATACCGTTCAGCAGAGCCACCCCGTGGACGCAACTGAGTCCGACTGCGTGACCGAACGGGCGATCGGCACACGTTGTTGGAGAAAGGCTTTCGATGAGAACGCTGCTGATCCTGGCGATCTCGGCAGTCCCGCTGGCATTCCTGATCACGTTGTTCGGGATCGTTTTCGGCGGGACCGACTCGGCGGTCGCCGCGGACTTCGACCGTCAATGTGAGGTGGCGATTCCGAATCCATCCTCGACAGCGAAGGTATCCGTGACCCAGACCACGCGGATATCGGTGCCATCGCCTCCGCCGACCGTGAATCCATACGCGCAGTTGACTTTCGCGGCCGACGACACGTCGATCTCGGATCGGCAGCGCGCCTGTTCCACTGCCATGCAGACCGCGGTCTATCAGCTGGAATCGCCCTTGAGTGCACCTGCCACCGGGGCGGAGGTGGAGTGCGCGGGCGTAACGATTGCCGCGCTGGCGAATCGCGGATCGGGAAGTGTGGGCACGGCCTTCGGCGGCACCGAAGGCAGGACCACAACCGATACCGCCACCGTGACAGTCGATCCCGCCGCAGTGACTGCGGCGGTGCTGTACCGGGCGTCGGCCGCCGCGAGTACTGGATTCTGTCCACAACCGACCGCTGCGGATATTACTACGCTCATGTCCGCTCGCTCGGGTGGAGATACCGATCGGTGTCCCGCCACGATTCCCGGCACCGCACTGATACTTCCGAATAATGTTGCGGCGCAAAGTCTTTGCGGCCAACTTGTCGAGGCGGGAGCGGAATCACCCGGTGATCTCGTGTTCTGGGACTATCGTGGCACCGTGCCGACCCGGGTGGGTATGACGGTCGATTACGGACAGCGTGCGGGCGGGACAGCGCTCGTGCTCGGCTGGGACCCCACCACGGGCGCGATGGTCCGCCTCGCGATGCCGAATAGCTGGGACGTACGTGTGAAACGGGTGCTCGGAGCCGTGGCGTGACCGAGGCTCCCGAAGCGTCCCCGGAGTCCGAAGCCGTTGCGGCCGAACAGGAAGTCCCCCCCGGACCGACCACCCCGTGGGTCCGGCGCATACCGCCGGGTTCGGCACTGCCACCGATAGCGACGCTCGCCGGGCCCAGGAGTGGCGGCGCGCAGCCGCCGGGTGCGACCACCGATTCCGGTGGTGCACCCCGGCCGACCGTCGTCGACGCACTTGCGACGGGGAACCCCACACGCGCCGTACCCGCGGTGTCCACGACCGCTGCCCCCGGCGGAGTTGTCCCGGGTGGTGGTGCCCCGGTGCCGACAGCGGCTGCCGGGGGTCGGCCGGATGCTGTCAATGCGCGACCGGATGCGGCGGGAGCACCTGCGGGGGCGAGCGCACAACGTCCGGATTCGGCTCGGGTGCAGTCGGATTCGGTCGAACGAGGGTACGACGACCATCGCGATTCCGGCCTCGATCTCTCGGGCCTCGCCTCTGCCGCGCCGGCTCTGGCCATGCTGCCCATGATGCTCGCCTCCATGCTCGGTGGCGGCGGCGGGTCCGGGGCGGGATCGAACTCTGGCGCAAGCGCACCGCAAAATGGTTCGGGCACTACAGATTCGGGGCAGCCCGTCGCAAATACGGCCGACGGGTCGACCCCCACACTGACCCCGCAGGCCGAAGCCGCACTGCAGGCCCTCGAGCGGCTGCGAGACACATACAGCAAGTCCGGCAACGCTTCCAGCCCAGGGACCAAACCGGCCGCTACGGGCGTCCCATCCGGTTCCGGAAGCGGTACCGGTGAAGGCGACGGTGTCGCGGAACTATCCGCCGTGCAGCTCTATCAGCGCACCGCCGCGATTGCTTTCAACAATCTCGACAATCAACTCGCCGGATTTCTCTTCGGACTGGCGGGCGCCCATGGGATCGACAAGGCCGCGCTGAATTCGTTGATCAAGGAGCTCGACCTGGCCCTGATCAAGCTCGGGACGGCGGCATACACGCCCGCCGGCGCGCAGCGGGTGCACGACATCCTCACCATCGCACTGCGTGAAGGACTCAAGCTTGCCGGCGCGAGCCAGGTCAATGCGTCCGATACGGCCGCCGCGATCGACGGATTGACCGGACAGTACCTCTACAACCTGGCCGGGCAGAACTACCCGGGGTCGATGCCGTCGGCATCCTCGGGGGTCTCGGCGGTGGTGCAGCAGGTGATCGCGATGGCGGTCGCCCAGGTCGGTAAACCCTATGTCTGGGGTGCTGAAGGCCCCAATTCGTTCGATTGCTCCGGGCTCATGCAGTACGCAGCCCGCTCGGCGGGGGTGAATATTCCGCGTGTCTCGCAGGACCAATATCGCCAGCTGCCCAAGGTGAATCCGGGTGACATCCGGCCGGGCGATCTGATCTTCCCCGGCGGGCAGTACAACGGCGGCAGCCCGACTCACGTCATGATGTATCTGGGGAACGGGCAATGTGTGGAGGCGCCGCGCCCCGGCGCCAGTGTCCGCATCACCGCGCTTCCCGCCAGCTATGCGGCCAGCCGATGGAGCTGAGATAGGCGCTTCTCAGCGGTGGGAGGTTGTCGTCCCGCGTGTATCCCGGCGTTCACGTTATCGTTTTCTCGCCCGGCATTGCGTCGAATTGCCCGGCCTCCATTACGATTTCGGCGCTGCCGACGACGACTCAATCCATTCTGCGCATTCGTCATTGTTATCGCGCGGCCTGAGAGGACCGATATCGGTGGAGCAGTTCATCAGCGAATTACCTTGGCGCGGTTGGGGTCTCGACTTCGCCGAACTGCGCCGCGGCGGCTGGCGACCCAAACCCTTCAATGAGTTCATCGTCAAGATACACGGCCGCTGCAACCTCGCTTGTGACTACTGCTATGTCTACGAGATGGCGGACCAGAGCTGGCTTTCGAAGCCGAAGGCTATGTCTCGCAGAGTATTCAGTGATTCGTGCGAGATGATCAAGGATCACGCGGTCGGTTATGCGCTACCCGCGGTCAATCTGGTACTGCACGGCGGCGAACCGCTGCTGGTCGGGACCAGCGATCTCGAATACTTCGCACGTACGGCCCGGGAAACCCTGGACCCTGTGGTTCGGCTGCGGCTGGGATTGCAGACGAACGGTGTGCTCATCGACGATGATGTGCTGCGGATTTGCGAACGCTGGAATATCAAGATCGGCGTCAGCCTGGACGGCGGCGAGCTCGAACATGATCGTCACCGAGTGGATCGAGCAGGCCGAGGAAGCTACGCGCGGGTGGTCGCTGGGTTGGAGCAGTTGCTCGCCCCCCGTCATCGGCAGCTGTTCTCCGGTCTGCTGTGCACCATCGACGTACGGAACGATCCCATCCGTACCTATGAATCGATGCTGTTGTTCGAACCCCCGCTCGTGGATTTCCTTTTGCCCCACGGTAATTGGACTACGCCGCCCCCGGAGCGCGTGGCCGATCAGACTCGCACCCCCTACGGCGACTGGCTGATCGCGGTCTTCGACAGGTGGTATGACGCACCCGAGCGCGAGACCGGGATCCGGCTCTTCGGCGATATCATCGACCTGCTGCTCGGCGGCAGGGCCACCTCGGAACTGTTGGGCCTGGGACCGATTCGGCTCGCCGTGGTCGAGACCGACGGCTCGCTCGAGCAGGTCGACGAACTGAAATCCGCTTTCGAGGGCGCGGCCCGGATTCCCACCAGCGGCGAAGGCAACCCACTCGATATGGCGATGTGGGATCCGTCGGTGATGGCGCGCCAGGTCGGTGCGACCGCGCTGAGTCCCGTGTGCCGCGACTGCCCGGTCCAAAACATCTGTGGTGGAGGACATTACGTGCACCGCTATCGGGCGGGCGAAGGGTTCCGCAACCCGTCCGTGTATTGCGCAGACTTGAAGAAGCTCATCACCCACGTCGAGAACCGGATACGAACCGATCTCGACACGGTACTCACGCCCGCACCCGCATCCGCCGACCCCGGAACGACCACAGGAGTTTGACCATGCCCGCCCCCGTGTACCAGATCGACGACAGCGCACAGAATCTGGACTCGGTCTTGGGGTCTGCGGCTGATCTCACCCGGCTGCGGGGTGATCTCGTCGACCTGCGCATGATTCTGATGCGAGCGCTGATCACCGGTGTCGACGCCGCCACAGCAGAGGCGGCCGGGCTGCACCGGGCATACCGAGCACTGGCCGCTCTCCAATCCACCGATCCCGATGTCGTCGCCGCGATGCTGAGTTATCCGAACCTCGGACGCTGGATCAGTCTGGTGCTCAAAAGAATTCGCGAACCCGACGATGAGTCCAGCACGCCACTATGGGCGGACTGCGCCTATCTCGGGTGGCTGGCCGCCGCCGCAGGCACCGTCTGCCATTCGGACGGCACGGCGCAGGTGGTGATTCGCGACGGGGCGGTGATGTTGCCGACCCTGGGCTTGGCGCGCCTTGCCGAACCAGGTCATTGCGGGCCATGCGAGCTGCACTGGGCCGCTGACGGCACAATGCGTTTCAGCTGGGACTCGAAGTCGCTCGAGGTGGATTCACGCACCAGTGAGACTTCGCCCAGCTGGCTGCCATTGCGGTCGATCGGAGTGGCTGAGCGCGAACCGCGGATATGGCTCGATGATCTCGACCCGTTCCGCCCGCTCGAGCCCGAATACCCCACGCCACCCCGCCTGGACACGGACCAGGTCCAAACCTGGCAGCGCATGTTCTCCGACAGTTGGCAGCTACTCCGCGATGATCACGCCCGGTACGCGGTGCCGATGCGCGAGTGTCTGACCAGCCTGGTTCCACTGAGCACCGACCCGTTGTCGGGCACGGCCAACTACACCACACAGGACTGTTTCGGCAGCGTCCAGACGACCGCGCGCGCAGATCGGTGCCAATTGGCGGTGACATTGATCCATGAGGTCCAGCACTCCAAGCTCACGCTGATAACCGACGCCACCGAGCTGTTCAGCCCCGACCCCACGGCTCGGTTCCATGCTCCCTGGCGTGATGAACCACGACCGATTCTGGCGTTGCTGCACGGTATCTACGCCTTCTTCGGCGTCGGGGACTTTTGGCGAGTACACAGGGAATCCGACTGCGTGCGATGTGTACACGCACACGCGGAGTTCGAATTGTGGCGGCTGCAAGTCGCTTCGGCGATCGCAACGGTCGAGGACTCCGGTCTGCTCACCGACGCGGGACGCCGTTTCGTCGGCGCTCTTTCCGCCGAGACGCATCGCTGGGCGGGTAACCAGGTGTCTGCGGCAGCCCGGGCGGTGGCAACCGAATCGGTTATGGCGCAACGGACATTCTGGCAGGTGCGCAATCTCGTACCCGATCCGCGCGACATCGCCGACTTGGTAGTGCGCTGGGACGCGGGTCTGCCGCCGACCGCCGAACTGCGGCCTTCGATCCTCGTCGATCAGCAACGAATCCCGGCGCGCTCACGTCGGCTGTATCTGGTCTCGAAGGAGGAACCCTTCAGACCAACCGAGCCGGCGGATAACGCACAACCGCAAGGCGATCGCGCCTACCGGGCCGGATATCTCACCGAGGCAGTCGCTCTGTACAGCCGAGAACTGCGCACCGACCCACTGCGGCCGCAGCCGTGGGCAGGATTGCGGCTGGCAGCGCCGAAAATCTTCGGCGACAGAGATTTCCGCATTCTCGACAGCCGAGCCGAGGTGGTTGCGCACCTCTACGCCGCCGTTGGCACCGAGGTGGAGATAATGGCGCTGCTCGCCTGGCTCGCGGGACCGTCCGACACGAGTTCCCAACCCTGGGAATCGCGGAGAATCTAGAGCGAATGAAGTCCGAGACATGTTCGGCCGCTGATCATCTCGAGTGCCGGGTGATGCTCTCGGATGCCGACTCCGATTCGGTGAGGTGAGCAAATGGACGTGGGCGGCTTCTTCAAGAATCTCGCAGGAAGCGCCGCGGTCGGCATTGTGGGCGCAGTTGCCTCCAAACTGGTTACTGCCACCCCGACGGGGCGCGCGATCATGGGGCTTGTCGGCGGTGTTGTCGGTGGAGTTTCCGCCTACATGACCAATGGCCACAATCTTGGAAATGCGTTTCTGACCGGTGCGTTGGATGGTGTCATGGCCGGCGCCCTCGGTAAGTTCCCGGCGATCCGCGGCGTCGGGAAAGTCGGAAAGGTGACCGGTCCGGTCATCAAGCGAGGCATCCCGATAGGCATTGCGCACTCGGTCGGTCTTGGCTTTGCTCCTCCATCCGGTTCCTCCGGTGATGAGAAGAAGGGACCGATCTCGATTCCGACGGAACCCCTCGCAATGCCGGCATGAGCGATCCCGCCGATACCGCGGGAACGGCTCCCGCGCAGATGCATCAGATCTGGATTCCCAGTAACAAGCTGATGGAGCTGGACCCGGACAAGTACTCCCCGAAGGAAAAGTTTCTGCTGTCCAAAGCGGTAGACGAGCTTTACCGGAAATTGCCAGTGACCTACAAGACGATTTTCGACAGCTTCGGCAACGGTAAGGGGACACCTCCCCCGTTGAAGAACGATCCGCCTGAATTGGCGGCGTTGGGACTGGGATCGACGGATGCGGTCGGGAAGGAAAAGGGCGAAGGCGCATCCGACTACATGGATGCCGTGTCGCGCCTCCAGGCCGCGTTCCAGAACCTCAAAACCGTCGACATCGAGATCGCGCCATTGGCGCAGAAGACCGCCGAGGTGTCACGGACCGCCCAGCAGGCGATGAACGACATGATCGATGTCATTCAGGAAAAGGCGAAATCTCTTCCGAGCACCGCCACCACGGTCGACAATTGGGCGCAGATATACCTCGCGGAGGCAGCTGACCAGGCGACCGTCACCATCAAACAGGCGAAATCGCAATACGACCTGCTGGGCAAAGGTGTTGCCGACAGCACCGGAAAGATTCCGCCCGATGTCGAAGCCCGACTCGCGAAGTTGGAAGGTAAGGACGCTAAGGCTGATCCTCCGGCGGTCAATCCCAACCAGTACCTGCCGGGCGGCCAGAACGGCAGCATCTACACGCCACCGAACAACAACAGTGGCCTCGGGCTTTTGAACCCTGGACTGAACCCCGGTGGAGTCAATCCGCCTCCCGCCAAAACTCTTCCCACACCGGATCCGACAACGCCGCCCACACCGGACCCCACCAAACCACCCGGCAACTCCAATGACAATGGAACCCGGGATCCGGGCAATATCGGGCAGCCACCATCGACTACGCCGCCCAACTCCACACCGAACCAGAACCCGAACATGGCGACGCCGGCGATGATGGGCGGCGGGATGGGCTCCGGCATGGATCCCATGAGCATGATGCTGCCGTCGTTGATGAGTGCCATGCAGCCCAATATGAACGACCGGCTCCAGGCGGATCCGGGACGCTACGACCGCTACAACGACGATCCCTACGATCGGTACCCGCAGAACGCGATTCCCCCGCAGGCGACTCCCCCCGCGGCGACACCGCAGACGCCGACCACCACACCACCCGCGACCACCACGGCGCCACCCGCGCCTACGGACAAGCCCGCCTCGGCCGCGCCGGCCGGTCCGGTCACGCCAGCTCCGGATGCCGATGGGGCAGTGGACTATCCGTTTCCGGACGGCAAGACCCAGCGGGTGTCGGTCATCGTGGCCAAGGCGCTGGACAAGGCGTTCGGCAACAAGAAGGGCACCGATGCGCAGGCCGCTTACGCCGACACCACGGCAAAGTGGTCCGATACCAAGCAGATTGGTGATCGGGTCGATCCGAGCCAGTTGATGACCGGTGATGTCGGAGTCTGGGAGAGCCCCGATCTGGTGGCGATCGTGCGCGCGATGGGATCCGAAGGCGAGGCTTCGCTGGACCTCATTGTCAACGGCGAACTGCGCCGGTATCCGGACCAGATCTCCGAGACCACGGGCGATCTCGGCAAATTCGTGGGTTGGGCGCATCCGCGTGGAATCGAGATCACAGGTACCAGCGCCAAACACTCCGACGGTGCGGTGCCGGGAATCAACGGGCCCGCGGCGCCCATGCCGGTGGTCGCGGCTCCGGCGAGCTGAGCGCGGGGCGGAAGGAACTCCGATATGGCAATGAACGTCGAACCCGGGGAGCTGATCGAGGCCGCCGCCACGCTGTGGCGGCTGGTCGAGCAGGCTCATGCCAGGCTGCCCACCGGGTGGGTGACACCGGCGGGCGCCGATCTGCCCTCGACGGTGGCATCGGCGTTTCACACCGCGCACGCGGAGTCGGCGTTCAACTCGCTGATCGGCATCGCCAATAGGGCGGGGCCGCACGCGTACCAAATCGGGGCTTCCGCTGTCGAATACACCGTCGCCGACGATGCGGGTGCCCGAAAGGTCAATGGCAGCGGTGCGGACACCGTGACCAATCCCGTCCCCAAGATGCCGCCCTATGGGATGCGCCAGGCGCCGCCGCCTCCCGCGGTGGCGGGTGCACCCGCGGTTGATCCGCTGACCTTCGCGCAGCAACTGCGTTCGGGACCCGGACCGGGTCCGGCGCGAGCGTTCGCGAATTCGATTCGGCAGTATCTGGACGGGCCGCACCGCGACGCCGTCGCCGGGTTCGAGAGCCTGATACCGGTCATGAATAACTGGACCCCGGTGGGCACGACAGTGGCTGAGCGCCTGAACAACTACGGCCGCCAGCTCACCGACATCGGCAGCAATATGGGCACCCTCGCCGCCAATGTCGACGATTACGCCAACGCGTTCCAGGCCGCCAAGGACCGGCACCCGACACCCCAGGAGATCCTGGCCACCCGCAAACGCCTGCTCACCGCCATGCGATCCAAGGACGAGGTCGCGCTGGCGCAGGCGCTCGCGGAATTCAATGAGCAGAACGGGATTTCGGCGCAGACGCACGCCGACTACACCGGGGAGATCAGCAAGACATTGCCCGCGCCGGACGGGACCGGCAAACCCGGGACCGGAACACCGGGCGGCACCGACGGCGGCTCCGGGGACAACAAGGGCACCGGCGGCAAAGGCGATCAGAGCAGCACCGCCCTGATGTCGATGCTGCCCTCCCTGCTCAGCAGCCTTACCAATTCGGCGAGTTCACTGTCGCAGAACAATTCGACGGACGATCCCGACGCCGGGCTCGAGTATCCGGACGACTATCCGTCGGATCAGTTGCCCGAACTGCCGAACTTCACCGGCGGCGGTGGCAGCCCGGGCGGTGGAGATCCCGGTTCACCGAGCGTTCCCGACCTCACCACGTACAACGTCGCGCCGATGCCGGGCGTCAGTGCTACTGCGTCACTGGGCAATTCGGGCCTGCCGCGAGCTCCCGTCATCGACGCTCTGCCCAGCCAGTCCGCGGGCAACCCAGCCGCCCGCGCGGGGACCTCACCGATGATGCCCTACATGCCGATGGGTGCGGGCATGGGCGGCGCGGGCGGAGCCGGTGCCGGAAATGACCGAAATCGTGTAGTCGCTTGGCATCCGGACCGTCTCATGTACGTCGACGACACCCCCCATACCGATGCGGTGATCGGTGAGAAGCCCACCATCGCCCCGACCGTGACACCCCCGACGCCGGCCCATGCCAATCAGGCGCCGACCAATCCCGGAGGCTCCGTATGACCGATATCCACCCCGATGTACAGGCCGCCCTGGATGCCGCGCGCGATCTTCGGCACCGCATCGCCGATCTGCGCGAGCGAATCAACGGCATCCGCGCGCGCCGACCCTCACCTAGCGGAGCGGTGGTGCCGGAGGTCGACGCCATGGGCCGTCTCACCGATCTCTACTTCGCGCCCGGCACCACGGCACGCTTCGGCAATGCCGAACTGGTCGCCGAGATCATGGCCGCGATCGGCGAGAGCACAGCCGATGCCGGACGTCAGTACCAGGTCATCATGGATGTCGAGCCGTGGCCGGAAACGGTGACCACGGACGCACCGGCGAGTAAGTCGGCATGACCGGCGCGGACCTCGAACCGAACACCGAGACCGAACCGGCGGTCACCGTCGCCGATACCGTGCAGTGGCTGCACGATGAGGGTCTGGCACGGCTGGCCATGGTCGGCACGACCGCGCCCAGCCCCATCGTGGCATTCACCGTGGAGGTCGCCACCGGCACAGTGACCGCTTTTCCCGCCGCGGTCACCGGGCCCGGCACCGATGTGCTGACTCTGCCGGCCGATGATCTGCCGCCCCCGGCCGGAACGGCGAAACGACTTGTGGTGGTGGGACTTACGGCGACCGAATCGGTGCTGGTATTGGATCTGGCAGCCCTGCCGACCCTCGGTATTCAAGCCGCACGCCCCGAAACCACCGCGCGTGCCTGGGTCGCGCAGTTGCTGCTCGATCCGGAGGTCACCGTCACCACCAACAGCGCCGATCTCGCGGTGCCGGCCGGAAACCGCTGCCGGTTCACCTTCATCCCGGGTGGCGGGACCGTGCTCATGGCAGACGATAAGCGACCGCCGATGACCACCGTCACCCTCGGTCCGACCGCAGAGGGGACCGAGCAGCTCGATGTGGCCGAGGACGGCTCCGCGGAGCTGTACCTGGGCAACCGTTTCTGGCAACTGCGGCATGTGCTCGGCATCGGCGATCTGACCTGGGCCGCACTCACCGCCCAACTCGAACCGGCGGACTGACAACGGAATTCGCCACCGATCCCTTATCGACAGGAGCACTCATGGACGACGATTTCGACCCCTACGACGCACCACAATCGCAGGCTCCGGACTGGCGGAACATGACGCACGAGGTCTTCAATCCCGATCACACCGCGGGCGCGGCCTGCAACCGGGACGGCGAGATCATCGGCCTGCACATCACCGATGACGCTCGCGATAACGGGGACGCCTGGCTGGCCGCCGAGATTCTGCGCCTGGCACGGCTGGCGCACCTCAAATCACGGGTGGCCCTGCGCGCCGAAATGGAGTACAACGGCACCCTCTCGCACACAATCGACTCGTTCGACCTGCCGACCGAAGCCTCCTACCGCGCCGCCGAGGCCGCTGAATTCGGCTCGGCCAGGCGCTGATTCGTGGACAGGACCGCATCGTGACCCACAAGCTCGACATCGACGAACCCGACGAGATCATTTCCGCGGCGGGTCGCGTCACCGCCGCGGCCGGTGCCGTGACCGGACGCGCCACGAGCACCATCGCCGGTCTCACACCGCTGGGCACGGCCCGCTGCGACCTCGACAACGCGCTCCTGGGGGTGCTGCACTGGGTCAAAACGAGCTGTACCGCTGCGGCTACCTCGGATTCAAGGGATTCGACCGCCGCCCAGCGTTTCATCGTGCAGGCGGCCCACGCCATCACCACGGCCGACGATCACGGCCGTGCCGCCGTGCGCCGGGTCCGCGACCAGGCCTGAACCGCCTCGATGCGACCGCAGTACGAAAACCCCTACTGGGATGCCATTGTCGGTGACAACTGGCCCGGCATCGACGACGGAGCGTGGCGCACACTGGAATCCGCCGCGCGTACCGGTGCCTCGGAGATGGATGTCACCGGATTCGACCAGGCGCGTCGCGCGTTCGACGAGCACATCCGGGTCAGTGCCGCGCTGCAACCGGTGCAGGACGCATTGCGTGTCGAGCAGCGCAGGCTGTGGGCGCTGGCCGATGCGCTGAACCTGGCCGCCGATCTGTTCGGGGAGATGGCGCAGCTGGTGCGCCGCACCTGCGCGCGAATCCTCGACATTCTCGACTCCGCAGTGGCGGGCATCAACGGCTTGGCGGTCCAGGCCGACGAGACAGAAGACGAGCGCAAGGACCGGCTGGCTCGGATCGATCGCATTATTCGCAATGCCCGCGACGAAGTCGCCGCCGTGGTGACGCGCGCTGCCCACCAGGCTGGGCCGCAGGGATTTCCGGAGTTATCGGCTATCGCGGCCCTACTCGGCATACCCGGGATGGGAGAGGCCGGAAATGGGTGGCAACCACCCTGGGCCCCGGGCGGGCCAGGTCGAACATCGTGGCCGGGGCCGAAGCATCCGTCCCGGCCCGATCACGGCCGACCCGGAACGACTGCGCCACAACCTCATCCGGATCATCCCGGGGTGCCGCCCGGAAATCCTGTTGGTGACCCGTCTCTGCCAGGCATCACTCCGATTGGCCTACCGGACCCGAACCCGGACACGGATGCCGGGCGCTCCGGTGCCGTGCCGCCGGGTACGACAGCGGTTCCGGACCCGAACCGGCATGAGCGGCCGCCCTTTCCGATCGACGACGGCCACGGTGGCGGGACGAACTGGTACGACGCATCCCAGCACCCGTTGCCCGCGTCGCAACCGGGCATGGTGGGTCCGGGTCCGGGGTTCCCGGGGGGCATGCCGAATGTGTCCGCACCACAGCACTATTCGTCGAACGATTCGGTGGCGGATTCCGGTGGCCTCCCTCCTGCGTCGAGAGCTGTCACGGATTCTCCCGGCAGCACTGCTCATTCCAGCGTTGATACCCCCGAGCATTCGGTGCCGGACTCCGATACCGCCGCGAAATCGCCCGGAAGCGATGCGGATTCGCGAGCCGATACGAACTCCAGCGCTCCCGGCCCAGATCTGTCCGGCGAGGGTGCGGTGCGGGAGAATGACTCCGCCCTTGCTGGTCCGACCGATATGGGCGGCCCGATGCCATTCTTGCCGCTCGCTCCGGCCGCTCCGGCGGGCGCGACCGCAATGCCACAAGGTGCTGGGGCGCAGCCGATTTCGGCGCAGTCGGGACCGGGGGCGGGGAGTGGCACCGGGGCGAACCCGGGTACCGGTGCGGGGGCTGCGGCCGGTGGTGCGGCGAACAGCGTGCCGCGTGCGCCGGGCCTCGCCGCCGCACCCGGCAGCACAGCATCGTCAGGGCCTGTCTCGGCAGCGGGTAGTGGCGCGGTGTCAGCACCCACCGGGGACCATCCATCGCGAAACCGCACCGGCCGAACCGATCAGCGTGAATCTGCGGACCGGTCTGCGCCCGACCATGATTCGTCGGCTTTTCAGGAGGCGGTCGGCGCTGCGATGGCCGCTGCGGCCGCACCCGCCTTCGTCCTCGGTGACCGGGTTGACGGCGATTCGGCACTCGCCCGCACCCTGCTGCGCAGCATCCTCGCGGTCGTCGACTGCTCACCGATCGCGCCCGCTTGGGCGGTGGTGGTGACCCGCCATGCCAGCGGTGTCAGTGCCTTCGTCACCTCGAACGAGGGCCGGGGCTGGTTGCCCGCCGGCCTGTACCTCCCGCGCACGGTATTGACGCCCTGGGTATGGCAGGCCGCGCGGGACGCGGCCTGGGAGGGTGTGGCCGATCCGGCCCGCGTGCTGGTCGAATTCGGACGGGCATGGGGACGGACATCCGGGGCCGAACTCTCCGCAGTGGCCTCATCGCTGCCGATCGATCCCATACTTCGCGCGGCGCTGCCCTCGGTGCGGTTCGAAGGCGAGATCGGCCCGGCAGCGGAGTTGAATCTCGGCGTGCCGGCACCGGATCGGTGTGACCGGCTGGCGATGACCGCCTCACCGCGACTGCTCGACCGGGTTATGTCCGTACAGGAACCGACGATCGCATTGCGTTGCACCGAACTCGCCCGCGACGCGCACGCGCGGGTCATCCGGGCGATACCGGATCCTGTGCACGTCATGGGAACTCCTCAACTGCGACAGCGCATCCTCACGGCTCTGCGCAACCGTGCGCCGGTGGCGGATGACTGGTTCGAGGAATTGCGCGACGCCGATGACCTGCTTGCCGCCGGCATGGTGTCGAGGCGGCTGGATGTCAGTCGTATCCCACTGGGGGAGTTACGGTTCGAGGAGAATGGCGAGCCCGCGATAGCGCGCGCGATCCAGTTGCAGCGCCGTTGCGACGAATTGGTGCTGCTGCTGGCGCAGGTCCCGGACCGGCAATGTCTGCGTGACGCGGTATACCTGCACGCCCATCTGATCGAACATCCGGCCATCGCCGCGGCGGGCGGGCCCCATGCCCCTCCGCGCGTCAGCGGTTTATGAATTGCGAGACGGTGGTGCGGGGTACGCCGGTGGCAGGCCCCGGCCCATCGGGGCCTGCCACCGAACTCGCCGAATGGTCTGCGGCTGAGCCGAATGGTCTGTGGCGAAACATGGTTCGTCGACCTCGGGCAGAACACTAAAGGCTCCCCACTGGTGGGAAGGCTGGACAATTGTGCGAGTCGCCGAGGGCGGAAGGGAGTTCGATTCAACGTGGCAGGCAAAGTGCACATCGATCCTGCGGTACTCCGCCAACTCGCGGTCCAGCACCGCAAGGTCGGTGACGACACCGTGGAATGGGCCAAGCCGCCCGAGGATTGGCTCAAGGCCTTTCCGCACACCTACGGAACCATTGCCAGCCCTGTTCTCGACGCGCTCGTGAACTATTACAAGGCCAGACAGCAGGCGGGCAATGCCCTTGCCGCACAGCACTATCGAACCGCCGCCGAACTGGATTCCTCGGCCGACGAATACGAACGCGCCGATCGCGATGCCGCGGCACGAATCCACCGGGCCGGTGGGAACGACTCCGGTACCGGGACCCCGATCAACACACCTGCGCCGATGCCCGCTCCTACCACCCCATTGCCGACGCAGCCTGGCGGACCGATTCCCGGCGGACCGGGCGAAACCGGTGTCACACCACCGGCTTCGGGCGGCGGCGATCCGAATCGGTTTGGAGCACAGGACACCTCGCCGCTCGCGGCGCCGGGTACGACCGTCGGCTCCAGCCCAGCGCCCGGTGGGGCGCAGGTTACTCCGGGACAGTCCGGAGCGCCTCTCGCCCCCGCCGCGTCGGCGACAGACCCCTCGGTATCGAGCACCACCACGGGGCGCGACGGTTTGTCCGGAACCACGGCCGACGCCACACGCCCCGGCGCGGTGACCGCACCGACCGGAGCGGGCGTGGCACCGATCCTTGCCGGATCGGGCGGTGGCGACTCGACGCAGAACGCGTCGGCGACGCCGGGAACCGGCGTAACCGGCGACGGCATGCCGACCATCATGCCGACCCCGTTCGCGGCGGCCGTCGCAGCCGCAAAGGATCGCGAGACCGGTCCGGCCAACGTGGTGAACGAGGCCGTCAACGAGGATCTGGTGATCGCCCGCACCCTGCTCGCCGCGGTGCTCGCGGCAGTCGATGAGCCGATCATCGGCCTGGCCTGGGCGGTCTCGGTCATGCGCGGACCGACCGGAATCGGTGTGTTCATCACCAGTAACGAGGGTCGCGGCTGGCTCCCCGCGGGTCTCTACCTACCGCGCGAGGTCTCGACCCCGTGGGTGTGGGACGAGATGATCGGAGCCGAGCAGACCTGGCCTTGGGAAGGCGTGGCCGATCCTGCTCGTGTACTCGCGGAGTTCGCACGTGCGTGGGGCGCCGGCACCGAATCCGCGCTGACCGCACTGGTGTCTTCCGGTTCAATCGATTCGAGTCTGCGGGCGCAGCTACCCGATACCGCAGTCGAGGACATGGTGCCGCCCGCCTATGACGTCGATCTGCGCTCGCCCGGACCGGGTACCGCCGACCGGCTCGCCCTGGCCGCATCCATCCCGGCCCTGGAGAGCGTTGGCGCGGTACCTGATTCGGCCATCCACCGCCGTCGCACCGAACTGGCTGAGCAGGCGCACGGCGAAGTCGGCCGCACCACCTCGACCCCGGCGGAAGCGACCGGAGCCCGTTCCATCCGCGGCCGCATTCTGTCGCTACTGCACGACGGACAGCAGGTGCCCGCCCAACTATGGCAGGAGCTTCGCGACGCCGACGATCTGTTGGCGGCCAGCATGCTCTCCCGGCGGGTCGACGCGGGTCGCGTGAGCCTCGGGCAGCTACGTATCGAGGATCAGGCGGAAGCGTTGCGCGCCATGGTATTCGAGCGTCGATGCACCGAATTGACGCTTCTTCTCGCGAATCAGCCGACCCGGCAAGCACTGCGGGACGCGGTATACGCCCACGAACAGATCCTGGGCCATCCATTGTTCGCGGCACAGCCGGTCGCCGCCGCAACGGCCGCGGAGCAGGTCTCCACCGTCGACACCATCTCCACCCGGGTAGCGCCGCCGACCATCACCGCGGGCCCACCCAGCGGGGTCACGGTGAGGCCGGTCGATGATCGAGTGAACGGATAGGTCCGGAGCTGTCGTGATGGGTGCCCGGCTCCGCTGGGCCACCCATGCGTCCCGCTGGAGGCTGCCCCCGTGCGGCTATCGAAGGACGGCGCCCACGGCACCATCCCAGACCGGAGTGCAGTACAGGTTCAGGTTGTCGATGCCGCTATCGGTCGAAGTTCCCAGGCCCACAACCGAGTAGCGGCATGACGCGCCGACCGAGTCGGCGGCTCCTGCGAGGGCGTCGACAGCTGCCGTGGTGCCACGGTGGCGATCCACCAGCTTTCGGATCAATGCGATGGGGTCGTCGCTGTGCAGTGTCCCCAAATGCAGTCCGAAGGATGCGATGCTGCCAAGTCTCGCGCAGCAGACCGATACCCGAAATCAATGGATCGATGCGGGGTCGACACCGCATCGCACCAATTCGGACAGCACCTAGGTGGGGTCGCCGAATCGCTGCACCAGCTTCATGGGTATGGCGATGTCGTCTTTCGCTCGCAGCTACACCTTGTGGCCGAGTAGACCGTGCGCGTCTATTTCGATCTGGCGAATTCCGGGCAGGCCGCGCTCAGCCGGGAGAATGCCTCGGGGCAGTTGTGAGACTGTCATCGGGTTTGAATGCGGCCGCGCGGCCCGGCATCCGCGGCGTGATGAACCACCCCCAGCCAAGTGGCCCAACGGTGGCTCGCGGGAATCGCCGCAGGGTTCGGATACAGCGCCGTGACGAATGACCGCAGCGTACTCGCCGCTGCGGCATCCTCATTCGGTCCCGAGCCGCAAAGCTCGTCGATGGCCGCGAGCTGCGCCGCGAGGCGAGATCCGAAGTCCGCGTGCGTCGTTCCCGTCTCGGCGACACATCTGAGCGCGGGCGTGAGCTTCCCACGTCCCCCGGCCATGCTGACTTCAAACGGAATACCGGTGACCGTGAGGCCGCTGGCACGCGATCCGTCGGCGCGGACCATGCTCAGCTGTCCGCCACACGCACTGTTCAGCATGGTGCGCAGCGGTATCGGTTGAGTGCCCGGCATCAGCTCGTCGGCCACGGCGACCAGGAAGTCGCCCGCGGCCCTGGCCAATTCCACCGTCAGATCTCGCCGCTCGGGCCCGTCCGTGGGGTTGCCGCGGGCACCACACCGGGCGCCGCGCCCACCGAGACCTTGGGCGGATCTGCGGGTTTCGTTTCCGGCGGAGCCTGCCCGTCGGTGCTCAGATCAGCACCGGAGGGATGGAAGAAGCCCTCGAACTTCCCGAACTCGCCGCCGAGCGAATCCGGCAGCATGTTCGGATTGAACTGCACCAGATGGCCGTCCTGCATCGGACCGAGTTTGCCGTCGATGATGATCTGTGGACCGTTGTCGGTCATCACCACGACGGCGGTTCGGTTGCCCCACTGCGCGATATCCCCGGTACGGAGCTCGGCGTCGGTGATCTGCTTCCACGGCATCCCCGGTGTGGATTGCCCCGGCCCGCCCTCGTACGCGGCGCGAGCATCACAACCGGACGGGTTGCTGAACGCCTTCGTGAGCGCGTCCTGTACGACGGGCGATACCTGCTGGGTACCGTTCAGGCCCGGAATGGTGACGTTCACCAGGCCCTTGGCGTTGGTCGGCGGAGGAGTCGTCTGATCGGCCGTCACCACAGGCTGTCCCGGTGCACCCGGTGCTCCCGGAACCGTGGGCGCTCCGGGTGTATTAGCCGCCGGGGTAACAGTATTCGGGTCGCGGGGGCGACGCGGTTCGCCCCTGTCGTCCTGCATCCCACCCTTGCCGTTGTCTCTATTCTGCATCGCCTGCTGTAGCGCGGACATCATCATGAGCTGGCTCGGATCGAAACTCGATCCGCCGCCACCGGAGTTCCCCCCCGCATTACCGCCACTGCTGAACCCACCCGCGTTCGTGCCGGGGTTGTATACGGCCGGTGTGACACTGTCGTTCTGCCGGATGCGATTCTCCGCCGCATCGATCTCGTCCAGCACCTGCTGGTTGTTGTTGTCTGTCGGCGTAGTGCCGGGCTGCGTACCGGGGGGAGTCGAGCCGTCGGCGGACGGCGGTGGCGTGGTGGTCGCCTTGCCGTCTGGGCTGTTGGCGAGCGCATCCTTGAACAGCGCGCTGTAATCGGTGTTCTGTCCGGATGGTGGTGTCGGCGTTCCGGATGGGGGCGGTGCCGGAGTTCCGGAGGGCGGCGGTGCCGGAGTTCCGGAGGGCGAGGCAGGGGTTTCGGGTGTGGCTTTGGGCGCGGCCGGTTTCGGCTTTTCGGGTGCCGCCGGGACTTTCTCCGAGTCCTTCAGGATATCTTTGCATGCTTTATCATACAAATCTCTCCATTCCTTTACCTTTGCAATGAACGGGTCGATATATATTCGACGTTCCACGCTGGGGTTCAGGTAGAAGATGTTGTCTTTTGCGGATCTTTCGAAATACGTTTCAACTATAGGCTCATGATCGTGCTGATAGTAAGTTGTCTTCGTAAGCTTGTCGCCATCGACGCGCCATCCATCCAGCTTGTTCTTGAGCACCTCTTGCAAATCCTCGTTCGCCATCTTCACCAATTTCTGGAAGAGCTCGTTCTTCGTAACCGTGGTATCGAAAGTGGCGTCCGTGGCGATCTGGTGCTCAGTATTGTATTGTTTCTCCCTCTCCTTCAATTGATTCGCGAGGGCGCCGTGCTCATCTTTGATGTCGGACGATCCATCCAGAACCGTTGATTTCTGGTCGGAAAGTAGAATTGGGGCGAACGTCGGGTGTTCCTCTTTCGGGCGATGCAACCCCAGTGAGTCGAGATCCTTCTGCATGACGAACTCGGTGTCGCTGATCAAGGCTCTGAACCCAGCGTTGGCACCATCGGGCGCTATCAACTGGATCGTTGCCGCGTGTGTCGATACCTGGTCGGTGAGCTTTTCCGCGGGATCATTGGAGAAAACGGGTTTATCCACTTTATATTGATAGTAGGTATCGACATTGTTGGTCTCGAGAGATGCGACGAGTTCTTTATATTTTCCGCCGTCGAGATGTCTCTCATGAGCCCGCTTTGCGAGCTCCGCCTTGAGCGGCAGAAACGAGGGTAGATGTTCGTCTTGATCGTCGAGCCCGCCCCATGCGTCTTTGAATTCTTCCGCATTCAATGTGAGCAGGCGATTCAACGAGTTCTCTACCTCGCCATCGTTGAAACCTATACGTTCACAGCCGCCTTGCTCGTAATCTCCCCGTGTATCTTGGACAACCTTCTCGACTTTGGATTTATCGATTTCTGCTGCCATTAGTTGCTCATTTCACTGCGGAATTCACCGGTGCCGGCCGTAATTTGCGGCATGGTCGCGCCTTCCGGCACACTGTGTGTCACAATATGCTCGTAGGTGTAGAGCATGTCTCGTAGCACCTGACGATCGGGTTCGATATCCGAGTACAAACGCCGCAGTTCATTGGTGCGACGCCGGACGAACGCGTCCTGCATTCGGCCTCCTGCGCTCACCTGAATTCGCGTGTCGACCAACAGCTTCCGGCAGACTTCCTGAATTTCCATGTCAGGTGTCATTTCCGAGTACCGTCGGGTGTTGTCGGTTCCAGCTATTTCGAGTCGATCGACCAGCCCGGCACCCGGTCTCGAAAAATCGGTATCGGCCAGGGCAGCCGTCACCTGATCCGTGACCGCGACATCGCCTGGAAGGGAAGCTCTCAACCGATCCGAAATGGTCGTCGAGGATGCCAGCGCGCTGAGCCGAATCGAAATGCGGGCTGTCGCGATCGATAGCAACTCGGCCAACATGCGCGCCGGGTCGTCGATTCCGGCCAACTTCGCGACGGCCCGCTGGTGACTGTCACTGAATCGGGATTTCCAGCGCCACGGCACGATGACTTCCGATGGCAGGAAGAGTCCGGCCGGCAACCAGCCCCGCCCCTCGGTCGAGGTCAGCAGCAGTACCGGTCCACGGGGAGTGATGGCGACAGCGGTCGCCCACTCCAGGCCGGGCGTCGAATCCCCAACGGCAGCAAGGACTGCCGCGAGCAACGTGCGAGCGAGCGTCAGATGGTCGACCACGGTATCGCCGACGACCAACGACGGTCGTGAGCGCTCCGATCCGGCATTCCTCGCCGACGCCGCCAGCGGCCCCGGTGACAACGGACCAGCTTCCAATTCCGGGCGCAGTCTCGCACTGGCGCCGTTTGTGACTACCGTCCGCTCAGGAGCCACTGGCGACGTGTTTGCGCCGCTGGCCGCCCGCATGTCGTCGCCTGATGCAGCGATACGCGGTGGCGTGGTGGTGGCGTCTGCGGAAATATCGAATCCCCGACTGAAACTCCGCATCTGCGCATTCGAATCGGCCCGAGGCGTGAGCGCGTTGGGGGTTACCGGTCCGACGGGAGTGGAAAGTCCGACCGGCGTGGACGATCCGACCGGCCCGGCGCCACCTACCTGCGCGATCGTGCTGGTCGGAGCGCCGACTGCCGCTGGATCGTCGAGGTGGACAGGGTGCTGTGTCGGTGGCGCGGCAGCCGGATTCGGAGTCGGGGTCGGGGTCCGCTCGCCGGGGAGCGGGGGAACGGACGCCCGAGGGGGAGTTCCGCCCGGGTGCGGTGTCGGCGAGATCGGCATCGGTGGTAGAGCTCCGATACTGGGCGTATTCGGCCCAAGTACTCCGGGATGGTTGTCGAATCCACCGCCCGCCTGAATGATCTGCTGCCGCCCGCGCCCGTCCTTGGCCTCGAGATCGTCTGCGGCTCTGAGCAGTTGATCACGGGTTTGTTCATGGTTGCGGGCCAGGCGTTCGGCTTTCGCGTGGCGATCGTTGTAGAAGTCGACCAGCGCCTTGTACATTGGTGCGGCGATTGTGCCGTGGGTTTCCGGGAACTCGTCGAGCCAGGCCTGGGGAATCGCGCCTTTCTCGCGAAGCTCCTTCGCGATCAGGTCATGCTGCGCGGCGGATTTGCGTAGATCGTCCGGCTCGACGAGAAGATGGTTGACCATGCTCGGTTGGTTCCTCCCGCCCGACTGCTTCGTATCATTTCTCCGACTTCCCGAAATTCGGCTCGGAGTCGGGTGCGCCGCCAGCCCGCCATTCCTGCATAACCTCGGCGAACGGTCGTGGCAGTAGGGACTGGTCGTTCATGTTCAGGTGGTACTGGCGTTGCGCGTCCGCCGTGCTATCGGTGATAGCGGCCATAATCTCGGCTGCCAGTTCGTAGCTGCCGAATCTGTCGCAGGTTCCGGGAGCCAGATACAGGTCTCGGAGGCGGCCATGGATATCGACTTCGGGGATGACCAGGCCGGAGGGTGAGGGACGCCGGGCGACGATTTTGTCCGCTCGCTCCTGTAGTTCCTCGAAGCGATGTAGCAGTTCCCGCTTCATCGCTAGTCCGGCGCGCACGTCCGGGTGAAGTTCTCTCATCGGTCCTCGTTCGTCGGCGGCCCTGCTCCCCAGCATGCTTCACCGAGTGCGGAGCGGCTTCCCGTTGATGGGAAGGGGTTTCGCCGGACACCGCGCGGGATAGCCTGCCGCGCAGGCTATCCCGCAGTCGTCATGCTCCAGCGGAGCCCGTTCGTGGCGGAGGCGGCGGCGGAGGCGCGGGAGGCGCACCCGGCGGGGGTTCCGCACCGGGGACCGGTACCGAGGCGCCCGCCGGTTGTGCTGTCGCCGCGGGATTTCCGCCCGGACCCGGCTGCGGAGCGCCAGGTGCGCCCGGAGCACCGGTTCCGGGTGCGTCGGGGGCGGGTACGCCGGGCGGCGGAACGCCGGGGGAATTGGGTGCCTGTGCACCGGGTGCCGGGGGCGCGCCCGGGACTCCGCCCGGCGGTCCGCCATTGGGCGGCGGTCCACCCTGACGATCGTCGCGCCGGTCGTCGTGCCGATCGTCCTTGTTGTTCATCTTCTCGACCACTTGCAGCGCCGAGGGCAACAGACTGGCACCCAGCATCGGAATCATCATGAGCGCCTGCATGAGTCCCGAACCGCCGTCGCCGCCGCCACCCCCGCCCTGTTGCTGACCGCCCTGTTGCTGACCGCCGTTCCCGCCGCCACCCGGATTTCCGCCCCCGCCACCGTTGCCACTGCCCCCGCCATTCCCGCCGCCGGACATCCGCAGATTGTCCTCGGCGACCTTGGTGACCCGCTCGTACACCTGCTCGATCGTCTTGGCGATCGTGTCCATGAGGCTGACTTCGTCGGCAGGTTGCAGCTTGGCCGCTGTCTTCCTGCTCAGTGCGGCAACGAGATCGGCGATCATATGTTTGATCGCGGTCAGGGTGCGGTCCTTGTCGGCCGACATCACGTTCGCGACGTCGAGCACCTTGTCATCCATGGTCAGCAGGGACGCCTGGCGAGCATCGACCGCGGCCAGTGTCTTCTGGTACTGCTCATTGGCCTTGCCCTCACCGAGGCTCTTGTACACGACGGTGGTGAGCAGATCATCGACCCGGGGTGGTGGGAATGTCGTTCCGCGCCCGAGCAAGTCGACCGCGGTCTGCAGGGCGGCCTCCGCCATCGCGATGAAGCTCTTGAGGGCTGGTGAGGCCCCGGACGGGACGGGGAGGCGCGGAATCGTCCAATAGTGGTGACCGATACCCGAGGGGCGCGGGTCCCGATCCCCCTTCGGTGGTGGCGTGCGATTGTTCTCCGCCGCTGCCGGCAGGGTCCGGGCGTCGTCGATCCCCGCAGGCAGAGTCCGAGCGCCGTCGGTTCTCGCGGGGAGTGCTTCGGCATCCTCTGCCTGGGCGTCAAGGACACCGATATCCGAGGTACCCGAGGGCATGGTGAATATATTCGCCGGGCTCGCCGTGGTCTCCGCGTCGGTCGTGTCCGCCGTATCCGTCGCATCCGTGGTCATCGCCGCTGGCACCCGCCTCCCTGTTGATCTGACTCATTGTCCGGTGTTCCCCGAAGTGGGAAGGCGTGCGGCGACCGGTCATGCATAGTCGACGGACGGCCACGGCCGATCCGAGAACACGTGCTGCCCGGAAACAGCTGGGCAGCATGAGAATCGGGAATACGACGGACGCTCGGTGAGGCACGAAGGCGGGTGACGCGAATGGCGACGGTTCTGGCCGATGACCTGAGCGGTGTGCTGAAGTCATTACTCGGCCTGTACGGAGCGGGTTCGCCCGATCCGGTGCAGGTGGCGAGACTGGGTGTGCTCGAACGGGATACAGGTGAGGGCGCGGGAATCACGGCTACCTCGTACACCGGTGCGCGCGGGATGCATATGTCGATCGCGGACTCGCACGAAGGCAAGGACAATGTGGTGCGGCAGGCGGTCGCGGCATCGGGTGGCAATACCTCCGACGGCCGAATTCACCTCACCCATCAGATTTCCGACCTCCAATCGCGCATTCAGGCGATCGCCGGTATTCGTGATACCCGGTTCAGCGGTCCGGCGCTGCTGGACGCCGTGCAGACCACCATCACCAACGCGACACAGCAGGTCGACCGGGACACCAGCGCGGCACGAAAGCTGGCCGCGCAGATCATGCCGCCGGCCGCACCCAAGGTCATAACCACTCGGTCCGCCACCCCGCGACGGCGGCGGCCACGCATTCGTCCCCGGCGGCGCACGCGAATTCCCGGTAACGGCACCGCGGGTAGCAATGCCGTTCTCGCGGCGAGCAATTGGCTCGGCACCCGCTATGTCTGGGGTGGTGGGGGAGCCGGAGGTCCCAGTGGCGGCGGCTTCGATTGCTCGGGTCTGACGCAGTATGCGATCGCCCAGGCGTCGAACGGCGATGTGATTCTGCCGCGCACCACCTACGAGCAGATCCACAGCGGCGTTCGCGTTCCGGTGTCGGAGGCCCGCCCTGGCGATCTGGTCTTTCCCGCGGGTTCGTTCAGCTCCCGTGGTCCCGAACACGTGCAACTGGCCGCCGGGAACGGCATGGTCATCGAGGCGCCGTACACGGGATCGACAGTCAAATGGTCACGAATGTCCAGTCAAGCCATAGTGGTTCGCGTGCTCTGATCCGGGCAGCGCGCGGATATGTCCATCGAGATACCGCACGAAGTAGCGTTGTTCCTCAACTTCGCGGGGGTGCCCTATCCGGATATCGATGAGGATCAGGTCCGCGAATTAGCCGTGCACGTAGGCAATTTCGCCGCCAAGGTGCGTGCGAGTCATGAGGGCGCGACCGGTGTGGTCCAGAATATGGGCACGGTGTGGTCCGGGTACTCGTACGAACAGCTGATCTCGGTGTGGGCGCGGATGAGCGCGACCCATATGGTCGAGCTCGACCGCGCCTGCAAGGTGGTATCGAAAGCCCTGTACATCGCCGCCGATGTGATTGCCGCGGCCAAGGCCGCTGTTCTGACCGAGCTGGCCGCGATGGCGTCGACATATCTGGCGGCCCTGGCGGGCACATTCGCCACCGGTGGGTTCTCGGCCATTGTGGCGCAGGCGCTTCCAGCGGCCGCACGCAAACTGCTATCGGTGATGGAACAGGTGCTGATCGCCTATATTCTGGCCGAGGTGCTCGGTAAAGCGATCGAACCCCTGGGCCAGGTCATCGAGCGTATGGTCGGCGGCACACTGCACAATTTGGTCGCTGACGTCCTTGATCTTCCCCCGCCCCCTGCCAGTTCATCGGCGTTACCGATGCGGATCGATCCCGATGAGGTGCTGCGCTACGCGAATGTGCTGGACGGCTACGCGGACCAAATGCTCTCGCATGCAGAAGATTTCGCCGACAAGGTGGGTGCGCTCGACTTCACCACGGCGGGCGGTCGAGACCTGGACGGGTCTCGTGACGATCGGCTGCGCGAGCCGTCGACGAACGTATCGGAGCCCCAGCGATCCGATCCGATCGAGCGTTCACCTGCCGCCTCACACTCAGCCGGTCCCGCTCCGATGCAGTCGCCACCGATCGCCTTCCCCAATGTGGCCACGAGCGTGCAGCAGTTCTCGACGCCGACCGTCCAGGCCGGTGCGCAACCGACCGGAGCCGGATCGAATTCGTCTGTGCACGGCGCAGATCCGACAAACTCGGGAGGTTCGGCAAGAGCGGTCCAGAGCTCGACGGCCGCTAGCTCCAACCCGGCGTCGGGGCGCGGGGACGTCACTGCATCGCGATCCGGTTCGGAGATTCGCAAAGCGGGCCCGGTGCCATGGGGAGATAACGGCGGAACTCGACGGGAACCGGCGGATGCGCGATCACCGCACGTTACGGGCGGAGGTGCGGGGCGGATGACCTCAGCACCGCGCTCACCTGTTGCGACTGAGACGCGTAGCGTCCCGGAGTCTTTCGACTCGCGGAGCTCCGCCTCGGCAAGCTCGGGCAGTCTCACACCCGAGGTGAACTCCTTACCGGCCGCCGCCGCGATGGTGAACAGCGGTAACGACCTTGAATCGACTGTGCGAGAGACGGGCCCGGCGGCCATAGGCAGCGCGCAAGGTGGTCCTCCAACGTCCAGTCCCTGGCGCGGGAAACCCGCGCGCCGTCGGCGCGATGGGCGTTCGCATCGGGATCAATCCCCGGAAGCGGCGACCGCGATACCGGATCCGGAGATACGCGATCCGATCGCCGCAGAAACTCGGGGGCGCGCTGTCGGCTCCACACCGTGGACGAAGTCCGAGCGCGAAACCGAGACGGCGGCAAAGGTGTTCGCTCCCGAAACCGGGTCGCGCGCGCCGCGGGTCACGCTGCCGCCTCCGGTGTCGAAACCTTCGATCGGCGCCGAACACGCCACGGCCGACCGGGCCGAGGCGAAGGATTCGGCATCCGAGCGACGCGAGGGGCGGTGAACGATCAGCCCTGCGCGCGACCGGTGTCCCGGTCCGCACCAGTTCCTTGACCCGACACCCTCGCGATCCACGTTCCGGCGGGTGGGGTCGCGGTGCGAGTGGGCGTCGGTGGCGTGGCCGTCGGCGGTTTGGGCGGGGTCAGCCGTCGAGCCCGGCGCGCCAGTACCGCCATACCCACCACGAGCAACCATCCCAGCGCGCCCGTACCGAAGATCGAAACCAGTACCCCGGAGGCCAGCGCGCCCGCGGCGGTGCCGCCGTGCGATATGAGCTTGCTGGCGCCGAAGATTCGGCCGATCACCTCTTCGGGGTAGACCCGTACCCGATACAGGGTGAGCGGAACATTGACCATCGTCCCAACGAAGCCGACGCCCATCCAGCAAACACCGAGAACCAGCGGATTCGAGGTTATCGCGATCGGCACGGCCAAGAGGGTCCATGCCCACAGTGCGGCGGTGAGCACCCGCTGGGGATCGAGTTGGTTGCCGTAGCGAGCGGCGGGCACCGCGCTCAACAGACCGCCGATACCGGTTGCTCCGAGCACCACGCCGACGGTCCATGTCGCGTGGCCGCCGTGTTTCACCGAGAGAGTGATCAGCAGGATGAGGACCTGGATGATTCCGTTCGACACACCCAGGGTGATCATGGAATCGCGTGCGAAGCGATCCGAGGCGAGGTGCCGCATGCCGATCCGGACCTGGTCCCACTCCCAGATGCGCACCGCCTTGACAGGCGCTGGAGCTGGAATGACCTGGGCCCGAGTGTGAATTTTGGACAGGGTCCACAGACAATAGAGGTAGGAAGCGGCGTTGGCGAGAAATGGCAGGCCGCGCGCGATCCCCAGCAACGCCCCGCCGAGTGAGCGCCCCATCATATTGGCTATCGGTTGCTCGGCCTCCAGGAAGGCGAACGCGGCGGGACGCTCCTCTTCTGTGACGACGTCCCGAATGAGCACCAGCTCAGCGGTATTGAAGAAGACGTACGCCGTGCCCTCGGTGAAGGCCGCGATGGCGAGGAAGAACGCCAGGCCCGGCGGGCGGGCGAAGATCACGCCCGCGGCCAGCAGTGTCGCCACCAAACCCATGCGCTGGCACAGGATCAGAGTTTGCCGGCGATCCCACAGATCAGCCGCGACGCCCGCGGGAATCTCGAACACCAGCCCCGGGGCGGCGATGGCGAAGGCCACCAGACTCGCCGAGATCGGCGAATCGGTGAGCAACAGCGTCAGCAACGGATACGCGATGCGCGCGCCCTGGAGTCCGACATGGGAAATGGCGTTGCCGGACCACAGCAGTAGGAAGTCCCGGTTTCGCAGGACGACAGCACCGGACATGCGAGATCGCTTCTGTGGGAATCGAATTGGTCGGACGCAACTAGAGGATTCGAGCGGCGACCGCTTTGACCAGACGCTGCAGGCCGCGTCGGGCACGTACGGCGGTGATTCCGGCCGATACGACGGTGATGGCGAGCGAGATCAGTGCGGTGGAGGTCAACCCGGCCACTCGTAGCTGTGACTCCTTGCCAGGCCAGGGATAGTTCGTGCTGCCGCGCAGCGCGCCGATCGCCAGTCCTATCTGCGCACTCAGATCCTTACTCATCGACAGCGCCAATTGCACCTTGGGGATGGCGGCATTGAGGTGGTACAGGTCCGCCGCCACGAAGATCGCAACGGCCGATGCTGCTACGGCGGTAAGGGTTTCGGCTGCGGCGCTGCGATACCGACTGGCCCGGATGGCCGCCACCACGGTGACGATGATGGCCGCGGAGGCGAGTATCGCCCACACATTGCTGATGACCGGGCCGGGAGGTGGAGACTGCGACCAAAGGTTCAAATGTCTTGTCGTGCGCCGCAGACGACCGAAGGCATTGACGACACCCACGCCGTCCCACCCGGTGGCCGTCAGCCACGGCTTGAACATCAAGTAGAACACTGCCGAATTCGCCAGTGCCACTGCGATATACGGCCACCCTTCACTCAGGGGCCGGGTTGCGCTCCCCTGTGGATCGGGCCCGTGTTGCGCCCCTGTCGGCGGCGACGGTGTCGATTGCACCATCGGTCCAACCTAAGCCGTGCCGACGGGGCGATGTCGCCACTGCTGGGGAGAGCCGGTCTCCGATTGTCCAGCGGGCCTGGGGCTTTCGTCCACAATTCGGCAGTAGCTCATCAGGAACGGACGTAGCAGCGCACGCATGAACTCCGGGCCGTCCGCGGCGGTGACCAGCGGAACGGTCGCGGGTGTCTCGATGCCTTCGCGATACCAGTGCAGCGCCAGCGGGCACGAACTGCCATTGCACAACCGCAGCTCGACCGAACCCTTTGCGTTGAGCCGGAATTCAGCGACGCGATACCACTCGTTCAGTCCCAGTTCGTAGATCGAGACCAAGGTGGGGACGTGTTGCACGGGACCGCTGGCGATCATCACTCGATTTCCTCACTCCCCCCGCGCCATTGGAGCCCCGAATAGGTCGTCACGGCCAGCGCGGGCACCTCCCCGGCGTGGGAAGTCACCAAACGCGCCACATCGGGCATCCTGCGAACAGCGGGTGAGATACCGCCATGCGGTTGCGATGGCGCGAATTGGCCCGCAGCTGACGCTTTCTGGTACCTGAAGACCGGTCGTTCCGGTCGTAGAGTCGATGCACACTTCGCCGACGGGACCGGAAAAGAGCCCGGGATCACACGGCGGTTGGATCCGGAATCAATCGGCTCGGAGATTTGATGAGGCTAATCAGCACGACCCGGATACGGCAGGCTGCGCTGCCGGTCGAGCGACATCGTCGTTCGACGTCCACGGGAAAGGGCGGGCGCCATGCTGATTCAGAGTAGCCGTTGTCGCACCTTCGAATACGCGGTCACCACGCCCTCGGCCTGCGCGGTCGGGGTGGCCGAAGGCGAGGTCGGCAAGGCGCACAAATTCAGCGAGTGCCTGGTGGTCTCGATCGCGCTCGAACACGGCGATCTGCTACTCGGTGCGGCCGCGGCCAAGTTGGTGCGCAAGCTTATTGCGCGCACCGAGGCGACATCGGTGGTAATCGACGGCTATCTACGGCCACCCGGCCGGGATGAACGCGCGGCGACGGGGACCGAGTTATTGACAGATCTGGCGGATTCGCTCGATCTGCTCGCCGAGGTCACCGAACGGCTGACGCACAGCGGGGAGCGGGTGCACACCGTGCCGTTCGGCTGGCGCACCGGAGCGCGGGCCGAGGTATCGGGCGGTGCGCACGCACAGCACAGCATTCGGCTCAACGCGGCCGATCCCGATACCGGCGGTGGTGTGGTGGCGGCACTGGATGTTCCTGTCGCACAACGCTTTCGCCCGATGAGCGCAGCGGCTTTCAGTCCGACCTGCGCGTAGGGGATTTCCGGATCGGCCGGTGGTGTCCCAGACCACCGGCCGTCCGTGGAGCAGGTTGTCGTGGGGAGGGATTTCGACAAACCATGTCCGAGGCGGCTGGCATACCCGGATCGCGGGGGCTCCAGCCGCTGGTTCGATACCAACCCGATGAGGGGCAGGGTGGTATCGATCCATCATGCCGTCAATCAACGGCACAACGAATGTTGGCATATTTCAACGGGTTTCGGCGACCACCGATTCCCCCTCGTGGGAAGCGCGAGGTGATCGCGGGCAAACGGCCGGACGGGTATTCCCAATGATGGGAAATGCCCTGGCGGCCTTCGCCTCTAACCTTCGTGCAGACGAAATCGGTGGAAGGGAAGTCCGAGTTGTCAGCGGCCGAGGACGCGTTCTACACAGGGATTCAAAGTCTCGGATTGGTTTCCGGGGGAGTGCGCAACGACCAGCACGCGCTGGCGGCATTCCATGCGGCGACCGACCTCGATCCGGATATGTGCGATGCCTGGCTCGGGCTGGCCATGGCCGGGGAAATCTCTGGGGAAGTCATCTACGGGGCCTATCGCTCCGTCCACAATCTGTACCGGGATCAACAGCGCGCGGGACTGCCCGATCGATCACTGTGGTGCCAGGTCGAAATCGGCATGTACGGGCTGCGCGTGGCCATGTCCGATCGCGATCAGATCGCGCTCGCGCAGGCGTGCAAATACGCCGAGGGCGGTGAATGGGATGAGGCCAAGGCCATTCTCGATCAGCTGCCCGCCGACGATGTCGCCGACTTCGTCCGGCTTTCGCTGTACTTCCGCACCCGTCGCTGGCCCGATGTCATCGAATTCCGGGCGAGCAAACCGGTGCTCGAGGACAATCTGCTCGATATCGCGGCCGAATTGATGGCCGCGCAGGCACTCGCGCACCTGGGCCGCTTCGGTGAAGCTCTGCCTCGGGCGCAGCGCATCGTCGAGGACAGCTCCTCGGGCAGCCTGTCGTATATCTGGGCCGACGCGCATTTCCTGCTGGGAATGGTGCTGCGACACAACGGTGATCACGAAGCTGCCGATCGAATTCTGAAGGGGCTTCAGGGTTCCGCGCTGTGGTCACAGCACGAGGACTGGCAACGCGCGGTCGCGGACAAGAACTATCGACTCGAGATCACCAGCGCGGAAGTCATTTCCACCCGCACCAATCGATGGGACGCGCGCACCGGCGATGACCCCGCCGAGGTCGCGGCTTCCGCCGCGCGCGACGAGCGCGAATCCCTGCTGACCGAGGCCTCGGATCTGCTCCAGGCCCAGATCGGCATGGACTCCGTCAAGGAGCAGGTGGATCGGCTCAAGTCCGGGGTGCTGATGGACCAGGTACGTGCCAAACGCGGTCTGGCCGTCGACTCGCGGTCTCACCACCTGATCTTCTCCGGTCCACCCGGAACGGGTAAGACCACCATCGCCCGTGTCATCGCAAAGATCTTCGCCGGGCTGGGTGTGGTGCAGAACGCCGATGTGGTCGAGGTGTCGCGCAACGATATGGTCGGCACCCATCTCGGGCATACCGCGCCCAAGACCAACGCGCTGATCGATTCGGCGCTGGGCGGTGTGCTGTTCATCGACGAGGCGTACACCCTTATCCAGGAAGGGCTTTCGGGCGGTGACGCGTTCGGTAAGGAAGCGGTCGACACACTGCTGGCTCGGATGGAGAACGACCGCGACAAACTCGTGGTGATCATCGCGGGGTACGAAGACCAGATCGACCGGTTCCTGGCCTCCAACGACGGTCTGGCCTCACGCTTCACCAAGCGCATCCGCTTCGCCAGCTATGACGCGGACGAACTGGTGCGAATCGCCGAACACATTGCCCAGCACAAGGATTCGATCCTGTCCCACAACGCCAAGGACACCCTGCACGAGCGTTGTGAACGCCTGTCCGGGCAGGCCCGAAACGGCCGCCGCCTGATCGATCTCGCCGGCAACGGCCGCTTTGTGCGCAATGTGGTGGAAGCCGCGGAGGCCGAACGCGATTACCGCTTCACTCGCGAGCTGGCCAATGTGGCGGCGATGACCGATGAAGAACTCATGACCATCTCCGAAGCGGATATCACCGCCGCCCTGGAAGGGCTGGCACCGGCCGCCACGAACTGACCGGCGCGACGGGAAGGAAACACACGACGGTGGCTCGCTTCCGGGTGGTGACCAAACACCAGATTTCCGGCTGGCGCTTCCTGTTCCGGCGCATCGAACACGCGCTGGTCCGGCGGGATGCCTCCATGATCGACGATCCGCAGCGCGGTCGCTCCACCGCGCTGTCGATCGGCATCGCCATGGCGTGTGTAGTCATCGCCGGGTCGGCGGTGCTGGCCTTCTTCAAACCGGCCAAGACGCTGGGCGATTCGCGCATCGTGGCGGAAAAAGGCACCGGCGCACTCTATGTGCGAGTGGGTGGTCGATTGCATCCGGCGCTGAACCTCACCTCGGCGCGGCTGGTGATCGGCGCGGCTGAGAATCCGGTGCAGGTGTCCAAGGAGGAGTTGGCCAAGCTCCCGCGCGGGCCGATAGTCGGTATCGCGGGTGCGCCGAACGCGATCTCGGACAGCAATGATCGCGACTCCTCCTGGGCGGTATGCGATACCACCGCAACGGGTTCGGCGGGCCCGACCGATCCGGCCACCGGCCTGCCCACCACCAGCCGGTCTCCCGTGCGCACGATCGCGATCGGCGGTCGGCTGAGCATCGACGGCGATGCCATTCGCCCGCTCGGCGACACCCAAGCCCGGTTGTTGCGAGAGGGCACCGTGACCTGGCTGGTCTATCGCGATCACGATCGCGGAATTGTCAGGGCCGCAATCAATCTCGCGGACTCGCCGGTAACGCTCGCATTGGGTATCGATGCCACGGCGCCGGTGCTCCCGGCGTCCGCGGGCCTGCTCGAAGCCATTCCCGAAGCACCGCCGCTGCGGGTGCCCGCGGTACCCGGCGCGGGACAGGCCATCATCCTGCCCTCGGGGCTCTCGGTCGCGGTCGGCTCGGTGCTCTCGGTGTCCACCATCGACCGCGGCGCGGCCTACTACCTGGTCTCGCAATCGGGTGTGGTGCAGATCAGTTCGGTGCTGGCGGCCATGGTGCGCAATGCCGACTCGCACGGCGCGGTCTCGGCCATCGCGGTCGGCCCGGATGTCATCGCCACCAACCTGCGGCCCGGTGGCTGGCCCGGCACCACGAGTTATCCCACCACCGCCGTACGCATCGCCGATCCCGAACGCGACAGCATCACCTGCTACCACTGGACGCACGCGGCCGCCGACCCCAATGCGAGCACCGAGCTACTGGTCGGGCGCCAATTGCCGCTCGCGACAGAGGAAATCGCGCGCACCGTGCCACTTGTCACCGCCAGCGGTTCGCGCGGGAACACCGCCGACGCGGCCTATCTGCCGCGCGACACCGGCAGCTTCGTGCGCGTCACCGGAATGGACCCGACCTCACCCTTACGTGAGGCGATGTTCTGGGTCTCGGACAGCGGTGTGCGCTACGGCATCGACGCGCGCGGTGGCAGCACGAGTGACGCCACCCTGACCGCGCTGGCATTGCGCAATCCCATTCCCGCACCGTGGGCCATCATCTCGCTCTTCGCGGTCGGCCCGACGCTTTCCCAACGTGATGCCCGCATCCAGCACGACGGCATCGCCGCGGACCGCGCCGCCGCGCCATTGCCCGGAGGACAACCGTGACCACTACCCGCCGTTTCGTCCGACCCGCCCGCATGGTGCGCGGGCCCAAGGCGCCGGCGGTGGCCGAACTGCGCCTGCAACCGCCTACCGAACTGCCCAAACCCGTTCCGCCGTCCCGGCTTCGGATGATCATGCCCGTCGTGATGCTGGCGGGCATGGGCGGAATGATGGTCATGATGTTCCGCGGCGGCGGGGCCATGAATCCCATGGCGATGATGTTCCCGATCATGATGGTCGTGTCCATGTTCGGGACCATGGGCGGCGCCATGGGCGGCAATGGTTCCGGTGGCGCCGCCTCGCTCAATGAGGAGCGCAAGGACTACCTGCGCAGCATCGCCGAGAACCGGAAGTCGGTGCGCGCCACCGAAGCCGAACTTCAGACCTACCTGGCGCACACCCACCCCGGTCCGGACAGCGTCGCTCGCCTGATCGGCGGTCAGCGCATGTGGGAAGTGCAGGTCGCCAGCCCGCAGTTCCTGCGCATCCGGGTCGGGCGCGGCCGCATCGCGAATCAGGTGCGGGTCATCGTCCCCGAGGCCGCGCCGCTGGCGGATCTCGATCCGGTCGGCGTGGTCGAGGTGACACGATTCGCCAAGGCGTATTCAACGGTCGGCGGCATGCCGGTGGCGATCAATCTGCTCTCCGCACCCGAGATCGGGTTGGACGGCGATATGGCGGCCGTCGCGGGACTCGTGCGCGCCATGCTCGCGGAAACCGTTGTGCTGCACGGCCCGGACCAGGTCGGCGTCGCCGCAGTGCTGCCCGACCCGGACGCACCGGAGTGGGCGTGGCTGAAATGGCTGCCGCACACCCAGCATCCCACCGATAAGGACGCGATCGGCTCGAGCCGGATGGTGTACCGCTCGGTCGGCGAACTCCGGGCCAAGGTACTGGCGGGGCTCAATCGGGGGCCGTTCTCGGCCAATAGCCAACCCTCCCTCGAACGTAAGCATTTCGTGCTCATCGTCGCGGTCGGTGGCGCGGCCAACGAACGCGATATCTCCGGCATCGACGGTTGCACCTGGTTGCGGCTCGGCGTGGCCGAGCAACCGCTGCCGCGCGCGCTGCGCTTCAGCGTTGACGAGGACCGTTCGCTGTTCGAGATGTCCGCTCGCGGCAAGCGTCGGGTGGGGCGGGCCGACTCCATGTCCGTCAGCGCCTGCACCGCTTTGGCTCGCAGCCTCGCTCCCTACCGGCTCTCCACCGTGGTCGAGGCCGTGGCCGCCGAACAGGCGGGCGGCACCACCTGGGAGGAGATGGTCGGGATCACCGATCCGGGTGATATCCAGGTCGACCGCAGCTGGCGTCAGATCCGTGATATCGACCGTTCGCGGCTGAACGTACCATTCGGTTATGACCCGGCGGGCAGTCTGGTTCATCTCGATATCAAGGAATCGGCCGAAGAGGGTATGGGCCCGCACGGTATGTGCATCGGCGCGACCGGCTCGGGTAAGTCGGAATTCCTTCGGACGCTTGTGCTTTCGGCAGTAGCCACGCACTCCCCGGATCAATTGAATCTACTGCTGGTCGACTTCAAGGGTGGTGCGACCTTTCTCGGGTTCGATCGCCTCTCCCACGTGACCGCCGTGGTTACGAATATGGAGGAAGAGGCCGATCTCGTCACCCGTATGGAGGACGTGATCAACGGCGAAATGGCGCGGCGGCAACGCATTCTGCGCGACGCGGGCAATTTCGCCAGCGTCGCCGATTACGAGCGTGCCCGCGAGCAGGGCGCTCAGCTCGAACCCATGCCGACCCTGCTCATCATCCTCGACGAATTCGCCGAGCTGCTCGAACAGCACCCGACCTTCTCGAAGCTGTTCGTCGCCATCGGCCGCCTGGGCCGCTCACTGCGCATTCACCTGCTCCTGGCCTCGCAGAAGGTGCCCTCGAGCCGGATGGGCGAGCTCGAGGCGCATCTGTCGTATCGAATCGCGTTGCGCACCAACCAAACCAGTGACTCGCGCGATGCCATCGGCACCGCGGACGCCTACCATCTGCCCAAGAAGCCCGGCGCGGGATATCTGCGCGTCGGCGCGGGTGATCTACAGCGATTCCAAGCCGCCTACGTAGGCTCGCCCTATACCGCCCCGATGCAGACCGCCACCGTCGGCACCCAGCGCGCGCGGCGCGCGAGCGGGGGCTATCGGATGCCGCAACGATTCACCGCCGCCGCCATCGCCGAAATCCAAAGCGCCGTAATCGAACCCGTTGCCGCGCCCGAACCCGAGGTCATCGATGTCGAGCCGGTGACGGTGATGGAGACCGTGCTGCAGCAGCTCGCCGGGCACGGGCGGCCCGCACATCAAATGTGGCTGCCGCCGCTGAACACCGCGCCCACCCTCGATCGGCTCACCCAGAACGTGACGCCGGGCAATCTGCAACTGCCCTGGGCCATCGTCGACCAGCCTCGCCTGCAACGTCAGGACGTGTGGACGGTCGATCTGTCCGCCGCGGGTGGGCACGTGGCGATCGTCGGCGGGCCGCAGTCCGGAAAATCGACCGCCGTGCAAACCCTGGTGCTGTCCGGAGCGCTCACCCACACTCCCGAACAGTTGCAGTTCTACTGCCTCGACTTCTCCGGTGGTCTATCCGGATTGCGCAATCTGCCGCACGTCGGATCGATCGCATCGGTCCGCGACGTCGACCGCGTCCGGCGCACCTTCGCGTTGCTGACCAATCTGCTCGCGCACCGCCAGAACATCTTCGCCGAGCTCGGCATCGACTCGATGCGCGAATTCCGCCGTCGCCGTACCTCGGCACAGGAATCCGCTCAGCTCAACGCCTATGGTGATCAGCATGGCGACGTCTTCCTCGTCATCGACGGTTGGGATGTCGGCTTCTCCAGTAATGGACCGTTCTACGACGAGTACCTGCCGGTGGTGGAATCGCTTGCGCTGCAAGGGCTCAACTACGGAATCCACCTGGTCCTGACCAGCTCCCGCTGGGCGGCGATCCGCGCGGCCATCAAGGATATGCTGCAGACCAGACTGGAAATGCGGCTCGGCGATCTCACCGACACCGTGTTCACCACGCAACGGCAGGTCGTCGCCTCCATACCCGCCAATCGGCCCGGGCGCTGCATCTCCACCGATGCCCTGCATATGCTCACCGCGCTGCCGCGTATCGATGGCAATCCCGAGCCCGACTCCGCGGGTGCGGGACTGGTCGCCGCCGCCGAGGCCATCACCCGCCAGTATCCCGGTCGCCGTGCCCCGGAGGTGAAACTGCTGCCCGCCAGCATCACCCTCGCCGAGGTCGCCGCGGGCATGCCGGTTCCGACCACCCTGGCACAGCGACTGGCACTGCCGTTCGGTGTGCGCGAATCCGATCTGACCCCGGCGGTCGCCGACTTCAGCGTCTCCACGCACATGATGGTGCTCGGTTCGTCGGGCTGCGGTAAGTCGACAGTCCTTGGCGCGCTGATCGATTCGATTCATCGGCAATTCACGCCCGAACAGGCGCGCATTCTGCTGATCGACTACCGCCGCCAGCATATGGATGCCGTCCCCGAGGCGCATTCGATCGGATATCTCACCAGTGAGCGCGATCTGATCGACGGACTGCCCGGTTTCGCGGAGCGCATGCGTGAGCGTCGCGCGCCCGATGGTGTGACCTCGCAACAGCTCAGGGAGCGTTCCTGGTGGAGTGGTCCGGAGATCTTCGTCGTCATCGACGACTATCACATGGTCGTGCAGCGCGGACAGCTGAATCCGCTGGACGCGCTGAAGGACCTCATCGTCGACGGTCGTGACACCGGCCTGCACCTGATCGCCGCGCGCAATATCGCCCAGGCGGATTCGGCCATGTACGACAACGTGCTCGGGCAGATGAAGAACCTCAATTCTTCCGGTCTCATCATGGACGGATCGCGATTGGACGGCATGTTGATCGGCGATGTGAAGCCGACGAAACAGCCCGTGGGTCGCGGCATTTTCGTCGAGCCGCTGCATGCCCGCCGCGACCTCGTCCAGGCGGCGATACCCGCTGGTCGGGAGTGAGCCGGACGGCTCGATTCCGTGAGCGGACAGGAGAATTCGCGACATGTTCCCAGTCCTGGGAATGCAATAGCGTTTCTCACATACCGCTCCATTCGAGCAATCGAATAGTCGCAAGGAGACGACCATGTATCTCAATGTCTCACCCGAATCGCTGCCCGGCATCGGCGCGCAGCTGCACACCATCCAAGCCGCACTGTCCACCGTTGTGCACACCGAACTCGCCCAGGCCGTGCCTATCCCGGCGGGAGCCGACTCGGTGAGTATGTTCGCGGCGATCAGCCTGATCGGCCAGACCGCGAAGAACTTCGCGACCACCGTACCCGGGCTCGCGCACCTGTCGGGTGGTGCCGAAATGATCTACCCGGTGAGCGCCGCGTATGGCGGCGGCGACGCGGTGGGTGGCGCCAAGATCGGCGTGTCGGGCGCGCGCTTCTCCGCGTAGTCCACCACGCCCGGGCCGGAGTGATGCCATGTTCCCCTTGCTGTTCGACTTCTGGGCGCTGCCGCCGGAAGTGAATTCCGCGCGACTGTCCGCGGGTCCCGGGCCGACCGAGATGGAGGCAACAGCGGCCGCGTACGCCGCGGTCGCGGACGGTCTCCACACCGCGGCTTCCGCCTCGGACGGCAGCATGGGCCAGATGGAGGTGGTGTGGCAGGGCCCCTCGGCCGAGCGCGCCCAGCGGGCATTCCGCAATCACGCCAGTTGGCTACGGGCTCAGGGTGACGTCGCGTCGGTCACCTCGGCTATTGCCAACGCGGTCGCCATGGCCAATGCCGAGGCGCTGGTATCCATGCCGACCGTCGCGGAAATCGAGGCGATACACGCGGCCATGGCGGGCGCCGCCGCCGCCACCGCCAACCCCACCACTATGGGAGTGGGACTGGCGGCCATGGCGACGCTCGAGAGCATGTACATGGCCGAATGGGCGCGCGCCTCGATCACGATGGGTGTCTATGCCGGGGCGACCACGGCCGCGATTGCCCAGTTGCCACCGCCACTGGAGGCGCCGCCGATTGCGAGCGGACCCCCCGCCCCGGTTCCGACCGGTATGCCGGGTATGAATCCCGGTGACCCACTACCGAAATCGGGCGGCGGGCATTCCCTCACCGACGGACCCGGTGGCGGTGGTGACGGATCGGGTCCGCCGAACAATCCAGGGGGCCCGCCCGGCAATGGTCCGGGCGATCCGCCTGGCAGCGATCCGGGTAATCCGGGCCAGCCCGGCAACCCCGGTCAGCCTGGGAATCCCGGTCAACCCGGTGGTGATCCGGGCAACCCGGGTACCGGTGGACAGCCCGGCCAGACTCCCGTTCCGCAAACAACACAACCGGTCTCGCAGCTCCCGACAATGCCGACCGACGGCTACGGCGGGGGTGACGCGTCACTCGGGCAGAATGCCGGATTACCGGGAGCCGCAACACAATCCACCACCCTGGCGGGGCTCAACGGTGGCCTCGGCAGCATGGTCGCGCTCGGTATGACCTCGGGCGGATTCGGTGCCATGCCGGGCAGCACGACCGGCTTCCGAATGCCGACGAACTGGTCGACCATGCCCACCCGGGCGTTCGGGATGGGCACGGGAACCCCTGCCTCGCAACCGGTTCCGGCGCGCACCGCCCCTCGCGGCGTCAGCGCACCCCGGGCACGGCAGCGTCGTCGCGAACAGGACGAGCGCAAACCCGCAAAGGCTTTCGCGCCCGGTGAGTCGCAGGATGTCCCGGTGCTCGAGGAGCCGCCGGCTATCGGCGTCATCGAGTACCTGGATGGTGACGGGCAGCAGGAGTCGATCTCCGAACAACTGCTGGCGCTCGGCGATCCGATTCAGGACGACGACCCGGATCCGGTCCTCGACTCGATCCTCCAAACACGTCCCCGGTGAATTGTCGGGGTCGAAAATTGAATACCAATTCGAGAGGAAAATGCAATGGCTGGAAAATATAGTGGCGATCCGGTAAAAGTTCAGGAGTCTGCGAACAATACCTTCAAGGCGCATGAGGAACTGGAGAACGACCTCGGAGCGCTCTTCAACGTGTCGGACGAACTGGCCGCGTCGCTGAAGAGTAAGGGTGCCGGTGACGCCGCCAATGTGGCGCTGAACGACGCACTTCAGAAGGGGAAGGCGCTGGACCGGATCCTCATCCAGATCGTCGAGCAGATGAAGAAGGCCGGTGTCTCGGTCGACGAGACCGACCAGTGGGCCCAGAGCAAGATCCGTGCGGTCGCCGGTGAGAGCAAGATCTCGGCTTTCTGAAATCCCCTGTCGCAGTAGCAGTCATCCCCTTTCGGAAAGATTGAAATCACATGACAATGCACTATAACTTCGAGGAAATCGATACCCATACCAGCACGCTGGGTGGCATCGTCGATAAGCTGCAGACCCACACCCAGCACATCAAGAGCGTGCAGACCGATCTCCTCAACAGCGGCTTCTTCGGTGCGGGCGCGGACGGCTATGACACCGTCACCAAGGAGCTGACCACGAAACTGCTCGCCTACCAGGACAGCCTGTCCAGCCTCAAGGGCGCTATCGGCACGGCGAGCAACGACATGTTCCTCACCGATACGAACAACGGCAAGGGCTTCGCGGGAATCGGTTGATGGTTCGGCGACCCACACCGGGTGCGGAATTGAACGATGATCCTGTCGCGGTCGATCTGAATGTCGATGCCGCGCTACTACTGAAAGACATGGTCGGCATCGACGCCTATCCGATGGTGCTGGCGATCATGCCGAATATCGAACTGATCGATGACCGGGACCGGGTCAACGCCTTCGTCGCCGCCCAACTCACCGAGGCGGGCATTCTCGGCGACGGGGGCGTCCATCCGACGGTCGCGCATTGGCTGCGCTGTCTGGCGCGACCGGATGTGGAATTGGTCGCCCGCATCATCGATCGGGTCGCGCCGGGCGAAGAGCCGGGCATATTGCGAATGTCCTTGGCGCGCAGCGCCGATACCCATGTGCTCGCCGTGCGGTATGACGACCACCTGGTCATCCAATCGGTCTTCACCGAAGGTGAGCGGACCGATGCGGTGGCGGCGGCACTGCTCGCCGCACTGGGTCCGGCGCCCGCGCTGGACTTCGTACCGCTGGCCGCGACCCAGGAGGAGTTCGAAGCGGTTCCCACCGATGCGGAGTCCCGCCGCATGGCACTGCGCGAACTCGGTGCCCAAGGTCGCACCGCCGCAGTGCTCACGCGGGCATTCGACGAGGTGACCCGGGGTGCGGAAGTGCTGATGATCGAGCACCACGACGGCGTCATAGCCACTCCCGAACTGTGTATGACCGTGCTGGACACCCGGTCCGGCCGTATCGCGGTGGTGCCGAATCGGGATTTGAACGGGCAGGTGCGAATCACCTATCTGCCCGGTGATGAGGCGAGCCTGCGGGCGGGCATCCGGGCGCTGGTCGATTTGCTACCCGGCGGAAGTTGGTTCCGAACCAGTCGAATGTGATTGTCCCTCTGGGATTTTCGAGAGGATGAGGGGAAATGAACAGAGCACCGAGCAGCAGCGGTGAGACGACCGGATCCGTGCGCGCTCGGGGCGGCTACGACGCGTACTTCGGAGCGCAGGAACAAACCGATACCGGCAGCACCTGGCGCTCCACCGTAGCGGGCCGCAGCCACCAGGCCCCGCCGCCACCCGGCCGGGCGCAGCCGCCCGATCCCGAACCGGTCGAATCACCCCATACCACAACCGGATTCGCGCCCGAGGCGAATGCCGCCGGGCCGGGCCAGGTAGGGCACTCCTCGGGCACCGCCGGAGATCCGACTCCGCACGCCACCGACGAATTCGATCCCCAACCTCACGGCGGCGCGCCACACCGGACGTCCGGTGGCGAACCCAATGCACCCGATAGCGGCACACCGCAGCGGATGTCGGGCTACACGCCCGCCGCCGGTTACAGTGCTGCGCCGCAACGGGGTTCGGAGAGTGAGTCCGCTTCCGGTCACGCCGGCGCGGCACAGGGTACCCGGGGTAATCAGTCCACGTCGGGCTACGGCACTGCGCCGCAGCAGGCCTCTGCGGGCGAATCCGTCTCGGGTTATGCGGGCCCGACCGGCCAAGGTGGCGGTGCGAGCTCGGCCTTCATCCCGCCTGTCGCCTCACCGGGATTCGATATGCCCTCCGCCGCAACGCCATCCGGGACCTCACCGGCGCCACCGGACGGCTCGGGAACCGGCGCGTTCGCGACATCGCCGGGTGCGGGGGGCGGGGGCGTCACTTTCTCGACAGCGCCGACCGCTCCTGCCCCAAGTAACTCTTCGGCAGCTCTTCACGCCTCGAACGCTGCGACGGCCTCGGCCACCGCCCCCGCGGCCGGGCACTCGGCGCAGGCCCATGCGCCGAGTGCCGCGCCGGGGCAAGCCGAGTTCGGTTCCGTTCCCGCCGTGCAACATTCGCTTCGACAGGCCGCCGCACCGGCTACCCGGACCACGCAGCAGGGCGGCTACCAGGCGTTGCCGATCTCGCTGACTTCGAATGAATTGCTCGCGGATATCGCCGCAAGCCGCCAGGCGCAGCTGCGTTCGACCACCGGCATGCGTGGCGCGCTGAACAAGGTCGGGTTCAATCTCGGTCTGTCGCCGACCGAACTGCGCACCGAGGACCGGCACGCGCGTATCCGCCGTCAACTTGGCACCGCCTATCAGGTCGCGGTGCTGAATGTGAAGGGCGGAGTCGGACGCACCACAACCGTTGCCGCACTCGGCGCGACATTCGCGTCATTGCGCCCGGACCGGGTCAGCGCCATTGACGCCAACCCCGATTTCGGTGATCTAGCCGCGAGAACCAGCCGCCACCCGTTCGGCCTGACACTGCGCGATCTGGCGCAGGAACGCAATCTCGATGCCTTCTCCGCGGTGCAGTCATTCGCTTCGATCACCAATTCGGACCTGGCCGTGGTCGCTTCACCGTGGTCGCCCGCCGCCATGGAATCACTCACCGGTTCGGAGTACCTGGCCGCCACCAACACCCTGCGCAAGCATTACAACCTGTTGCTGGTCGACTGTGGCACTGGCGTTCTCGGCACGGCTGCGAACGCTGTGCTGGAGTCGAGTGATTCGGTCGTGCTGGTCACCCCGGCCACCGTGCGCGGGGTGACCGGCGCGGTCGCCACCCTGGAATGGCTGAACGCGCACGGGCAGTATCGCCTGGCCGCCAATTCGGTCATCGCCATCGTGCTCCAGCACCCGTCGAAACCGGTGGTGGAGGTCGCGCGCATCGAGGAGTTGTTCGCCACCGCCCAGCGCCCGACCTTCGTCATTCCCTATGACGCGCATCTGGCCGAGGGCGGCGAGATCGATCTGCGCCTGCTGGACAAGGAGACCGCGCTGGCGTTCGAGGAGCTCGCCGCCACCGTCGCCGACGGTTTTCCCGACAACATGATGGCCGGTTACGGCCGTACCGAGCGAGGAGGACGCCAGTGAGCGCCCCGTCGGCCGTTGCCGCACCCCCCGCCGCCGCCTCGCAACCCGCCGAGGTCGCACGTGCCCGGGTGGCGATCATGGTCGCCTCCTACCAGGTTGATGTTGTGGTGCCGACCAAGTTCAGTGTCGAAACCTTCATGGACGACCTGATTTCGGTGCTGGAGGCCAGCGTCGACGATCCGACCGTGGATTTCACCGCCGAGAACGGGCACTGGACACTGTCCCGCCCCGGCAAATCACCGCTGCCGCGCTGGAGCACGCTGGCCGAACACGATATCGCCGACGGCGCACTGTTATTGCTCACCACCACCGAATCGGGCGAGGCGTTCGATCCGCTGGTGGAGGACATCACCGACGCCCTGGCTCGCGTCAACGAGCGTGAGTTCACCGAATTCGATTCCGGTACGGCGGCATTGACCGGCATGTCGGCGTTCGGCGTTGGCGCGCTGGTGATCACGGGCCTGCTGTCGTGGTCGTGGACGCGCACCGGATCGGTGGTGTGGTGCGCGGTGCCCGCATTGATCCTCGGTGTCCTGTGCGTCTTCGCGGCGACCGCGCTGGAGCGGCGCTATGGCGAGCCCCGGCTCGGTCTCGGTGCGATGCTGTCCGCGATTCCGCTGCTTGCCGTCGGCGCGGCCATGCTCGTTCCGCTGCCCTACGAACAGCACGGCCCTTTCCAGGCGGCGAATCTGGCCGCGGGTGCGGCTGTGGCCACCATCATCAGCGTGATCCGGTTGCGTTCGACCCGGCTCGGGCTGCCGGCACTGCTGGCGATCGCCGTGCTCGGCGCCCTACTCACCATCTTCGCGAGTATCGAGACCGCTCTTGATCTTTCGGCACGCCAACTCGCCGGGGCGGCCGTGCTGGTCGGACTGTTGCTGCTGACCGCCGCGCCTCGGCTGGCCGTTCTGGTCGCCCAGATCCGTCCACCGGACCTGCCCGATCCGGGCCGCGAGGTCAACCACAGCACCCTCACCGATATCTTCGATGCCGAGACGGCAGGCCCTGGCGAGGAGGAACAGCCTGCGGCACAGCGCAATCGGGCCACCCTGTCGCTCGAGAGCCGAGCCCGGCTGGCGATCAACGGATTACGCGGCCTGATCGTCGCCGCGTCGACCCTGCTGGCCGGTGCGGCAGTGCTTTCGGCCGCTCTGAGCCCCGGCGGCATTCGCGAAATCATCATGGCCGCAGCCGTTTCGGGTGTACTGGTCATGCGCTCGCGTTGGTACCCGGATCGCGTCCAGGCCATCGCGTTGGTAGCCGCCGCCACTGTGACCGTGGTGGGGGTCGGGTTCGTGCTGGTGGACGCGTACGCCACCGCACCCGCGCGCACGGTGGTCGTGCTCGTGATCGCCGCCTTGGCCGCCGCGGGCGCGGTCTCGGGCGCACGCCTGCCCGGTGTCCGGCTGTCGCCGGTGGTGCGCCGCACCATCGACCTGATCGAATACGCGTTCATCCTCGCCGTGCCGGTGCTGGCCTGCTGGATCATGGGCATCTACACCGCGATGCGGGGGTTGTGATGAGGGTAGTCGGCGCGGCCGCGCTGATCGCCGCGCTGCTCGCGCTGACCCCTGCGGCGGGTCCCGCGCTCGCGGTCCAACCGCCGGAGGTCAGCACCGCGCCACCGCCGGCCGATGACACCCCGGGGCCGGAGATCCCCACCAAACAGGACAAAGGCTGCGTAGCCGTCGGCATGCTCGCCAATAGTGATCCCGCCCAGGTACCGCCACCGGAACGCGCATTGGACCTGCGCCGGGTCCGCGCGCTGAGTACGGGCTCCGGCGTTACCGTGGCGGTCATCGACACGGGTGTCGGCCCGAATTCGCGCCTGCCCAACCTGGTTGGCGGTGGCGACTATGTCCAAGCGGGCGGCGACGGTCTCACCGACTGTGACGCCCATGGCACGCTGATCGCCGGAATCATCGGCGCCACAGCCGATCCGGCGGATGGCTTCGCCGGTGTCGCGCCTGACGCCCGAATCATTTCCATCCGCTACCGCTCCGGGGCGTTCACCCAGGAGGGGAATTTCAATCTCGATGCCGCACAGAAGCTTTCGCTACAGGCTCGAGCGCTCGCGCGGGCGATCACGCATGCGGCCAATCTGGGCGCGCAGGTGATCACGGTCGGACTTCCCATCTGTATTCCGGTCGGATTGGGGGTCGATCAGTCCACCCTGTCGGCGGCGGTCAGCTACGCGAGTCGAATCAAGGGCGCGCTCATCGTGGCCGGGGCGGGTGACGCGGGCAGTGGTTGCGAGCAGAATCCGGAGATCGATCCGGGTCGCCCCGCCGATCCGCGCAATTGGACCGGCGTCAAGACCATCTCCAGCCCCGGCTGGTACTCCACCGATGTGCTGGCCGTCGGCTTCACCACCGCGACCGGCGACACCATGGGCGGTTCGCTGACCGGTCCGTGGATATCGGTCGCGGCGCCCGGCACCGGCATCGAATCGCTCGGCCCCGGCGGCGGCGATCTGATCAACGGGGTCGGCGAACCCGGCAAGCTCAATGCGGTCGGTGGCGCGTCCTTCGCGGCCGCCTATACCAGCGGTGTCGCGGCTCTGCTGCGTTCGCGCTACCCCAATGAATCCCCGGCCGAGATCGCCGCGCGCCTGCAAGCCAGCGCGCACGCACCGGCCCGAGGCATCGACAACATCGTCGGCGCGGGTCTGATCGATCCACTGGCGGCGCTGAGCTATCGCAGCGCTCCGACCGCTCCGGCCGGACTGTATCGCGGTGCGGTGCTGGACATTCCGGCTCCGCCACGTGCCAAGGATCAGCGTCCCGGCATCATCGCGATCTGTGTAGTAGTCGCGGCTGTGCTGCTAGGCGTCGGCTCGAACGCGGCCTACGGCATGTTCCGGAGGAAACGGTGAGCGATTCACGTTTCGGGGTCGGCGGTATCGGCCGGGGGCCGCTGGCGGTCCTGGTCATCGTCGGCGGTCCGGCGCTGGCCGCGCTGTCGGCGCATACGCCGTGGTGGGTCGGTGCGATCGTGCTCTCGGTCGCGCTGACCGTGACCATGCTGCGGGTGCGCTCGCGTGCCCCCGTGGACTGGCTGCTGATCTGGGCCGATTATCGATTCGGCCGGACCGGGCGGGCGGAGCGCCGCACCGCCGAGACCGAGGTGGTCGATATCGACACCGCCGCCGGTCCGTGTGGAATTCGCCTGGGCGAGAACACGCTGGTGGCGATGGTCCAGCTCGCGCCCAACCTCGATCTGCCGACCATCATCACCGAGCAGACCGTGTACACCGAGGACACGCTCCCGGTCGGGCTGCTGCTGCCGCTGCTCGAGCAGTACGGCATCACCGTGGACATCGATATCGTGACCACCGGCCGCCGCGCCCGCCCGACCGGTGACTACAGCATGCTGTACGACCAGTTGATCGGTTCGCACCCGGTGATCGGTGAACGCCTCACCTGGCTGGTGGTCCGGCTGGATCAGCATCGCAATCTGGCGACGCTGACCCAGCGCGGTCCGGTCGCGGTGTCGGGTCCGCGTGCCTTGGCCGCGGCTACGCATCGGATCTCCACGCGCCTGCGTGAGCGCGGCATCATCGCCCAGGTGCTGCCCGCCGCCGCTGTTCGTGAGGCAACCGTGTTGTTGCATACCGGGGTTCGGCTGCCGGAGCTGCGTGAGGAATGGGATCACCTCGGTGTCGGTTCCTCCGGTCGCCGGGTGGCGAGCTTCATCGTCGACTGGACGCGCTTGGGCGATGACGTGCTCGACGACTGCTGGAGCTGGAATCGCGGGTGGACCACGGTCGTGATCGGACTCTCCAAGGGCGAGGACGGACCGCGCGGGCTGGTCCGCTTCGTCGGTCCGGAGCCCGAAGGCACCCTGCCCGAATATCTGCGGCCCATGTCGGGTCGCCAATCCGAGGCATTCCTGGCGACGCTGCCCGGCGAGGGGTCGGTGCGTGAGCTGCCCCTGGCCGATCGCGGCGGCGACCACGCCCCGGCGGAGGTGCTCGCCGAACTGGTGGTGCCGATCGGTCCGAACGGTCAGATCCTGGGCGCGATCAGCGGTCAGCCGCAGCACACGCTCGCACTGCCGCTGTTCGATGCGGCCCGCTATCACCCGCGCCGGCGCACCGTCGATATCCGTGCGGCACTGCCGGTGGCGCAGCAGATCGTCTTGCGCGCCATGGTGGTCGGGGCCAGCGTCGAGGTGCATTCCTCGCGCCCGCAGGCCTGGCTGCCGCTGGTCAACGCGGTCGGCGATCCGAATTCGCTACGGCTGGCGGCCGAACCCGGTGCGCGCGAACAGGATCCGAACAGCCCGCCGGTAACCCTCGAGGTGTTCGATCAGATGTCGCCGCGCGGTTCGGCGGCCAACGCCATGGTCACCATCGGCGATCCGGGCACCCGCCCGCGTCGATCGGTGGATCTGGCCATCGAACAGGTCGACGACGGAACCGTCGAGGTCGGCATCCCGATGCGCACGGTGCGGGTGGATCTGATCGAGCCGCGCGGCGAGACCAGATATTTCGAACAGCCGCCGAATCCGGTGAGCCCGGGGCCTGAAGTCGCGGGCGCGCCGACGCCCGCGGGTACTCCGGTCCCGGTGCCCGGGTCATGAAATCCGGGTCAATCAAACCGGGTCCATCAAATGAAATGAGGTGGGGCAGTAATGTCTTTGGGCGTGGTTACCGATTCGCAGCCGTACGAAGGTGATGGCCGGACGCTCGGCGAGGACGAGGAGCAGAGTCCACGGCAGGCCGCGGCGGCGATATTCTCCAGCCGATTGTCGGCGCTTATCTCCGAATCGATGGTGTCGACCGAGGACGGCGCGACTCGATCGCTGACCCTGTATTCGCTCGCACAGCATCTGGAGCTGGCGTATCCGGATGTGCCTGTCTCCCAATCGGGTTTGTACCGGCTCATTCACGGGGATGCCATTCCCCGGCTCGATCTGATCATCGCGCTGGCCCGGGTATTCGATGTGCCACCGGAATATTTCGTCACCGGGGAAAGAAGTCGCTGAACTCGCGAAATATCTTCTCGCTGGCGGGAATAGCCTCAAGTCGAATCCGGGCCGGGCCTGGATACGATCCGAGACATGCCCGACAAGGACCCGGGAGATGTTTTTCTCCAGCACCGGGAAGCGGTCCTGGAAGCGTTGTTGTCCGATCCGGCGCTCGGATGGACCGGCACACCCGCCGCGGAGGATCCTCCGCTCGGCGAATTCGATGACGACTTCGACGTTCCCGCGCCCGCGGTGCCGGACACCCCGCCCGCACCCGCTACCGGCGGCGGGCCGAAGGCCAGCGAACGCATCCTCGCGCTGCTGAACGGGCAGACCGCCAACACCGAATTCGAATGGTCCGATTACTCGCCCCCGGCGGAGAAGCCTCCGGCGATGCCCGCCGCGGAAGAGGCCGCCGAGCAGCTCACCGCATCCACCGGGACGCGCTCATCGGCTGCCAAGTTCGCCGATCCCATCCGGGAGCTGGCGCTCAAGGCCCGTAACCCCAAGGTGGCCTTGGCAATCGGCGGTGTGCTGGTGTTGATCGTAGTGCTCGCCCTGGTGACCTCCGGCGGTGAGCCGGAGAACACCAGCAATCGCACGGTGCTGGCCACCGCCACCGGACCGGCGACTCCGGCTCCGGCCCAGCCCACCACGACTGCCCCTGCGGGCGGGGTTCCGATTCAGGTCAAATCCGCGCAGTCGCATTGCCCGCCGGGCGGCACCCCCGCGATGGACGCGTTCGCGGGCACCGGCAAAGCGTGGTCCTGCCCGCGCGCCTACAAGGTCGACGGCCAGATCCTGGTCATCGATCTGGGTCGCTCCTACCAGGTCGATTCCATCGGAATCGTCCCCGGCTGGGACGCCATCGGATCCGATGGCGGCGACCAATGGGCGAAATACCGTACGGCGAGCCGGATTTCATACAAATTCGATGATGCCAATGCCACCACCTACACCCAGCAGACCCTGGATCAACGGGCCCTGGTGGTCACCAAGGTGAGCCCGGTCATCAGTGCGACCAAGATCGTGGTGACGGTCCTGGAATCCAAAGGCGATCCGACCGTGAATTCGATCGCCCTGTCCTCGATAGTGGTTACCGGACATTGAGCGTTCTCGATCAGATCTGTGACTATTGCTCCCACCGTAGCCAGGCGGGGACCACGGGCTGCTCCAACTGCGGTGCGCCGCTGGCCAAGGCGGCCGCGCCCATTGCGGCCGCGGTGTCCGGATTCTCCGGTGATCCGTTGGCGCTGCTCGGCCCGGTCGTCGCGAGCGCGGACAAGCTCATCGGCCCGGCGGGCAAGTCCATCGAGGGTGCGGTCAAGGGTGCGGCGAAGTCGGCGCTCAGTGAAGCGGGAATGCGTCTGCCGCAATGGATCGCGGCGCTGGTGGGTGTGATCGCAATGGCGGCCGCGGTCTTCTTCCTGGTGAATTCGTGCGGCCCGGAGTTGCGCTCGGGATGGACCAGCCCGACGCGGACACTGCCGCAGACCTTGCTCTCGGCCTCGACCTGTTCCGGGCCGGGGGAGGATGAGCAGTGTGTGATCGCGGCGGGAAATCCCTTGCTGTCGGCCGGGATCGGCGGCGGCCGGGAGTTGGCCTATGCCGCGCGCGTGGTTTCGCCCCAGCAACTCTCCAATGATGTGCTGCGGTGGCGATCCGCCGGTGCGACGGTGGTCGCCGACGGTACGACCTTCATCGCCATCAGCCCGACGTGGAATATCTGGTACGCCGATTCCCAGTCGGGCCTGCGGCTCGAGACGGGTGCGTTACCCAATGCCGCGGCCGCTCGCGCGTTCCTGATGCGGTCCGGGCTGCTCGGCTAACCGGTCTTCTCACTGCTGGATATTGGCTACATTAGTTAATGCGCCGTTGTTTAACGGCACATTGAACAGGTGCTGTGACCGTAGGGTGCGGCTCGAATCTCGGGAAGGGTGCGGTCGATGGTGGCAACCACGCTGCAGATGCTTTCGTGGCAGAAGCTCCGCGAAGATCCAGCAGACCTCGAGGCGGTCTACTTCCGATGGATACGCCCGGACGCGACGATCGCCATGGTGACCGATCGCGCCGGACAGATCGTGCGGCGGCACCTGGAACTGGCCGAAACGCGCCGTCCCGGAACGACTGTCACCCGCGTCTACCGTCCCGGTGACGAGAGCGAACTCGGCGCCGCCATTCAAATCGTCAATGACGATATGCCGCTGCTGGTCGACTCGGTGTCGTCGATGCTGCGCCGTCTGGGCGTGACGGTCAGTGAGGTCATCCATCCGGTATTCGATGTGCTGCGCGACAATCGGGGTCGCCTGCGCGCCGTCGCGCCGGGCAATAGCGCTCAGCACGAGGTCGGCGATCACACCATCGCCGAGTCCTGGATTCACGTGCAGCTCGGATCCGAGGTCGACGCCGCACTGCTGGACCGCATCGAGAGCACCCTGCCCGGCCTGCTCGCCATGATTCGGGGCGTGGCTCGCGACACCGCGGCCATGGCCACCACGCTCGCGAGTGTGGCGGCCGATCTCGAACGCGCCGCGGCCCGCGCCGACGACGCCGAGATCACCGATAACGCGCGGCTGCTGCGCTGGCTCGACGAGAGTCGGTTCACCCTGCTCGGCTACGGATATCACAGCACCGCAACCGATTCCGAGGGCCAGCCCGAACTGCTGCGCCGCGCCGGGCTCGGGCTGCTGCACGATCGGATCGCCTCGGACCTGGACATCCCCGCCGCGCTGTCGGGTTCGCCGATGTTGCGCCTGTCCAACGGCTCCCTCGATCGCGTGCTGCCCGGCTCCCCGGACGGTTACGTCATCAGTGTCGCGGACCTGGGGGACGGGTCCGACCAGTCGCTGCGCGGCACCCACGTCTTCATCGGAACCTTCACCGTCACAGGACAACACGAGAACATCCTGGACATCCCGGTGATCTCGCGGCGGGTACGCCAGGTGATGGAATGGGCGGGCTTCGGCCTGAATTCCTTCTCCGGCCAGGAACTGCTCGAACTGCTGCAGACCTTCCCGCGTGCCGAGCTGTTCGCCACCGACGCCCGTCGTCTGTTCGAAACCGTCTCCGGCGTCATGGATTTGGGTCTGCGACGGCAGGTGCGGCTGTTCCTGCGGCCCGATCCGCGCGGTGAAGCGGTGTACTGCCTGGTGTATCTGCCCCGCGACCGCTACTCGACCGAGGTGCGGCTGCGCATGCGCGATGTGCTGCGCTTGGAATTCGGCGCTGAACAGATCGACTACTCGGCACGTGCGACCGAATCCGAGTTGGCCGTCGTGTATTTCACCGTGCACCGGCCCACCGGAGCTCCCGCGGTCGATGTCTCCGAACAGAACCGCGCCCGGATTCAGGAGCTGCTGTTCGCCACCACTCGCACCTGGTCTGATCTGCTGGTCGCCGAGGCGGCACGCGGTTCGGAGGTGCCACCCGAGGTGGCCGCCGACTATGCGTCCGCGCTGCCCGCCACCTATCGGCAGGAGTTCCCGCCCGCGCGCGGTCTGACCGATCTGCGCCGGCTGCGTGCGCTCGCCGAGGGGGCGATCGATACCCAGCTGTACCGGCAGCCCACCGCGAAGGCGGGGGAGTGGCGTTTCACGCTGTACGTGCACGGCGAAGAGGTTTCGCTGAGCCGGGTGCTGCCGATGCTGCACAGCCTGGGCGTGGAAGTCCTGGACGAGCACCCGTATCCGCTGGAGCTGGCCGACGGCTCGCGTCGCTGGATCTACGATTTCGGGTTGCGCGTACCGGTCGCGATCGGTGCGCCGGATCCACTGCCCGGCAATGACATTCGCGAGCGCTTCGCCGACGCCGTCACCGCCATGTGGTTCGGTGCGGTCGAGGTCGACGGGCTCAATGAACTGGTGCTGCGCGCGGGCCTGGACTGGCGGCAGATCGCGTTCCTGCGCGCCTATGCCCGCTACCTCCAGCAGGCGGGATTCGCGTATTCCTTCGGCAATATCACCCGGGTGCTGCAGAGCCATCCGCTCATCGCGCGTTCGTTCAGCGAATTGTTCGAAGTGCGTTTCGATCCCGACGGTGCGGGCGAAGTCGCCGCCGCCCGAGCGTCCGCCCTCGAAGAGGAATTGAGCGCCGAGATCGATGCGGTGGTCAGCCTGGACACCGACCGGATACTGCGTGCGATGCTCGACCTCATCCGAGCTACCTTGCGCACCAGCTACTTTCGGACCGACAAGACCGCGGGCGATCGAGACTACGTGTCGTTCAAGTTCGATCCGCGCCGCATCACCGTATTGCCCGAGCCGCGACCGCAATTCGAGATCTTCGTCTACTCGCCCCGGGTCGAAGGCGTGCACCTGCGTTTCGGCGCGGTGGCGCGCGGCGGGTTGCGCTGGTCCGATCGCCTCGGGGATTTCCGCACCGAGATCCTGGGCCTGGCCAAGACACAGGCGGTGAAGAACGCGGTCATCGTGCCGGTCGGAGCCAAGGGCGGATTCGTGGTGAAGCGCCCGCCCGTCGCCACCGGTGACGCGGTCGCCGATCGACAGGCATTGCAGCAGGAAGGAATTCGCTGCTACCGCACCTTCATCTCCGGACTGCTGGACCTGACCGACAATATCGACCGCACCTCGGGGGAAACCGTGACCCCGCAACGGGTGGTGCGCCGCGATGCGGACGACACCTATCTGGTGGTCGCGGCCGATAAGGGCACCGCCACTTTCTCCGATATCGCCAATGAGGTTGCCCAGCAATACGATTTTTGGCTGGGTGACGCGTTCGCCTCCGGTGGTTCGGTGGGTTATGACCACAAGGCGATGGGCATTACCGCTCGCGGTGCGTGGGAATCGGTGAAGCGGCATTTCGCCGAGATGGATATCGACACCCAGACAACGGATTTCACCGTCGTCGGTGTCGGCGATATGAGCGGTGACGTATTCGGCAACGGCATGCTGCTGTCCCGGCATATCCGCCTGATCGCCGCCTTCGATCATCGGCACATCTTCCTGGATCCGAACCCGGACGCGGCCGCGTCGTTCGCCGAGCGTGAGCGCATGTTCGCGCTGCCGCGCTCATCCTGGGCGGATTACGATCGTTCGCTGATCAGCACGGGCGGTGGGGTTTTCGATCGCACCGTGAAGGCGATCCCGATCACCGCCGCCGTGCGCACGGCACTCGCCCTGGATCCCGGAGTCGCCATGCTCTCCCCGCTCGAACTCATCCGCGCCATTGTGAAGGCTCCGGTGCAACTGCTCTGGAACGGCGGTATCGGCACGTACATCAAGTCCGCCGCCGAGACCAATGCCGAGGTCGGCGACAAGTCCAATGACGCGGTCCGAGTGAACGCGAATGAGTTGCGCGTCAACGTGATCGGTGAGGGCGGCAACCTCGGCATCACCGCGCTGGGCCGCATCGAATTCAGCGACGGCGGCGGCAAGTGCAATACCGACGCGGTCGACAACTCGGCAGGTGTGGACTGCTCGGACCACGAGGTCAATATCAAGGTGCTGCTCGACAGCGTGGTCGCCGCCGGCGAGCTGTCGCTGACCGAACGCAACCTGCTGCTGGCCTCGATGACCGAGGAGGTCGCCGAACTCGTTCTGCGCGACAATATCTCGCAGAACTTCCGGCTCGGCATCTCCCGTGCGCACGCCCCGCAGATGGCCGCGGTGCACCGCCGCCTGCTCACCAAGCTCGAATCCGGTGGGCTGGACCGCTCCCTGGAAACGCTGCCTTCCGATAAGGAGATGCGCCGCCGCATCGACGCGGGCACCGGGCTGACCTCGCCCGAACTGGCGAATCTGCTTGCGCACGTGAAGCTCTCGCTCAAGAGCGAACTGCTGGCGGGCGGCCTGCCCGACCATCCGGCCTTCGCCGCCATCTTGCCCGGCTACTTCCCCGGGCCGCTGCGCGAACGATTCGGCGCTGCACTGCAACGGCACCCGCTGCGCCGCGAGATCATCGCCACCACGGTGGTCAATCGGGTGGTCGACCACGGCGGTATCACCTACGTGTTCCGCCTGGCCGAGGAAATGGGCGTCACCACCGAGGACGCCGTGCGCGCCTTCACCGCCGTCGCCGAAATCTTCGACCTGCACGAACTCTGGCACCGCATTCGCACCACCCCCATGTCCACCGAAGTCCGCGACGATCTCGAACTCGAGACCAAACGCACCCTCGACCGGGCCTCGCGCTGGCTGCTGACGAACCGTCCGCAACCCATCGCCATTGGCGCTGATATCGCCCGGTACCGCCTGGGCGTGCGAGCCCTGAGCCCGCTGGTCCCCACCTGGCAGCCCGGCCGCATAGCCGAAACCCTGCAGGTCCGGTCCCAGGAGGCGATCACCCGTGGCGCTCCCCGGGATCTGGCCGAACAGGTCTATCTGCTGATTCATCGCTACCCGCTGCTGGATGTCATCGATATCGCCGAACTCGCCGATCGTGATGCGCGAGACGTGGTTTCGCTCTACTACGCCCTCGACCAGCATTTCGACATCCAACGCCTGCTGGACGCGGTGGTGAGCCTCGAGCGCACCGACCGCTGGCGCACGCTGGCTCGTCTGGCCGTCCGTGACGACCTCTACGATTCCCTGCGCGCGCTCACCCTCGACGTACTCACCACCGCCGCAACGGAAGACAGCACCGAAGACAAGATCTCCTACTGGGAATCCATCAACCGCTCCCGCCTGGTCCGCGCTCGCGCGGCCCTTGCCGAGATCTTCGCCACCGGCACCTTGGACATGGCCACCCTCTCGGTGGCCGCCCGCCAGGTCCGCGGCATGTCCGGCGGTGCGGACTCGGTGCCCACCACCACCGGCACCCTGGAGTGAGTGACACGGTCCGAGCCGGGAAACCGGCTCGGACCGTGAATCATCTTGCCGGGGAAATGATTTCGGTGACCGGCGTTATCGGCTGAAAAGCCGCTCGATGACGACCGCGACCCCGTCCTCGTCATTGGACACGGTATGCCGGGCCACCGCCGCCAGCACCCGCGCATGAGCATTACCCATCGCGTACCCGGTCCCGGCCCAATTCAAGATCGTAAGATCGTTGGGCATATCACCGAAGGCATGAACGTCGGCGGCTTCGATACCGCGTTCGGCACACAATGCGGCGAGCGTCCCGGCTTTGGTGACGCCCGGCGCACTGATTTCCAGCAACCCCGGCCCGCCGGAGTGAGTGAACTGCGCCAGCCCCGGCGCTGCTTCCTCGGCCACGGCCAGCAGGAAGTCCGCGTCATACCGCTCCGAGTGCGCAAGGAGTTTCACGATCGGAGTGGTGAGCGTCCACAGATCGGCCAGCGCCCGCACCGGCGACTCGAACCCGGGAAGCTCCGCGAACCGCATCCGATAGCGCGGCTCATAAATCACCGAACCGCCTGTCTCAACAGCGAATCCGACCTCTTTGATCACCCTCGCGACCGCCCCCGCCACCGCCTCGGCCGCATCAGCGGACAGCACCCGAGACTCGACCACGGTGCGAGAGGCGATGTCATACACCACCGCCCCGTTGCTACACACCGCTGTTCCGCTCAACCCGGTCACCTCGGCGAGCGCATCGACATAGCGCGTCGGGCGAGCGGTCACGACCACCACCTCCACCCCGGCATCAGCGGCAGTCCGCAACGCATCCAACGTGCGCCGCGAGATAGTCCCATCCCCGCGCAACAGCGTGCCATCAAGATCTGTAGCGATAAGCCGAGGCTGCGTCATCGATCCACTCTAAAGATCCGCCCCGACCCAGGCGACGCAATATCATGACCGTCACCGCCAGAATCGGTTGTAGCGGTGGGCAACTCGATGCCTCCGGCTACTCGCCGTCGCGGCCTATCGGGCGTGCCATGTTGGTGCGAGGCCGAAGCATTCGGTGATGTTCTGCCAGAACAGCGAGACCGCTTCATCGACCGGCGCGGTGACACGCTTGGCATTGCCCAGGTCCGATAGGCAGTCGATGACCACGGTCCCCTCGGCCACGAACACAAGCGAGCCGGGCGCGCGAACGACGACCTCCTCGATAGGCGGTTCCGAAATCGGGCGCGTCGTAACTACCAGGTCATGCATCGAGGTCTGCCCAGCCAATCGCAGGTCGCAGCCGGACCGCAGAACGCTGTCGACGATGTCGGTCATATGTTGGAACTCGGTGTAGCGGTCGGACATCACTCGATAAACGTCAGCAACCTCCGCCCACGACACATCATGAAACTCTCCAGTCCACGCACGCAAATTGGTTGTCATCCCGCCAGTATTGTTGTGGTCGGCTGGATGTGGTTTCGAATGATGCTGTGCGGGTTGGGGGTCGGGCTGGTGTTCGGGAGGCGGAATCGTGGCCGGACGGCACCGACCGGATGGACATTCAGCGGCCAGGTGTCATGGTTGATGGCCGCCGAGGCGCGACTGCTCGCCGCTGTCGTGACGAAGCTCGTTGCCGATATCGAGCCCGGTTGGGCCATCGTCGAAGTACGGATCGATATCGTGGGCAGGACGGTGAACCTTTTCGTTCGGGTAAATCCAGCACCGGAATCCGCTCTGGTGGTTGGATTTCCGCGTGAGGTCATGGATCTGCGGCAGATCATGTACGGACCAGGTCGCGGTACATGGTTCACGATGTGGTTGCGGATCAGCGATGAAGGCCACGTCGGCGTCCGATTCGGACGAGATCGGCCCGACCTCTCCGGCCCGCTCGCCCAGTCGGTAGTCGACGACTTGCGCTTGTTTCCAAGGGATTCGGCTCCGGAGTGGATGCGCGCCGAACTCCGCGAGCATCGGGTACCGGGCGTTCCCGAGGAATGGCTCGATCACATGACGGCTGGATGCAAGCGCACTGACAGCGATGAGGAGCGCGATGGCATCGATCGAGCCGAGGCAGTCGTACTGGCTGCTGACTTCGTCCCCGAGTTCGCGGGGATGCGGTACCTCGCGGTCGAACATCACTCCGAATACGACCATATCGCGTTGTCGTTCAGCGAGATTCTGGAAACCGGTGAAGAGTGGCGGCGGATCGAATTGTTTCGAGACGGCGAAAGCGGACTCGCCGCGACCTCGGGATTCACGGAGTTCACCAAGCTGTCCCGCGGCTCCATGCCGTCGATAGCGGAGTTCTCCAGCTGGCCGAATCTCTCAGCCAGGGAAATCACTCCAGTCGAGTTCCAGATCGAATGGTTGACTGTCGGCGGCTGGTAGCCGCCGTAGGCCAGGGCTGACCGGTGTGATCCTGACGGGCGAGCTCGGATGGCGGGTCCGCCTGAAGGTGAGAAGGCGAGAGTGGCCTCGGCTCAGGTTCGGGGGCACCCGTCGTGGCCGACCTCTATGGACAGGACTGTTGTCGCTGCCTCCGGTGCGTTCTCGGGCTGATTGGAAAGTGGTTCCAGCGCTGCGTCATCGAAGCTCGGCCCGCCCGTGCTGATCGAGAATGAGCCCATTCTCCGAGCGAGGTGACCGTGTAGTCGATTTCACCGGAACTCCGGCGCCCGGGGTGGATAGAGGTCGAGCAGGATGTCGAGCCTGAGCGCGGCGATATCGGCGAGGAGGTCGGCGGGAAGCAGGCAGCCGCCCTGCCCGTTCTCACTGCCGAAGCCCAGCGACAACGTCAGTTCGCAGTCGGCGGCTAGCTGTGCCAACTCGTCTCGACACCCATCAACAAGGCCGAGTAGTGCCCGGACATGATCTGCGAGATCACTGTTGTTGGCGAGTCCGCTCGTCAGCACCCACACACTGTTCTGGCGTCGCCTGCTGTTCGCCGGATTTCGTGGATTCATCAGGGTGCCCCGCTCGAACTGCCTGTCCGCGGTAATCCCCAGCCGGGCCGAAATCTCGCTCGCGCTTACCGTTCGACTCTTCAGCACAATCGACCCCGCCGACCATTTCCGGTCGTCCGGCCATTCCGTCTCCACATCCTCCGACACGCCCACACCATCGCAGGTCAGCCGCGCGACCGCGACTCCATTTCGGGGATCCGACCTCATGCGTTCACAGATCTGCCACCGGAGTATCGGGGGCAACGACGGTTGGACCAACGTCAGGGAGCGCACCGTCTGATTCGTGGCTCGAGGTGAGGCGGGGAGGGTGAGCCTCGGTGTCCGTGTTCCCCGCTGTGAGGTGGGCTCGTCGCCGCTGTTCATCCTCGAGTTGCTCCAACTCGCTTGCGAGCCAGTCGGTTGCAGGCGTCGAGGACGAATCCGGCTGAGACTGCGCGGGGCCGTAGAGCAGCATTTCGTCGTCAGCGAGTGCGAGGCGGCGGGTGATGTGCTCGACGCGGCGATCCAGCTCACCATCGGTTAATGAGCGTAGCGGGTTTGTAGAGTCGAGTCCCGCAGTAGTTTTCGGGCCGGGGCGTTGATCGGGATCGGTCAGGTGTTGGGTAACCCAGCTGTGGATCTGTTCGCGGACGTCAAGGTTGGGCGCGCCACGCCAGTCGCGGCGCAACATGGTCAAGGCGGCGGGTGCGGGGTAGGTGTTGGTGATGTGTGCGCAGCGGGCCGAAATATTCTGGTGCGGTTCGTGATCGGGAATGCCGATGGCACCCCTGTCGCGGCAGTCGCCGCACAATCCATCGTCAGAGCGACGGTCGGCGCGCGGGGTGGAGTCGACGACGGCGCGTTCGAGACCGCAATGCACGCAACTGAATCCGCGGGTGTCGGGCACGGCGGCAAGGTCATAGTCCAGCGGATGGAGTTTCGGACGTGGGTCGTGCGGGTGGGCGTTGTAGTAATGGTGAGGTGCGCCTTCCGGCAGCGGTAGATGGTTTGGTTCGGCATCGATGTCGGCGCGTGTGCCGAGGTATTCCACTGTTGCTTGGGCGGCGGCGATAGCGGCATCGCTGGGGCGGGGGAGTGGTGCGGTGTTGTCGAACCTCGGCTCATGGTCGCGCGCCGCGTAGCGGCTGGCGGTGACGGTATTCGGTTGGTAGATACCGGTATCCGGGCCATAGGTGTGCGGGTCGGTCGCGGGCGTGGCGGCCTCGATGAGCGCGCGGAACTGGGGATACCGCTGGGCTGCCCACCGCAGTCGCGCTTGAGCGACCGGGAAACTGTACCGGTAGAGCGTGGTCGCGACACGATGGAGAACATCGAACTCCTCCTCGGTTGCCGAACGCGAAGCCCGGGCCAGCGCCTCCTTGGCCTGTGCGAGCTGTCCCGTGCGGACCAGACCGGCAACCTCGAGAAGGTCGGCAGCGAGCGCGTCGCTGGAATCGGGCCATGTGCTGGAGTTCGGTTCATCGGAGGCTGGTGACGTGTCGGTTCGATCCTCAGGTGTCATGAAGTCGTCCGAATCTGTTGCTGTGCTGTGGATTTCGAAAGGTGCGCCGACGGCTGGGGACGGTGTTACGGGATGTAGGAGTGCCTCGATCCGCCATGCGAGAGCGGTCGCGTACTGCTTCGGCGGGGGCCCCGGATCGTCATGCGCTGAGGCGGTGATCAATTCGTGAGCGGTGGTGAGTAGTTCGTGCGCTTGCCAACCAGCCTCGGCGCCGTGATCGACTGCGGCGACCAGGCGTGGCCAGGCAGGGTCGGCGAGGATTGTGTCAGTGAGTTCGGCGCCGAGCAGTCGGGACAGGTGCGCTGTCCAGGCCGGGCGCAAATGCCCGGCAGCGGTGGTGGCTTGCAGGGCCGACGGGTCGAGGCCGAGCCGGAACCACAAGGCCGCGGCAGGCATGTCGTCGGGCAGTGGCCGTTCGGTTGCGGCGTGGGTCAGCAAGGCAGTGATGTCGAGGCCGGCGCGGGCGGCAGCGTCGAGTTTGTCAGCCAGCTGCGGCCACCACGGGTCATCGAGGATCCGTGCGTCGAGTCGTTCGACCACCGGGGACCACTCGTTGATCGCGCTGTGCGGGTCCCCCAGGATGTCGGTGACCCGAGCGTCCAAGCGCCGCTGATGGTCCTGCTCACGAATGGTGAAAGCTGTTGGTCCCGTGGGTCGTAGGTCGGTGTCGACGATGTGCCGTCCCGCCCGCCAGACCGCGAGGTCGCCCAATAGCGCGTCGTTGCCGAGCAACGGGCGCGCCCAGACCGGCGCGGTGGCGGCGGTCCACGTTCGGGCGCTGGACTGGATCTGCTCGGCCAGGCCGGTGATCAGGCGTGCTCGGGCTCGAAGATGGTTGGATACCAGCCCTTCTGGCAGATCTCGAGGCAGCGCGCGCAGCCAGGGCAGCGGTCGTGTTTCGCGCGGATAGGCGTGCAAGGCGTCGAGACGCCAGTGCAGCACCGCGGCGGGGTCGGTCGCGGTGATCAATTCCCGTGCGGCGAGCGCATCGGCCAGCGCGTCACCGGGATCGGCTCCCGACAATGCGATCAAGGACAAGACCTCCCGCAGCGCCGGGTAGGCGGGAGCGTCGGTGAGTCCTGGCCACGCCCGCTCGGCGCGAGCGTCGAGGGCGAGCAAACCTGCTGTCCCCAAGGCATTCTCGGCGGCGAGTGCCATGGCATCGTGGTAGGTATCGATGGCAGACCCGAGACGCCGATGCGGATCGAGCGCGTCGCGCAGTTCGGTGTACGCCGAAGCGTTGGTGGTGTCACGAGCGAGCACTCGCTGTAGTACTTCGACCGCGGTACGGGGGAACAGCCCGGGTTCGGTCCAGAAGGAAGCCTCACTGCCGTCGATGGCGGTGGTGACGTAGGCGTAGTTGGCGCTCGCGCCACGGGAGAGTGCGACATAGAGCTGGTTGCGAGATTCGCTCCCGGCGAGCACGACATGGCAGGTCTCGGCGGTGATTCCCTGCGCGGAGTCGATCGTCATCGCATATCCGAGTCGGACATGTTCGCGCACGTATTCCGCTGGCAGCACGGTAGTTTCGCCCGCGCGGCCGCCGGAACGCAGGTGGGTGACAGTGAGGTTACCATCGGGTCCGACAGCTGTGACGGTCCAGCGGTAGCCGTTGCGTACCCAGTCTCGTTGGCCCAGGCGCAGTCTCGGATTGTTGCGGCGGGTGCTGACGATGTCACCGACTGATGCGTACAGTCCGTCCGCAAGAATGGATTCGACGCCAACTTCGGTGTCGGAGCGGGCGATTCGGTCGGTGCGGGCCTGGTCGTTGAGCGTGGTGACGAAGTTGTTGGTGGCGGCGAGCATCACGGTGTCACGGTTGGCGAGCCGGTCGGCAATCCATCCGGCGTAGGCATGCTCACGCACCGCGCCCGATGACCCCGATCGCACTCGCCGGTGGTCGAGGTAGAACCCGAGAGCACTCGGATCCCCTTCCCGCAGCGCGAGACTGGCCGAGGCCTCGGTGGTGGAAGCGAAGCGTACGACCTGCGTCATGGTCGACGCGCGCGCGGCATCGGCGGTGTCGGCTGCCGAGCCCCCTGCTTCGATGGCGGGTAGTTGATGATCATCGCCGAGGCAGCGCACCGCAGCCTGGCGGGCGAGGAGGAAGTCGAAGAGCTCGAGCCGCTTGTCATCGCCGAGGCGCACGTGTTCATCGACGATGACCAGCGTGTGCCGATCGATCTCGAGCATCCACTGCGGCAACGACGGCGGGAGCGGTCGATCGGCCGAGTACATCGCAGCGGGTGAGTGCCTATGGAGCACATCGAGGAGTTTGTCGGCGGTTTCGGCGCGGGCGTGGATCGCTTCGCCGAGCACGGCGGCCGCGGCCGCCGTGGGGGCCAAACCCAAGACGGTGCCACCGTCGGCCCGCCAGGCATCAGCCAGCACACGCATCGCCGTCGTCTTACCGGCACCGGCGGGTGCGTTCGTAGTCGTGATGAACCACGGCGATCGGGCGAAGTCGGTGATGACCGAAATCTGCCCGGAGTTGAGTCGACGACCGGAGTTGGCCGGGTCGAGATGATAAGCGCGGACCGCGAAATCGACGATGTCGTCTGTCAGGGTGTGCGCGCCGATCCGCAACGACAGCTCGATCAGCTGCTCGGTGGTGCCCAGCCGATGTGCCGTTGTGTAGGTCTGACTGCCGACATCGGAGTACACGCTGGTGTGATCGACGCGCTGATACAGCGGTGGAACATCGGCGAGAATCGGCTCCGCGGCGACATCCGGATCGCCTCGCGCCACCACATGCAGAGGTGAGAGTGCTTCGGCCACAACGGCTTCAATCGCCGTTGCCCACTGATCTCGGCTCAACAGTCCGCGCGTTTGCCGTTCGGCTTCGGCGCGAACGTGATGCCACTGCCAGCTCGAGCGCTCCGCGGACACTGTCGCCACAATGCTGCGCCCGATAGCGGCTATCTCTGTCGAGGTCGGATTGCTGGGCGGTGCACGTCTGCGAGACAGGATCTTCGACACCGTTTTCGACAGCAACTCCGGCGAGCCGAGAACCGTTTCGGCTTGCTTGCTCCAGTCCGCACGCTGTTCGGCCAAGGACCGCGATTGGTGTCGAGCGGGTCGAGTGTCGAGGGTGGCGCGCTCGGCGAGCACGAACATTTCCTTCGGCATCGGTTCACGCCCGACCTCACGCTCGAACGTGGCCGCGAGCATATCGAGGCGTGTGGTGATCGCGGCATCTCGCCGGGACCAGTGGTCGACCAATCCCAATGGCATGCATGAAATTTCGCGGATCGGTCGTTTCGACGGATCGGTGCCGGATCGTTCGTCGAAGGACAGGGTGAGGTCGTGTTCGAGGTGGTGTTCCAATCGGGAGTTGTAGATCTCACTGACCGTCACCATCAACCGATAGATCACTGCCGCATCGAGAGTGAGCCAGCGTCCATCGAGCGTGCGCACGCGGTTGGCGATAACCACGTGTGTATGCAAATCAGGGTCCCCGCACCGTGATTCGCGGTGAAGGAACCGCGCCGCGACTATCCCCTCGACGTTGACCTGTCGCACCCCATTGGCTCCCAATCGGGAGAAGATCGCGTGCTTCTCCAGCCAGGCCACGGCGTCGTCGATGGCTTTGTCGTGTGCGGCGGAGATTGTGTCGGACACCGGACTCGGTGCGATCGCCCACAGCGCTGACACACTCTTGACGGGGCTGAAAGTGATGTCGAATCCGGCGACCGCGGCGGAGCGTGGACGGGAATTTCGGGCCACCCATCCCGATAACTCCCGTGCATCCAGGGGCGCACGGCCGATCATGTCGGTGAACATCGCGGTGGCGACGCGGCTGCGGATACCGGCTCGTAGGTCGTCGTCGATGGCTGCTGATCGAGACCGGCCGTGAGCGGTGTTGTGCTGGGCGAAGGCGGCCGCGCAACGCTCACGAAATTCATTGCCGCCCTTATACACGCGGTAGGGACGGCCTAATCGGGTGGCTTGATCCGCCGTGCGTATCGCGTCTTTGGGTTTGGCGCCGGCGGCGATCTCGCGGTCGATGACGGCGGTCTCGATGGCATCGGCGTCGGGGTGGCGTCCTTCGCCGAAGAGTCTCTTCATCTGCGCTTCGGTGACCAGGTCCCCGGCCTCGAGATCCAGCGCGGCCAGGCCGCTGCCGTGCCATCTGCCAGGTGACTCACCTTGCGCGGAGTAGTAGTCGGTGAGTGTGCCGGGGCCGCGGTCCGTGGAATCGTCAGCGGCGACCTGCCGTAGGTAATACAGGTAACTGTTGCCAGCCAACACCTTGTGCAGTGTCGCTGTCACTCATTCATCGAAACCTTATGCGGCAGTGAACGTCTACGGCCACAGCTGGTACTGGAATTGCCAATAGTGGCGTTCGTGCTGGTCGTTACGGAACTGTGCCCCGATATGCAAGAGGTCTGATTGCGGCGATGAGGAAAAAGGGGGAGCAGGGGAACGGGCGGAGGGTGTACATCAATGGAGTTGGGTGCGGGTGGTGGTGAGTGTGCGGATGGTTCCGTGGGGTGAATGTTGGTTGTAGGCAGGTAGCCGGTGGTTCGGTTACCTGCCTACATCAGTTCGTTGCGGGTGCGTTCACGCTTGGTGGAGGACGGGATCGCCGGAGGGGCAGGTGATTTGGATCGACGGATTCAGATCGACGGGCAGGATATGGAGCATTGTGTATCCGGCGAGGTAGAACGCGACGAAAATGCCGAGGTAGATCGCGGTGTACCGCAGAATCGCGAGTGCAGTGGGCATGGGTGTGACCTTTCGATGAAGGGTGGTGCCCAGTCCGCCGCAGGAGTGGCACCACGGCGGACTGGAGTACATGGGGTGGACGGTCAGGCGGCGCGCTGGCGTGGGCGGGGTGTGCCCACGCCGATCCAGACCAGGCACTGCGTGCAGAGGCTGTCGGTATTGACGGCGGTGATTCGGGTGCAGGCATCGCAGCGGCCGGTGCGTTGACCCGCGCCCAGGACTGGGCCGGGTCGTCGTGGCGGGCGCTGTGCCGGTGCGAGTGGGGGTTGTGGGTCGGGCTCGTCGCCGCCGGGAAGGTGTGCGGTGGTGAGGAATTCGTCGATGAGGGCGATCAGCCACCGTGGTGCTCGGCGGCGTACGTCGGCGAGTAGGCCGCGCGCGGCGTGCGGGTAGACGTGCGCGAAGTATCCGCAGTAGGCGCGGGCGAGGTCGCGCGCGGTGAATCCGGCGGGCAGCGGTGGCAGGCCGGGGCGATCGTCACTGCGGCATATATCGCACAGGCCGTCGTCGCTGCGGAATTGTCCTGCGCGGGTGTGGATGAGGTGTTGGTCGGTATCGCTGCGTTCGATGAAGCAGCACACGCACCGCCATCCGCGTGCGGGGGTCATGGCGTGGTGGTCGTAGTCCAGGCCGTTGCCCTGGAAGGGAAGTGCGGTGCGCCGGTCGGTGTAGTCGCGCAGGGTGGTGCGGGCGGCCGCGCGCGCGAGGGCCGCGTCGTCACTGATGGCTGGTGTGCCGGTGAGGGCCAGGGCGTGCTGGTATTGCTCGGCGACGTAGTGCACGTAGGTGTGATTCCAGAGGGTGCGCGCGTGGTCGCTGTCGAGCGGTGGTTTGTCCCCCGGGTAGCGCGGTGTCCACGTGCCGGTTCCGGGTGCGCGCAGCAGTCCCCGGTCGCGGGCGCGCTGTTCGGCGGTGCGGGCGGTGGTGAGTTCGTGGTCGACGGTGTCGGTGTAGAGGTGCTGCAGGCAGTACTGGGTGAGGATCTCGGGTTCGGTGTCGACGGGTCGACGTTTGCCGCGTTGTGCGGCGCGGTATTTGATTTGCTCGGCCGATCGGCGGGACGCGTCGGTGGCGCGGCTGGGTGCGAGGTAGGTGCGCGCGGGCGGGTTGCGCCACTGGCGCATCGGGGTGCGCGCGAGTTCGGCGGTGGGCAATTGTGCGTGCTGTGCGGAGTATTCGTCGTCGAGGCTGGTGTTGTTGCGGGTCTGTATCTCGGCGAGTCGGTCGGCGCGGTCTCGCAGGTATAGGCCGGGATCGGTGTCCGGGATCAGAGCTATCAGGTGCTGTGGCTGGTTCGGATATTGCGAGGCAAGGCTTTTGAGTGCTGTGGCGAACGGGTACTGGGTGAAGGTGTGCACCAGCTGGTCGAGGAAGGCGCGCTCGTCGGGGGTGGCCAGGGCGAGCACGGCGGGGAATGCGCGGCGTGCGGCGCGGCGGTCGGTGGTGAAGGTGAGATCGAGTGTGGCGATGGCGTCGAGGAAGGCGCTGTGTTCGGTCACGGATTGTCCTGTCTGGGCGATGGATCGGCGCGCATCCGGCGCGTGAGCAACTCGACAGCCGGGATGGCGGGCTGGTCGGTGCGACCAGCCGAGGGCGTCCGACCGGGCCGGGCGCGCGGCGCGGGCGCAGAACACGCCGGGCGTGCGGGAGCGACTATCGGTGCGCGCGCACCGTGATCGGCGGGTCACCGAACACGCTCGCGCGCACCGATAGTCGATTGCGCCGGGCGTGGGCTGTGTGGCGCGGCGCGGTCGGTCCGGTAGCCCTCGTCGATGGCTGGTCGTGCGGACCAGCCATCACGGCGACCCTTTCCCTGCCGACCCGGCGAGCGAGGGTCGGGGGAGAGGTCAGAAGGTGGGTTCGGCCGGATCGGCGGCAGCCGGTGCGGTGTCGTCATGCACGGCGTGCCCACGAGATCCGTTGCTCGCGCCGCTCCGCGGACCGAATCCGCCGTGGGTGGGGGTGTTTCGTCGCACTGTCGCGGTGGCGTTGAGCAGTGATGGGCCGACTTCGATGACGTCGAGTTCGATGACCGAGCGTTTATCACCCTCGCGGGTCTGGTAGGTGCGCTGCCTGAGTCGGCCCGAGGCGATGACGCGCGCACCGCGGCGCAGACTTTCGGCGACGTTCTCCGCGGCCTGACGCCAGATCGAGCAGCGCAGGAACAGTGCGTCGCCGTCGCGCCATTGCCCGGTCGCGCGGTCGAAGTAGCGGGGTGTGGAGGCGACGGTGAAATTCGCGACCGCCTCGCCCGCCGGGGTGAACCGGAGTTCGGGGTCGCCCGTGAGATTTCCGATGACGGTGTAGCCCTGGGTCATGGAGGGCTCCTTCTCGAGGATGTGGTCTGGAACCGCTGGCGTATCGAGCACGGCCGATGGCGGTTCCGGAGGTGCTATTCGATGTGTGAATCTCGTTCTGCGACGGCGATATCGATGCGCGGTTCGGTGGCGGATCGGATCCGGAATCGCGCAGCGGGCGTGGGCATCCGCGCGATGGGGTCAGGATGGCGGCCACTGTGCTGCGGCTGCCATGCGATGACGATCAGAGCGTGGTACGCCGATGTTGGAACCGAGTCCGGCACCGGCTCGGCCATATCCCGTCGCGGTGTGGTGTGCGAGCGGGGCGATTTGGTCTGACTGCTCGATCGCATGGGATGCTATCGGCTTGATTGATCCGATAGTGGCCAAGTCGATGGTTGAGGCAACAGAGCAGTTGAGCGGGGCGATAGCCCGCGGTGCAGAAGCCGCTGAGCGGAACATTCGTAAGTTTCCCGATGCTGTTCGTCCGGGTATGCCCCGATACCGCGGCACTGACCGGGATGGTGCTCATGCGGTGGATTCCGCGGTCGAGCGAGTATCCGGCGGCGCAGGAATGGAACCTCCGGGCGCGGGCGTTGCCGGATTCGGACCGAACGACGAGCCGCTCCGTCCGCTGGCGCATCTCAAGCCGTCCTCCGAGTGCCGGACGGACTATGAAACGAACCGGGCACAGCATTGGTCGCGCTTTGCCGAGGATCGTGGGCTCACCCTCGATGAGTTCATCGCCCAGGCCGACGATCATGCGGCCGCACTTGTGCGCGACAGTTATGTCTGTACGAGGGTGTCCGGTCCGACGTTGCAAAAGGTGCTCGACAGTGGGGAGATCAAGTCATTCTTCGACACAGGTAAGACCAGCATCTTCGACCATCAGTTGCAGGAGTATGTTCCCTCGCACAAGGCGCTTTTCGGATATGGTGCCGATCTGCCGCCGGAGGGTCGCCCGATCTATGGGTACCTCACACGCGACCCGTTGGGGCGCGATCTATACGGTGGTCATTTGTCCGGCTATGGCACGGCCGCAGTGGTTTTCAAGCCGCAGATCGCCGAGCGGACGACGATTACGCTCAATGACTCGTTAGCCGTCGCAACACACAGTGACGAGATGAAGGTGGGCATGTCGCTTGCCGATCCGCTGACGAACCCGACCTCGAATATGTTCAGGCGTAACGAGAATCCGTTCACGTACCAGACGCCGGAAAGCGTCAATCCGTATATCGAGGCCCAGATCCATCGACTGACCTCCACACCGTCTGGCACTGAGTTATCGCCGCTGCGGGCTGATTCGATCGATCGTGTGACTTTCCTGTCGGGCAGGTCGGAGTATCCGTCGGAACTTTTCGACACTCTCGACTCGCAGGGAATCCCGTATTCGTTCGCTCAGGACCCGCCGGCGGCGGCGCCCGTCGATGTCGAGATTGATTTCGTCTGACGAACTGACAAGGGGTCGATCCACGTCTGGGGCGGTGTCGGAGTTCTAGTCGGTGGATGAATCCTGTGCTGCGACACCGATATCGATGCGCAGTTCGGTGGCGGACTCGATCCCGGCCTCGCACAGTCGGCGCAGCCGATGCGGTGGCATAGCGGTCGAGAGCGCCAGGTCGAGCAATTGCGCCATGCGGTGATCGGGATCCGAGGCCAGTGCGGTGTCCAGGGCGATTCCGGCGAGCCCGCCATCGCCGTGCAGGTAGGCGCTGAAGGCCAGCAGCATGGCGGCTTCGGCGCGGTCGGGATCGGGCAGTGCCCGGGTCAGGATGGTCCACAACTGGTGGGCGCGATGCGCATGCTCGCCGTCGGCGACGCCGAACATGGCTTCGCGGACCGCCGAATCGCGCAGTGCCACAGCGACGTCGGCCAGCGCCCGTGGGGTGGGCACCTCAAGGGTGGAGGTGTGCGCGATGGTCTGCATCACCTGCCAGAGCGCTTGGCGCGAATAGGCGCTCGGATCGCCGATCTGCACCGCGCGCACGAACCGGCGATGGGCCTGCGCGGCCGCATCGTCGAGCACCGCGGTGACGGTGTGCCGCAACGCGTGATCGACGTCGAGGAGCTCGATGAGGTCGGTGCGCGTTGCGTGGATCGGCCGGCCCGCGGCGGTGTATTCGGCGGCGATGCGGGAGGCCGTGGGGTCGGGCAGATATCCGTACTGCTCGGGCGTGGCCTCGCTCCACCATTCGGTGTGCGCGGCGAGGGCGCGCGTGCACCATGCCCCTGCCAATGCGAGGTCTACCGACTGCAATTGGGTCCGCAGGGTCTGCAGCGCCGATCGGCACCGCGCGTCGGCGGCATCGGTATGCGCTGGCCGCGACAGGCGGTCATCCACCAGGACCGCCAGTACGGCATGGGCGTCCATGCGGGCGCACATATCCGCGGCGTACTGCGCGATGTCGTCATCGGACAGGCGATGGTCCTGCAGCGGTGACTCCATCCGCACAAGGAACTGGACCACAGCGCTGCCCTCGACCTCGGGGTGGTGTGTGACGAACAACAGCACCAGTGAGCGGATCGGAGTGAAGCCGAGCATGGCGGGCACCGCCGCGATGAGGTCGGCGGGATCGTGAATGTGTATGGACACAGGCATGGCAAGCCTCCTGGGGTGGGAAGTGGCTCGGGCAGAGCCGAAGTGGGATGCGGGCGTGCGGGTCGGCACGGAATGCGCAGGTGCGTTGCGCGCGCGGGCGCGGTGGGCGAACACGGTGAGGTCCGCGCCGCTGCCGTGGCGCGAATAAGGCGCAGAAGGCGCGGGAGCGTGTACCGGAAATGCGAGGTGGACTCGGTGCGAGTCCGGAGTACGGCGATGCCCGGCCGGTATCGTGGTGTGTGCGAGGGACTGACCGGTTGTCGCACCGTGTCAGGAGCAACTCGTCATGACCGAAGACATGCCCCCGCGCCGTTCGCGCGGGCGCAATAGTTCACCGGAGCTCATTGCACGCCTGCAACGCTCACGTCAGCGCAGCCTCGCGCGCCGCGCCGCCGAGGCCGAACGGGAAAAGAACATCACCGCCGCGGTGGGGGAGTACCTCGACGCATGGAACGCGATAGTCCGCATCGAGCAGCGCCGCGATGGCGAGGTGGCGGGACTACGCGAACAGATCGAGAGCGTGATCGCCCATGCGGCAACCGAAGTCGCCGACCACGAAAGCACCCAAGCCTCGGCCGCCGTGGCTATCCGCGCTCAGGTGCACACCGATGCCGACGTCGCCGACGTGCTCGAGATCAGCCGTGCCCGTGTGCGTCAGCTGCTCGGGCACCATCGGGTAGCCGAGGCAAGTACCGCACATGGTGCGACATCAGCGGCGACGGCCGCCGCACAATCGCCCGTGGCCACCGGTGATCTCGTGGCTCGAACCATCGATGCGGATGAGAGGGATGAGGGGGATGAGGGGTCTGCGCGCACGTCCGCCAAGGCGGCACGTGCCGCGGCAGACCGTGATCAGATCATTGACCCCGGGTCAGGCGAGTGATCTGCATAGCGGCGGCCACCGCATCGAGAATCGTCGGCTCGGACATCGGCGCGCCCTGCACTCTGCGCAGCCGCACCATCGGCAGATTGCGCAGGGCGACACCGTATCCGGAATTGCTGGATTGCTCGCCGTCCTCGTGCACGATCCGGTAGTCCCGTGCGTCGATCAATACCGAGTACCACGCATCGGCGGGCTTGCCCGCCCGGACCGCTTCCTCGGAGTCGGGGCCGAGCGCCGCCCAGTGGCGACACTCGCATGCGGTGTCCTGACATGGTGTGATGCGCGCGGCGACGGCATTGGATCGGTAGGTGGGCATGCGTCCTGCTGTAGGAACTCCCTTGAGTTTACTTCGCGCCACCGAAGGTGCTGGTGGCGCATCCGGCCAGGTCTTTGACGGTTTAGCCTCGATGAACAAATTTGTGCTGTTTCGTCGAGATCCTCGACGCCCGCGTGGTATCTCTGACAGATAGTCGTTCTTGCAGAGCTGACGGTCCAATGACACTCGCGGCGGTGCGGTCATTGGGCGCGCCTCGGTTTCTGCGAACCCCGCAAGAGACCGAGGATTTCGAGCAGGACTTGGTGGACCAGTACCTGCTCGCGGGCCTCGGGGCTGGGAACAGCGACGGGGTGCTTGCGGCCGATCGGGCCGTGCTCGTGGAGTTCTTCCGCGGCTATGGGCAGCCGATCTGGACCGCGCGGCCAGAGTCTGCAGATGCGTTCCTCGTGGCTCAACGCAGTGACGGAAGAGCTCGAACAACGGTCTACCGCAAAGCGGTTGCGCTCGGGCAGTTCTTCGACTTTCTGATCACGCGCTACCAGGCTGATATTCATCGTCTGACCGGGCATGTCGTGATCCAGCCGATCGATGAAATCAATCGGCCGCCTAAGGCCGACTACGAGGCGCCGCGCATCCCGCCGTCGACCGGGGAGGTCGATGTCCTGTTCGCGGGGTGGCGTGAAAGCCTCACCTACGCAAGGAAATTCCTTCCTGCGGCGCGCGACTACATGGCGGCATCGCTGTAGCGCAGGGTCGGATTGAGGATCACCGAAACGGTCATGCTCGACATTCGCGACGTCGCAACTCTGACAACGGGAGCCTGTACTTCACGCCCCTGGCGTTGCCCCCTGGCGTTGCTCGGCCAGAATTGATCTGCCGCCGAGGAGTTTCCGTAGCTCCGTCTTCTTGCCCTCCGCGTTCGCGAAGCGATCAGGGAAGACACGCGGAGTGTGCCGCCACTGCTGATCACTTGCTCGGACGGAGACCCCGCCGCAGCCTGGCATGGAGGAACTACTGCTCCACAGCTGGCCGATTTAACCAGCGCCGACGGGTGCTAGTTCACCATTAGCTCATCGAACTCGGCGACCAACCGGTCCGTGCTTTCTCCAGGCTCGCCAGCCCATTTAACCAACTTCAGTTTCGACTGGAGCGAACTCGCCGCCACGTGGCACTGCGTATCAAACCCAGACGAGCACACGATGAGCGCACCAGTGTCTGGGAGATTCATCACCTGCCCGAGCAACCACATGGCGCCGAGAATTTCTTGCAGCTGCCTCTGGTTCATCGGTCTCGTAAGCAACTTCACCTCGATGAAAGCGGTGCGGTCCTTGGATTGCGCAACGACATCCGGAAGTCCGCTGAGTCCGTGTCGAGGCGGGTCCAAAGAGATAGCTTCGTTCTTCTTATCGACATGCGAGCGAAGCACTCTGACAACGGATCTCTCGAAATCCATTGGACTGACGGGTGATACGGCCAGAGCGCGCACGAAGTGGCGGTCACCGATGTCAATCGAAACGAAGTCCAGGCTCCGTGAGAATGGGCTCTGAGCCGTCCGCACCAGGCTCCGGAGGCCATGTGCTTCCGCGGGTACCAGCAACACATCATCCAACTGGACGGAAACGGCTCCCTCGGACGAAACATGTTGAATCGTCTTCAGGACGGCAAGATGCGAGACATCTTCCGGAATTCCGAGCACGAGTAACCATTGTTCCGACGCTTCGTCCAGTGCCAATACTGCGGACGCGATGGCAACACCGCTCGACTTGAGCGCTGGCAGCAACCGTAAGGCGTCTTCATACAGATCGTCTACCACTGCTTTTGGATCCACTGGAGCACCCCACTTCCACTGTCTTCGACGGCTGTGACCATGTCCCTTGCCAACTGCTCGGGGTGGGTTTCGTAACGGCTGGATTCGCTCCAGACCTTCACGATTGTCCAATATCTGTCTAAAGTACTGTCACGGCCACGTTCCTGCGTGAATTTCGTTTGGAGATCAGCGAGCTTGAACAGCTCGTCGAGCTTGTGTGTGTAGACCTTGTTCATCAGATCCTTGTCCGGAATCTGATACTTGGCGAAATCCTTCGAAATGACCGCCTTCAGTCCGCATTCCACAGCGTAGCCAGCGAGATAGTAAGCGCCGGACCATTGTTGGGCCGCGAGTAGTGCCTTCGCCTCGTCCAAGCGCCGCTGCGCCACTGTGCACATGTCCTCGCTCATACTGAGCTACCCTCACCGCCTTGAATCGCAACAGCATTGACGTTCAGCAAGCGAGCCTACAGGGGAGATTCCCAAGGGTTCGGCCAGTAGAGGCGGGTCGGTAAGCGTCAGTTCTGAGTGAGTCGGATTTTGGGGGCGATCTCGACTGTGTCGCTCCTGGCGGCGGGCGATCGTGGCCAGGTTTGCGTGGGTCCAGGATAGAGCGGGTACAGGTCCACGGGGTCCTACACGAGAGTGTCCGCGAACAAAAGCGCCATGTCGTCGGGGCCGTACTGCTCGGCATCTCTGGTCGCCGCAGCGAACGAGCCGGTGCCACCGGCCATTTGAACGATTCTCCGCATGGCAGGCTTCAGGCAGCGAGGTCCTTCGCATGGTCAGATCCCCGATCTGACGCGTGCTCAGTACGTCGGTTGTCGAACCCAGACGCCGAATGCCCTGTCGAAGAACGACTTGCCCTCCGGTTCACTAGAATGGCCACTTCGGAATTGGTGAACTGACGGGGGACCAGCATCGGGCACGCACGGATGGAATACGCGGCGCATTCGGGATGCACACCGGGCTCGGGACCCACCCCGCGCAGCCAATCCTGCGGCCGGACAAAGACGATGACTCGGTTGCCCGGACCCTCGCCGTCGCCGAGATTTTCGCCGCAGACCTGACACAGGCGCAGCGTCAGGACCAGTGCGTACCGATGGGGATCGATCGCGCCCCAGACCGGTGCGAGGCGTCCACGGTGACACAGCGTCAGATACGGGATGGTCAAACCCTGGGCGGTGGGCTTGTCGTGCAGGCGCGCGGGAATGGGTGGACGGGACGAATTCGACGACGGTACATCGGAATTCATGGTTCTCCTCGGATCCCTGATCGCTTCGCGGGCACAGGTGCCTGAGAAGCGGTGTGATCTCCGGTGATCGGTCGAGCGGCCAAACTCACGGTGATCGATTGCGTTGGCAGGGGTGGCGATTCGACGCGGAGATGAACGGCCGCGACCCGTGCGCCAGGAGTGGGCGAATGTGCGAGCCAGGGACCGAACAATGCGGGATCGACTGCGGGCAGCGCTGATTCGATCCAAGAGATCAGCGCGGCCGCGTCGCGGATCACCATCGGTGACGCCCGGTGCGCCGATTGAGATTGTGTACCGGGACGACGATCGGTGCGGTGGGAGCGTTCGCGATGGTGGATCGAGCCAGGATCGCTTCGTAGCCGCCCGCGGCCCAGGTCCCGTCGGCGATGACGAACCGGCCGGTGGACGACAGCTCGACGGGCATGAGGCACCAGCTGATGCCCGTGTCGCCCAGGAGAGCGAAATCGTGTTCCTCCCAGCTGATTTCGCTGGTGCCGTCGTCGCGCAGGCGTACGACTTGGGTGGCGGGTTCGATCGAGACCAGCGCCATACAGGGCACTGGGGAGGTGGCGGTGGTGGTCGGGGTGATGTCGGTGAAGGACTTCACCGCTGAGCCGGCAGGTGGGGCGGTGGCGAAACGCGCGCGGTAGCCGATGATCACGACCTCGGTGGCGGGTGGCGCGGGTGCGGTGTCGCGGTGACGAGGGTGCACACGCAACCGGGCGGCATGGGCGTTCATCTCGCCGCTCCTCGAGCCGGATGCGAGATAGGTCGGCGCGTTGACAACAGCGGGGTGAGTGGGTGCATGGCGTAGCGCGGAGAAGGGGTCATGAGAGGTGGTCCTTATCTGTCGGGACTCCGCCGCGGTGACGTGCGGCGGAGCTGTGTGGTGCAGGTCAGGCGACGTCGGAGAAGCTCAGGTCGCCGTATCGGTCGGTGCCGGTGAGGAAGTCGCATTCGCAGTGCGGGAATTCGCGCCAGCAGTGGTCGCAGAATCCGCAGGCGGTGCAGTGCGGTCCGAGGCGTTCGTCATCGACGTGGCCGCAGCAATCGCAGTAGTCGGTGAAGTACTCGCCGGGGCGGGCTGGGCTCGGGGAGTGGCGCCACAGGTGGGAGAGGTTGGAGTACCAGATGCCCTCGTGGGACCAGTAGCCGTGGTGTTCGTTGAACAGATACGCGGAGTGTTTGTAGCGTGGATCGACGGTCAACAGGACCATCTTGTCCCCGGCGAGCCAGGCTTCGAGTCGCGCGCGCCCGGCCCAGGAGTCCAGCGGCCCGAACGGCTCGTGCGGGAGGAAGTCCTCGGCGGCGACGCGGGTGTCCGAGCGCGGATCGTCGAGCTGCGGGTGCACGATCTCGGGCAGAATTCCGTTGTGCGCCAGCACTGTTCGCGCATCGCCGCCGACGGCGAAGGGGTGGCAGTTCTGGTCGTTGATGATCCCGTGGGTGGCCAGGCGAGAGTGGAAGAGTGCCGGTTGATCGGCGAAGCGCGCTCGGGTGACGGCGAATTCGGTGATCACCGCCTCGGCGTCGAGTCCCCGACCCACCACGATGCGGTCATCGGCCACGACCGCGTACCCGTGCCCGTGCGGATTGGCTGCCGCGCCATCGCGCAGCGCGTCCAGGTCCGGGGTGATGCCGGGCTTGTAGAAGCTCAGGATGCACATTGCAGGGCCTCCATTTCCGCCAGCAGCGGCAGGTAGATCGGGTGCCGGCGCACCCAGGTGACGAAGGCGGTCCATTCCCAGCCGCGGCGTGTGGCCACATCGCCCGAGGTGAGGGTGCGGGTGTACTCCACCGAGGCGGCCACGAAGGCCAAGGCGGCCTGAACCTGTTGCGGGTCCAGGGAACTGGCGAAGATGCGCACTTCCAAGGTGTCGCGCGGGCAGACGTTGATCGCGTGGTAGCGCCCGTAGCCGAAGCGGTCGCCCTTGGCGAAGTGGGCGATTTCGGCGCGCATATCGGGGTCGAAGCTGGCCCATTCATCGCTGCTGCGTCGTGCCAGGCGGGTGGCCCAGGATTCGTTGCGGTAGATGAATTTCATCCAGCGATACACATGGGCGGGGGAGGTGAATCCCTCCCGGGAGACGTGGACGTGGATCCCGACGCCATCGTCGATATAGGCTCCGCGGCTTCGCATTTCCCGCAACACCGGCCACGGGAAGTGCTCGAGCGCCCAGTCGTAGCTCATCGGGTGGGTGACGAGTTCGAATCCGTTGCCGTAGCCGATGGATCCGTCTTCTTTGAGATAGCCCAGGCCGCGCAGCTGGCTCAGAGCGGCATCGACGCAGTCTTCCAGCGCGTGACCGGAGGTTTTGAGTTCGAGTTCCAAGCCGAGATAGACCGGGCCCGCGCCATGGAATACGGGGTCGGGTTTGTAGGAGTGGTCGAAGACGCGGTCGTCGTGGTCGTCGATAGCGCAGTGCGAGCAGTAGGTTCCGCAGTTGGTGAGGTGATCGCATTCCGCGCATTCGCGGTAGTCGTCCTCGCAGTCGACGCAGACCTGCTCGCCGTTGTCGACGTGACGCACCGAGCGGGCCAGCAGGCGGCAGTCCGAGCAGCGCCAGTAGCGCAGATCGGCGCAGCGATCACATGCCATACCGTCATCGATGGTGGGGGAGCCGGAGGGGGTGTAGCGCTGGCACTGTTCGCATTCGAACCATGCCCGCACACACTGGCGGCACAGTGATCGATCATCGACGGTGCTGTGGACCTCGTCGGCGCGGTCGCCGCAGCCTTCGCAGCGCGGTAGGTCCTCGCAGGCCGAGCACAAGGGCTCGCCGCCGTGATCAGGTGGGGGTTCGGGTACGTGGGCCGCGCATGAATGGCAGAGGACTTGTGCCGCAGTCGATCCGGATCTGGATGTGGGCATGAGTATGCCTTTCTGATGAGGAAAGGGGTCGGGACCCGCTGTCGGTGGGCGGACAGCGGGGGAGGTGAGGTGCGGACCGCGCGGGTGTTCGGCGCAGCGCCGCGAGGCTCGCGGGACATCCCCGTGAGCCGAATATGTTGTGCAGGTGAGGAATCGGGCCGAACACGCCTCTGGACTGCGGGTGCGTTCGGCCCGTGACGAATCGCCGGTGGGTAGGTCGATCAGGGACCGGGTCGCCGGTGCCGGTGCCGGTGAAGCTCGTGCTGGCTAGTGGCCGCTGCGGCCCAGTGCGGGCACCGGTGGCTTCAGACCGGCGTCGCAGTCACAGTGGGGGAAGTGGTTGGCGCAGTGGAAGCACCAGCCGCATCGGCCGCAATAGCGGCCGCGCCGACTGAAGTCGACCTCATCGCACGCCTCGCAGACGTACAGCCACGCGCGCGAGCCGAGAAGTGCCGGTGTGGGATCGGGGCGATAGCCGCGGTTGGAATACCAGATGCCGTCGTCCCAGATCCCGGCGGATTCGTTGAACACGTACGCGTTCTGCTCGAAGCTCGGGTCGATGGTGAGCACGACCATCTTGCTGGCCCCGAGCCAAGCCTCCAGGTCACGTCGGCCGCGCGGGGTGTCGAAGGATCCGAACGGCATGCGCGGCAGATAGGTTTCGGCGGCGATGCGGGTATCCGAGCGCGGGTTGTAGGGTGCGGGCTGTACGCGCCGGGGCAGAACACCGTTGTGCGCCAACACTGTTCGCCGATCACCACCCAGGCGGAACGGGTGGCAGTTGTCGATGCTGACCGTGCCGTGGGTGCCGTAGCGGCTGTGAAACAGCGCGGGTCCGCTCCGATGGCGAGCGCGTACCGCCGCGAAATTGTCGAGCACGACTCCCGCGTCCATACCGCGCCCGACCAGAATGGCGGACTTGGTGACCACGGCGAAGCCGTGGCCGTCCCGGTTGACCCGGGCACCGTTGCGCAGTGCGCCCAGATCAGGTGCCACCCCGCTCGGCAGGAAGGTCAGCAGGCACATGCGATCCCCTCCAGCTCGGCCTGCAGCGGTGCGTATTCCGGATGCTGGCGCACCCAGGCGGTGAACCGATGCCAGTCCCAGCCGCCGTACTGGATGACCGCTGCGGACGTCAGCCCGCGGGTGTATTCGACGGTCGCCGCGGCGAAGGCGAGCGCGGCTTGCACCTGTTGGCGGTCAAGCGATCCGGCGAACACCCGCAATTCCAGGCTCGCGCGCGGATGCGGATTGATCGCCTGGTACCGGTTCAGACCGAAGCGCCGCACATCGTCCTTGGCGGTGTGCTTGACGCGTTCGCGCGCAGTGGCGGAGAACTGCGCGAACGGCGACCGCCGCCGGGCCAGGGCGACGGTATGGGATTCGTTGCGGTAGATCAGTTTCGCCCAGCGATAGATATGGGCAGGAGAATCGAAGCCAGCGCGCGAGAGGTGCACGTGGATTCCTACGGTGTGATCGGAGTAGCACCCCAATGCGCTCAGCTGCTCGAGCAGCGGCCACGGGAACTGCTCGATCGCGAACGTGTAGTCCATGGGATGGGTGACCAGCTCGAACCCCAGTGGCTCGATCGACGAGTCGTGCTTGAGATAGACCAGCTCACGCGCATGGTCGCTGACGGTCTGCGCACTGAGCTGGTAATGATGTTCTGGCACAACGATTTCCAGTTCCAGGCCGAGGTAGACCGGTCCAGTGCCGAAGAATCGGGGGTTGGGCTTGTAGTTGTAGTTCCAGATGCGCCCGCCCGCGTCGCAGCTGTCGCAGTCGGTGTAGCGGGGTAACAGGGTGCCGCAGTGCTCGCAGGCGGTATAGCGCGGCGCGCATCGTGAGCACACCCGCGTACCACCCGAGACGTATCGACTCTCGGCGGTGTAGACACTGCAGACGGCGCAATGATCGTAGAAGCGGTCCACACATTGTGGGCAGACATAGTCGGCGGTGTCGGTGGGCCAGGTCGCCGGGGAGTAGTACCGGCAGCGCGCGCATTCCCGCCATCCGGCAGCGCATCGCGGGCAGAGCCGTCCGAGTTCGATGGTCACGGCCAGTCGCCGACTCGGTCCGCGGCACCGGTCGCAGCGCGGTAATCGGGCCGCGCATGAGGGGCAGATTCTCTCGGAGTCCAGCAGTTGCGCGTGGTCATCGCCGACGGCCGAGTTGCAGATCGCGCAAGGGGCTGCGGGCCAATCGATTTCGGGCATGGTGAAGCACCTTTCGAAGAGGGTGAAGACGAAAAACGCCGTGACGGAGGCGATTCCGTCACGGCGAAGGATGTGGGTTGGCTGACCGGGGCTACTTCGGGGGCAGGTCAACCGGGTTATCGGATCTCGCGGCTGTCCCTTCGCGCAGCCGGGATTCGGACGTTGCACGATGGATTGTGGGATTCCATTGGGACCTGGCTGTCAGCCGCAAAGGCTATGCCGGGCTGGTTATGAGTTGAGGACAGCGAATCCGCTGGTTCCTGACCTGTTCGGGGCTGCTGCAGGATTGGGCGACAGTGGTTAAGCAGGCTGTCGGGCTGCTGGGGACACGATGGTTGCGAATTCGATCGGGGTCAACTGCCATAGCCGGGCCTGACGACGCCGGCGGTGGTAGGTGCGCTCGATCCAGGTGACGATCGCGATCCACAGTTGTTCGCGGGATGGCGATTGAGCGCGTGGACGAATCTTCCTGAGCGAAAATGACTTCCACGGTCGGTGTGCAGAATGCAGTCGGTGACATCACCGCGCCGGGCAACGGCATTGTTCACCGCGGTGACCGCGAGCCGGGACTTCATCCGTGAATCGATCGAGTAGCCGATGGTCCGGTTGGAGGACACGTCCTCGACCGCGCACAAATGCAGCTCGCCTTCACCGGTGCGATGTTCGGTGATATCGCTGAGCCACAAACGATTTGGAGCATCGGCGGTGAAACTCCGTCGAACCAGATCGTCGTGAACGGGCGGCCCGGGTTTGCCGTTATTCCCGCAGCGCGGTTTGCCGAACGCACTCCACCACCGATTGCTCGAACAGATCCGCCACGCGGTCCGCTCGGCCATCGTTTCGCCGGCTTCGCGGGCCTCGTCGGCGAGAAACCGGTAGCCGAATTCGGGATCGTTGCAGTGGGCGTCGAACAACGCGTTGGCCCGATACGCCTCAGCGACCTCAACGGCGGTCACCGGTTCGGCCAGCCACCGGCAATACGGCTGGCGAGCGAGCTGCAGCACCCGGCACGTCACCGCCACGGGAATCCCTTCGGCGGCAAGCTCTTTCACGAGCAGGTAGAGCCTTTTCCGTTATCTGAGCTTGCGACAGATACGCCGCTGCGCGGCGCAGCACCTCGTTCTCCTGCTCCAACAGGCGGATCCGGCGACGGGCATCACGCAACTCCGCGGACTCGCTACGCTTGGTCCCGGGCTTGTTCCCGTCCTCGACATCGGATTGACGCATCCATTTCGACAGCGTTATCGGATGAACCCCGAAAATCGGCCGCGATCTGCTCGAGCGTGACCCGTCGTCGCGGTTGCGGGCGACCCGCACGACGTCGTCACGGAACCCTTTCGGATACGGCTTGGGCACTGCGACATCCTTTCAGGCTCGCCTCCCGGCAAGCTGTCTCGGTTGTCACCTACCCCTGCAGCAGCCCCGATCTGCGGTTTGACCGCCGAGTGCAGCTCGCTCATTCCCGCTGTTCAGAGGGTTGCGGAACCGAACTCAGCAGCGGTACCGATGTCAACGGTCGAAGGTGGCGAAATGCCGCCGTCCACGCATCGATACCGATCCCGAGCGTCGCTGGCACATTCGACGGCCGCTCCATCGGCTTGGAGTGGCACTTGTCGTGCAACTCGGCCGTAGGGTGCGGTGCGGTCAAGTGCCAAGTGCCGCAGTACAGTTCGTCGTACAGCAAGTAGTACGTTCGGGATCCGTGCACCAGGTCTTCTGAACCTAAGGGGAGTTGCTTTTGTACAACGATGCCATTCTTGTTAACTCGATTTTGAAGGCGGCTCAGGACGCCCGGGAAACACCGCTTCCCGATGATGTCGCGTTCGAGCTCTTCGCTGCACAGAGCGTGCTTCGCGAGTTCGACCTCTCCGACGAGGAGATTGAGGTCGGGCGTATCGGTGGGGGTATGGATGGCGGTATCGATGGTTTCTACGTGTTCCTCGATGGGGCGCTACTTGACGAAGATTCCGACGTTTTCGCCGATGACTTCAAAGCGTCAAACGTTCGTAAGCACGCCGAAGTCGATGTCTGGATCATCCAGGCCAAGCAGGAATCGTCGTTCACCGAAACGTCGTTCGATAAGCTTCAGTCGTCGCTGGGGCGGTTGTTTGACCTGGCGCAGGACGATGAGCAGCTGAAAATTCTCTACTCAAAGGAGCTCATCTCACGGGTTCGTATCTTTACTGATGCTTGGACAAAGCTCGGCATCCGGGTACCGAAGATCGCTGTTCATGTGGACTACGTCACCAAAGGCAACACCGCTGATGTCGGGAAGCCTGTCGAGCACAAGCGTGCAGACCTTGAAATCTTCATCCGATCGCGTATCAAGGGCTCCACATCGATTGCGAGGTTGGTTGGCGCGACTGAGCTGTATGAGCTTGCCAGCACCGAGCCGGAGTATGATCTTCAGCTTCGAGTGGCGCACTATATGCCTAAGGGTACTGCGTATTCCGGTTTGGTGCGACTCAGCGATTACTACGAGTTCCTTTCTGATGACCGCAAGCGTTTGCGTACGAATCTGTTCGACTGGAATGTCCGTGACTACCAGGGTGAGGTGATGGTGAACCGCGCAATCCAAGCCACGCTTGAGTCCGACGCCGATGAGGATTTCTGGTGGTTCAACAACGGTGTGACGATCCTGTGCTCGTCTGTTTCTATCAGTGGTGAAAGCACCTTTACCTTGACTGGGGTGCAGATCGTCAACGGTATGCAGACCTCCCATGAAATCCATGCTGCTGTTGGGAGCAGTGATGATCCTCAGCTTGAGCGGTGGAAGAAGCGTTCCGTCGCTGTCCGGATCATTCAGGCTCAGGATGAGGAAGTCCGGGACAAGATTATCCGCGCCACCAACAGTCAAACTAAGGTACACGACGCTTCGCTTCACGCGACTGAAAAGATTCACCGACAAATCGAGGCGCACTTCAAGGCGCACGGATGGTACTACGATCGCCGTAAGAATTTCTACAAGAACACCGGCAAGGCGGCCGATCGTATTATCGGTATTCCCGCATTGGGCCAAGCGGTGATGGCTATTGGTCTGTCGCGACCGGACGATGCCCGTGCTCGTCCGACGACCCTGCTTAACAAGCCGGGAGACTACGCTGACCTGTTCAACGAGCAGATTACACTGGATACCTACTTGTGGACTGCCGCTGTCCAGCGGCGGGTCGACACATTGATGCTTGTCAATACTGACCGCTTCATTCGGGCGAACCTGAGGTTCCACGTCAGTTGCTTCATAGTGACCCGAATGCTTGGCAAGAGGATCTATAGTCCTAAGCAGCTGGCGCAATTGGCTTCCAAGCCTGTGGATTTCGACGAGGAGTATGTGTCGAAGGTTACGGAGCAGCTTCAGAAACTTGCCGTAAAGGTCGGTGAGGAGAACGAATGGTCTCTGGACAGGGTCGCAAAGAACAAGACGTTCGTGGACGATGTGGTTATTGCTGCGCTGACTGAGAAATGACGCAATTAATGGTGTCCCGCCAGTATTAGATCCGGGACCTAAATCCACGCGAAAGCTCGGTGGGGATCGAGCCAGTGGCAGATATCGCCGATCTGTCCGATTCCCCCCCCGGCTCAACAGATTCGATCGGTTGATAGCAATTTAGGAGGCGACTGGCATCGACTCTTAAGTCTACGCGATGCCTGGAATTCTAAAGTCGGGATCGAGATCCAGGTTCGAATCAGACCATGCACTTTGAGTTGGGCTAATCCGCGCGGACTTCTCCTAGATGAATGCTGGAGTATCCGACGGAATGAAATCGAGAAGGGCGTGGTCCGTGATCTCGCGCACAGCGTTTACGCGCACAGCGCGGATTTCGGTGGCCGTGAATGCAGCGCTGTCGAAGATGATTTGAATCAGGCACCATAGACTTCTGTGCTCCACGCACGCATCGAACTCGTTACGTGAGATGTGAAATGTGCCTGCGGTTTTCGGGCCAGCTGCTTTGACTTCGATTAGATCGATACGCGAACCAGGTGCTATGACAGCGCGATGATGGAATCATTCTGGTCGCGGATGCAGGTCGAGCTCCTGGACCGCTGCCGATGGAACACCCGCGTCGAGTTGGCCAACGCGATCTTCGAATACCTCAAGATCTTCCACAACCGGCAACGCCGTCACAGCGGCCTCGACATGCGGACCCCGATAGAGTTCGAAAACACAACCGGCGTGGCATGAAGTCCAGCAACCCGGCTCCGAAAAATTCAGGGAAGACCAGCTGCAGGAGCCCCTTTACAACGAAAGGGACGAGGCCAGACAAAGTCTGTGCGACACCAGTGCCGAACTCAGAACGGGAGCGCTTGCTTCACAGCGTGCGGCCGCTGCCATGGCCGACGTGTACACCATGTACCGCGGTGCCCGCGACGAAACCCCGCCGCCTCATGAATCAAGGTTTCTACCAATGCTTTTACATCGACGAAGGCCATTCGCGAGAGGCGGCCGACTCTGCCGACGTTCGGACCGGGTACGGTCGATCCGAACGTTGGCAGCTACGAGTTTGGTGCAGACGGCATCGGGCACAAGCCACCGATCAGCCGAGTCTCGACATCGTGGAACCAACATCCTGAGATTCCACGCCTAGTCATCGGCAGCGTCGGTATCGCCGGATTCAGCCATGACGTTGCCGACGAGCGCGGGCACATTGATCGAATCGGGCGACGGCCGCACTCGGCCCTCTGCATAAGCCAAGCGCGCGGCCGCGAGGTCAGCGAGACGCACTGCCTGGATCACGATGACGCGCCGAAGCCCGGCCGAAACCTCACCACGTTCGTGGGCGACTGCAGCCACGCGAGCCAATGTCTCGGCTCGGCGTGCGATTCGAACATCGGGGTGCTCGCGATCCTCTCGCAAGTCCTTGGGGACGAGGTCGAAGCGGTACGGTTCGGGCAGGTCGACGATTTCCGAGACCGGCGGGATCTTCTCGTTGAGGATGGCTTTGTACTTGGAGTTCTGAATAGCGTGCACGTACGCCGAGTACTCGATAGCGTCCACTTGGGCGCGACGATCCTTGGGCGGAACCTTACGCAGGTGCTCGACTGCGTACAGCTCCATCTCGGCGACTTCGAATGGGTCGAGTATGCGGTAGGCCAGAGTGTCCGACCGTTGCCCGCGGAGGTGGCGGCCAATGCGGGTGGCGAAGTCCTCAGTGGTTTGCCCGACGTAGATCGGCTCGCGGTCGTAGTCGTAGAAGGCGTAAGCGCCAATGCACTTGCCCAGCTTCACGCCGCTCACGTCATCCACCGTGTCGAGGGCATTCGACAGCTTCTCGCGGAACTCCCGCACGAAACGGGTCGGCATGGACTTCTTGGTCGGCGGCTTCTTGTCCGGGTCGTTATAGCTAGCTACGCCTCGACTACCCATTGACTCCCGCCTCACCGTTTGCAGATACACGAACGAGTCCGCTGGAGGCCAACGGCCGCCCGGCGGACTCGGTTAACCACCCGACAGCCGACACGGCGATGGCATCGCCGAAGGTGAATTCGTCCTGGCTGGCCGGGAATCGATAAAGCTTGTGGACCTCGGTACTCATACGCGCGCCGTACTCGTTGCGGTCACTCGCTGAACGCTGACTTTGCCTTCCGCCGCAGGGGTGTCGGCCTGCCTGGATGAGCCGCCGCAGACAGCCAGACACGCCATCGGGCCGTATCTCCTGCGCGGCGATGCCCTCCCGTGTCCAGCGGTAAACAGTGCGCGATTGGTAACGGTGGGCCGGACTACGCAGCCGGTCGGGACGGTCGCGGTGCATTGGCAATATGGACTCGGCGGCCCTGACCGTGCCGGCGGAACTAGTCTCAAACACGGGCTTGCGCAATCCTTCCCACCCCAAGGTCATCCACGGAATCATACGTCCTCGTTGGGGGATCGGAGATACGTGCTCCGGGTCGAACGACTCGGTAGCCGCACTCGCAGGACTTCGCGGCGCGCGTCGAACAATGCGTCGGCCGATGCGCTTCGGTTTCCTCACCGATGGTTACTGAACTGGCCAGCCACCTGTGAAACGGTGAGCCGGCCTCATGAGACAGCACAACTAGGTCACGGTCGAATCCTCAGACGTCTCAGCCACCGCTGCAGCCTGATTCTGTGTGACATGCTCGAAAAGAAGGGCTCGTTCGGCGTTCTCTACGAGCTGGTCGTAGGTGATGACTTCGATTCGACTTAGTCCGGCGCTGTATTGGCGAAGAGTGCGTGTGACCACCTCGCGAGGTGTGACAGCATCTGGCCGACCGTGATCGGAGTGACCGAGAACTACGGTCGCGAAAACCCGGCTCATATCGTAGGTCTGGCCCAGCTCGTTGCTGAACGCCGCCGAGTTTTGTAGTCCTTGTTCGTCGAAACTTCGGAGATAGTTCATCGCCTGTGCGACGGCCTCATGAACCTTCGGCCCCGCAATCCAATGATTGCGATGAAACACGATGAGCTTCTTGATATTCGGGCCCTTCAGTTCAACGATGTGGAGCGTGCGGTCAGAACCAAGTAACGGGATATCTGTTTGGTCCAGCACTGTGAATGATCGCCGTTCAGCAACGCCGACGTACCGGCCGCCGAAGATCCAGTACGCATTGCCGATCAATTTCTGGACGTCTGTCTCCGTGCTGGTCGGATCGTTGATCAATTCCCGCAGCTTGGCGACAAGGTCTCGCCGCTGGTCAAGCACTGCGGCCTGGGCCGCCGACATACCAGCGGCGCTGCTTGCAAGTAGCGAGATGACCTGGTCCGCGTTGGGGTGACGAACCATGGCGTCGGCCAACGACTGCGGGTCGATGCCACTGCCTTCGATCAATTCCAGCAAGCGCGAGCTTGGATCATCGCTGCCAGCTGGCTCACTGCTATCGTTCGAGGCGTTACCCTCGGATTCCAAGGGCACCGACGCGAAATGGTCACGAAACCGCTGAATCCAGAACTCTTCAACACTGTCGAGATCAACAGGGCCCGCCGTGTGCAACGTGTTCAGCATGTCGACATAGTCGCGCATCATGCGAAGGGTGCCGCGGGACGTTCGACCGCCCTCTGTGGGGAGTTCGCGGTTTATGCCATGACTGGCTAGCAATCGTGGCACGCGTTTCCCTCCAAGGTGTGACACTTGGCCGCCACCCGGGGTGAGCAAGGCATCTGGGTTGAGAGGGAAGCCCAGTTCGCGAGCACGGTCGGTCACAAGGAGACCCACCGCTAGTGCGCTTATGCCGGTGAACCCGTGCTTTTCTGTGAAGGTTGTGAGCTCAGCTTCCAGAACATCGTTCGTCACGCGGATAGTCTTGCAGCCACGTCCGACAAACTCCCGGCAGAATTCCGGTGCGGATCGGGTTTTGCGCGTCTACCTGGGAATATTCACCACCAATGCTGCCCGCCGGGGCCGACCCGCTGTGCGGCCGAAGGCGAGGGACCTGAGTTGGTCCAGCGGCTATACGAGTTGTTGTTGCTCGAACCCGGTCGATGACCATCGCTGCCGGAATGCCTGCGGGGCAAGGAAACCCAGCGACCCGCGCGTCAACGTAACCTGTCATGGCTGTCTTGAACTCGCCGCTGACGAGGACCGGCCGCTGACAACGGGACTGTTCCGGATCAGCAAGGAAAGCTGGTTGAGCATCGCTGGGTCTCGAGTCTGGCATTCCCAGAAGGTCAGGGCTTTCCAGCCCCGCGCTTCCAGTTCGGTTTGTCGGCGCTCATCGCGGGCAACGTTGCCGTCCAGCTTGCGAGACCAGTAATCAGTGTTCGACGCTGGCCTGGTCGCTGCTCGACAGTAGGGATGCTGATGCCAGAAGCATCCGTGTACGAACAGAGCCAGCCGACGGCTGGGGAAGACTACGTCAGGCTTCCCTGGAAGCCGTCGATCATGCAGCCGGTATCGCAGCCCGGCTGCATGAAGATAACGGCGCACAATCATCTCGGGACCTGTGTTTACCGACCGCACTGCTCGCATCGTGCGAGAGCGTTGCTCTGGTGTTTCCTTCACCGGATAGAATTGGCCTCAAACACAGGCGGGAACCTTTTCGTCTCCATATTTAATTTCGAGCTGGGACTGTGTCGCTTTAGCTCCAGCCCTTCTAATATCAGTCGAGGCGAGTGGCTCAAGCAACGGCTCAAGGACATTCTCGGCCAAGAAATGAACGACGTCGACAACTACTCCGTCTCCGGCGAGGTGGTACGCATCGTTGTATTTATCAGGAAGGATGTAATCGTCCCTCAGGCCCATCAAGCGCGCTGCTTCCCGAGTGGAGAGCAGGCGAGAACGCACTCGATTACCATTTTTATCGATGACCAAAATTGTCTGCCTACTGGAGCCGCCGCCTGGCGTGCGAAGGCAGCCAGCGATGTCGTCGAAGCGAACCTCGGCACGTTGAACCTTCTCGCGGAGCGGCTTGCCGTCCTTATCTTTTTTGCCAGTTAATGGGCCTTCAGGCCGCATTCTCTTGTAGATTGTTCCGACTACCGTATCGCTAGTCGCCTTGGCGCGTCGTTTTGCATCTTCAAATTTCTTTCTGTTCCCGGCATTCATCAGCTCCTCGCTGAGTAGCCGTTTAGTTACCGCCTCATCGTGCCACTCGACGCTGGCCGGGTCACCAGGCTCGATTACATCCGCCAAAGTCTGGTATTTCGTCCTACGCGAAGGCGGCTCGGGGAGATTCCACCAAACCCAAGCATCATCTTTCCTCGTCGCCTTGGACCCGGCCAGGAGGCGACTATGTGCGGCGACCAGCGAGACAGGGTGCCACCGAGTGGGGTGCTCCGAAACCAGTCCATCGATCGGAAGCTCGCGGTGCGCCGCGATGATGAACAGTCGCGGACGCGATTGCGGAACCCAATGCTCAGCATTGATCACGACCGCCCCGAAACGGTAGCCACTCTCGGCGAGCATGTTGCCGAGAGTCACGAAGTCCTGGCCTTTACCTGCGGTGAGCGCGCCGACAACGTTTTCGAGCACGACCAGCCGCGGTGCGCGTTGCTGCTCCCGCAACTCCTTGATCAGCTTCCAGAAGGAATGGACGGTTCCTGATCGCGCCCCCTTCAGCCCTGCCCCTGAACCTGCCAGGGATAGATCCTGGCAAGGAAACGACGCCCATGCGAGGTCTGCATGGCCAGTTGCGAGGTGTTCGTCGACGCTTAGTTTGGCAACATCCGCAACGACCATCGCGCCGCCTTCGCCATCAGGCAGATTTGACTTGTAGCTAGCAGCCTTCTTTGCGTCAAAATCGTTGGCGAACAGGCACTCCCACTTGCCGCTTCTGGCGAGGCCCTCACGTGCCATACCGCCGCCGGCGAAGAATTCATAGAAGCTATGCACCTGTCTCCTCTTGTCTCGCGGCACCAGTCCTGCAGTCGCCTGTAGCTGTACAGTCGTTCAATCCACGTGTCACGATCGGCTCGTACGTCCTGTTGCGACGCGCTTCTGATGCTGGAAACCGCTACCTAGTCAGCAGTTTGCGGGCCCCTGCGTCAGCAAATTACAACGATGGGATTGTCGCATCGATTCCGGCGAACACGGTACCCGCCCGTGTCGCGTTGCAGGTTCGAACCGTCGGCATCCGATGTGGCAGTCCGAATTCAACCGCAAAGTCGTTGACCTGCACGGATACTCCTCTCCTCTCGACAACCGGTGAAATTTTTGCTGCGTTGAGCGACATGAATCACCATGGGTTTGTGGCACCACCCGGCTGCGTTCCGGTCGGCTACTCAACCGTAGCCAGCCCTACCGACAGAAGCGGTTGCTTTGCTAGGCCCCTCTCTGCGTCCTGAACTCGGTTGTCACCTACCCCTGCAGCAGCCCCGCTGGTGTCAGTCTTGCTATCGCACCCTGCAACGAACGCGGCGACGATCAGCAGAGCAAACCCGGCGACAAGTCGCCTTGAACGAGCACGATGGGCACGGATTTCTCGGGCTTCTCACTTGACGGCGCCCCTGCCTTCCAGGATGTGTGGCTCATTTGGGCCTTCCAGTGGTCGAGCCCCGACCGTGGAGGTCGGGGCTCGACCATCTCGCAGGGCCCGTTCGCTAGAGCCCGAACAAGGCCTTGAGCAGCGAATCAACCTCGGCCATCTCGCTGTCGGTGGCCTGACCCGCCAGTTTGCCCTTTTCGAGGTTGGCCAAGGGCACGGACTGAGTACGCCATACGACCGCGGATCCGTTCTCCACAGCGGAGATCGGTGCGGTGACATGCTGGCGCGTCCCGGGCGATTCGACGATCGGGGTGATGAAGACGTAGCCGATTGGCTCGGCTAGGTCGATGTCGGACACCACGAGTGCATTCATCGCGCGACCTGTCACCGTGCTGATTTTGTAGACGTCACCTCTATGCACTGGCGCGCCACTGCTCGCAGGTCGCATCGAAGTCGGCGAGCTGTTGATCTTCTTCGCTGGTCATCGCCTTGGCTTGCGAGGTGAGCAGGTACACCCGCGCGGCGTGCTCGAATCCCGCTGATCTGTTGCCGCCGGAGATGCGTTCGATGGCGGCAACGATCTGCTCGTCGACAGTGATGGAGATCTGCTTGGTGGCCATGATATTTACGGTATCACCGTTCATATCATTCCTTGTGGGTGAAATGGTCACTCTGTTCCTTTCATAGGGTCGAGACAGCTGTAGGCCTTGTCACGGCGTGTTCGTGACGCTGAAACGCCGCGATCGCCGCGCGTGGGCGTAGCAGCGCCGTTAGGGTGGCTCGGGTGAACGCGCCTGATTCCGGCGATTCCGCGGCCGAGGATTTGCCTGTCGCGGATTACGTCGCGAGATTGGCCCGCAAGCGGATGGCGGCGGGAGTCCTGTTCCGCGACAGTGCAGGCCGCGTGCTGCTGGTCGAGCCGTCGTACAAGCCGAACTGGCAGATTCCAGGTGGTGCTGTGGAAGCCGACGAGTCGCCATGGGCAACAGCTCAGCGCGAGGTTGGCGAGGAGCTGGGACTGTGGATCCCGCATGGGCGACTGCTTGTCGTGGATTACGTTCGCCCGCAAGACTCCAGGCCTGAAGGAGTAGTTTTCGTCTTCGACGGAGGTGTGCTTCCGGACGATTCGTCCATGCGGATGAGGCTGCGAGACGGAGAGATTCTCTCGGCGTCCTTCCATACCTTGGATGAGGCTGCAGTTCTGGTGAAACCTTTGCTGCTCGATCGCCTCGCCGCGGGGTTGGCTAGCGCACGCGACGGAGTGACTGTGTTGTGTGAGCAGGGGCGGCCGATCAAGTGACGAGCGGGCTGCCCTCGCTCTGTTGCTGTGTGACTCATGGTGATCGAGCAGGGGCCCGGATGCTCCTACGGGTGTTGTCGTTTCCGTTCCTGCAGCCGTGTGCTGTCTTCCAGCGGCTCGATAGAGCCTGTCGTGGAGGTCCGTCCGCGGGGCCACGAACTCACCTGCCAGCTCGTTCGGGTGACCACACGGCTGGCCGAGGAGTTCAGCAGCTGGTGTTTCCCCTCTACGAGGTGTTCGGTAATCCGTTCGTCTGACAACTCCTGGAAGACGGGAGTCAGGGGTCGAACAGGGCATTGGGAGTTAAGAGCTTTGCTGGGCCAGCGAAAGCGGTACTCGGTAGCGTTGTCCGGATAGGTCATGGATCGTGGTCGAACAAGATCGGGGGTGACGGTGTGTTAGGCGTGGGGTCGGTGTTTGCGGGGTACGTGATCAGGACACGGTTGGGTGCGGGCGGGATGGGCGTGGTCTATCTTGCTCGGCATCCGAGGCTCAAACGTGATGTGGCACTTAAGGTTCTGCATGATCAGTGGGCCCTGGACCAGGGGGCGCGGGCTGCGTTCGATCGAGAGGCGGCATTGGTGTCGCAGCTCGACCATCCCAACATTGTGCAGGTCCACGATTGCAGTGATCCTGAGGACGAGGCGTTGTGGTTGTCGATGAGGCACATCGCAGGTGGGGACGCTGCGGCACTTCTGGCAGGCACATCCGGCGGGTTGCCGATCGAGCAAGTGATCAGGTTGGTGACCGATACCGCGCACGCGCTCGATCACGCGCATGCCAAGGGAGTGCTGCATCGAGACGTGAAACCAGCGAACCTGCTCCTGGAGCAGGACCCTCGCCATGGACAGAAAGCGGTCCTCACCGACTTCGGAATCGCCCGCACAGCCGATTCCGCGACGACCGTGACCGGCATCGCGATGTCGCTGCCCTATACCGCACCCGAACGGTTCGCCGCAGGCTCAGTCGATCACCGCGCCGATATCTACTCGCTCGGGTGCACGATGTTTCAGCTACTGACCGGGCAGCTTCCATTCCCACGGCAAGCACCTGTCGAGTTCATGACCGCTCACCTGACCGCACCGGTCCCGTCCGCGCATGCGATACGCCTGGACCTACCAGTGCATTTGGATTCGGTGATCGCGACCGCGCTGGCCAAGGATGCCGCCGATCGCTACCCGTCAGGCCAGGCTTTGGTCGCTGACCTTCTGCGTGCGGTCACCGTCACTACGCTCACCCCCCGCTCGGCGGCGCAGTTCTCAGCCGCTCCGGTGGATACGAGCCGTCTGATGCTCAATCTCGGGGTTCTGCTTCAGGACCGTGGCGACCTGGCCGAAGCCGAGAGCTGGTTCCGCAAAGCCATCGACGCCGGGAACACCATCGCCATGGACGAACTCGGGTTTCTACTCAAACAGCGAGGCGACTTGGCCGAAGCCGAGAGCTGGTTCCGCAAAGCCATCGATGCCGGGAACATCATCGCCATGGACGACCTCGGGTTCTTGCTCAAACAGCGGGGCGACCTGGCCGAAGCCGAGGTGTGGTTCCGCAAAGCGATCGATGCCGGGAACACCAACGCCATGAGCAGTCTCGGGGTTCTGCTTCAGGACCGAGGCGACCTGGCCGAAGCCGAGAGCTGGTTCCGCAAAGCCATCGATGCCGGGAACACCATCGCCATGGACGACCTCGGGTTCTTGCTCAAACAGCGGGGCGACCTGGCCGAAGCCGAGGTGTGGTTCCGCAAAGCGATCGATGCCGGAAACGCCAACGCCATGAACAACCTCGGCGTGATGCTCAAACAGCGAGGCGACCT